>JBEKFX010000127.1:0-15690 GCA_050013115.1 Polyangiaceae bacterium
TCGCCGGCGGAGCCCTTCGTCTCGCCATTCGAGCTTTCGCCGACCGCGTCGGCGGCTGCGCCCGTGCCCGTGCCCGTGCCCGCGCCCGCGCCCGCGCCCGCGCTGGTGCCCGTGCCTGCCCAGGACGAACGGCCCCCCTCGGCAGCACCGGCGTCTTCTGAAGCGCCGCCGGCGGCGGCATTCGGTGCCCGGGTCGCCAAAAATCAGGTCGAAAGCTCGTTTGCGCCGCCGCCCCCCAAAAACGGATGGGGCGGCGCCGCGTTGGCGTTCGTCGTGCTCGGCGCGGCCGTCGGGGTCGGGCTCTATGCGAATGGGCGAGACCAAGGGGCTGTCGGCCGCGCTTCGGCCTCATCAAGCCCGAGCTCGGCGCCACCGATGGGCTCGGTCGCCGCGTCGCCTCCAATCACCGTGACCGACGACTTGCCCGCTGGCGCCGAAGTCCCGCCCGGCTACGGATTTCTCGAGATTGCGACGCCCGAGGGGGCCCGTGTTCGCATCGACGGTTCCCCCGTCATGGGGAGCGGCTCGGTTGTCGGCTCCGCCGAGGCGCCTGGACCTCACGCGGTGTCCGTCGAACAAGCGAGCAGGGCGTGGAAGCTCTCGATCGATGTGCACCCGGGCAAGACGACGCACGTGCATGTGGCGTCGCCGCCGTGAAGCGCGCGGCGTGGGCCTCGGCGGCCGCCGCGTGGGCGCTCCTCGGCGCGTGCTCCTGCGGGCGGCCGCGTGACGGTTCGATGTCCGGGGCCCCGGCGCGCGCAAGCGCCGATGGGGCGCACGCGCCTGGCGCGTTGCCGCGCGGCGTCGTGCTCGATTTGATGCGAAGCGCGGACGACTGCGCGTTCGGGCACCGCGGCGTGCTCCTCGATTTCGGTACGCCATCGATGGCTGCCAACTTGCGCCCCGGCTCCTTGCGGCCGGCCAAGGACGAGATCGTCGAGCGTGAGGGGGCGATGTGGCTGCGATCGCGGTCCCGCGTGATCTCGGCCAGCTTTTATTGGCCGGCGGCCGCCGCCGAACCACCGGGCGCACCGGTCTACGTCGAGGCGCGCATGCGAGGCCTCTCGGCGCGTGCCGCCTCCGTCGCGATCGACGGCAAGGTGGTGGGCGTGTTCTCGTTCGCCCGGGGCGAGACGCAGCTTCTCGTCGCGCGCGGATCCGGGGGGATCGGATCGCTCGCGCCAGGGGGCCACGAGCTGACGCTGCACTTTACCCGTGGGCTGCACGCAGGGGACGAGCCGCTCGCGGAGATCGACTGGGTGCACATCGGCACGGGCGACTCCTCGGAGCCCTACCCTGCGCCGACGCACGCGGACGCGGTGGTCGACGAGACCCTCGGCGGTCGTTCGATTCGCGCCATGTCGCTTCGGGCTCCCGGGTTCGTGCGATGCGCCGGCTGGATCCCGGCGAACGCCACGCTCGAGGCGTCGCTGGCCACGGTGGGCGGACCCGATGCGGAGGTCGAGGCGCGCATCGTGCAGGATCGTCGTCCACCGGTCGTGCTTGGAACCGCGACCGTTGCCGGCGGCGCCACCGGGTGGCTGCCCTGGTCGGTGCCGGTCACCGGTCTCAGCGGCGACGGAGCTCTGGCGTCGGTCGAGATCGTCGTGCGGCGGGCAGCCAAAGGTGCGCGCGTGCTGATCGGCGCTCCGCGCGTCATGGCCGCGGGCCCCGTGGTCGCGTTGACGCCTCCGGCGGCACACAACGTCGTGCTCGTCATTTTGGGCAGCACGTCCGCGAAGGCGTTGGCGCCCTGGGGCGGTCCGCATGCCGTGCCGGAGCTCGCGGCGCTCGCGTCGGCGGGGTCCACCTTTTTGGCTCAGCGGGCGTCGAGTTCACTCGCGGCCGACCCGCTCGACGACGCGCCGGCGACGCGGGTGTTCGACGAAGCGGCCGCGTGGATTGATGCGCACAAGGCTGCGCGCTTTTTTGTGGTGGTGCATGCGCGCGGGGGTCATCCGCCGTGGGACGCCACGACCGACGAGCTTCGAGCCATGCCGCCCGATGGCTACCTCGGGTTGATCGAACCGCGGCGGGCGGCCGAAGCCATGGCGAAGGCGCGAAAACACCCCGGACGCTTCAAGGAAGACGATCGCGTTCGCGCTTGGGCGCTCTACGACCGAGCCATCGACGAGCACGATGAGGCCCTCGGCCGGCTCGTCGCTGCGCTACGGACCGATGGTCGCGCGGAAGACACGGCCATCATCGTGACAGCGGACGTCGCCGCGAGCGAGTCCGCCATTCCCTTCGGGGAGCCCGAATCGCTCGAAGAGCCCATTCTGGCGACGCCGCTCGTCGTCCGCTGGCCCGTGGGGACGTCGCTCGGCGGACAACGGGTCGAGGCACCGACGAGCTCGGTCGATCTCGCCCGGACCATCCTGGACGTGCTGGGCCTCCCCCCACCGTCGGCCTTCGAAGGCGAGGACTTGGCGGCGCTGGCCCAAGGAACCGCGGCGTCGGTCGAGCGTCCGTTTCTCGCGACCCGCGGAGGACGCTTTTCGGTGCGCTGGGGCCCCTACGTGCTCGTCGGATCGCACGATCGCGAGCTTCGCATGTGCGACCTGTCGCTCGATCCGTCGTGCGTCGCCGACGTGCGCGGAACGTCCGCGCTGGCCCTCGAAGCCATCCGCCGCTGGGCCTTGGAGGCACTCGCCCCCAAAGGACCGCACTCCGAACGCGTGCCCGCTGCGATCGATCAACACACGGCCGCGGCGCTCGTGCGGTGGGGCCGCCTCTCCGACGATCGCGAGGGGGTGGACGATTTCTAGGGTGGCGGTGATTTTTCTTTCACCCCGCTTTTCCTGCCGTCTGTCGTTCGCGGAGCGCGTGATGGGACGCAGTCGAGACGGGTCCAACCCCCGGAATGCGCGTACGTCGTAGACCTCTTTCGTCACTTTCGTGACCCTCGGCGCACGTCCGCCGTACACGCAGAAGACGCCTACGGCGGGTGTCGCACGAGCCGCGACGCTGTCCCCCGTTCGACTCTTCGCTCACGAGGCCACCATGCTGCCTGCCCTCTTCAAACGACCTATCGTCCCAACCGGTTTGGGCGCAACCGTGATGGCTGTCGCTGTCGTTGCGGCGAGCTGCGCGAAGGGCTCGAGTTTGTCGACCTTCGAGAACCCGCCCGGTTCTTCGAGCAACGGCAGCAGTCCGAGCTCGACCGCCGGCTCGAGCCAAGAGCCAGTGTTCTTCAGCGAGGGGGGCCTGGGCAACGTCAGCCCGATGGGGTGTGGGAACGGCACGTGCGGCGACTTTCCGTCCGATCCCATCCTCGATGAGCCCGACGGCGGCGCTCCGACCGTTCCCACGAACGTCGCGTCGATGTTTGGTCCGCCGGAAGCCGGCGCACCAACTGGAGGTCCCTGTTTGTACGAGCCGGCGGCTGGCGCGCTCTTTCCGAACAACTGGCTGAGGCCCCGCTTTTACTGGACCGCCAGCGGCCAAAATCTGCTGTTTGAGCTTCGTCTGCATTCCGCAGCGGAATCGAACGATCTCGTCGTCTACACCGCTCAGACGAAGTGGACGATGCCGAAGACGATCTGGCAGTCGCTGGCGGCCAACGTGCAAGGCGCGCCGATCACCGTGACCATCCGGCAGATCAGCGGCACCGGAGGGACCCCGGAGTTCGGGTCGGGAAGCAGCTTCACGATTGCACCCGCGCCAGCGCAGGGAGGCATGGTCTTTTGGTCGACCGCGTCCTTCTTGGCGTCCGCCGCGAGCACGAATTTGCAAGGATTCCAGGTTGGCGACGAGAGCACGAACATCGTGCTGACCCCGCCGCAGGTTCAGCAGCCGGTATGGGCGGGACCGGGCGACGGAGGCAACTTCCCGCAGCCGCCCGCTCTGGAACCTGTGCAGTGCATCGGCTGTCACGCCGCGACACCCGACGGCAACTACGTCGGTTTCACGGTGCAGTGGCCGTGGCCCAATGCGCTGGCTTCCGTTTCGGCCGATTCCGGGGCCCCTGTCGGTGCGGCACCGCCCTGGTTGAGCGCCGGCGCCATCGCGAACCTCGGGCCCAACACGAACGACGCGAACTACCTCGGCGGCAACAGTGGCAGCGCCGCGAACAACGTCGATGACGTCATGCTCGGGATCCAGACGTTTTCGAAGGCCCATTACGCCGCGGGCGACCACGTCGAAATCGCGTCGCTCGGCGCGTCGCTCGACCAGCCCGAATTCCCGGGTTCGACCAACTACGAAGCGATTCAAACGAGCGGCGTCGTCTCGCAGCTCGTCTGGATCAACCTCGAATGGGACGGACTGGGCGACGCCGGCGGCCGGCCATCGGCGGCCCCTGGCGCGACGAACAACGGCGGCTGGGGAATTCTCGCCCGCACCGGCGACGCGCAGAGCGCCGGATCGCCGAATTGGAGTCACGACGGAAAGACGATTGCGTACACGTCGGTCACGAACGGCACCCGTGACGGTCGGCTGGGGGCCGGCGGCGAGTTCGGCGCGAGCTACGGCGGCTTCACCTGGCCGTCCGTCATGGGAGGCACCGTGGGTCAGGCGGACGTCAAGACCATCCCGTACAACGCAAACAACGGCGCACCGGGAGGTACGGGCGGGGCGGCGACGAGCGTGATGGGCGCCTCCGACCCGACGTACAACGAATACTTCCCGAGCTTTTCGCCGGACGACACGCTGCTTGCGTTCAACCGCACCCCGTCCACCGTGGACATGTACGAGCAACCTGCGGCCGAGGTCTTCGTCGTGCCCGCGGCCGGCGGCACCGCCACCCGGCTCGCGGCCAACGATCCGGCCAAGTGTTCGGGTGTGGCGAGCCCCGGCGTCGAGAACACCTGGCCGAAGTGGGCGCCGGCGCCCGCCGGCGGCATGGTCACACCCGCCTCCGATGGCAAGTTGTATTATTGGGTGACGTTCTCATCGATTCGCATTAACGACCCGAACAATCCCGCGACCGGCAGCGCAACGGGTGCAACCCTGGGCAAGACCCAGCTCTACGTGGCCGGCGTGGTCGTCGACCCCTCGCAGGGAAATGCCATTACGACGTTCCCGGCCATCTATTTGTGGAATCAGGATCCGACGGAAAATAACCTCATCCCGGCGTGGGACAATTTCACGATCCCGCAAGCCACCGGCGTCGGCATGCCGCCGCGATGACCCCCCCGATTCGCACGTCCCAGCCGCCTCGGCTGGGACGGGCGTTCGGAGCGAGGGAGGCGCGAGTCTCTCATGGGCGGAGAAGGGTTGCGGCAAACGCGGCGAGGTCTTGTTGGCTTAGCTGCACTTCGGCCCGGACCTCTTCCAGCATGGCGGCCCGTGTGTGCAGCGTGTCGGCGTCGTAGGGTCCGCCGCGGCCGAAGAGCAACCGTTCGGCCGCAGGGTCATCGATCGGCTCGAAGCGGCGCCACCGGGCGACGATCTTCTCTCGAATCGGCTGACGCTGCGCGTTCGAAAATTGGGGCCGGGTGAAATATGCCCAAACGATGGGGGGGTAGGTGCTCGAACGAGCCGGCCCCGTCCATACGTCCGTCAGCAGGTTGCGCGGATGTTCGAAGTCGGCGGTGGCGTGCACGTAAAGCGAAGCGAGTCCGAGAGCGGCCGTGAGAACCCCTCCGGAGATGGCGGCCGCATCTTGGTCGCCGGCGGGGGCGTCGCGGGTCGAGAGAAACACCCCCGCGATGCCCGTCAGCGTCGCAAGGGCGACCGATCCGATCGTCAGCATTTGTACGTTCTTCGTTTGACGACGCGCGAGATACTCGGCCGCCTGCGCGGCGCGCTCGCTCTCGCACTCGAGCTCGGCAGACGTCGATGCGATGGCGAGGCGGGCCATTTCGATGCGCTCGACGACGCGCACGCGCGCATCGACCGAGCTTGCCTCTTGCTGGGCGTCCATGCCGCGGAGCCCGAGCAGGGCGGCCATCTGCTCCGTGCGTGGCGCTCCGGCAGGGGGCTCCGGATCGCTCGCAAGGGGGAGTGGGGCGACGACCGGCGGAGCGCAGTACCCGCCGCCGCGTGCCGCGGTGGGGCTGCACGCAGGAAGAACGAGGAGATTCGTCGCCGAAAGCCAGGCCATCCAAGGAACGACCCGAGAGGCATGCGCCGTCGCTCTCATGGACCCCATCTCTTTCATGACTTCGTACCGAGGCACAGAGGCGACGAAGCATGGAAGCGAGCGCCGGCGCCTCCGGCGCCCTCGGCGCTCTAGGACCAAGGCCGATCGATTCGTGGCGCACGGGATCGAAAGCGCAAAGTGAGCGGCATTTGAAAAAATCCCTATGAGGCCCGTCTCCGATGCAGCCGGGCCGCGCGCCGTTTGGGAACGCCCGCGGACGGACGATCGCCAGGCCCGGCCACGCCCCGAAGTAGGATGTCGACCATCCGGGCGATGAGCACATCGTCCACCGGCTCGTTTTTCATGAAGAGCCGCGAGTGGAGCGCCCCGCAGAGCATGTCGAGCACCAGTTTGAAGTCGACGCCCTGCGGCAGCTCGCCCCGCTGGGTCGCCGCGTCGGCCAGTGCCTCGAGCTGCGCGATCTGTTGTGCATGGAGGTTCTTTGCGATGCCCGCGAGCTCGGGCTCCGGGTGCTGCAGCAAGCGCAACCGAATCAGACACTGCCCCTCGAAAGAGGTCGAGAAGTCGACCATCGTCCGGCCGACGCGAATGAGGTCTTCGCGCAGGGTCCCGGCCGACTTTTCAGGAATGACCGATTGGACGACCAGCGACAGGGCGGCGCGTACCAATTGCGCCTTCGTGTCCCAATGGCGGTAGACCGTCGTCTTGTTCACCCCCGCCCGCGCCGCGACGCGCTCGAAGGTGAGTCCCCCGTAGTCCGACCGGGCCAGCTCTTCGATCGCGGCCTTCAGAATCCTCGCCTCGCGGAGCGACGAATGCGCGTTCGCCACGGTCCCCTTCGTGTGCTGGCGCGCCGGCGATGGGTCCGATCGCGACTTTTGGTTGCGCCTGGACCGCCCCGGCGTCGCGGGCGCAGTCGACGGGCGGTGAACGTCTTGGACCATGGTGCTTCAAAAAGTATGGCACACGTCTTTCGTGGCATCGCAGGCAAAAACCTTGTATTTAAGGCGAAAGTGCCCGATGCCCGGATTCCCACCGGCCGCCGGATCGCCTCCGCGATCCGCCGCCGACGTCTCCCGGCACGCCCCGTTTGTGCGACCCTGCCCTGCGGCGTTATGCATCGAACCATGCAACAAGAAGTTGCGTCAGAATCCGCCGCGCCATGACCCACGCATCCCTGCACCCGCGCGGAGTCCGCGCCCCCGGTATCGCGGTCGCCCTTGTCGCGGGCGCGCTTTTCACGCGCCCGGCACTCGCCCTGCAGCCGGTGACCGATTTTCTGGCGCACGCGCGGACGTGGAACCCGCGCAACCGCGCCGCCCGCGCGACCACGGCCCAGCGGGATGCCGAGGTCGGAATCTCGACCGGGAGCCTCCTGCCGAACCTCTCGTCGCAGGCGATGTACACGAGAAATCAGTACGAGGTACAAACGTCCGCACTGCTTCAAGGTTCGTCGTTGCCCGCTGGCTTCAGCCTTCCGAACACGGTCATTCAGCCGCAAAACCAGCTTGACGCGAACGTCATCCTGACCGTGCCCCTTATCAACATCGCCAATTGGGACCGGCGGGCCGCCGCCAAGGCCACGCTCGAGGGGGCCCGCGCGGACGAAGAAGACGCGGAGCTCACGGTCGAAAAAAACGTGCTTCGCGATTACTACACGCTGCTTGCCGACGAAGCCGTCCTGCTCTCGGCCGCGAAAAATGTCGAAGTCGCGGAGCACAACGTGAAGCTCGCCCGCGACCGCAAGGAAAACGGCACGGGCTCCGAGCTCGACGTGCAACGTGCCTTGGCCGACGAGGCCAAAGCCGAACAGAACGTCACCGCCGCCGATCTTGCGGTCACCACCACCCGGCGCGACCTCTCTTCGCTCTCGGGTCTCGTCGCCGAGCCCGCGACGAGCTTCCCGGAAGACGATCTGCACGAAGAGGGCCAGCCGCTCGAGGCGTGGACCGGCAAGGCCGACGCGGCTCCGTCCGTGAAGAGCGCAGCGGCGGCCCGCTCCGAGGCGGACTTGGGCGTTCAGGCTGCCAAGACGGGGTGGCTCCCGACGGTGTCGGCTTCGGCGGAAGAGAGGTTCACCAACGCCACCGCCTTCGTCGGCGGGCACAGCGCCATCTACCTTCTGCAGGTGACGGCTGCCTGGAAGCTCGACACGACCATCGTGCCGGAGATCCGCGCGCAAAGCGCGGCCGCCGCCGCGGCGCGCGCCAACGAGGATCAAGCTCGGCGGGCGGCCGAGGACGCGGTCTTTCGCGACTGGCATCAAATTCGCGCAGACATCGAGTCGGCACGCGCCTCCCGCGCGCAGGTCGCGGCGGCTCACCTCGCCGCGTCCCTGGCCGAAGACCGGTACGAAAATGGCGTGGCGACCCAGCTCGACGTCCTGCAGGCGCGCCAGGACGCGTTCTCGGCGGACGTGGCGCGCATCCAGGCCGACGCCGACCTCGCGTACGCCCGTCTGGCGCTCCGGCTGGACGCAGGACAGCTCACGAGGGACCGGCCATGAGGCGCGCCTTTTCAGGTCCGCCGGGCGATCGAACGCTTGCCTTCGCCGTGGCCATCGCCCTCGGTCTTCCGGCCGCGGGTTGCTCGCGCGGGTCGGCTGCGGCCGTCGAACCCCCGCCCGCGGCGGCGAAGATCCACGTCCAGACCGTGACGGTCACCGAGCAGCCGGTTCCGAAGCTTCTTCGCCTGACGGGGGCGCTGTCGTCGAACGAGCGCACCGACCTCGCCGCCAACGCCACAGGCCGCGTCATCAAGACCTTCGTCGAACGCGGCGATCACGTGGTCCAGGGGGCGATCCTGGCTCAGCTCGACGCGCGCTCGGCGTCGCTCTCTCGGGCGGAGGCCGCGGCCAACCTGACGAGCGCGTCCGAGCAGCTCAAGAACCTCCGGGCCGATTGCCAACGTTACGTGGGCCTGCTCGCCAAAGGCGCGATCACCCAGCAGGAGTACGACAAGCAAACGACGAGTTGCGAGACCCAGGCGGCGAGCGAAGAGGCAGCGCGGCTGCGGGCCGATCAAGCCGTGCAAACGCTCACCGACTCGTCCATCCGCGCTCCTTTCGGCGGCGTCATCGCCGAGCGCTTCGTCCACGTCGGCGATTACGTGCATCCCGACACCCGAGTCGTGACGCTCTTGGTCGACGACCCGCTTCGGCTCGAGCTCACCGTGCCCGAAGCCAACGTGGGCAGTGTGCGCCCGGGGCTGGCCGTCTCCTTCGAGACGGTGGCGATCCCGGGCCGCACCTTCAGCGCCACCGTGAAGTACATGGGGGGCGAGATTCGCGAAGCGACCCGCGACCTCGTCGTCGAAGCGGTGACCGACAACCCCGATCATGCGCTTTTGCCCGGCATGTTCGTGACTGCGCAGCTCCCCGTCGGTGAGCTCACCTTGCCCGCGGTGCCGGTCAAGGCCGTCGTCCACCGGACCGACAACAACGACAGCGTGTTTGCCGTCGTCGCCGGCCACCTCGAGGAACGGGTCGTGCAGCTCGGGCCGATCGTCGGGGACCGCGTGGCCATCGCCGACGGCGTCAAGACCGGAGAATCCGTGGTCGTGTCTCCACCGCCCGGTGCGGTCGATGGCACGCAAACCGAGTGATCCGAGCCCGAGGCAAGTGCATGGTGCGGTCGGAAGCGCGCAAACCGAGCAATCGAGTGCGGGGGTAAGTCATGCAATGGCTCGCGTCGCTGTGCATACGGCAGCCGGTCTTCACCTGGGTGCTCATGCTCGTTTTTATCGTCATCGGTGCGTTCGGCTACGCCTCGCTCGGTGTCGATCAGTTTCCGAAGATCGATTTCCCCGCCGTCGTCGTGACCACGACCGAAAACGGCGCCGCTCCTGAAGAGATTGAGACCGAGCTGACCGACAAGATCGAGGGGGCCGTGAACACGATCGGCGGCATCGACGAGCTGCGATCCACATCGAGTCAGGGCGTCTCGCTCGTCGTCATCACATTCAACCTCGACAAGGATCCGGACGTTGCAACGCAGGAGGTGCGCGACCACATCAACAACGTCCTCCCCGACCTGCCCAAAGGGATCGACCAACCGGTCGTCTCCAAGGTCGACCCCGATGCCTCTCCCATCCTCTATGTGACACTCAGCAGCCCAGGCTCGATCCGGGACACGACCGAGCTCGCCGACAAGCGGGTGCGCCGCCAGATCGAAAGCATCAACGGCGTCGGCCAAGTCAACATCCTCGGCGGCAAAAAGCGGCAGATCAACGTCTGGCTCGACCCTGTCAAGCTCGATGCCGTGGGCCTCACCGCCGTCGACGTCGAGCGTGCTCTCGCGCAACAAAATCTGAGCGTTCCAGGCGGGCAGATCGAAACGGGTCCGAAGAGCCTTTCTCTACGGGTCGAAGGGCGTGTCGACGACGTGGCCAAGATCGGCCGCATCGTCATCCGAGAGAGCCAGAACCATCCGACACGCATCGGGGATGTCGCCCGGGTCGACGACGGAATGGAAGAACCGAAGACATCGGCGTCCGAGGACGGCAAGGAGAGCGTCGTTCTCTCGATCCGCAAGCAGTCGGGCCAAAATACGGTGGCGGTCGTCGACGCCGTCCGAGCGCGGCTCGGCGAGGTCCAGACGACGCTCCCCCCGGGCTCGGAGCTCCGGGTCGTGCGCGACGAATCGGCTTCGATCCGCACGAGCGTCAACGCGGTCAAAGAGCATCTGCTTTTGGGCGCGCTCTTTGCGGCCGTGATCGTCCTCATTTTCCTCGGCAACTGGCGGAGCACGATCATTGCTGCGCTGGCGATCCCCGTGTCGATCGTCGGCACGTTCGGCCTGATGTGGGCGATGGGCTTCACGCTGAACATCATCACCCTGCTTGCCCTGGCGCTGGCGGTCGGCATCGTCATCGACGACGCCATCGTGGTGCTCGAGAACATCGTTCGCTTCATCGAAGAAAAAAAGCACAAGCCTTTCGTCGCCGCTGTGCTTGCGACGCGTGACATCGGCCTCGCGGTGCTCGCGACGACTCTTTCCTTGATGGCCGTGTTCCTCCCCGTGGCCTTCATGAGCGGCATCATCGGCCGGTTCTTGAAGAGCTTCGGCCTGACCATGGCGTTCGCGATTCTCGTTTCGCTTCTCGTCAGCTTCTCTTTGACCCCGATGCTCGCGGCGCGCTGGCTTTTGCCTCCGCCTGCGGCAGGCGAGTCCCAGAAGCGGTCCGGTCTCGAGCGGTTGGTCGACCGCTTTTACCGGCCCATCGAATCGCTTTACATGGTCGTTTTGAGCTGGGTCATGGGGCACCGGTGGGTCGTCGTCGTCGTTGCGTGCGCGACGCTCGGCTCTTGCGTTCCCTTGGCTGCGGCGGTGCCGAAGGGTTTCACCCCGCCGAACGACGTGGCCGAGTTCGACGTGAACGTTCGTGCCCCCGAGGGGACGAGCCTTGCTGAAACGGGCCTCCAGGCCGAGCGGGTCGCACGCGAGATTCGCGCCATCCCCGGGGTCGACCACACCCTGCTCACCATCGGCAATGACTCATCGGTGACGCGCAACTTGGCGAACATCTTCGTCCACCTCGTCGATCCCCGTCTGCGTTCGCAAGACCAGTTTGCGATCATGGACAGGGTCCGAAAAGAGGTCGTCGCGCGGCAGCCGAAGAGCCTGCGCATCGAGGTCTCGCAGACCGCACAAATCTCGAGCGGCCAATCGCAGGCCCAGATCCAGTACACCCTGAGCGGCCCCGACCTCAGCCAGCTTTCTCACTACACGAGCGCGATCTTGGCGCGCTTCCGGCAGGTGAGGGGGGCGGTCGACGTCGACTCGAACCTCGTCGTCGGCAACCCCGAAGTGCACGTCGAGATCGACCGAGAGCTCGCGGGCAATCTCGGTGTGGGCGTCGCGGACGTCGCCAACGCGCTCGAGCTCCTCGTCGGGGGATTGAAAGTGTCGACCTACGAGGAGGGCGGCAACGATTACGACGTTCGGGCCCGCGCAAGCGCGATGTACCGCGCGGATCCCTCCGGAATCTCGGCCATGACCGTGCAGACCGCGACGGGCCAGACGGTCCCGCTCTCGTCGGTCGTACGATTGGTCAAGACGACCGGTCCGTCACAGATTAATCGGCTGGCACGCCAGCGCCAGGTCACCATCACGGCCAACGCGGGCCCCGGCGTCGGACAGAGCCAGGTTTCCGATGCGCTCGTCGAAATCATCAAGGACCAGCACTTGCCCCCCCAGTATCACGCTGTGCCGGCGGGGCTGACCAAAGAAACCGGGCGCGCGGTGCGGGGCTTCGCGATGGCGGTCGGTCTCTCGTTCATCTTCATGTACCTCGTCCTGGCGGCGCAGTTCGGTTCGTGGCTTCACCCCATCACCATCATGCTGTCGCTGCCGCTGACGGTCCCCTTCGCCCTTTTGTCGCTCCTTCTTTTCGGACAAGAGCTCTCCTTGCTGTCGATGCTCGGAATCATCGTGCTCTTCGGCGTGGTCAAGAAGAACGCCATCCTTCAAGTCGACCACACGAACCACCTTCGCGCCGAGGGAAGGCCGAGGCTCGATGCCATTCTCGAAGCCAATCGGGATCGCCTTCGTCCGATCTTGATGACGACCCTGGCCTTCGTGGCCGGCATGATTCCGCTCATCACCTCGCGCGGCGTCGGGGCCGGACTGAACCGCGCGACCGCCGGGGTCGTCGTGGGCGGGCAGACGCTGTCTCTCGCCCTGACCCTGCTGGCCACGCCGGTTGCTTACTCGCTCTTTGACGACGTCACGGTCTGGATCCGGCGACGCTTCAGCTCGGGCGATCAGACAGACCGTGGGCAGAACGAGCTCGCCGCGATCAACGCCGGCCGAGCGAGCTTCGATCGGGGGGTGGCAGCCGAATGACGTCCTCTCCATGGGCGGCTGTCGCCCTTGCGAGCGGGGCGCAAAGATTTCGAATGCTTGAAAGGGTCGAGGTTCGGGGCGATCGCGCAAGCCGCCTCCGGGGGTTCGCGGTCGCCGTCCCCCGGGGCGTCCGCCCCCTCGCCCGTGGCGAGGCGACGCACCCTATCGGCCCAACCGGTCGAATAAACGGCCCCGAGAGACTACAAACGGTGCGGGAGCGGCGGGAGCGATGGCGCAGGCGAAGGGGGTCGGTACGTGCACTTGATCGCCATGGTTGGCGGAGCGGGCCTTCTGGTCGTCGTGCTCTGGGAAACGTTCGAGACCATCGTCTTCCCTCGGCGCGTGAGACGAAGGTTTCGACTGACGCGCTTATACTACCGATCGGCTTGGCTTCCCTTGCGCGCGCTGGGTTCGCTGCGCAAACCCGGCAAAGAGAGAGAGGCGCTCCTCTCGATCTTCGGCCCCATTTCGCTCTTGGGTCTGCTCTTCGTTTGGGCCGCGATGCTGGTGGTCGGCTACGCCCTGCTCCATTGGGGTGCTGGCAGCGAGCTTCAAGCGCCCGCCGCACTGCACGGCTTTGTCGCTGATCTCTATTTCAGCGGAGCGACGCTTTTTACGCTCAGCCTTGGGGACATCACGCCGGCTTCCAGGCTGGAGCGGGTGTTCACGGTCATGGAAGGGGGAACCGGGCTCGGCTTCTTCGCCATGGTGATCGGATATTTGCCTGTCCTGTCCCAAGCGTTTTCACGCCGTGAAGTGAATATCACATTGCTCGATGCGCGAGCCGGCTCACCCCCGAGTGCGGGCGAGCTGCTCGTCCGGCACGTCGATCTCGAAGGTGCAGAGACCATCGGAGACCTGCTGATGGAGTGGGATCGGTGGGCTGCCGAGCTGCTCGAAACGCACATTTCATTTCCCGTTCTCGCCTACTACCGATCGCAGCACGATAACCAATCATGGGTTGCCGCATTGACCGCGATCCTCGATGTATGCGCCCTGATTCTCTCGGGGACGGAGCACGGCTCGGCTCGCCCGGCGCGCCTGACGTTCGCCATGGCGCGGCACGCGGCTGTCGACTTGAGCCGGGTGTTTTCGCTCGAGCCGCGACCCCACCATCCGGACCGACTGCCCTCGGCGGAGCTCGCGCGCCTTCGCAAGGGGCTTGCCGCAGCGGGCCTCACTCTGAAAGAAGGGCCCGATGTCGAAGAGAAGCTTCATCGCCTGCGCCTCATGTACGAGCCTTACATGAATGCGCTCAGCGTGTTTTTGCTCATGCCCCTGCCCCCTTTCGTCAGTCCCGACGGCGCTCGCGACAATTGGCTATCCATGGCGTGACCCGGACGCCCGGCGCGGGCCAAGTACGGGCCAGACCGGGCCCACCGACCCATCGACGACCGTCGCGGAAGGCGCGCCCTGGGTCTTTCCGACTGCGTGCGCGCGGCGTCAGCGTGCCGCGAGACCGTCGCGGAAGGCGCGCTGGGTCTTTCCCCGCATGCGCGCGGCGTCAGCGTGCCGCGAGATCGTCGCGGAAGGCGCGCTGGGTCTTTCCCTGCATGCGCGCGGCGTCAGCGCGCCGCGAGATCGTCGCGGAAGGCGCGTTGGGTCTTTCCCTGCATGCGCGCGGCGTCAGCGCGCCGCGAGATCGTCGCGGAAGGCGCGTTGGGTCTTTCCCTGCGTGCGGGCGGCGTCAGCGTGCCGCGAGACCGTCGCGGAAGGCGCGTTGGGTCTTTCCCTGCGTGCGGGCGGCGTCAGCGTGCCGCGAGAACACGGCAATGGTTCACACTTTCCGTGATCGCCTGATCGATGCACTTGCGATAGTCCTCCCGCTCGGCGGCGCGATCGCCGAGAACCCGGTGGGCTGCCGCAAGGGTCAGCCAAGCGTCGGCATTCTGCGGCTCCGTAGTCACCGCCTGGTTGGCCAGCACGAGCGCGCGATCGGTTGCGCCGTGCAGCAGAGCCTGCTCGGCTGCGGTGACGAGCGTGGATCGGCCGCTGGGGCGTACGATGTCGACAGGCCACTCGCCCTTCGGCGGCATGACGGTCCGTGTGGGCCCCGCCGCCTCCGCGGCGGACGTGCCCGGTTCCGCGATCGGGGGGGCCACCGTTTGAGTGGAGGGAATTTCGATGACGGGGGGCGGCGGGAGAACCGGCATCGAGCTCGCGCCGACTTCGGCTGGCGCAGCGACGGCGGTCATGGCCGCGCGCCGTGTGGCTTCCTCGGCCCGCCGCTCCGCCCGGACACTGAGCGCCCGCATCCCGCCCGTGATGCCGATGAGCCCCGCGACGGCGATGCTCGCCGTGAAGGCGACCTTCACGGCCCGACTGACGACGTGCGGTACGCCGGGAATCGATATCTCTTCGTCGAATGGCGGTGGGGAGCTGCTGTCTTCGATTTCCCGCGCCCAAGGCGGCGCCGACGGGAACGGTGAGTTGGCATCGCCGACCGCCGCCGGTACATCGGCGTCGTCGACCTCGCCGTGTCGATGGGCGCGCAGCGGGACGGCCTCGTCGTTGTCGCGCTCGTCCGTTAAGGCTGAGGCTTTGCCTGGGGTGCCTGCATGTGGAGCACCGGCCGCGCGGTCTTCGCTCGCTGGGATCGCCCTGGGCGGCATCTGGGTGACCGCTGCCGGTGTCGTGGCGACGGCCGCTTCTTCCGGCGCGGGGAGGGTCTTGGGACGCGCGGAGGCGAGGCCGTTGACGTGGGGTGTCGTGGCGACGGCCGTTTCTTCTGGGGCGGGGAGGGTCTTGGGATGCGCGGAGGCGAGGCCGTTGACGTGGGGTGTCGTGGCGACGGCCGGA
>JBEKFX010000128.1:0-13969 GCA_050013115.1 Polyangiaceae bacterium
CGGTGGACAGCATCGGTGGACAGCACAAGGGAGCCGGCTGACCGGCTCGCGAAAGTGATTGGAATCACTTGCTTTTCTTGTAGGCGCGATTGGGATTGAACCAACGACCCCTACCGTGTCAAGGTAGTGCTCTACCACTGAGCTACGCGCCTGGGACTCTCCTGACAACGAGTTACTGTGGGTAGTGCCTGCTGTCAACGCCTCGCCGCCCAGAGGGGCACGCTGCAGCTACGAGTTTTCTTGTCAAGCAAAGCGTCGGCGGCGGTGCTCTGCATCCGGATCCGTTGGTGGCGCGCAAAGTTCGTGACGTGGCCCAACATCGGCGCAGCCGCGCAAAGCAAGGCGCAGATCGAACCCTGCCAACGCCAAGGCGGGAGTTCATCTTTGTCAAGCATTTGGCGCATGCGTCGAAAAAAATTGCTGAGAATTGCCCACACGACGAACCATCCGCGAGGGCGGGTCGCATTCGTAAAACAGAGAAATCCCAGTCCCGTCGACGTATGTGCGTGACTTGTCTCGCACGGTTCCCGGGGCTACTTGAGCCGCGAGGGGCGTCGCGTCGCCTCGACCACCTGGTTGTCGCGCACGCTTCGACGACGCTCAGGCTTGAACGCGCGCATCGCCGCTTCATCGTCCATGGCGTCTCATTCCCCGATGGTAAGTTGCCAGGATGCAGAGCCGGTATGACACTGCCGTTGCGGATCGCTGGGTTGAGGCGCGTCCTCCACGCGTATCTGAGCGTCTTGCACTTCGCACGTACTCTGCCCGTCTGATCGGCAGCGAACCCTCCCTCGTGCTGCATGGGGGCGGCAATACCTCTGTCAAGACAATCGCGACCAACTTATTCGGTGATTCGATCGAGGTACTGCACGTCAAGGGCTCTGGGTGGGACCTCGCCACGATCGAGCCCCAGGGTCATCCGGCGGTGCGCCTTGCCCCGCTGCGCGAGCTTCGACGGTTGGATGCAATGAGCGACGAAGTCATGGTGAACGAGCTACGCAGCAACCTCCTCGATGCGGCAGCTCCGACCCCGAGCGTTGAAACGCTCCTTCATGCGTTTCTGCCGGGGCGTTTCATCGACCACACGCACGCTGACGCCATCTTGGCTCTGGCGAATCAACCGGACGGCAAACGAATCTGCACAGGCCTCTTCGGGCCTGGCCTGGTGTGGGTGGCTTATGTCATGCCGGGCTTCGAGCTGGCCAGGCGGTGCATTGCCGAATATGAAAGGGTCGCAGTGGCGGGAATGCCCGTCTTGATGATCCTCGAGAAACACGGTTTGTTCACCTGGGGCGATACGGCACGGGAGAGCTATGAGCGGACGATTGATGCCGTCTCACGTGCGGAGCACTACACTTCAGAACGGCGCCGCGGCTCCGCGGCTTTCGTGCCAGGTCAAAGGCTGAACGACAGCGCCGTAATGCCCCGCCTGCGCGGCGCATTCGCAAAGCTCGTAGGGGACGCGCCGGAGCGAGGGCCCATTGTGCGGACTCGATCCACAGACGCGATGCTCGCTTTTCTGGCGCGCCCGGACGCCGCGGAGCTCGTCGGGAAGGGTTGCATGACGCCGGACCACGTCCTGCGCACGAAGCCCACCGCTCTCCTCGTCCAGCGCCCAGATTACGGGGACGGGGTTGCGTTCGCTGCGCAACTCGAGGCGGCCGTTCTCGCCTATGCGCAATCGTACGATTCGTACTTTGAAGAGATGTGTCGCGCCAAAGGAGTCAACAAGAAGAAACTCGACCCGTGGCCGCGCGTCGTGCTGTTGCCCGGCCTTGGGGCCTGTGGAGTAGCGGGCAGCGCGCGGGATGCCGACGTCGCACTCGATATCTACGAGCATACCGCGGCTGTCATGCAAGCGGCTGCCGACGTAGGCGCCTACGAGCCGTGCTCGCGATCGGACCTGTTCGACGTGGAATACTGGAGTCTCGAACAAGCAAAGCTTAGACCATCGACCTTGCTGCCGATGTCGGGAAGCATTGCTGCTGTAACCGGCGCAGCCAGTGGAATCGGTCGCGCGAGCGTAGCTCGCTTGCTGGCCGCCGGTGCCCATGTGGCGATGGTTGATCGCGATAGTGAGTCACTCGAAGCGGCGGCCCAACTCCTTCGCGCAGGGCGTGCGGATCGGGTTCTTGCGATTGCGGCCGATGTACGAGACACGGGGGCCATCGAAGAAGCTTTCGCTGGGATCTCGCGCGCATGGGGCGGCATCGATATCGTCGTGTCGAACGCGGGCACCGCGCCCCTGGGCCGGCTCGAGACTCGAGCCGGGGAGGCCGCACTTCGCGATTCGCTCGAACTCAATTGCCTATCGCATGCATCGGTTGCGCGGGTCGCCGTCGAAATTTTTACAATGCAGGGCCGTGGAGGTTGTCTGCTCTTCAATGTCAGCAAGAGCGCTTTCAATCCGGGCCCAGGTTTCGGTCCGTACGCGGTTGCTAAGACGGCCCTTCTGGCGCTTATGCGGCAGTACGCCGTCGACCTCGGTGCACGCGGAATTCGTTCGAATGCCGTGAATGCCGATCGTATTCGAACAGGCCTTTTCGCAGGCGGCGTTCTAGAGGCCCGCGCGCAGGCTCGCGGGCTAACTGTGGACGACTATTTTCGCGCCAATCTGCTATCGCGCGAAGTGCCCGTCGAGGACGTGGCGGATGCGTTCGTCTATTTAGCTACCGCCCGGTCGACAACCGGGTGCGTCCTTACGGTTGACGGCGGCAACGCTGCGGCCTTTCCGCGTTAGTCCAGGATGCGTTTCGACGGCCGAAACCTCGATCAGATCGACACAGCGGGGCCGGGACGGGAGAGCGGGGCCGGAACGAGACAGCCCGGCCAAGGCAGTGGACGGACCGGAGACTGTGACGGCGGACGCGCCAAGAGTAATTTGTGCCCGATGGCTAACGTCGCTCCCGATGGTGCCCTCTACGCTGCGTCCCGATGCATCACGGACGGCGCCATCGAAAGCGTGCGCGATCCATGGTCCAATGCTGAGCTTGGCCGCATCGTCCTTGCGGACAGTAGCGTGGCCGGGGAGGCTGTCGCTGCAAGCCGGCATGCGTTCGAACTCTTGCAGAACTGGACGAGCTACGAGCGAAAGCGTCTTCTTGCGCGAATCGCGGCCGCGGTCGCAGAGCGGGCTGACGTCTTTGCGGACCTTATCGCCCGCGAAGCGGGCAAGCCGATCTCGATGGCACAAGCTGAAGTAGAGCGGGCGATCGCGACATTCGAGCTTGGCGCAGAAGAGGCCGTGCGTGTCGGCGGCGAAGTCATCCCGCTGGACGTAACGCGCGGGGCGCGTGGAATCGCGGGAAGTTGGGTTCGCGTGCCGGCGGGGCCCGTCATCGCACTCTCGCCATTCAATTTCCCACTCAATCTGCTTGCACACAAGATTGCGCCTTGCCTTGCTTGCGGCTGCTCTATCGTAGTTAAGCCGCCGCCGCAGGCTCCGCTTACGTCGCTGCTCGTGGCGGAGTGCATTCGCCGATCTGGGGCTCCTCAGGACGCCGTGCAGATTCTCCCGTGCGAGACGGCCGTCGCAGAGAGACTGGTGCGCGACGACGGGTTCGCCACACTGTCATTTACCGGCAGCGCTCGTGTCGGATGGCACCTCAAATCCATCGCAGGAAAAAAACGAATTCTGCTTGAACTCGGCGGCAATGCCGCGGTAATCGTCCACCGCGATGGGCCGCTCGACCGTGCGCTCGACCGTGTGGTTGCTGGTGCATTCGGGTATGCGGGACAGGTTTGCATCAAAGTCCAAAGGCTTTACGTCGACCGTGCGGTCGCCGAACCGTTCATTGCCTCCGTGGTCAATCGTGCCCGCGTGATCGAGCCGAAGTCGCCGCTCGATTCGACCGCGTTGTGCGGACCGATGATAGATGAGGCCAGTGCGCGACGCGTCGAGGCTTGGGTATCCGAAGCCCAACGCGCTGGCGCCCGTGTCCTGTGCGGCGGCCGTCGCGAAGGCAATCGCTTTTGGCCAACTGTGCTCGAGCTCGATGGCGATGGCCGTGGGCTCATGGTCGTCGACGAAGAGGTATTTGGTCCGGTCCTGACGGTTCATCGATACGACACCTGGGACGAGGCCTTGGCGATGGCGGACCGCACGCGCTACGGACTCCAAGCCGGCGTTTTTACCGATTCACGTGCGCGCATTGCGCAAGCTTTTGGGCGGCTGCAGGTCGGAGCTTTGGTCGTCAATGACACCCCCACGCTGCGAATCGACGCGATGCCCTACGGAGGCACTCGGGACTCCGGCATGGGTCGGGAGGGCGTTCGCTACGCCATCGAGGAGATGACGGAGCGCAAGTTGCTCCTCGTCCATGACGGCTAGAGCGGTTCACGTCGACGACGGCGCTCTTGTCGAGCGTTTTCTGGAAATCGAAATCGAAGGCTTCCAGGGTCTTTCGCTCTTTGAGGCCGCTTCGGTCCCCGTCGAAGACCTGCTCGAGGCCCGCGACCGCGCTCGGTCGCGGACGAGCGCCCGGCTCTCCTCCTCATCGACCTCGACCTCGTGGGCTTCGACGGCGTACGCTTCGAGGTCCGCCGTCAAAGGCACTGAACGACGATGGTACGGCTCGGCTCCTGGCTACCTGTGAAGCTGGTGATTCCGGAGCCTCTGTCGCAGGCGGTGACAGCCGATGGCCATTTGACCGGCGCCCGAGCCGGCTGAGGCCTCGGCCATTTGACGTCGCGCCCGCGACTCTCGCTCACCAAGGCTGGATCCAATCCGCCTCGGCGGCCCGCGCGGTTGCGGCCGGAGGGCCCCCAGGGGCGCGTCAGGGGTGGGATGCGGTGAGAACGATGATTGAACTCAACGTCGCCGTGTCGCGCACCGGCCCATTCGTTTCGGCCTCAATTCCGCGCCCGGCGCGAGCTCTCACCGTCTCACTGGTTGACGGGGATGGCGGTCCGACCTACGTGAAGCCATCATGGGTCCCGCCGACGACTCGCCTGCGGGCACGCCGCGCGCACTCCGCGCCCGCGCGCCAGCTCCCGACGATCCGCTTCCGACCGTCAACTGCATCGTCCTCGTCATGAGCGGCAAAGGGGGCGTGGGCAAGAGCTCGGTCGCCACGAATGTCGCCCTCGCCCTTTCGCACACGGGCTACCGCGTCGGTTTGCTCGACGCAGACATCTACGGGCCGTCGATTCCGACGATGCTCGGGATTGCGGGGCGCCCCGTTTCGATGGACGGTCGCTTAATCGAGCCGCTTGCCCGATTCGGGGTCAAGCTCATGTCGATCGGCTTCTTGCTCGAGAATCCGAAAGAAGCCGTCATCTGGCGTGGCCCGATGCTCCATGGGGCCCTCCAGCAGTTCATGAAGGATGTTCACTGGGGCGACCTCGATTTTCTGCTGATGGACCTGCCGCCAGGAACCGGGGATGTCGCACTGTCGCTCGCCCAGAGAGTGAAGTCGACGGGAGCGCTGATCGTCACGACGCCTCAAGCCGTCGCAACAGATGACGTCTACAAATCCGTTTCAATGTGCAAGAAGGTGGGCATCCCGATCCTCGGGGTTGTGGAAAACATGAGCTGGTTCATCGACTCCGCAGGGGCGCGCCACGAGTTGTTCGGCCGGGGAGGCGGACAGGCCGTGGCCGAATACGCTGGGGCCCCCCTGCTTGGTCAGGTGCCGCTCGAAACCGGTGTCCGCGAATGGGGAGACAAGGGAACGCCGGTCGTGAAGGCGGCCCCGGAGAGCGAGGCGTCCCGCGCTTTTTCGGCCGTCGCGGAGCGGGTCGTCGACCGTTGCGAGGAGGCCCGAAACGAAGATGACGCCGGCCCGCTCATCGACAGGTCTGGAGGAACAGGTGGCAAGAAGCGGCTTCCTGTTACCCGCTGACCTTTACCTGCGTGCTCCCGGGCGTGATGACTGACCGTGGACGAGGTCGATGTCGTGCGCATTCTTCAGAAGAACGCCGAGAAACGGAGTCTCTCGAACCAAGCGATCGCGACCAACTCCGGCATGCAGTAGCACCGTGATCCAATCGATCAGCTCACTGGTTGACGGTCGCTTTCGCAGTCGTGGGACAGCGCGTAGTTCGTAAAAGACAGTCACCGCTTGATCGACCAGCGCATCCTCGACGTGTGGATGGTGCACGCGCACGATTCGTTTCATGTGCTCGGGGTCGGGGAACGCGAGGAAGTGAAATACGCATCGTCTCAAAAATGCGTCAGACAGTTCCTTTTCGTCATTCGACGTGATGACGACTACCGGCTTCTCGGTGGCGATCACTTCTGTGCCGGTCTCCGACACGACAAAGCGCATGCGATCGATCTCTCGGAGAAGATCGTCGGGAAATGCCGAATCAGCCTTATCGATCTCGTCAATGAGCAGAACGGCACGTCGCGGGGATGCAAACGCGCGTCCCAGGGGCCCGACTTTTGCCTGGCCGTGAATTTCCTCGGCGTTGGCTCTGCAGAAGTGCGCTTCGTGGGGCCGTTCGGCCGTCTCGCACGCATTGAGTCCGTCTTGCGCTCGCGTCACGGATTTTATCGGCCAGCGAATCCATTCGAGCGCCAAGCTCTCCGCGATCGCCTGCGCGAGCTGCGTCTTGCCGGTCCCCGGTTCGCCTTTGACAAGCAAAGGTCGATCGAGCACGAGCGCGCAATCGACTGCAGCTTCCAGCGGCTCGTTCGTGAGGTACGTCGATGTGCCGCTGAAGCGGTGAAAAGAGCGGGGCACGTGCAACGATCTTTCTCGCCACCGATTATGGCATATGAGGAGTGAGTTCACGCTCCGCGCAGCGCGTCTTGCCAGGCGTACGGACCGCGACCACGGCACACGAAGGATTAGTTCTCGCCCGGCGCGCAGCGTGTGTCGCCCGGTGTGCGAACAGCGATGTCGTAGTCGCCCAGCGAGGTGAGTCCGCCAACGACCAGATTTCCGGCAAACGCGCCGCGATCGTCGGTCGCGAGCGTCCCCAGAAGGAACTCTCGCGTCGTCTTGGGCTCGCGAAGGACGACCTCTACGCTGACGTGGGCGCAAGGGTCACCGCCGGCGGACGCCCTTCCGCGGACCCGCAGCGGAAAACCTCGGTGCGCCGTTGAGTCGATGACCTCGAGAGCAAGCAAAGTGCCGGCCCCTTCGCCGACACCCGAACTGCTCGTCGGCGGTGCATTCGCCCGAGAGTCAGCCGTGCGGGTCTCCGCGTGCCTCGCCACGGAAGCTCCGAATGCTTGGTCAGGATCGTGTCCGGCGGCATCCACGGCAAGGGCCCGGGCGTCTGCGAGCATGTCGCTACCCCGCTTCGAACCGGGTGGCCAACGAAACGGGTCGGGCGGAGGTTCGTAGGTGGCGCGGCCCGCGTCCGACTCCGAGTGCGTCTCGAGCTGTCCGGCGCCTCCGAGGTCGACCCGGCGCCAAAGCGTTCCGTCGTGGACCTCCACCCATGCGTGGGCTTCGTTTGTAACCAAACGAGTCGGTATTCCGAGGCTCTCGGCCGTGACGAGAAAAGCGAACGCTCTGTGCCGGCACACGCCTCTCTTCGAAAGCGCGAGATCCAGATAAACACTTCCCCTTTCTGGGAGCGGCTCGCCCGATTCGTCGAATGTGCGAAAATATTGCACGAGAGTGGCGACGACATCGCGCGGGCGCATCGAGCGGTTGACTCCAATCGCTTCGCGGACGACGGCTGCGTCGCGGGCGAGCCTTTCAGGGAGCGGCAAAGTGGGCGGAAGATCCGCCCATGAACGGTCTGCGAATGCCCCGCCAAAGGCGGCCCGTGCAATCGCAAGCACCAAAATGAGTCGCGCCCGGACGGGAGCTTCGAGTCCGATCGACTGCAGGAACCAGTTGTCCGCGCCGTCTCGGAACATGCGAAAAGGAAGATCCCTCGCCCCGACGCCAAGACGAGCGCGCACGACTCGTGTGCCGGAACCGACGCTGGGAATTCGAACGCGAGCGCCGACGGCGAGATCGACGACGATGTTGGCGTAGAAGACGGCATCGTCTGGCGACGGGCTGCCGCCGATTGTGATGGGGACCTCGCGTTGGTCCCGCACATCAAGCGATTCGTCCTCGCGGATCGCGTCGAAAGCGGAGAGTCGCTTAAAGGGTGCAGTCGAAGGCGTGAACGGGTCGCTATACTCGTTGACCCTCGGCCGGCGCGTATCGCGATCCGGATTAAAGTGATCGGAACCGCTCGTTGCATACCCGGGTTCCGACGATGAGATCGGAGTCTCTGGATCTGGCGCCCCGAGTTCGCCGTGCGCCGTTCGGATCATCGGCGGCACATCCCCTTCGAGGGTGACTTCCATGGAGAGATCTTCGCTTGGATCCGGCGGGATCGGCTCGTGAAGGATTGGTCGATGATTACCCGCAGATGCCGGCGCGCTCCCTTGTAGGAGGACGGCGAGCGCAGTTGCGAGCGCCGTCAAGGCGAACGGGCCACGAAACGCCGGGCACGTGGGTCCGAACCAGGGGACGTTTGCGCGTCCGATCAGACGGTACGGATCGGGCAAAGGCGGGGCGGTCCAATGTCGTGACAAGAAGGCCATGCTTCAGCGCGGGGCCCATGCGCCCGGTTCGTAGAAGTACGTTCCGTCCCGAATCGAATAGTGAGGCGCTCGCCAGCTCGCACCGGGCGGCGCCTGCTCCCAGTGGCCAGGAATCCACGTGTATTGCATCCCAGTCCAGTGCCAATAGCCAGGAATCCAAACCACCTGCACGTTGGGTGGGGGTGGGCGGCGCACCTCTTGCACGGGTTCGGGCGGTGGTCCGGTCACGGCGATGCCGACGCCTGCGCTAGCTGAACCGGCCTCCACGACGCAGCCCGCCACGAAGCACGTGGCCGCTGCTGCCAGCAAGAGGCCTGTCACGAGCGCTCCCTTCATGACGTCCCCAAACGTTCCGATCCTTCAGCAGCCAACATTCATTCTACCATCTCTTGACCAAGGATCGTCCACCATGACCGAATCCGACCTTCGCTCGGAACTATCGTGCCTGCCACCCACTCTCGCGGCCCGCCTCGAAAGGGCAGGCTTCGACAGCGAGCGACTGCTGCGGCTTGCCGGTCCTCTTTTTGCTCGGGCGCGTGGAGAGCAAACGCTCGACCGGCAAGAGCGCAACCGGATCGAGGGTCCCGTCGAGGGTCCTCGAGTCGACGATGTGCACGACGCACCGGTGCCGGGCACACCACAGCACGATCGCCTCGCCTCAATCGGAAGGGAGGCCATCCGACGCGGTCAGCTCGCGTTCTGCGTGATGGCGGGCGGCATGGCCACGCGAATGGGCGGCGTGGTGAAGGCCTTGGTGGAGGCCTTGGACGGGCGCACCTTTCTCGACCTCCGCCTCTCCGAGAATGCAAGCCAGTCGAAGCGAGCAGGAGCGCCTGTTTCGCTTTGGCTGATGACCAGCGAAGCGACCGACGGCCCGATCCGCGAGGCACTCGCGAGCAGGGGCGCCGGCCCTCACGTCGCTACTTTTACCCAGGATCTCAGTCTTCGACTCACGCGCGAAGGCCGGCTTTTTCGGGATGACGACGGCAATCCCAGTACGTATGCGCCAGGGCACGGCGATCTCCCCGACGCTCTGCGTCGGTCCGGTCTGCTCGAGACGTTCCTGCGTCGTGGGGGCCGAGCAGTATGGATCGCAAACCTCGATAATCTGGGGGCCACCATCGACGAGGCATTGCTCGGACAGTTCATCGAACTCAGAAAGACTGTCGTCGTGGAGGTGGCTCCGAAGACGGGCGGCGATCGAGGAGGCATTCCGGTTTGGGCCGACGCGAAGGACGCGATGGAACGCAAAGTGCGCCGCTTGCAGGTCCTCGAGGAGTTTCGGCTTCCGTCTGGCTTTGACGCGGAGGCTGTGCGCGTATTCAATACGAACACGTTCCTGGTGGACGCGGCCATGCTTGCGCGCGCGAGGGTCCATTGTCACTGGTTCGAAGTCGAAAAGACTGTGGGCAACCGAATGGCGGTGCAATTCGAGCGACTCCTCCAGGAGATCACCGCCGAGACGGATGCGGCTTACGTGCGGGTTCCTCGGGAGGGCTCGGTGTCACGATTCCTCCCGGTCAAGGATTTCGATGAACTCGCCCGTCGGCAGGCGGAGATTCGTGCGGTAGCCGGAGCGCGCGGCATGATCTAGCGGCATGATCTAAAGGCGGGGTTGTGTCACCGGGCTGACTTGGCGCCCGCTCGTCCACCCCGTCTGTCGTTCACGCGACCGCCCAAAAGGGAGTACTCGTCGATGCAGCAGCCTATTTCGAGCGCAGGCTTTCGCGAGGCGCTTAGTCAATTTGCGAGCGGGGTCACCATCGTGGCCGTCCGCCAAGCGGCCGGTCTCAGCGGTTTTACAGCCACCGGATTTTCGTCCGTATCGCTCGCGCCCCCGCTGATCCTCGTCTGCGTCAACAAGATCGCCAGCGCCCACGGCGCATTCGTGGCCGCGGAATGCTTCGGCGTGAGCGTGCTCGCAGAACAACAGGCCTGGATTGCGACGCAATTCGCGCGGTCGGGCGTCGATCGGTTCGCCGGGATCCCGATGGCACGAGAAGGGCTGTCGGGCGTGCCTCTCATTCGTGACGCCCTGGCGCACATCGTCTGTCGACGTCACGCCGTTCACGATGCGGGTGACCATACGATCGTCATCGGCGAGGTTCTCGAGGCGTGCGTCACGCCCGGTCGCCCGTTGGTGCATTTTTCTCGTCAGTTCGGCGCATTTCATCAGGGCGTGTCAGCTTGTTCGAGCGCCTTGGCTTCGGCTGTGCCTCATGGGCCGCCGTAGTCTTCGGGGCGCGTCAAGTCCTGTCCATGCGGAACCCGCGCCCATCTCAGACCGGCCGTTCCGACGACAGCCACGGCGAGGTTCACGAGCAGCCCCCAAAGCGCTGCATACCCCGCAATCGTCCAGGGTCCCACGTGGAGGGGGTAAACCGTTGTCGCGAAGTGCAGCGTGTACGTCATCCATGTCCCGATGCCCATTCCGATCGCCCATCCGAGCAAGAGCGCCCAGCGGTGAAGCCAGGAGGTGTAAAGCCCGATGACGATGGAAGGCAGCGTTTGGAGTATCCAAACGCCGCCGAGTAACTGCAGCTGGATCGCGTAGCTCTGTGGCGCAAGAACGATGAACGCGAGGGCACCGAATTTGACGACGAGGGAGACGACTTTGGCGACGTTGGCTTCCTCCTTACCGGAACAGTTCCGCACGTATTCTCGGTAAACGTTGCGTGTAAACAGGTTCGCGGCGGCGATCGACATGATCGCGGCCGGGACGAGCGCTCCGATGGCGATGGCGGCAAAAGCGAACCCCGCAAACCATGCCGGGAACGCACGCAGAAAGAGCGCAGGCACTGCGAAATTCGGCCCGTAGTGTGCAAAACCAGCCGCGTATGCAGGGTCCTTGTCGACTCCGGCAGCGAGCGCCATGTATCCGAGCGTCGCGATGAGCGCTAGCAAGAACGAGTACGCGGGCAGAAGCGCGGCATTGCGCCGGATGACGTTCCTTCCGCTCGAGCTCAGCACCCCCGTCATGGAGTGCGGGTACAGAAAGAGGGCGAGTGCCGATCCGAATGCGAGCGACGCGTAGGCGCTGTATTGGCCGAAGTCGTGGGGCCCCGGTGGCACGAGGATCAACTTTTTTGCGGGAACGGCGCCGAATATCCGTCCGTAGCCCCCGAGCTGCGAGGGAATTTCGATGACCGCGGCGAGCACCGTCACGTAAATGATCGCGTCCTTCACTACCGCGATGAGCGCCGGAGCCCGGAGACCGCTCTGGTAGGTGTACGCGGCCAAGATGATGAACGCGATGAAGAGCGGAAGGTCAGTCATTGCCCCTTGGCCTTGAAGACCCATGGCTCCAAGCACCACCTGGATTCCGACGAGCTGAAGCGCGATGTATGGCATCGTCGCGACAATTCCCGTCATCGCGATCGCCAGGGCCAAGGTCGCGCTGCCGAAGCGAGCGCGCACGAAGTCGGCGGCGGTGATGTATCCGTGCTTGTGCGACACGCTCCAGAGGCGCGGGATGACAACGAAGACGAACGGATAGGTGATCACCGTGTACGGCAGCGCAAAGAAGCCGATCGCGCCGGCACCAAACACAAGGGCCGGCACGGCCATGAACGTGTATGCCGTGTAGAGGTCGCCGCCCAAAAGAAACCAGGTGACGACGGTCCCGAACCGTCGTCCGGCGAGGCCCCACTCGTGCAGCTGATCGAGGTCTCCTTGCCTCCACCGCCCGGCGACGAATCCGACGACCGTCACGAGGAGGAAGAGAACCGTGAAGACGGCAAGCGCGGCGCCGTTGGGTTGGTTCATGGTCCTCGACCGAGCGTTGCGAAATACACGATCGCCGTCACCGCCGCGCTGATGGCGACCCACGCAAATTGGTACCAGTAAAAAAACGGAATCTCGCCGAGCCGCGGTTCGGCCGAGTTATAGAATGGGACCCAGAGCAAGCCGATGAACGGTGCGAAGAGAAGCAGGTACCACAGCCGCAGTCGAGTGGTGGTGGCGTGGGGCTTCATGGGTGAGGGCCCGGCTCGGGAGGACCGATCCGTTGCCCGGTCGCTCGGTGCGAGCCTCCCTCATGTAAGTCACGCCCTCGTCCCGGTGTCGAGTGTTCGATGATGCGGCGCGCTTTCGCTCCCAAGGGGTGACACAACCCAAACCATGTACTAGGTTCGCGCGCCAACGCATGGCGCAAGCACGCACGACGAATCGAAGCGGTGGCGAGGCGCGCATCGGCAGCGGCGCGCGGGTGCGGGGACGCATTCACGGCGAAGGAGATCTCGTCGTGGAAGGGCACGTGGAGGGCGACATCGCGCTTCGGGGACAGCTTACCGTTGCCGAAGGTGGAACGTTGTCGAGCCAGTCGATCGAGGCCCACGCGGTAATCATCGCCGGATCGCTTGAGGCGGACGTCACTTCGAGCGGGCAAGTACGGCTCGCATCGAGTGCCCGCGTCCGTGGGAATCTTCGTGGCTCTGCCTTCGTCATCGACGATGGGGCACGCTTTTCGGGCCGCCTCGATTGTGAATTCGACCTGCCGCCGGAGCTTGGCGGTGTCGCGCAGCCCCCCGCAAGGGGTCGGGCGCCGACGAGGCGCTAGACGGAGATATTCATGGCGAGCACGGTTGTCGGCGCAGGCATTACGATTGAAGGCGAGATTTCGACTGAGGAGGACGTCATCGTTGCGGGGACGGTGCGGGGAAAACTGTCCGCCAAAGAGGCGGTGAGCGTCGAACATGGCGCAACCGTCGAAGCCGATGTCGCGGCGAGCTCAGTTACCGTCGCCGGGGTCCTGACCGGCAATGTCACAGTGTCCGATCGCGTCGACCTGCAGTCGGGGGCGCGCGTCGTCGGCAACGTCAAGGCGGCTCGCGTGACTATTGCCGACGGTGCCCAGTTCAAGGGCAACGTCGACATGGACGTTTGAACCATGGCCGATCGCGACATCACAGTCACGGTCATCGGCCGCGCGACGCGCGTGCGCGGCCGTGTAACGGGCGAATCCGACCTCGAAGTGCACGGCTTTGTCGAGGGTGACATCGCCATCGACGGGGACGTGACCATCGACGCGCAGGGGATTGTCGACGGTAACGTGCAGGGTCGTCGGGTGAAGATCCGCGGTGCGGTTAAAGGGGATCTCGCTGGCGAAGAGTCCGTTTACCTCGAAGAAGGCGCGCGGGTCGTCGGGGACGTCCGCGCGCCACACGTCGCGGTGGCCGAGGGAGCGCTCGTCCGCGGATACCTCCATGCCGGCGAGTCCGACGAGACGGTCCACCTCGTTGCAAAAGGCCAGAGCGCTGGGCGCGCCGGTACATCCACGCGCGCGCCAGCGGCTCCGCGAAGCATCCCACGGTCAGCGGTCAATCCCGCCCCCAAAGTCGAAAGCGCCTCAGGCCCCGGGACGGAGGCGCCGTCGGGGCCCGCGGCGGCGGCCGCGCCAATGGCGCGCCGTCCGCCCCCTCCCATTGTGCCGGCCCTGAAGAGAATGAAAGGCCAGATGGTCAAGAAGAA
>JBEKFX010000129.1:0-13868 GCA_050013115.1 Polyangiaceae bacterium
ACCGAGACGCTCGCACTGCCGTGGGGCCTCGAAATCTACCAGTTTCTCACCCGTTGGAACCCCTTGAACATCGAGCGGCCCACGGTGCGACCGTACCGGGGTAAGAATGTGCTCGTCGTCGGGCTCGGCCCGGCAGGATACACACTCGTTCATCACCTCGCCTGCGAAGGTTTCGGGGTCGTCGCCATCGACGGTCTGAAGATCGAGCCGCTTGACCCCGCGCTCGTGGGCACCGAAGACGTCGCACCCGCCCCCATCCGTGACGCCTCGTCGCTTTATTCCGAGTTGGACGAACGTAAGCTGCTCGGCTTCGGAGGGGTGAGCGAATACGGAATTACGGTGCGCTGGGATAAGAACTTTCTCACGATCGTGCAGTTGACGTTGGCCCGGCATCGCCACGTCCGCATGTACGGGGGCGTACGGTTCGGCGGAACCATCACGCTCGACGACGCCTGGGAACTCGGCTTCGATCACGTTGCGATCTCAGCTGGCGCGGGGCGGCCGACGATCATCGACATGAAGAACAACTTGGCGCGCGGCATCCGCAAAGCGAGTGACTTCTTGATGGCTCTGCAGCTGACGGGGGCTTACAAGCACTCGAGCATTGCCAACTTGCAGGTGAGTTTACCGGCTGTGGTGATCGGCGGCGGTCTCACCGCCATCGACACCGCGACTGAACTCCTCGCTTATTACCAAGTGCAAATCGAAAAGGAGCTGGAGCGCTACGAGCTGGTCGTCGAAACCACCGGAACCGCAGCCAATCTCCGGGCTCGATTCGACGAGGAGGAATGGCTTACGCTGCAGCGTCATCTGGAGCATGCGCGCGAGCTCCGGAATGAGAAGCTCCGTGCGGCCGCCCAAGGTCGAGAGCCCGATGTGCAACGTCTTTTGGACTCTTGGGGGGGAGTCACGCTCGTCTATCGCAAAGGGCTCGACGAGTCTCCCGCTTACCGATTGAATCACGAAGAGGTGGCCAAAAGCTTGGAAGAGGGAGTTCGCTATTTGGAGCACCTGTCGCCCGTCGAAGCGCTCCTCGACCCGCGCGGGTATGTCGAGGCGATTCGCTTCAAGCGCGCCGACGGCTCGACGATCGACGTGCCGGCTCGAACCGTCTGCGTCGCAGCCGGTACGAGTCCGAACGTCATTTACGAAAAGGAATACCCCGGGACGTTCGAACTGGACGATCGTCGCCAATACTTTCGACCCCACGTGGCGCGCATCGACGCCCGGGGCGAGGTCCACGTCGAGCGAGCGCTCCGCAAAGGCGACGGGTTTCTGACGAGCTATTTGAAAGACGGTCGCACCGTGTCGTTCTATGGCGACAATCATCCGGACTATGCGGGAAGCGTCGTTCGAGCCATGGCGAGCGCCAAGGACGGTTACCCCCGCGTTGTGGCACTCTTTCCGGAGACGGAAACGCTCGACTCCAAGGGCCAGCCCGAAAGGGATGCGGCGCTGAGAGCTCTCTTCGAGAGGCTCGACGAGGACCTCGTGCCGACCGTCCACGAGGTGAATCGGTTGACTCCGACGATCGTCGAAATTGTGGTGCACGCACCCATGGCGGCGCGCAAGTTTCGCCCGGGCCAGTTCTATCGCCTCCAGAATTTCGAGACGTTTGCCCCACTTGTCACGCACCCATGGATTGCCTCGGACGGAACGCCGCGGGCACCCCTGCGTGCGAAGCTGGCCATGGAGGGCTTGGCCCTTACGGGGGCGTGGGTCGACGTCGAGCGTGGTTTGCTCGGCACGATCGTACTCGAAATGGGGGGGAGCTCTCGGCTGTGCGCCGCCTTGGCTCCCGGAGAACCCATCGTCCTGATGGGCCCTACGGGGCAGCCGACCGAGATCGCGAGGGAAACGGTCTTGCTCTGCGGAGGCGGACTCGGAAATGCAGTGTTATTTTCGATCGCACGCGCGTTTAAGGCGCTCGGCGGAAGAGTTCTTTATTTTGCCGGGTACCGGCGCGGTGAAGATTTGTTCAAACGCGAAGACGTCGAGCAATGGACCGACCAGGTGATTTGGTGCACCGATGCCGGCACGCCAATCGAGCCCCGTAGACCCCAAGACAAGCACTTTCGTGGGAACATCGTTGAAGCCATGACGTCTTACGCCGCGGGGTCCCTCGATGGTGCTCCAGCCATTGCGTTGAGGGACGTGTCGCGCATCATCGCAATCGGCAGCGATGGCATGATGAACGCGGTGCGTGAAGCCCGACACGGCGTTCTCGCACCCTTTCTCGATCCGCGCCACCGTGCCATCGGCAGCATCAATTCGCCGATGCAATGCATGATGAAGGAGGTGTGCGCGCAGTGCCTTCAAAAGCTTCGTGATCCTGTGACGGGCAAAGAACGCATCGTCTTCACTTGTTTCAACCAAGATCAGGACCTCGACGCGGTGGACTTTCGCAACTTGCGCGAGCGGCTGAGCGCCAACTCGATGCAAGAAAAGTTGGGCTCGGCGTGGCTCGACGAGATGCTGAAGTCCGCACCCGACGTCGTTCGCATCTGATCGTGGGGTGGACGCAGCGCACATTCGGCCCGTTTTCACTCGAGGGTGCCTTTTGGCGCCGCATGGCCCGCCTCGGGGCGCGCGGGCCCGAGTGGTTTGCGCGCTATACTCCGCCGGTGATCGGCGTGGCGATCTGTGCGCTCTCGCCTGAGCCGCGTCGCGTCATTCTGCGAAACTTGCGGAGGGTTCGGGGGCGCCGCGGCCACCTGCGCGATTCGCTGGACGTCGCTCGAACATTCGCCACGTACGCGTCGTGCCTCGCCGAGGTATTGGCGGGCGACTCGCCGCGAGGCCGGGCCCCCGGGGCCTTGGTCTTGGGCGAACGACACGTCGATGCGGCCTTGGCAGATGGACGAGGCGTCGTCTTTGCGACGGCTCACACCGCGGGGTGGGACCTCGTCGGCCGCTTGGTTTGGCGTCACAAGGGATTGCGCGTCATGATAGTCGAAGCGGCCGAGAGAGACGCCGTGGCCCGGAGCATCCAGGACCAAGCGAGGCTGGGGGATGGTGTGAGCGTCACGCACGTCGGCGACGATCCACTGGCAGTGCTCCCTCTGGCCCGTCACCTTCGCGAGGGTGGCGTCGTGGCTCTCCAAGTGGATCGTGTGCCACCGGGGCGCAGGGGCCGCGACGTCCGAATGTTCGGAGAGCCGGCTCGCTTGCCGGAGGGGCCTCTCCGACTGGCGGCACTGACCGGCGCACCCATCGTCCCAATCTTCGCCGCCCGAACAGGGCACCGCCGGTACACCGTCGAAGCTTACTCCGCCATCCGCGTGGCGCGGGCGGCGGCCCCGGACGAGCTCGATGCTGCCGCGCAACGGCTGGCCGACACCATGGCTCATTTCGTGCGCGCGAATCCGACTCAATGGTTCCATTTCCGCGACGCTTGAAGTGGCGAAGTCGCGAGAGGCGTGCAAGATGGGTCGCCCTGTATGAGCATCCGCTGGCACATCGGCGCCAAAGAATTGCGTGGCGCGATTGCGTCGTACGCAAAGCATTTCGACTTGCTCGAGGTCCGAATCGCGGCGCCTGACCTCGGAGCCGAGGGGGCTGCGACTCCAACGCTCGCCGCCCTGCGACGCTGGCGCAAAGCGGTACCACCTCACTTCGACTTCAGCATCGTGGCCGGACCACACCTCTCGCGCGTTCGTCCGAGCGCCGCGAGCGAACTCGAACTCGAAGCGGTTCGTGCCGCCATGGACGCGCTTCAGGCGAGATGTTTCGTCCTTCGAACTCCCCCGGAGGTCACGCCCACGTCCCTTTGGCGCGACCGTATCGCGAAGATCGTTGCGCGAGTTCCCCGCGACGTGACCCACTTCGTCTGGGAGCCGAGCGGCGTTTGGGAGACGAGCGACGCGGCCGCGCAGGCTCAGTCCTGGGACGTCGTACTCGCCGTCGACCCGGCGCGAGAGCCCGTCGCTCCGGGACCGGTCGCGTATCTGCGACTCCGAGCGCTGGGTGAGACCCGATCATTCAGCCCAGCCGCGCTCGATCGAATTGCAAACGCGGTCGGAGCGAGGCGCGACGTCTTCGCGATCATCGAAACCGACTCGGCTCTCGTCGAGGCCAAGCGTCTCAGGCAAGTTGCGCGCTTGGGCGCGGTGGGGGGACCGACGCGGTTGGTTCGCCCTCGCGGTGGGATCGTGGTGCGTGATGACGAGCAAGAATGATCCGCTCTGAACCCGGAATGGCCGGAGAAGCAACCGTTGGCTAGGGCTATTTCGGCGTCGGAACCGCATGTCGCGGAAGCGGCGACCGAGGTGCTCGAGCGCGGGAACGCAGTCGATGCCGTCGTGGCGGGGGTCCTCATGGCGGCAGCCGAGTCGGCGGGCGTGCTTTTGGGCCCTGTCCAGTTGCTGGCCGCGGGCGCTGGTCTGGGCCTCTTTGCGTTGGATGGTCGTGTCGTCCAGCCGGGCCGGGGCGTGCAACGTCCACGCGGATTTTTGAGCCAGGAGCCGATCCCCGATTCCGCACGCGTGGCCGTGCCCATGCTGCCGGGGGCGCTTGCGACTGCGCTGGCGTCCGCTGGCTCGTCGACGCTGTATCGCGCAAGTGGACCGGCGAGGGCCTGGGTACGCTCTCGGTCTCCCGAGCGCGCCGGGGTTCTCGAACATTTCGCACGTCGAGGAGCCCCCGCTTTGACCGAGGGCGCCATCGGGGCGGAGCTCCTCGCCGTCGCCGGTCGCGCCGCAGGTGGCCTGCTCACCGAAGACGATCTTTCCTCCGCACGACCAGGGCTCCGGCGTTGCGACGACGAGTCAGTCGATTCCCACGACATGTGGACCCCGCCCTGGCGTCCCGAAGCTGCCCTCGACGCCTCCCGCACCCACATCGTCGCGGCCGTCGACGCGAGGGGCCTCATGGCAGTCGCCTGCTATGAGGTGCACGAAGAAGGGCTTGCCGTCCCCGCGCTCGGGATGATCGCGCCCCGGTTTGCGGAGCCCGTCATGCGTGGCCGACCGCGTATCGCTCCCGGTGAACCGCGCCCGGCGGCAGCCCCCATCGGCCTGAGGTGGCACCACGGTCAATTCGACTTTGCGCTTGGCGTCGGATGCCACGCCGCGGCGGAAGGATTATTCCAGGGAATCGTGGCGATGCTGGAGGAGTCGAGGACGCTCGACCAAGCGCTGCCTGCGACGAGCGAAGGGCGGATCGCCGGCGTATTCCGTTACGGCGATTCTGCGCGCGCGCTCACACGGGGATGAATCTCTTCCCCTGCGGCGACTTGCCTAAAGACGTCGAAGGTCCACGCCGTTCCGGCGCGCGTACTCGGTGATCCCAAGCTTATCGATGCTGCGAATGTCGCGGGTCGTCAGATTAAGGGACACGAAGCGCTTCAGCTCGGGAACCCAAACGCGCCGACGCTGGACATTCACGTGCTGCCATCGGTTCGTTTTGATGTTCGAGTGAGACACGTTGTGCGCCTTGAGCTTGCGCTTTCCAGTGATGTCGCTCTTGGCCATGAGGGGCGTGAACCTGACGGACGCACGGCCTTCTGTCAAGCCCCGGCTCCGAGCACGAATCCACGTCCACCCCCGCGCCTGACTCCGCGCTCAAGTCCTAAACGTCCCGTCTCGAGCAACAGCGCCGAGCAGTGCAATGAGACCGCGGCACCAAGACCGGACGCCGTCGAAGCTCGGCAGGGGCCGGAGCGTCGCTTCGTCGAGGTACAAACGACGAGCCAACTCGACTTGGACCGCGTGGACACCGTCTGCTGGGCGTCCGTAAAATTGGGTTGTGTAACCGCCCGCATAAGGCTCGTCGTGGCGGACGGACCAGCCCTGCCGCCGTGCGTGGGCGTCGACCGCATCGATGAATTGAGGGGCTGCGCTTTTTCGCCCGCGCGACCCCGGCACGACGTCCGCTCGGTGATCCGGGCTGTCGTCGGAGTCCCGCGACGATTGTCTTCCGGGCCGCTCGATGCTGGGCATCGAGTGCGCGGCGAGGATGACAGCGAGCCCGAAGCGGGCGCGCTTTCGCTCGACGATGCCGCGAAGCTCCTGATGGTACGGTCGCCAGACCGTTTCGAGGCGTTCCGTCAGTTCGGCCGTGCTCAATCGTCGCGTCAGTGCTCGTTCGCCGTCGCTTGTGGTGCGCCAAACGAGGCCGTGGTGCAGCCGGACGTCAGCTCGACCGCCTTCAACGACCTCTGCGTCGATGTCCACCTCCGATCGGTTCAAGTCGATGGCGTAGCGCGACGCGCGTGCGACAAGGACCGTTGCACCTTCCGCCGCCGCATCGCCGTACAAGGCGTCGACGTAGAGGTCGGCGTCTCGAGCGATGGAACGCGCGGGAGCAGCCAGCGGTTCGAGAAAAGGGGCCGCCAGGTCGAGTCCGGCATGCGGCACCTCGACGATGACAGGGGTTTCGGCGTCCGTCGGGTCGATCCGCTCGAAAGGCGCGCGCATCGTACGCTGACCACGCTAGCACAGCACCGTCCGCCACGGCGGGCGCCGCCAAGCCGGAGGTCCGGCTTCGCCATTGATGGCTACAGGGGTTTGGCTCGAGAGCCGGGTCTTCTATGACAGCCGGTCTTCTACGACAGAGCCGGGTCTTTTCGTCAGGTCCGATGCGCTGGGCGGAAATGCTCGGCGCTCTAGGCTCGCGGATGCGACTTCGCGTGGGCCGCACGCACGTGGTCAGTCGTCACGTGCGTATAAATCTCGGTCGTTCCGAGGTCGGCGTGGCCCAACATGGCTTGCACGGCCCTGAGGTCTGCTCCGCCACGGAGCATGTGCGTCGCGAAGGAATGGCGGAGCTTGTGGGGCGAAGGAAGGGGCACGATGCCGGCCACGACGGCGTAGCGCCGAACGATCCGCCAGAAACCCTCGCGACTGAACCGTCCACCCCGCGGAGAGATGAAGAGAACAGCGCATCGTAAGCCCCCTTTCACGTTGCGTGGTCGAAATCGCTCGAGATACTGCGACACGTGATCCATCGCGACTTCGCCCATGGGTGCGAGCCGCCGCTTTCCGCCCTTTCCTCGAATCGAGACAAGGCCCCGCTGCAGATCGACGTCCGCGAGTCGGAGCGTGCACAGCTCGCTGACCCGAAGCCCCGACGCGTACATGAGGTGGAGCATGGCGGCATGGAGGCAGCCGCGCTCCGTAGAGCGGTCCGGGGCGGCGAGCAGTCGCTCGATTTGCTCGAACGAGAGCGTGAGCGGGAGCCCCCGGGTAAGGCGAGGGCCGTCAATGAAGGTGGTCGGATCTTCGGAAATGGCGTGCTCGCGCATGAGAAACCGGAAGAAGCCGCGCAAGGCCGATAGCTGACGAGCACTCGACCGTGCGCCCAAGCCGCGCTCCACGTTGCCCATCATGAGCGACGCGATCACGTCTCGACCGATGTCCTTCGGGTCCGAATCGGCTCCCACCCGGCAGGCCAAGGCGCCGAGATCGCGCGCATACGCCTCGAGCGTATTGGCGGCGAGCGCACGCTCGACGCGCAAGTGATCCAAGTACGCATCCATCCAGTGATGCAGCGACACCTGGCTTGAGCATAGAGCGCTCCTCGCGGGAGGTGAAGAAAGTCGTCCTTCCGGCAACCCAAGCCGTGTCACGGCGATGCGTTCGGCGTGGCTGCCTCCGCTGCAGCGACCATCGCCCGCAGGCGCGGGCGCGGGTCTTCGTCACGCATGAGGGCCTCACCGATCAGCGCTGCACTGGCCCGGCCAGAAGCCACGCGCTGAACATCCGCGGGCTCGCGCAAACCAGAAAAATGGATGGCGACGATGGATGGGGGTACGCGATCCATCACACGCGCGGCCCGCGCCGCGTCCATCTTCAATGTGTCGAGGTCTCGCGCGTTGACGCCGATGACTCGAGCACCGGCCGCCAGCGCGCGATCGAGCTCTTCTTCGTCGACCACCTCGAGGACCGGCTCGATGCCAATCTCATGCGCCGCACGTGTCAGCTCGACCAGGCGGTCTCGCGTGACGATTCTCGCGATGAGCAGCACGGCATCCGCCCCGCGAGCACGCGCTTCCTCGACCTGTCGCTCGTCCAGCACGAACTCCTTGGCGAGCAGCGGAACAGCCGACCACGGTCCCCCGAGCTGCCTCCGTGCGAGAGCGAGGTCGTCCCACGATCCATCGAAGAACGCGGTGTCGCAGAGAACAGAGATCATGGCGGCGCCGGCCTCCGCATAGGCGAAGGCCCGCTCGGCGGGAGACATGACGCGCGACAGCGAACCGGCGCTTGGACTGCGAAGCTTCACCTCCGCAATAAGCCGAAGCGGCATCCCCCTGTCGCGACGCAGGGCACGGGCGACGTCGACGGACTGGCGCGGCGACGGCAGGGCCGCGGGACGCGCCCGCAGGACTTGGATCTCTCTCCTTTTGTTGGCGAGAATGCGATCGAGCACGTTCACTCGCCTCGCGCGCGTCGAGCCGCGGCCCTCCAGCATTCCAAGGTGCGCGACGCGTCTCCGGCGTCAATCGCTTGCCGAACGCGCAGCGCGCTCGTCCGAAAGTCGATGCCCGTCGCGACGCAAAGCGCGGCGGCGCCATTCAAGATGACCCCGTCTCGTGCGGGGTGATCGCGCCCGTCGAGAATGAGGCGCAACGCCTTTGCGTTTTCGAACGGGTCGCCGCCCGCAAGAGCGGCGTGCGCAAGTCTGGGGATCCCGAAGTCTTCCGGCGTCACGACGAATTCTCGAAATCCTCCGCCGGACGTCACTTCAGTCACCCTCGTCGTCCCACACGGACTTACCTCATCGAGCCCGTCTTCGCCGCGGACGACCCACGCGCGATGAATCCCGAGACGGCCGAGTGCCCGGGCCGCCACGTTCCGGAGGTCGTCGTCGTACACGCCGAGCAACTGGTGTGTCGCCGAGGCAGGATTCGCGAGAGGCCCAAGGGCGTTGAAGATCGTCCGCGTTCCGAGCTCCGAACGGGCTTGAGCCGCATGACGGAGGGCCGAATGATGTGCTTGCGCAAACAGGAAAACAAAGCCGGCTTCGCGGAACACCTCTTCCTGGCCACGGAGCGGAACATCGAGCGGAACCCCCAATGCTTCGAACACGTCGGCGCTGCCACACCGGCTCGTGGCCGATCGATTGCCGTGTTTCGCTACAGGGATACCGCATGCAGCCACGGCGAGAGCGGCACCGCTCGACAGGTTGAGCGTATGGGCCCCGTCTCCTCCCGTGCCGCAGGTATCGAGTACCACCGGAAATTCGTGCCTGACGCGGACCATCGCGCTTCGCATCGACTCGGCCGCGGCCGCCAGCATGTCGGCGGTCTCGCCCATGACCCGCAGGGCGATTGCAAAGGCGCCCACTTGTACGGGAGTCCACGTGCCCGCGAGAATCGCATCAAACCCTTCGCGAACATCGTTCGCGTCGCCATGCTTGACCAGTCGGGCAAATAACTTCGGAAATTCGGTGCTCACGAAATATGTCCTCCGACGACATGACCTTCGACTCGCCGCAGCCAATTGGCAATGAGCTGTCTTCCTTCATGGGTCAGTATGCTCTCCGGGTGGAACTGAACACCGTCGACTGGATGGGACCGATGGCGCAGGCCCATCACCTCGCCCTCTCTTGTCCAAGCGCTGATTTCTAGGCAGTCCGGCAGAGAGCTCCGCTCGACGAGCAGGGAGTGGTATCGGGTGGCGTCGAATGGCGACGGAATGCCTTCGAAGATGCCCCGTCCGTCGTGCAGAATCGGCGATGTCTTGCCATGCATGAGCCGTTCGGCACGCACGACGCGTCCACCATAGGATTGACCGATCGCCTGATGCCCGAGACATACCCCGAGGATCGAAACCTCCCCCCCGAGCTCATGGAGCAGCCCGAGCGATACGCCCGCCTCATTGGGCGTACACGGGCCCGGCGAAATGAGAACGCCGTCGGGCGAGTGGGCGCGAATCCAAGCTACATCGACGGCATCGTTTTTTTGGACCTCGACCGCCGCTCCAAGCTCGCCGAGGTATTGGACGAGATTGAAAGTAAAAGAGTCGTAGTTATCGACCACCAGGATTCGAAGCGTCATCGGGCCGGTGATCGCAGCATGAGGGGGGCCGGGCATACGGTCAACCGCCCGTGGGCGCCGCCTCGCCCTGCCACCGGCGCCGCCTCGCAATGAGCCGGATTGTGCGACACGCGAGGGGACAAAAAAAAGCGGTACCGTTGCGCTGACGTTGCGTTGACATAAGCGCGTCGGGACACGTAAGGTCACACGGACTCACGATGGCCGAAGACAAGAAGCCGAAGATCGATCTCAAGTCCCGGCTGCAGAAAATGGGCGGCCCTGCGGCGGCCGCGCCGCCTCCGGCGACGACTGGAAGTGTTCCGGTTCCGTCAATGGTGCCTCCAGCGCCGCGCACCGGATCCTCATTGCCCGGGCCTGCGTCCCTTTCTCCGCCCGGCCTATCGCGCCCGGCTGTGTCGGGCCGCCCTCCGCCCGCCCTCGACCCCGCCAACCCGCTCGCCGCCGTCGCGCAGCCGTTCCGTCCGTCCGGCGGTCCGGCCGTGCCGGCCCTCGCGCAACCACAGCGGATTGAGATGGACGAAGGCGTCGTCCATCAAGCACGCAGTGGGGCTTTCAAGCGCGGCCTCATGGCGGGGATTGTCTTTGGCGCGGTCCTCCTCGTGCTTGGGTACGTCGGCGGCAACGCGTCGTCGCAAAGCAACGCGCGGGCTCAGGGCGTGCGCGATGCGCACGACCTGGCTGCCGATCTGACGAAAGCAAAAGATTCGCTCGACCAGCTGAAGGACAAGGTTCAGGCGGGCGGTAAGGCCCTCATCGGAGAGCGAAAATTTCCAGCTGACCTCGCACAGCAACTGGCCGGGATGAACGTCGACTTCGCCGGCGACAAGCTCTTCGGCCGTCGGTTCAGCGGTGTTCCCGCCGACGTAACGAGAAACCTGTTCGACTTCATCGGGCGCGTGCAGTCGCTGAACGACCGAAAGGACCTCATCGTTACGCTTCTGAACAAATTGCAAAAGCCGATTACCGAAGAGCTAGCCCGACCCGCGGGGCAGTTACCCATTTCTTACGTGGCCGTCGTCGATAAGGATACGCCTGGCAGCGGTGCGTTCCTCGCTCCGCTGGCCACGCCCATCGCCCCGGACGACAAGAATGGCGTTCCAAACGACCTGACCTTCTTGAACCCCCGCGGCTCAGGCAACGTGAAGCTTCCACGGCTTCAGAGCGAGAAGATCCCGAAGGAAGGTGCCGCCATCACGATCGTTCCGAACACCTTCGAGAAGGTGTGTCCCAGCGCAACCCGAGGGCAAATCGCGCAGCTTGTGAGCTCGATGAACTCGCTCGTCGATGACATCCAGGGGCAGAAGAGCAGCGAAGGCGCCGATGTCATCACCGAGTCGAAGCCTGGGCTGGCGGAAACGGCCGCCAAGCTTTCGGAACAGCTGAATAAGGTCGATTAGCTTCCTACTCCGCCTCCGCACCGCCCCCCGGGTCGGAGCGGGCCAGCGAAGCGCATGGCAAAGGGTGTGGTGCCCCATTCGGCGGCGACTGGAAGGGGCTTTTCAGCTTGAGCGACCCGCGAGCCCGCGAATGGCTCGCACCCAACCCGGGTGTTCCTTCGGCTCGAGCGGCTTAGGCTTCGCGGTCGCATCGCGAGCTCCACGCCCAGCCGAGATCGCGGTGGCTTGCGATGTCGACGTAACCGCGCACGAGCAAAGCGCTGCAGCGGATGGCGAGCGGTACGTGAACGCGTCGCGGGGCGAGTGGGAGCCGCCACGATCGCTCAGGTCCTTGGGCGAAGTCGAGGACTGCAACGAGAGTTCGTCGGGGCAGCGACGTCGCAAGCGGGATCTGGGCTGCAACGCCGCCCACATCCGTCAGGTCGAAAAGGGATGCGTCGAGCAGGACGGCGCGGGCGCTCGCTTCGGGCGACCACGCCGAGAGCCCGAATGGGGCGGACGGCGCCTTGGCCACGCGGGCGCTCGTGACCAGGCGAATCGCCGTCGGCTGCGGCGGTGTCACGACACGGAGGGCGCCGGCTGGGGTACCCGATCGGCCACGATCTCGACCTTCACCACCCGTTTGGCATCGGCTTCGCGCACGATGAGCTTTAACCCGCCCACCTGGACGATGGCCCCCACCTGCGGCACCTGACCGGCGCGACTGACGATGAGCCCTCCGAGGGATTCAAACTCCCCGTCGTCCGGCAATGGTTTGCCAAGGGCGTGAGACAATTCCGTCAGCGACACCGAGCCGTCGGCGACGAGATGTCCGTCGCCGAGGCTCTGAATCGGCGCCTCGACATCATGCTCGTCGCGGATATCCCCTACGATTTCCTCCAAGATGTCTTCGAGCGTGATCATGCCCGCGGTGCCACCGAATTCGTCGCTGACGATGGCGACATGAAGACGCCGCGCCCGCATGTCCTGAAGGATCTTCGCGGCCGATTGGTTCTCGCTGACAAATAGCATCGTGGTCCGTCGAACGTCCGCAAGCTGACTCGTCTGCAAGCGGTCGTCACGGACCACGGCGAAAAGGTCCTTCGCGTACAACAGGCCCACGATGTTGTCGATGTTCACTCGGTAGACTGGGTATCGCGAGTGCGTCTCGGCCGCCACGAACGCGACGACCTCGGTCAAAGGTGTCGAGAGCTCGATCCCGAGAATGTGGCGTCGCGGAATCATGACTTCCCGCGCCGTGAGGTCTTTGAAGTCGAGGACTTTACGAATCATCTCGGCGGGCTCATTCGCAATGGCCCCTGCCTTTTCACCTTCGCTGACCGCCCACTCCACCTCGGTTTCTGTGATTCGTGCATCCGTCGTGAGCGCCTTCGGCACGCGGCGTCCAACCGCACGACCAAGGATGGCCAGCGGATCGGCGAGAGGAATGAGGATCCACTCGAGAGGCCAAAGCAAGGCCAGTGCGAGTGCACCCACGCGTTCCGGTCGCCGCCGCGCGAAGGTCGCCACGATCTCGGTGAATGTCCCGTATGTCAGCACCGCGCCCAAGACGGCGGCCGGAAGAGAAAACTGATTCAGCCCCGACAGACGGGCCGCGTCGCTTAGGAGAATGCTCGCGACGCTCAGCGCAACGACCCGGCCAACCAGCCATCTTGACAGGATGCGAAGCGGGTCGTTCGTGAATCTCCGGAATGCCGCCCCGGTCCCGCTCGAATCGGCGCTTAGCGCCTGCATACGGCCTTCCGCAATCTCGCTCAACGCGGCGTCGCCGCCCGCGAAAAGGGAGCCGAGAGCAGTGACGACGGCCGCTCCGGCCAATTGGGCGACGAGTCCTCCTGGCCCGTTGTTCACACTTGAACCTACCTTAAGCTGCCGACCCCATCTACCTGGCGCGAGGGACATCGACAGCGGCGACGGTCGAGCTTTTCCGAACGCTTCGGGCGATGCGGGTCAAACCGCGCAGCACGATGCGTCCAACACCTTGAGCCGCCGGCCCGGACCGACCCGCGCGAGGAACACGGACAGCGACGGCGGTCCGCGGACCTTTCCTCAGGCGTCCAGAACGCGCAGCACATTGCGCCGCAGAATCTTCGAAATCGTGCGTTCCGTCATTCCCTCTCGGAGAAGGGCGTCCGTCAGCAGCGGAAGGCCGCGCGGATCGGAGAGCTCGCGCGTGGGGATGATGAATCCGTCCCAGTCGCTTCCGAGCGCGGGTGTGTCTTCACCGACGACATTCAAGATGTGCCGCAGGTGTGCGACGACGGCATCGAGTCCATGGCCGCCGAGGTAGCGCGGATAGAAGGCAATCCCCACGACACCACCTTTGTCTGCGATGGCTCGGAGCTGCTGGTCGTCGATGTTGCGCCAGTGGACGAATGCCCCGAGAACTCCGGTATGACTCACGATCGGCGGCCTCGTGGCGACGGAGCACGCGTCGAGGAATCCTCGGCGATTGATGTGAGAGAGATCGA
>JBEKFX010000130.1:0-13797 GCA_050013115.1 Polyangiaceae bacterium
TTCCTCTGGAAATGCCGGGCACTCTGGCCCTTGGGGGAATCTCGCTAGGCCTCGTCGTCGTGGACCCCGAACGGAGCGCGCGACTGCGGACGTCCCGTGTCACGGCCTACCCCCTGGTCTTGGCTGGCATGGGCCTCGTCGTGCTTGCGGCGACGGACGCCGATCGTGCCATAAAGGCCAGCCGTCAGCTCGGCGACGCCGAGCGCGCGATGCACAAGGAAAGTGGGCCCGCTGGCACCGAACGAGCCCTCGCGTCGCTGAAGCGCATGCTCGACCTTTCGCCGAACGACTTCCGCGCGCGCCTTCTCACCGCACACCTCCTGCTTCGGGCCGGCCAACCGGCCGCCGCGGCACGGTCCGCGCACGAGATCTTGACCTTCGAGCCATACTCGCCCAACGCATGGACTGCGCGGGCGGCCGCGGAACTCGCGCAGGGTGAGCATGCTGCCGCGAGGCGCTCGGCGGACGAGGCGCTCAGCCTTCTTCACGATGACCCGCAGGCGTTGGAGATCCGAGCCGAAGCGTCAGCTGCGGAGGGGGACCTCGGCGCCAGCCAAGCGGACAGCCAGCATCTGGCCGAGCTGGCTTCCGGTCCAGACGAAAGCGACACGACGAGAGCCGCTCGGGCGCTGCTTCACCGCGCTAAGTGAACGCGCGCCAGCGCGGTATCAGCATCTGGCCGAGCTGGCTTCCGGTCCAGACGAAAGCGACACGACGAGAGCCGCTCGGGCGCTGCTTCACCGCGCCAAGCGAACGCGCGCCAGTGCGGTCACCAGCACCTGGCCGAGCTGGCTTCCCGTCCAGACGAAAGTAAGAGCACCCGTGCCCGGCGCCGCTCATTCAGCGGCGCTCAATCAGAAATCAGAAAGCCAGGCCGAAACGATCTCAGCCGCCGCTCATGGTCTCAGGCGTGCCGCTGTCGCCTGAGTCGGAAGACGAGCTGCAGGCCACGGTAACCCCGACCGCGCAGACGATCAGCAGAAGCCAGACCGCATCAATGTATCGCTTCATGTGGACAATCCGCCTCTCCAACTACCTCGAGCGTACCGGCGGCCTACCCGGCCGTCAATCTCGATGGCGAACGCTTCCGCCGCTCGGCCTCGAGCCGGAGGCGCTCGACCAACCAGGGCGCCGCGTGGCGCACTTCGGCCGCACGACGAAGCCGGCCCCCCGTGTTGGCCGACAGCGGCTGCATGAGGATGCTCTTCAGCGCGCGGGCGCCCCGAAGCGCCCGTAGTTCCGCGTGGACGACTCGCGCAAGCGCTCGATAGAACTCTTTCGAGTAGCGGTTCGGAACGAGCGGATCGAGGTCGTTACTTTCCTGCCAGTTTCGCTTTTCTCCAAGGCCTGCAGCGACCTTCGCGTGATAGCGGGTCCCGGGCAAGGGGTAGCTGACGGAGATGCCGATGTCGTCGGGCAGAAGCTCGCGCACGAGCTCGCGCGTGGCCTGGACCTCACCCCAGCCCTCGCCCTCGTAGCCGAACTGGAGAAAGAGCCCGGCCCGCACACCGTTTTCCCGCAGCCTGCGGACCGCAGCCCGCGTCTCTTCTACGGAGATCCCCTTTTCCATGGCGTCCAAAATTTTCTGGGAACCCGTTTCGGCGCCGATCCACACCTCGCGAGCCCCCGCCCGCGCCAGGGCCATGACGTTTTCGTCCGTCATCAAGTCGGCCCGCGTCTGGCATAGAAAAGGCGTCGCCAGGCCGGCGCGGGTGACCGCTTCCGACCAGGCCATGAGCCAGCGCGATTTCAGCCCGAGGATGTCGTCACAAAACCAGAGATGGTCGGGCGCGTAGCGATCCCGCAAAAGGCGGAGTTCGGCGACGACCTGCTCGGGCGATCGGGTGTGGTACGTGTTTCCGTAGACCGGCTTCGAGCACCAGTTGCAGAGGTACGGGCACCCGCGCGTCGTCACCACATTCAGAGAAAAATAGCCGTGCCGGCGGAGCCAGAACGAGCGATAGCTCGGCACGTCGACGAGATCCCACGCGGGTAGCGGCAGCGTGTCGAGGTCCTTGACGAGCTTGCGTGGGGCGCTCCGGCGGAGAAGGCCGCGGCGGAGGAGCGCGAGGCCGGGTATGCCTTCGACGGCTGCGTCACGCAGGTGTTCGAGATCCCCGTGGGCCCGCTCGAATCCGTCGACGAGCTCTCCGAGAGTCACTTCGCCTTCGCCGAGGATGACGAACGACGCGCCGAATCGCAGGTACGCTTCTGGGTCGTCGGCCGCGTCGTGGCCCGCGACGACGACGGGCAGACCACGGGCGCGCGCTTCGCCGATCATGACGCGGGCCGCCTCACGCACCCCCGACAAGCACATCTTGGTAAACCAGTTGAATGCGTCGTCGTAGAGAACGAGGAGGCCCGGCCGCTCCCGATCGATCGCGCGGAAAAAGTCGGACGTGTCGTCCTTCAGCATTGGATCGTAGAGAGCGACCTCGTGGCCGAGCGCGCGAAGGTGCGATGCCGCGAACAGCGTGGCGAGTGGCGGGTAGGGCTTGCCGATCGCGAACTGCTTCGTGTCTCGTCTCAACGTGTGGGCGTGCGCAAAAAGAATTCGGGCCACGCGTGCCGCACGGTACCGCGCTCCCGCCCCCCCGCCCAGGTCCTTCGGCAGAGTTGGATTCCTCGACAACTCGTGGAGTCGCCCGCTGGCGCTCCTTCGGATCGGGACCGTGCTTTGAAGTCGGATTTTCCGAAAGAATCCGCTGAGGGCAGCAAGGCCACGGTAGCTCAAGCTTGGGTCCTGAACATCATGACCGTTCCGTCGCCCAGCTCAGGCTCGGACACACGATCCCCGGCCACGCCTCGGGGTAGATGGATCCATGATTCCCTCCTCCTGACATTGCGAAGGAGACACAAGGCCTGCGGGGGACAATCGTTCGCTCGGCGGGGATGTCGAAGCTTATCTCGACGAGATACATGCGTCGATTCATAAGCTCGCCAGGTATCGTACACGTCGTCCTGTACCTCCCCGGTGGCTGCTCGGCCCCTCGCGCGACGTGGTCGGTCGACTGGAAGGCTTGCTCCCCTTCTTGCGTGGAGACCATCACAATGACGCGCATTCCGGGTAGCGGCGACAGAAGGTCGTACTCGATCTCGATCCGGATGGGCTCGGCCGGTTCGAAGACTGCGCGGATTTGCCCTGCATCGTCCCGTAAACGGACAGCCAGTAACCGGAAATCATCGAACGCAAGGCCCGCTGCGCCAAAGTCCATCTCCCCGTCCTTCGGCCCCACCGTCGTTGAGCTCGCCAGATAGTAAGCGATGGCTCCATCTGCGGTGCCATCAAACTGCACGCCTCCGCCGCTCAAGACGATCGCCCTCGTGCAGAGTGACCGGATGGCACCCAAGTTGTGGCTGACGAAGAGAACCGTTCGACCGAGCCTCGTCACGTCGCCCATTTTGCCGAGGCACTTCTTCTGGAAGGCTGCGTCTCCGACGGCGAGAACCTCGTCGACGATCAACGTATCCTGTTCGAGGTAGGCCGCGACGGCGAACGCCAGTCGCATGTACATGCCACTCGAGTAATATTTGACAGGCGTATCGAGGAACGTTTCCGTTCCGGCAAAGTCCACGATCGCGTCGAACTTTCGGGCGATTTCTGCCCGATGCATTCCCAGAATCGCTCCATTTAAGTAGATGTTTTCGCGTCCCGTCAATTCCGGATGAAAGCCGGTACCGACGTCGAGCAGGCTGCCTACACGACCGTGGATTTCGAACTCCCCTGCAGTCGGCTCGGTGATGCGGGAAAGGATCTTGAGCAGAGTCGATTTCCCTGCGCCGTTCGCACCGATGAGCCCCACGGCCTCGCCGGCACGCACTTCGAAACTGACGTCTTTAAGTGCCCAGAAGGTGGCCGCAGTGGACGGCGCAGAGTTCGGGTGGCGACGCCGGCTCATCCAAAGACCGAATGATTCACGCAGGGTTTCCGCATGAAGCCCCCGCTCGGCGCCGCCTAGGCGGTACCTCTTGCCCAACCCTGACGCGCGGACGACGACCGGATTTATCGTCATAGCCGATCGGCCAGCGTCCGTTCGACACGGCGAAAGTAGAATAGGGAGACGACGAGAACAACGAGGACAATCACGATCGACGCAAAAAGTGCACGGCCGGGGGCGGGTCGCCCGAGCACACACCACCGTACCCCCTCCACGATGCCCGACAGCGGATTGAGCGCCAGGAGAGTCGCCTTCCAACCGTGAGCCGACGCGGATGCGTAGAGGACGGGAGTACAGAAAAACCAAAGCTGCGTCACGAAAGGTGAAGCGTGGCGCACGTCACGAAATTGCGCAGTGAGCGCGCTGAGGCCGAGCCCGAAACCAATAGCCGAAAAGAAGGCCAAGGCAATGAATAGAGGAAGCAAGACAATTTGGGGCGCAGGGGGCACGCGATAAAGGAGCATGATGGCGAGCAGCACGACGAACGCGATGGCGAAGTCGATCAGGGCCGTAATTACCGACGCCACTGGAAGAATGAGGCGTGGAAAATAGACCTTGGTTATCAAGTTTTGGTTTGCAAGCAAGCTATTGCCTGCGCTGGCGAGCGAATTGGCGAATAGTAACCATGGCAGCATTCCACAGAAATAGAAAACTTCAGGCGGCAGGCCGTTCGTCGAGAGGCTGCCGAACCGACAGATCGTCGTGAAGACAACCATTGTAAAAAGAGGTTGAACGACTGCCCAGGCGATGCCGAAGGCGGTCTGCTTGTAACGAATTTTGATGTCGCGCGTCGCGAGGACCCAGAAGAGTTCTCGATAGTGCCACGCCTCGCGTAGGTCTGGTGGGCGCAGGCCTTTCTGCGCCCGCACGACCACCTTGCGCAGAGGCGCGAGAAAGGGAGGCGCCGTTCCAGCGGCCATCTCCCGCTGCGGGAGGCCATCTTGAGCTAGCAAAGGGGCGGCTTCCTCAGGGAGGCGCGGTGCGGACATTTCCGCGCGCAGCATAGCGCTAGAACGCCATGGGGCTTGCTTCCTGCGCGCTCGCCTCGTTCGGCCCGTGGTAACGTCGTGCGGGATGGACTTGCTTCTGGCTCATGGCTACTTCCTCGCGGAGGACGAGCACGAGCGGCGCGTCATGAAGCCCTACCCGACGCTCGGGCTCCTCTACATTTCCGCCTACCTCAAAGCGCGAGGGCACGCCGTCGGGGTGTTCGATGCAACGTTTCAAACGCTTGCCGCTTTTGAGGCGCGCCTTCAGCAAGAACAGCCGGGAGCTGTGGGTTTGTACACGAACCTGATGACCAAGTTCAACGTTCTCAAGATGATCGCCGCATGTCGCACTGTCGGCGCCAAGGTCATCCTGGGCGGCCCAGAGCCCGCCATGTACGCCGAGGAGTACCTCGGCCGCGGAGCTGACGTCGTCGTAGTCGGCGAGGGCGAGCACACCATGGCGGATCTCCTATCGAATGGGCTCGCGAACCTGTCGTCAATTCCCGGGATTATCTTCCGTCGCGACGACGGGACCGTCGTTCGCAATGAACCGCGGCCGTACATCAAAGACCTCGATGCGCTGCCGTTCCCCGACCGCGACGCGATCGATATGGATCGTTACGTTCGCGTTTGGCGCGCCCACCACGGCATGGGGTCGGTGTCGCTCATCTGCGCGCGCGGGTGCCCATTTCATTGCCAGTGGTGCAGCCACGCTGTATACGGCAACAGCCACCGCCGCCGGTCCCCGGCAAACGTCGTCGCCGAGCTTGAGATGCTCCTAGAGCGATACCGGCCCGACCAGGTTTGGTACGCCGACGATGTATTCACGATCCACCGGAAGTGGTTTTTGCAATACGCGACGCTTCTCGGCGAGCGTGGCATCAAGGTACCTTTCGAGTGCATCTCGCGCTCTGACTGCCTGAACGAGGAAGTCGTCCAGAAGCTCTCGGAGATCGGCTGCTACCGCCTTTGGCTCGGCGCCGAATCCGGCAGCCAGCGGGTACTCGACGCCATGAGGCGCGACGTGAAAATCGAAGATGTGCAGGCGAAGGCGAAGCTCCTTCAGCGACACAAAATCAAGGTCGGCATGTTCATCATGCTTGGCTACGATGGCGAGACGCTCCCGGACATCGAAGCTACGACCGAGCACCTGAAAATCGCGAACCCCGACGTGTTCCTCACAACCATCGCTTACCCGATCCGGGGGACCGGATATTATAAGACGGTCGAACGCCGGGTCTTGGCTCGCTCCGCCTGGGAGGCGACGACCGATCGCGATCTATCCGTCGAGGGTCGGTATTCGCCTCGCTTCTATTCGTTTGCGACACGCTGGATGGTCAACTCCGTGGCCCTGCACCGAGAGTGGCAAGGGCCACGCCGGCCGGTGACGCTCGCAAAAACGTTCGCCAACGCGGCCATCGGCCGGGCGGGGATGCTCGTGACGCAGCGCGAGCGCGAGCAGCCAGCTCTCCGAAGATCTGACTGACCCCCGATAGACGTATTTGCTGTCGTCAGGCATCGTCGCGCCGTGCTGGAATTCGAGGGCGGCAAGCTGATGGCTGCGCGGCGAAGCGCTTGTCGTCTACGCTCGTTTGACCGGGGCAACGAGTCGGTTGATGGCGTTTTGGCCGCTTGATGCGGCGGAAGCCGCGAGTCGGCCCGAGGACGCCGACGAGAGCCCACCGCAGGACCACGGTGCCATCGTCCCATCGCTTCGCGCGCCGCTTTCTCGAGCGGAGCAGGCCGTTCAAATTCTCGATGGGGTTTCGCCGAGAGCGTGCGACCGAGCGACCCGCTGTCCCAAAGTCATGACGGTGAGCGTCTCGTCGAGCCCGTGTGCCAGGGAAGTTGTCGCCTATTCCGTCCGGAGCGCAATCTTTTTACTATTGGCATGTTCTCGCGAGCTTTCGAGACGAAGGCATAGCGACACTGGTTTCGGGTGCGGTCGCAGCGAAGTCAGCGGGGCATAAACCAGGCCCACATTCACCGCCTTGCTCGAACGCTTCCCCCTGCCGTCTCCCCACCTTACCCATCCACGCGATGCTCTCGTCGCCTGACTCGCCGTCTCCAGAGGAGCCGAGTGCGGGAAAGCCGCATGCTCGGATCCCTGGGGGCAAAAGTCGAATGGCCTCGCTACCCGACCGAAGCCGCCGACAGCGTCAATGCAGTTTTCGGGTTCGGGATGCGTAAGCAAGCGACGGCTTGTCGCCGCTAAGAATCTTGATTGCGACCTTACCCGTTGGCTGCGCCGACAAATGCCAAAGAACCAAGCTGCTTGCCACTGGGCTTACTCTGGCGTTCGAGTGTTGCGACGCAAATTATTGCGCCCGAATTGTTCTTGGCAGATGATACCGAGAGAGACGTTCTGCTATCGAGCGGATGTATGCTCCTTTTCCTCGCCGACGGCACCTCAATCACCAAAACATCGGCCTCGCCCCTGAACTTACTTTCGAGATGTTTCGTCGGGGCCCGGGCCTGAAGGCCGTCGGATCCATCCGCCGTTCACTCCTTTTTCAGGTCGCGGCACGCCCGTGACGTATGGGTCGGGAGGTCCAACCTGGCTGATGTTTGTTTGGCATACGTAGGGGCCGTGCTAGGGTAGTGAAATGCATCGTACGGACGATGACACGGACGGCGTTTCCAAGGCTGCAAAGTCCATTTGGCGGCGCCTTCGTCGCGTGCTTCCTCGGGATGGACCGGGGCGGTTGCACCCCCGGGATGCTTATCGCCTCTGGGCCGAGACGTACGATTCCGAAGACAACGTCCTTGTCGCGATCGAGGAGGGCATCTTCAACAAGCTGCTGGCGCAAAGCTTGTTGGAGCAACGAGTGGTCCTCGACATTGGATGCGGCACGGGTCGTCATTGGAGGGACCTCCTGGCTCGAAAGCCACGCGATCTCCATGGCGTGGATAGCTCGCCGGAGATGCTCGCGCGCCTCCGCGCGCGCTTTCCCGATGCGCAATTGCATTTGCGGTCGAGGACGACCATCGACATGTGCGACGGCAGCGTCGACATCATTGTGTCGACGCTGATGATGGCGCACGTGCGAGAGATCAAGGACGAGTTGAGCGAATGGGTCCGTTTACTCAACGCGAAAGGCGAGGTGATCCTCACAGATTTTCATCCCGAAGCGCTGCGCGCCGGAATGCGGACGACCTTCGCCCACCGGGGAGCCACGTTCGAGATCAAGAACCATCCACGCAGTGTCTTGAGTCTCCACACGCTCTTCCAAAAGCTAAGACTCGACGTCCTCGCTCGTGAAGAAGGGTCGCTCGACGTCAACGTCCGCGATACTTACGAACGCCATGGTCGTATGGATATTTACCGCAAGCACTTTGGTATTCCGATGATCATTGCGTTTCGTTTGCGAAAGGCCGAGTGATCAATTGCTGTACCGGAATCAAGATGGCGCCTTTTTTGCCGAAAAGGTCGATAGCATGTGTGCCAGTAAGCCCATGCGGGCTCGCTTCTTGGGCGTTTCGGCATGAAAGGCTTGCGGGTGAAGGGCGAGGGAGTTCATCTGTGCTTTGGTGATGGTCACGCCAGTAGGGTAGTTTCGGGCGACGAGTTTGGCCTTCACGCGCAAACCTTTCACCGTGCGGATGTTTCCAATGAGCTCGACCACAGGAACTTCACTGCTCTTGCGTGATCGCTACGACAGGCAGGTCGCACGCGTTCATGCAGCGCCCTCCGCCGCCCGGTTAGGATCTCGTCAGAAGAGTCGTCACCGACGGGGTTGCGTGGTGTGGAGCTGGCGCAGGAAGGCACGAAGTGGTGTGAATCCGGCCTTCGCCACGTCGATCCAGAAGCCGGTGGAAGCCCATGAGTGTACGGATTCGACAGCGATGGTATGGCTGGCAGCCCGCCAGTCCCCGTCCTTGGCCTGCAGGACGGCCAGAGCCACCACGAGCTGCCGGCGTTGTGTACGACAGAGGTGTTGCAATCGGGGGTTTGAAAGAAGCCGTTCCGCCTTTTCGTAGAGCGTGATCCAGTCGCGATGGAAGCCCGGTCTGTCATGGCTGTGGTTGGTGGCGTGCCTTCTCACCCGGGTCAGCTTTTGGTCGACGAGAGCGACGGGACTTCGGATCGCGAAGCGAATCCAAAGATCGTAGTCCTCGCCAAACTTTAGAGTGGTATCGAATCCACCAGTCTCTTCGATCAGGCTTCTCTCGGCGATGACGGTTGGGGTTGCGACGTAGGCGGCCACGGTCAATAGGGACTCGAGGATATGCCCCTCGAGTGGAAGCCAGGATGCCTCTTGTCGATGGGTCGCAGGCCCACCGTTGTCATTGATGTGCTCCACAGCCGTGTAGGACCAGCGGGTCTTCGGGCTGGCCCGGAGGACATCCAGCTGGATCAACAGTTTGGTCGGGAGCCAGGCGTCGTCGGAGTCGAGAAAAGCTATGTAGTCGCCGCGTGCGCGGTGAAGGGCGGCGTTACGCGGTATAGAGGGCTTCCCCGAGTGCGCCAAAGTAAGGACCTGGATGCGTCGATCCTCATCAGCGAGGCCCGCAAGATACCTTGAGGTCGTATGGTCAGAGCCATCGTTGGCGACAAGCAGCTCCCATCGGGTATAGGTCTGTGCGCGAATAGATTCAATCGCGGTTCGCAGAAATGGCAGGCGGTTAAATACCGGCATGACCACCGAAACCAAGGGCGAATGCGAAGAAGTGGTCATCTCTCGGACGCTCGATCAGGCGGTCCAACGCGAAATAGCGTGTATACCCCATTCCACTCGACGGGCGTGAGACCCGGGTACGCCGAGAGTGCGTCGAAATTCAACGCCGGTTGCAGTCCGGCCCACTGGGCCTTCATCTCCTCCGGAGCTTCAAGAAAAAAAAACTGGCCGGGCTGAGCCACAAGGGCCTGGGTCTGTTCAGCCGACATGGTGAACGTCTCCCGCACCCGGATCCTTCCGTATTCCTCGAAAATGAGTGTTCCACCGGACATGAGCAACGTCGCTTTGGCTGGGAGGACCTCGTCCACCCAATGGACCAGAGCCAGGTCGCGATTCTTTCGTGTTACGGTCCGCAAATGCTCCCTGCCGCCGAGCAGTAGACCCGCTCCAAGCGATAGGACGAGAAGCAGGATGGGAGCTCTCCGCAATAACCTTCCGGAAAATCGACTCTGGAGGTAGGAGAACCCGTACGCAGCCAGGGCGGCGATGGCGGGAAGAGTGGGAAGTAAGAAGCGTGGATTTTCGTAGGGTATGCCAGACAAGAAGGTGAGTGCAGCGAGCGGCCATCCTGCCAATAACACGAGAATGGGCCATTCGCGTCGGCTGGTGAGAAGGCCGGCTCCTGCCAGCGAAAGCAGCGCAAGGAGCGGGAAAAAGTAGTCGTGCCAACCGAGCCGGACGAGATAGAAGAGGGCGACCGGTAGTCGGTATGCCGCGTGGCCCTCGGGGGTGTGAAAATCGCGGCGGAAGGCGTTTCTGAGATCCCACGCCAACAGCCATTCGTGCTGTTCGAACGACGCCGGCGACGAATGGGCGATAGCAAGCTGTGGAAGAAGAATTGCTGCTCCTGCTAGGATGGCGGCCGCTATCCATGGCCAGTTTCTTTCTACCTCACTTTCAGCGTGGTCCGAAGGATAACGACGGCAGGCGAAAGCAAAGAGGGTCAAGGGAACGACTAAGATGCCGTCCAACCACCGCGTGACAGTTCCGATCGCCCAGGCTATTGTGGCCGTGAGGATAAAGACGCCTTTGCCGGATTTCGTGTACTCCGTAACCAGCAGAAGGCAAGTCGCGGCAGCAGCCAGGCCCAAGGCGTCAGCCATGACGGCTTGGCTGTAGCGCAGGACGCCGCCCGAGAGCGCGACGCAGAGTCCAGCTACAAGGGGGGACGGTAAGGGACGCCATGCAGTTCGTTGCACTCGGGGCAACTCCAGGACGAGGACAGATGTTGCAGCCGCGGCCCATCCGCAAGCGATTGTGCTGACGATCTGTCCCGCGACCGGCCGTTGTCCGATGACCGGCATGAGGCAGGCGACGGCCACTGGGTAACCGATGGGCCAGTCCAGGTGCGGAAGGGGAGCACCGTGCAGAAGATGAGGCCAGATAGCGCGCGCGAAGTTAAAGTAGGCGAAGGCGTCCTGGCCATAAAGGCCATCGAACGAGAAGAGGAGTCGAACCACGGCGGCCAAGGTTGCGGTCAAGAGAAAGGGGACGTATGCCAGTTTCAATAGCTTCATGGAGCCTGTGGTAACGAGAAATGCATTTTCGCAGAATTCCTTGAGACACTGTAACCGGTCGCACGGATCCGTAGAAAATTGCGTGCGGTAGCCGCCGCGCACGGGGATTTGCCCGACGCGCGCCCAGTCGATCTGCCTGCTCGCCGCGCAACGTTTGAAGTCGCAAGAACGCCTTGGTCTTGAGCTGCGGCCGGGCCTGGCGCGCGTAGCGGCACAGCGTGACGACGCTGCCCTCGTAGCCGCGCTCGCGCAGCCTGTCCAAAAGGCGAGTCGCTACCCGGCGCGGGTAGCGCGTGAGCGTCTCATCGACCTCGCCTCGAACGGCTCGAGGACGCGGTCGTCGGGACGACCGACGTGTGCGCGCGGGCAGGGGTGGCCGATGACGCGGGCGACCACATCGGGATGCACGTGAGCTGCGCCGCAATGTGCCGCGTTTTCCAGTGCTCGGCAAAGAACAACCGGCGGACCTCCGCCTCCGTCCCGTGCGACGCCGTCATGGCGACACCGGCTCGGCCAACGGGCCAACGCCAGGTCGGGAAGGGCGCGGAATTACCGACCGACCCCGGGCGGCGGCGGCGCGCGCCCTTGACCGCGATGCCGACCCCGCAATGAAGCGTGCGGCCGAGCCCGTCGAGCAGGCCCAGCGCGCCGCCATCGTCCCACCCGTCCACACGCAGCACAACGGACAAGGGTTGTTGCCGCCAGAGCGCCAGCCCTCGAGCAACGTACGTGCCGCCCTCCGGTGCATGCGTGTCGGGGCTCCGAGCGCCGCCCTCATCGTCTCGCTCTGGGGCCCCGTCTACCAGGACTCGAACCTGCGTTGCCTCCAGGGCGCCCAAGTGGCGCGTCCCCCCCCGGCCCGCGCTCCGCGCACCAGGCCTCCCGGCCCCGACCGTTCCACCCAGCGCCGACCTCCCCGGCCCCGACCTCTCCGGCCCAGCCACAGGCGTTCTTGTGGCCAGCCTGTCGTCAACGACCGGCACTCGAACCGAAGGACGGCACGTCCCTGACCGGCTCCGTGCAATGATGCCGATCATCAGGACCGGACATGACGCCCATGATTTGCCTACTAGTAGCATGCGCCATTCCGCTGTTACTCCTCACCGTCGCACAGCTGTGGCGGTCGCGAACATACCGCGCGTCGTTTCGACTGGCGACGCGGCGAAACGACTTTTTGGGCAGCCGCGGCGATAAGCAATCGTTCTCGGTTCTCCTCGATGCGGACGGCTTCGACCTGCCTTTCGGGCTCACGGCGCAGGGCCAAACGGCTTTCTTGACGTGGGAGATCGAGGCCACAACGGCGGGGCACGTCTTCGACCCCTTCGTCGAGGTCCGATGCGGTGAAGCGAACTACCGTCAATATTTCGAAAGAGGTGTTGCGGGCCGCCGACATTTGAACCTATCGCAGATTTTCGAGGAGCGACGCGAAAGTGCGCCTGCGCGTGTTCGCATGCAGAGCAGGTCGGTCCGCTGGAAAAGCGCCGCTACGCTGGTCCTGTTCGAAGCTCCGCCCGGCGTCCAAAGCGCCCAGACCCTCGTGTTGGCACCCCATCCCGACGACGCGGAGATTGCCGCCTTTGGAATGTACGCCACCCACCGCTCCTGGGTGGTCACGATAACGGCCGGTGAGCTGGGTATGGAGGCACTGTCCGCAGTGATTGCCGTCGGCTCGGATGAAACCAGTTGGTGCGCCAGGCTGCGCGTTGCAGACAGTCTGACGATTCCCCAGCTTGGCGATGTGCCCGGAGAGCGTTGCTTGAACCTGGTCTATCCCGACGGCGTGCTGAAGAGCATGTACTGTCAGCCGACGCGCCCCATGAAGCTACCATGCGAAGGCACCCGCTCTCGCGCCGACCTCCGATCGCAGAACACCGCTCCCGAATTTCGGTCAGCCACGCCCGCTTGCACGTGGCGACAGCTCGTGGCCGACATCCGTCGCGTGTTGGAAGCGTCAAATCCTGACATTGTCGTCTGTCCTCATCCGTTGATCGACGTGCATCCGGACCATGTATTTACCACCATCGCCCTCGAGGAGGCCGCTCGGGAAATCAAGAACAGGCATCGCTTCTACTTTTTATACGTGGTTCACCCGCGACACGCGCAAATCTATCCTTTTGGACCGGCTGAGTCCTGCATTGGCTATCCGCCATGGACCGACGAAGAGTGGCTGACCGATTCGGTCTACTCGGTCCCCCTTTCACCAGACGTTCGGTCGGCGAAGTATTTTGCCATCGAAGCGGCGCACGGCTTGCGCACCTTCTCGAACGGTGAACCCCGAACGGTCGGACAGGTCATTCGCGCGGCAAAGGAGGACCTCCGTGCGCTTGTGGGCGGAACCGGGCTGCACGCAACGACGTTCTTGCGACGCGGACCCCGTCCTAACGAGATTTACTATGTGGTATCCGCCGACTCGCTTTCGCAGCTGGTGAAGCGTGCGCTCCGCGAGCACTCGTGCGTGAGAGCGAATGAATGACACTCTTCCCGATTAACGCCGGCCGCTTTGCAGCGCCCGAGGTGCGGCAAGCTCGTGTGGCTCATGGCAACGGCCGCGTAAGAGAGTAGGCGTCCGGCGCTAACCGTGGGTTTTCCCACGGGGTTTCCGGACGCCTCTCGCCGAACCCGGCGTGCGCCTTTCGTTACGCACCGGGCTCTCCATAGGTGTTGACGCGAAGAG
>JBEKFX010000131.1:0-13757 GCA_050013115.1 Polyangiaceae bacterium
CGTGGTCGGGCCGGACTTGGCCGTGGTCGGGCCGGGCTTGGCCGTGGTCGGGCCGGACTTTGAGGTCGCTTTGTCCATGACGCCGAGCGCCCGCCCCCGTACGCTTCCGATTGCTCCGCGATCGGCGCCGGCGCGGCGGAACTTGCCGCTTGCCGACGACGTTCGCGCCGTCGATAGGGCGTGGCGACCTGTCTATGCCGTGTGGGAAGTGACGTTGCGGTGCGACCTCGCATGCCGCCACTGCGGTTCCCGCGCCGGGCGCGCGCGCCCCGACGAACTGTCGACGGAGGAGGCCCTCGACCTCGTTCGCCAGATGGCGGAGCTCGGCGTTCGCGAGGTCACGCTGATCGGGGGCGAAGCCTACCTTCGCGACGACTGGCTCGAGATCGTTCGCGCCGTGCGCGGCCATGGCATGCAGTGCACGATGACGACGGGCGGGCGCGGCGTCACCAATGAGCTCGCCCGAGACGCGAAGGCTGCGGGCATTCAAGGCGCAAGTGTCTCGGTTGACGGCTTTCGCGAGACGCACGATCACATTCGAGCACTCGACGGAAGCTTCGATTTGGCCCTCCGCGCCTTACGGGCCTTTCGCGAAGCCGGAATCGCCACATCGTCCAACACCCACATCAACCGTCTGAACCTGCGGCAGCTGCCCGAAGTCTTCGAGCTGCTCGTCGGTGAGGGCATTCGATCTTGGCTCATGCAGTTCACGGTCGCGATGGGGCGAGCGGCGGACGAAGACGGTTTGCTTCTCGAGCCGTATCAGGTGCTCGAAGCCATGCCGGTTCTTGCTCGCCTAAAGCAGCGCGCGGACAAGGCCAAGGTGAAATTCTGGGCCGGCAACAACATCGGTTACTTCGGTCCGTACGAGAACGTGATCCGCTCTTCTTATGCGCGCGGCCACATGGGCTCGTGTGGGGCCGGGCGAACGACGTTGGGTATCGAGGCCAATGGGGATATCAAAGGGTGTCCATCGCTGCCGACCGGCGACTATGTCGGCGGCAACGTGCGTGATCATGCGCTCAAAGACATCTGGGAGCGTTCGGCGCCGCTCCGCTTCACCCGCGAGCGCACCGCCGACGAGCTCTGGGGCTACTGCGCCGGGTGCTATTATCGGGACCATTGTCTTGCGGGTTGCACATGGACAACCCACGTCCTCTTCGGACGACCGGGCAATAACCCCTTTTGCCACCATCGGGCGCTGGAGCTCCTGCGCGAAGGCAGGCGCGAGCGCATCGTACGCACGAAGGCGGCGGAAGGGACGCCCTTCGACTTCGGACGCTTCGAGATCGTGGAGGAATCATGGCCCGCCGGCGAGATCGAGCAGGCCCGCGCGCTCGCGCGCAGCGGTGAGGGTCGCCTCGCGGACAGATAGGGAGGTGTGAGCCATGGCTGATCGATTGGTCATTTGCTGTGCTTGTTCGCGGCATATCAAGTCCGCGGAAACGATCTGCCCATTTTGTGGCGAGGCCGCAGGATTGGCCCGAACGTCCACGGGCGAGCCATTTCGGCGCATGGCGGCCGCCGCCGCCGTCGCAGCGGGGGTCGCCGCACTGACCGGGTGCTCGGCTTCGGGAACTGCGTTTTACGGCAGTCCAGCCCCCGTCGAGGGGCTGGACGCAGCGGGCGACAGCGCCGCCGACGCGCCCTCGGCGGTTGCCTTCTATGGCATCGCCAACCCCATCCCCGCCGATGCCGGCGACGCGGCCATGGACAGCGCCGCCGATGCGCCTTCGGCGGTTGCCTTCTACGGCATCGCCAACCCCATCCCCACCGACGCCGGCGACGCGGCCATGGACAGCGCCGCCGACGCGCCTTCGGCGGTTGCCTTCTATGGCATCGCCAACCCGTCGCCCATCGACGCGGCCGGCGATCTCGACGGACCTGCGGGCGCACCCCGTGGCTCGGGCTGATCGGGGTCAGAACCAGCCATGTCCGCGCGCCGTCGTTCGGTGGGCGAGCCGATCAAAAGAGCGATCCCTGGACCGGCTCGGCGGGCTCGATGCACTTCGGGTCGTCGTGCGTGGGCGAGTTCACGTAGGGCGAGACCGGAATGGCTACGAGGTGACGCTCGCTCGGGATCAGCAGATCCGTGACGTCCGCATCGGGCTTCAGCCATCGGGCGCAGGCGTCGCGCGGGATGATGAGGGGCATGCGATCGTGGATGGCGTCGACCGGCGGGCGCGGCGGGCACGTCAGGATCGCGACCGAATCGACCAGCGCGCCATCCTCGCCATCGCCCGTCATCGACGGACCAAAGACCCCGCCCAGCGCGAACGGCCGACCCTCGGCGTCCCGAATGAGGAATGCTTGGCGCGTGGTCGCAGTGGCCCCTTTGCGCCACTCGTAGAAGCCGTCGACGGCAACGAGACAGCGCCGCTGTCGGTTCGCCGTTCGCGCAACCGACTCGACCCGCATGTTGATCTGCGGCGGTCGTCCAGGACGCGCCAGGCCCCACCGCAGAAGCTCCAGACGGCGGGGCGTGCGAATGACAGCGATGAGCTGGCTGGGCGCGATGTTGAAACGGGGGGGCATCGCGGGGATGGCCTCGAGATCGAACCACTCGCGGATCGCACTCGGGTTGACGAGAACGGCACGGCCGCACATGGTCCCGAAGTGTAGCCCGCCGTGTCACAGCCCCCGAACGGGGTCAGCGGATGCCGATCGCCTCGACGAGGCGTTCTCCGCCGGCGCCCAGAGGGGCAACGACCACGTGAACCCGAAGCGCACCTCGAAGGCGTTCGCGTCGCCCACGCGGGCGCTGCGGAGGGCCGCGTCGATGACGAACGACTCCCTCCACGTCCAGATCGCGCCGACGAGCGCGGACTCGGTCGTCACTTCGTGCCATGCTTTCTCGACGTACAATTCGGCGACCGGACGAACAGTCCAGTCGTGGGGGCCTTCGACGATGACACCCGAATAGAAGTCCAGATCGTGATTGCGTGTATAGGAGGGCCACTCGTTGAAATGAACGGTGGCCCAGGGCCATCGATACGACAATAAAGCATTGAGCGAGGCCCCGAACGCGGCCGTTCCGTGAAATTCCGGCGTGAGGGGGCCCGCTTCGACTGCGATGCTGACGCCGTCTTTTCCCTGGAGCACGCCTTCTCGAAAGACGTGCTTGACGAGCACGTCCGTGTCGAGCACAGCCATCCTGGGACGCCCGCGAAGAGGCCCCAAGGAGACGAAGTCGTCGAAGTCGAAGACGAGCTCCGTATCCGCGAAGATGCCAAAGTTGAGGACCGTGGCCGGCGCGATGAGAAAGCTTTGCCCGCCCTCGTCGTACCAGTGCGCCGGACCGAGCTCGAGCTCGAACGAGCCGTACTCCGCGACATCCGCGTCCGTTCCGTCGAAGGGTCGATAGGCGTCGGCGCGGGCGGCGACGAGACAAGCCGCCGCAAACGCCGCACCAGCGAGGAAACGCCGCACCGCGCGAGAACGTAGCAAAAGCATAGCGCACGCCACGCTCAGCGCGTCAGCGGGATTGAGTGCTGCCAGTCCGAAAGGAGCGCGCGGATGGCCGCGACGAAGGCCAGCGGCTGCTGCAGAAACAAATGATGGTACGCTTCCGGTATCTCCACGAGAGGCGCGCTGCGGCTCAGTTGCTCGACCATGTACGCGGCTGTTTCAGGGGGCATGATGACGCTGTGTTCGCCCCGGAGCAGAGCGACGCGGCAGCGTATCCGCGTCAGGTGATGACGCATGGAATCGTCAGAGACGCGACGAAGAATCGCCGGATCGAACTTCCAAGTGTAACCCCCGTCGACTTGCCGGACCGAGTGCCGGGCGATGTGGTCGATGATGAACGGGTTGACGATGGGCTCTTCCGGTATGAGGCGAAATCGCTTGATGGCGGATTCGCGGTCGAGATACGTCTTCGCGGGTCCGGGCTTTCGATCGACTGGAGCGGCCCCCCCGTCGGGGCTCGGCTTGTCGACGGGCGAGTCGACGAGGATGGCGCCGGCCAGCTCGATCCCCCAGAGTGACGCCGCGACGATGGCGACGAGCCCGCCCAGGCTGTGACCGATGACGATGGGCGGGGCCGCGAAGCCGGCTGCGTGGGCGACTTCGATGACTTCCCTCGCCCACAGCTCGCGGGTGTAGACGCTGCGACGATGGCTGTCGCCGTGGCCGGACAGGTCCAACGCGACGACGTCGTGGCTCGCGTTCAGAAGCGGCGCAAGAAAGCTCCACCAGTGGGCGTGGGCCGCGCCGCCATGGACGAGCACGAGACCGGGTAGCCCCCGGCGGCCCCACCGGAGATAATGAATGCCGCAACCTTCGACTTCGATCCGATGCGACTCGGGTATGACGGCGATGGCGCGCAAAAACCAGGTCGGCGCAGTCTGTGGCGGGGTCAGCTTGGTCGTCGACTCTTAGCACCGTCCCGGGCTGCGAGCAGGACGTCTCGTGCGGCGTGTCGTTGACCTTCTTCGTCCGCGTCTCGAGCGAGCTCATGGCCCTTCCAGCCGGGCATGACATGCGATAGCGCCGGCGCACGCAAGATGTGCGCAAGGGCGCCGGCGATGCGCAGTTCGCAACCACGCGCACACTGCCATCGGGTGTCCATGCTGGGGCGCCGGCCAACACAGCGGACGCCGCGAGCCGCGGCGAGAGCATGGCGACCTCGGCAACGCCAAACCGCTTGGCGACGACCTCGGCCCGAGTCCGCCGCGCCGGACGGCGGCGGTTCGTGCGTGGCTCCTTCGACAGCCGGTCCTCGGCGCGCGGCACTCTTCGTGCGTCTGGCGTCAATCCGTCATGACTGAACAACGCAGACTTCATGTTTACGGGTACGTGGAAAGACCGTACGAAGGAGTTCGCACTTTGCTCCGGGCGCGGGCCGTCGAACTTTTTCAGAGCGCAACGACGTCGGCCGCCACCCGTGGGCAGAGCCTCATGGCCATTCTGCGTGTGGGCATCGGCGCATTCGAGATTGGCGTCGACGTACGGACGCACGTGAAGAGAATCCGGGACGAAGAGCCCATCGCCGGAATGCCTCCGATGACCTCCGTCGAACTCGACTGGGAGGCCGCGCGCGTGCCGGCTCTTTTCCCCATCATGCGTGCAGAGCTTTCGGCCTGGCCCATCCTGCCGACCGAGACCCAGATCGCGATCGAAGGTGAATACCAGCCGCCGTTCCGGCAAGTGGGCAACACCCTCGATGCCCTGCTGCTGCACCGCGTCGCCGAGGCGTCGGTGCATCGCTTCCTCGAAGACGTGCTCGCGCAGATGCGGTGCGAGATCCCACCGTAGCGTCCGGAGCAATCGTCCCGAGCCACGTCGCCGCTACGGGGCCCGCTGGCAAGGCGACCAGGACCCCGCTGTGGCCGTCTGGCGTCAGGAGTGAAGGCGTTGGTGCATCGTGGCCGAGCGGTTCGCAAACCTGGTCGAGCTCTGTGGGACTGGTCGCGCCCGCCCCGTCGTCGCCTCGAGGGTGCTCTCACGAGCGAAGGGGCGTCATTGGGCGCGAATGGCACCGACGATGGCCACTTCGCTGATGCGGGCCGGCGTATGCGGTGGAAGACCGGTGAAGGTGATCTTGACGAAGCGACCGAAGGTTCCAGAGGCGCTCATATGGCTGCGCGCTCGGCTCTCGTCGAGCGTCTGCGATTCGTCCACGGCCAACCTCCACAGGCGATGGTCGTCCGACGTCTCGATTCGATAACGATAATTTCCGGGGGAAGGAAACGTGATGTTCACCCGCCTTACGATGCACAAGCGCTCGAGATCAACTTCCCAAAACGCGTCCGCAGCGTCGCTCGACGCGGACCAGAACGTGTCGTCGTGGCCGTCGTTGGCGAGCCGAGCCGGATGATCCCGGGCTTCGTCGGAAGCGCGGGCGGGCGCATCTCGGCCAAGCAAAACCTCGGGCGTGGACGGCCCGTCCGCGGTGAACCGCACGTACGGTCGCGCCGCAACCGTTTGGGTCTCGCCGGCAATGAACGCGGGCGAGCCCTCCGTCACAAGGGTCAGCGTCGCATCGCGCAAGCCGGGCGAGCGGGCCCGAATGACGGTCCTGCCCGCATCGTACGACCTCCATTCGATGGCCGCCTGTCCGTCGCGGATGGCGATGTCGCTGTCGGGAGCAAATGTTATCGAGGGACCTGTCGGAAATTCTCCGGGCCCGGATTCGATGGTCAGCGTGACCGGCGGCGAATTGCTGATCGGTCGGTCGCTGTCGTCCAGAACGGTGACCACGACCTGGGCGTCGTCCGTGGAGTCGGTTCCATCGATGACCGTTTTGTCCGCCGTCAACTGCAGCCGAGCGGGCGTTCCGGCCGTGGGCCATTCGGGGGGCGGAACGTGACGGTATTCATTGCGATACCAGAACCATTGCCGCTTCGGCAGGCGGAAGTAATCCACCATGCCCATGCTGCCGAAGTGCCCGGCGATGCTGCCGTGGTCGAAGCCGCACCAGAGCGCTTGCCCGCTGCGCCACTGGAATTCCTCCGTCTGCAAGTCACCCCAGCCCGGGTCGTACGGACCCGGACGATCGCCGACGGTCGAGCCGTACTCGCTCACCACATTGGCTATACCGGGATTCAAAAAGAGGCGCGCGCCGTCACCATTGTAGCCGGCCACGTCGCCGAGCTTGTCGATGTCGCCGCGTTGGACGCCGCCGATCGCGACAGGCCGCGTCGGATCCCACTCATGGGCCCGACCGACCAGCTCTTGGATGAACTGGCGCACCCTCGGCATGGTCGATGGTTCGGTAAAAAAAACTTCGTTCCCGAGACTCCAGACGATGATGCTCGGATGATTGCGGTGGATGCGAATCTCGTCGCGTAGGCTTTCTTTGACGCTGTTCTCGAAGGCTGTCTGGTGCTCGATCTCGGGCGGATACGCGCTGGCGCCCCAAGGGCTCTTGAAGGACGCCGTGCCCCAAAAGCAGTTTTCCGACCAGAAGAGCAAGCCCAGCCGATCGCAAGCCGCGGAGAAGGCGGGAGCGTGCGGGTAATGCGATCCGCGAACGAAATCGAAGCCCGCATCCTTGATCAGTCTCACGTCGCGATCGAAGCCGCTGTCGGTCACGGCGTCGCCCCAGCCGGCATGATCCTGGTGGGCGTTCACTCCCTTGAAGTAGCGATGTTCCCCATTGATGAAGAAACCGCGATCTCGAGTCCACTCGAACCAACGAAAGCCGAATGATGTGCGATAGGTGTCTGCCAGAACGGATCGGTCAACGTCAAAGACCTTCGTCACCACGGCGTACAAGACCGGATGGTCCGGAGACCACAGACTGGGCCGGCTGATTTCTGGGGTACTCTGATCGAAAGTGACCGTCGTCCCCGAAGCGATCGACTGCGCCGCCCTCGCGCTCGCCACGATCCTGCCGTCGTTTGCGACGACGTCCGATTCGACCGCGCATCGCTTGTCTTCGGGCCCATCGTTCCGAATTTCCGTTTTCACGTTCACGACGGCCGAGCCGGCGGACACTTTGGGAGTCGTGACGAACGTGCCATACCACGTCACGTGCAGCGGCTCGGTGATCACGAGGCGAACATTGCGATAAATGCCCCCCGAAAACACGTGCTCCCCGGCGCGCGGCGCGAGCTCTGGATTCCACAAATTATTGACCCGTACAGCCAGTAGGTTGTCGCCCGAATGGATCGACTCCGTGACGTCGAAGGAAAAGCCGGTGTAACCGCCTTGGTGCACACCGATTTTCCGGCCGTTCACGAAGGCCTCCGCAACTTGAAACACCCCGTCGAATTCGAGATAGATACGCTTGTGCTGCCATGCCTGCGGAATCGTCAGATGTTTTCGATACCAGCCGTATCCTGTGTAGAACTCAGACGACAAGAAGTAGGGTTCGCTGAACGAATGGGGGAGCCCGACCGCGTTCCACGTCTCGTCCGCGAAGGCGCTCGTTTCGGCGCTTGGAAAATCTCCCAAGGCGAATTTCCAGCCTCGATTCAGGCTGATCTCCAGCCTGGGCGACGCCTCTGGAAGCATCCGAGCGTTTCTATCAGCGCCGACGCCGATGAGGAGGAGAATCCAGAGGCGGCGACGTAGCACGAAGCGGACTCTCTCCCATTGCATGATCAGTCGGGGCGCTCCGACGCGATCATGGGACCCGAATTGGAGCTTGCCGCCCGCCCCTTGTGCCAGTCGTAGGCGTGGCGGACGATGGTCTCGAGGTCGGAGAGCTTGGGCGCCCAGCCGAGCACCCTGGCGGCGTGGCGCGGATCGGCGATGAGGATAGGCGGATCGCCGTCTCGGCGCCTTGCATCTTTGGCCGGTACCCGTCGTCCGCTCACCTTCTCCACCGTCGAGAGGACGTCGCGAACGGAGTGACCGATCCCTGTCCCCAAGTTGAGTTCCATGCTCGTGGCGCCCCTCGCGAGGTGCTCGAGCGCGAGGACGTGGGCGGCGGCGAGGTCGGAGACATGGACGTAGTCTCGGACGGCCGTGCCATCGGGCGTCGGGTAGTCCGTCCCGAAGATCTCGATGGCCGGGCGCCGGCCGAGAACGGCCTCGATGGCGAGCGGGACCAAGTGGGTTTCCGGGGTGTGGTCCTCTCCAAGCTCGCCGTCCGGATCGGCGCCCGCCGCGTTGAAGTAGCGAAGGGCCGCGCACCGCAGCGGATAGGCGTCTTGGTACCAGCGAAGCATGCGTTCGACCGCGAGCTTCGATTCGCCGTAAGGGCTGTTCGGTCTCTGGATGTGGGCCTCCGGGATGGGAAGGGTTTCCGGCGATCCGTACGTAGCGCATGTGGAGGAAAAGACGATGTCGCGGACGCCATGATCGACCATGGCGTCGAGGAGATTGAGCGTGCAGACGACATTGTTGCGAAAGTACTTTCGGGGATTGGCAAGAGACTCGCCCGCACTGGCGCACGCGGCCAGGTGGATAACCGACTCGACGTGGTGTTCGGCGAGGACGCGCCCGATGAAGCCTCGGTCCTCGAGCTCCCCTTCGACAAGGGGACCCCATTGGACGGCCCATCGATGGCCGGAAACGAGGCTGTCCAGCACGACCGGCAGAAGCCCAGCCTGCGCAACGAGCTTGGCGGTGTGACTTCCGATGTACCCTGCGCCCCCGACGATCAGAACGGACACGAGGCGGCCTTCATGCGAAGAGCGCGCAGTCTACCAAATGCCGAACGCGAAGGCCGCGGCCATCCGCTCGAGCCGCTCGTCGATCGGCTGCGAGCCTGGATCGAGCCTCGAAGCCAGGGGTCATCGGGGCGGGCGCAACGCCGACCGGGGCCCGGTCCCGCTCGAATCGGCGCCGAACGGGCGGCCCGCTCGGCGGGCGGGCGGACCGTGTGTCCGAGGCGAGAGTGGCCGATGGTGGCCAGCAGTGGGTCAGACCGAGTCGGTCGAAAAGCGGTGCACCATAACGTGCCGGTCGGTCTCGCCGGCTTCGAGAATGACTTCGTCGCGCCATGCCGGAACGTTGATTGAGTTCGGAAATTTTTGTGTCTCGAGGCAAAATGCATCGTATTGGCGATAGGTGTGTCCTTTGCCCGTGATGCTTCCGTCGAGAAAGATGGCCGCGTAAAACTGGACACCTGGCTGGTTGCTATCGATCGTCATGACGCGACCCGAACGGGGGCTTTTCACGCGGGCCACCGGCCGGAGCGCGCGGCGATTGCCGCTCACGACAAAGTTGTGATCGTAACCAGCGCGAGCCGGATTTCCGGCCGGGACGACAGAGCGCAAGTCTTTGCCTATCGCCTTCGGAATCGTAAAATCGAAGGGAGTCTTCTCGACGGACTCGATGGTGCCGTCCGGAACGATCGGGGCACCGGGGGTGTACGCGTCGGCGTGGAGCGTCAGCTCATGGTCGAGTACGGGGCCCGAGTCGAACCCGGCGAGGTTCCAATACGTGTGCTGGGCCATGTTCACGATGGTGGTTCGGTCCGTCGTGGCTTGCATCTCGACCTTGAGCTCATTTTCGTTGGTCAGCGTATAGGTCACACTCGCCATCACGGTGCCGGGGTAACCCTCTTCGCCGTCTTCGGAGACGTGCGTGAACTTCATGGCGGGCCCGTTCGCGCCGTCGCGGAGGGGCTCGGCGGTCCACACGACTTTGTCCCATCCCTTGTTCCCGCCGTGGAGGTGATGGGGCGGATCGTTGATCGCGAGCCTGTATCTCTTCCCCGCGAGCTCGAATGTCCCATGATGAATTCGGTTGCCGACGCGGCCCACGATGGCACCCAAGTAAGCGATGCCATTAACGTAACCGTCGAGCTTATCATGACCGGCCACGACGTCCCCCAAATGGCCCGTTCTGTCGGGAACGTGAAACTCGGTGACAATCGCACCGTAGTTGGTGACTTTCAGGATGAGGCCGCTTTCGTTCGTCAGTGTGTAAAGGCTGACTTCTCGACCGTCAGCGGTTCCAAAGGCGCTCTCGACCACTTGAACGGGCTTGGTTTCTTTCGCGTTGAGCGCATGGTCCGTCATCTTTGCCTGGTCTCGCCTTTCCGGCCGGGTCTACGACATGAGCCGAGGGAAGCCAGGGAACGCCGAAGTCCGGGCGCGGACCGCGAAGCGCCAGGTCGTCCGTCGCTCGAGGCACTGTCGACCCTGCTTGCGCAGCCGTCCGCCAACGTCCACACCGGGACAGAAGCGCTGTCGATCGGCGGGATGAAGGTCGCAAGCGGTCCCATCCCCGACGTCACGCACGCCGCGCACGAGCTCGGAAGCATCGGAGTCCGCGGGACATTCAGCCCATGAGCCCGGGCATGGGTATGCTGCGCATGGCGAGCGAGTGCGTCATGGATGCGGGGGCGGTGCGGGCACCCATTGGCCCGGGGCCAGTCGCCAAGTCCCGTTCGCGTCATGCTCCCAGTGGGTTGGGGACCAAACGTAGCCCGGAGCGAGTGCGACCCATTGTCCGTCGACCCAAACCCACTCGCCGTTGGCGAGCGTCCAGTAGCCGGGCTGCCACGCGTACCCCGGTCGCGGCTCCGGCACATAGACGACGCGCGGTGGCGGCGGCTCACTCGCGCTGACGACGGCCGCGGTGACGATCGCGGTGCCGAGCATGGCGGCGAGGAAGCCACCGCCACGCCCGAAGCAGGCCGACATGGCGAACGAGACCAGGGTGAGGACCAGGAAGCGTCTCATGTGAGACCAACATACGAGGTGGGCTGGTCGTGACCAATTGCAAACTTGCGGCGGGTCGTTCACGAGCTCGCGCATCGCGCGGCGCAGCGATGAAGAATTTGCGCATGCGCGCATGGCGTTCCGATGGAGGCGTGGGCGCACCGCTGTCAGGCCCATACCCCTCCCGAACTCCGCGTTGCCCGTCAGGTCGATGTCGCCGAGCCAGAGGACGTCGCCGTGGACGCGCCTTGGACCGATTGGCTGAGAACGCCCATGGCGCTCTCGAACGCCTGCTGGACTGCGCCCGAGGGCGCCGTCAAGGCGTCGCTCCCTCCATGGCGGTGATGATGGTGATGCGCACCCGTGCTGCCACCGGACGGATTGGGCGACGCAGCTTGGACGCCGTGAACCGCCTGGGCTGCCTCAGCCGACGAAGCGCTCTGGGTGGGGTCGAGACTGCCCGTCTGCGCCGCTTGATTGAACTGATTGGCGAGGGTCGTCAAAAACTGCGCTTGAGAACCGGTCGTTTGGCTCGCGGCGTTCTGAAAGCTCGCTGCGACCTGCGCGGCGACGGTCTGGAATTCGTCCGGGTTCTGCTGCGAGAGTTGCTGCATGTCGCTATAGAACTGGCCGGCCGTGGAAATCGAAACGTTCGCGGCACCCTCCGTGATCGCCGACGGAAGGCTGCTTACGGCCACATGAGACGGGGAGACGGCCCCGACTTCGGCGCCCGGGGTGGTTGCGAAATTTCCCAACAAACCGGTGACATTCATCATGGGTCATCCTTCGCGGTCGCAGGGCCAACCATGGGGGTTTGGCCCGCCATTCATTCTGGAACGGCGAAAAAACCAACCGCTTGAGGCTTACAATGGGCCACTCGGTCGCCCGCGCGGAATCGGCTGCTTTTCGAATCATGAGCGATATCGGATGATTCGAATCGTCGGGATCGCGATTGGAGCGGCGCGGTGCGATCGCGCGTCCGTTCTCATTCCGACGAGCCGTCGTTTCTCGTCGACGGGGCGCACGCCGAGGAGATCGACCACCTGGTCGATTCCGCCGCGCCCCGGCCATCCGATCCCGAGCGGCAGCTCAGCCCGATCTATCACGTCAAGAGGCGCCGCTCTCGCACGCCAAGCCCTTCGCGCGGGGTTCGACGTACATCCACGCTCGAGGTGCACTCCTGGTTCGATCGCGTGCGCGAGCGAGGGCCGAGCTTTCCCGTTGGCCATGCAAATCTGCGATGAGGCTGGTTGAGCCCAGGGTGGCTCGCTTCTTTTTTGTTTATTTCGTTCGGAAGACGACTCGCCGAACCCTTGATGCTTGCAATGCTAGTGGAGGGGCTGGTGCATGCCGATGGACGGCCGGCCGGCCGATGACACCGGAAGGAAGTGGGGTCGCCGATGAAGCCAACGATTGTTCTGGCCGATGCAGAGAAGCGCAATGTTCGGGTCCTCGGCGTCGCTCTTCGAAACGAGGGGTACACGGTTCGGGTCGCCGCAAACGGGGTGGAGGCACTCGAGAAGATCGAAGCCACGTCGCCGGCCGTCGTCGTCAGCGACTCCCGACTGCCAAAGATCGACGGCTACTCGCTCGCTCGAACGCTCAAAGAGCGCAGCGAGACGGCGCACATCCCCGTCGTGCTCCTCACCAACCGCTCCGAAAGCCCGAATCAGGGTCGCGAGGGCGACGTGGCGGAGTTTCTGCCCAAGCCGGTATTCGTTCGCGAATTCGTCGCGTGCGTCGGGCTGCTCGTCGCGCGCGGCGCGAGAGCACGAATGGCGGCCGAGGCCGGCGGATCCGGACGCTTTTCGGGATCAACGAAGGACATCCCGGTCGTCGACCTCCTGCAAACGTTCGAGGTGCTGAGAGAAAGCGGCGTCCTCCAGCTCGCACGCGGATCACAGGAAGGCGAGATTTTCTTCCGGGAGGGCCGCGCCGTGGACGCCAAGCTCGGCCGACTGAGAGGCGAGCGAGCCGTCTACGCCCTCTTCGTCTGGAGCGACGCGATGTTCGACATCGAGTTCAAGCCGGTCTCGAGGGAAGACGTCCTCGATCGCTCGATCGGAACCATCGTCATGGAGGGAATGCGCCGCGTCGACGAATGGGGGGCCATCTGCGAACAGCTGCGGCCGCTGACGACGATTCTCGACGTCAATGACGGGCGGTTCATCGAGCAAGTGGTCGCGCGGTTGTACGATTCAACCGAGCCGTCCTGGAGTGCCGGCGAGACGCGGCTCCTCAGCTCGGCGGCGCACTCGGTGATCGCCGACGCCCTGCAGTCCTCGCGCACGCCCCGGTTGCAGGTCGACGCGGACGTGGAGGACGCGACGGACGAACCGCACGACGACGCCGTGCCGGAAGCGCCACTGCAGCGTACCCCGGCCATGGCCAGGACGTCGCACGGCGGCGGCCTCGCGTCTTCGCCTCCCAAGTCCATCGCAGCGCCAGACGACCCGTCACGCATACCGCAAGCCGGCTCGGAAGTGGACGTCGCCACGACGCCCGATGCCGACGCGGTTGCACCGGCGCCTCAGAAGCGGCTCGGTGCGTCCGAGGTCGCACGCAATCTCGCTCCGGCCGTCGCCACGACACCCCACGTCAACGGCCTCGCCTCCGCGCATCCCAAGACCCTCCCCGCCCCAGAAGAAACGGCCGTCGCCACGACACCCCACGTCAACGGCCTCGCCTCCGCGC
>JBEKFX010000132.1:0-13716 GCA_050013115.1 Polyangiaceae bacterium
CATCATCACGTTTCGGCTTGCCGTCGCTCGTTCGCTCGCACAATGGCTTCCAAGATGCCCGTGCTGCTTGCGCAGGCAACGCCCGCGTGAGCCGACACGAAGAGTGCGACAGTAGTGTTAACCCGCATTTGCAAGAAAGGCTTCTCGATCAGCTCGTAGCTGAGCGCGGCGAAGGCCAACGACGCGGGCGTCAGCACGAGCAAGGTGTTCAAGAGCGAGCTCGTGTAAGGCCGCACGGTAAGCATTGTGAAGAAGTAGCCTTGCTTGCTAAGGGCGGTCAGGATCACGAAGTGCCACAGATAGATCGAGTAGCTGACCGTTCCGATGGGGGAGATGGCGCGCGACACGAGACGCGGCACCGAATCGGCCACGGCCAGGTAGCAGAGCAGGAAGCCGCCCCACATCAGCCCCTCCCACGCCGGCCAGACGATCTTGAACGGCGTGATGGCGGGCCAACCGCCCCAGCGGTTGAGTTGCCACAGCGAGCCGAGAACGAACGCAACGCTCGGCAGAAAGAGCCAGCGAAGCGGAGTGCGCGGGATCTTGCGCAAGTACAGGCCGACGACCATGCCGATCAGGAATTGATCGATGCGCCCGAGTATCGTCCAGTAGGCGGCGTCACGGATGTTGACGCCGACGACGAACGACAACCAGCGCATTGTGAGGCACATGACGAGCATCAGGCTCAGCGTCTTGAGAGGGGTCGGACGCAACATGCGGAGCAAAAACGGAAAGATCAGATAGAACTGCCACTCGACGGACACCGCCCAAAACATGCCGGAGAAAGGCATGAAGGCCACCGTGTTGTCGTTGAAGCAAGCGAGCCCAAGCAGCGTGGAGACCACGCGCTCGATGCTCGCGTTGCCGGGAAACGTGCACATGCCGGCGACGAGCAGCGTCAAGAACAACGGATACGTGCGCAGAAACCTGTTCCAAAGAAACGGCCTGTACGCCACGTCGGAGGTCGCTGCGCCGTAGCTAAAAATGAAGCCGCTCAGCACCATGAATAATGCAACGGCGCTGTGGCCTTCAATCACGAGCGCGCTCAGAGGATTGAGCGCTTGGGCCCAGGGCACGGGCGGCCGGTGCAGGCGACTGAGGGTGTCGCTGTAGATGAGCTGCGCGCCGTGGTAGAAGACAATCAGCAGCGCCGCAAAGGCTCGAAGGTGGTCGACTCCGACCAGGTAGTCGATGTTCTTGCTACGCGTTGCGCCACCCGGCGCGCTCGTCTCGGCCGGGCTGGGGCTCCGCGTCATGAGGCCTCAGAGGGGGCTCAGGCGTATCAATTGGTGCCGAGCCGGTCAATCGTTGTCCGGCCTGTCGAGCGAGTTAGATAAGCCGTTTCAGCAACAGCGGAACCGCGATCGTTCGAGTGAAACCTGCAAACCCCCGCCCCAAAACCGACCGCACACGGACCTGAGCCGTCGAGCTGCGGCGTCGACCCCCTCTCGAACGCAGATGCACGGGTCGAGATGCGGCGGCTCGCCGAAGCGCGCTGCCGGCGTTCGGGGTCGCGGTGGGTGGCCCCTCCTCCGTGAGCGTGCCGTCCCTAACCGCCCGCTGTGCCTGCATCCATGGGCGACGACACGACACCGTTGACAATCACGGTGAGCGTCGCCGACGGATCGCACTGGCCCGGCAGGGACGAGACACATGTCCCTGCCGGGGTGAATGTCGTGCCATCGGTGTCGAAAGGGCAAAATGAAACCGTGTCCGTGATGGCGGCCGCGACGCCCGTCACCGCGGGGCCGAACTCGTCGCCGAGCGACAGAGTGTAGGGTCCGCAAGACGTGCCACCGCAGCTCGCAAAGTCGGCATAGACCACGTCCATGTTGCAGCCAACCGGGCCGGTCGCGAGCCGGTTGGAGCACGGCGACCGGCCTGCGGCGATCGCGGCCGTGATCTGCGGGCTCTCGGCGATGACCGCGATCCGCGTGCACGCCGTGCACTCCTCCGCAGTGACGTTGACGACAAGCTGGGCGACCGGCGCCACACACCCCGTCGGTCCGGTCGTGCCCGTCGTGCCCCCGTTGCCCCCAGCACCCCCGCCCCCGCTCGCCCCGTTGAGCGCCTGCGGCGCGTTCACATTGAACGCCACGGTGGTCGGCGTGCCGCCCGCGACCTTACCCGTCGAGTCCGTGAGCGTGAGGGTCACCGCGTAAGAGCCCGCACTCGTCGGTTCGCCTGCGAGCGTCCCCGTCGCTGCGTCGTAAGTCACACCGGCGGGCAGTCCGGTCACCGTGAACGTGTACGGAGGCGTCCCGCCCTCCACGAACGGTTCATAGCCGACGTCCTCGTTCTGTCCGTACGCTGGCAAAAGAAGGGGCTGAGAAATGTCGAACGGCACCACCCCAGACGCGTTCATGGTCCCCGATATCGACCCGCCCGCGGTCGCTCCCTTCGAGTCGTTCACGGCCACCGCGTACGCGAAGGTCCCCGTGGAGGTCGGCGTCCCGGATATAACGCCCGACGGGCTGAGCGAGAGGCCCGCTGGCAAGGCTCCGCCGATCAGCAACCACCGGTACGGCGGAAGGCCGCCTTCGGCGGAGAGCTGGATCGCGTACGGCGACCCCGTGACCGGCGACACGACGTTCTGCGTCGCGACATACGAGAGCGGAACGATCGTTTGCAAGTAGATCGTCTCACTCGGAGTCGTGAAGACTGAACAGCTCGGCGCGAGGAGAGTTACGAGCAGAACGCACGGAGTGACTCGCCGCGTGACGCCGCGCGGGTGCCGAGGCTTTGGCGATGGATCTCGATCGGGCATGTGGGACTTCGTCGGGTTTCGAGGCGTGAGCACGCGGGCGAGCGTTTTTTATTTCATGAGCGCTGCTGAGGCCTGGGAGCGAATCGCGAACCTCGTGCGCGATGGGCCTTCACTGTACGGCTCGAAGCTGGAGCGGCGTCAGCCTTCGCAGCCGGAGAAACGCGTCGGATCGGGCGCGCTCGTCGGGAAACGTCGCCGGATCGCGGAAAGGGTGTTCGTCGCCCTAGGGCCGCGCGCCCGTGTGGAAGAGGACGTGCACTTCGCTGCCCTTCACGGACACGGAGAGGCTCTCGCGAAAGTAGCGCCCGACGCCGCGCACGAGGCCCGGCATGAGGGCGACGAGCCCGCGCGATGACTGATAATGCATGACGAGGTGATGTTCGTCCCGCCACTCGTAGCGAAACCGGGGAGGTGAAGCTCCGGCGGTTTTCGTCATCGCGACATGGATGTGATCGAGATTGAGTAGGAGGTCCCTCGCGCTTTTTGCCTTATTGAAATATGCGCTATAAATAGACGGCGCATAGCTCGTGGCCCAAAAGTCTCCGAAGAGGTCCATCGTCTTCTCGACGCTCAGCCCCGTCACGCTCGCTGTCGCATGAAGGAGGTTGACGACGTCGTCGTCCGGGACGACCTCTGTCGTGGCGAAAAATGTGGCTTGGGCCAGCCCGCCTTCGACCAAAGTTGCCTTCCAGCAGTCCTCGCCGTATTTGCTTTTTACGGCCTCTTCGAGGCACTTTACGATTGTACCCTTCATAGGACTTTCCGACGCCGTCGGCTGAAACCCCGTTGGGCGCATCGCGGGCAAACGGTACCGATGCCCATTCTCCTAAGATGCGCTGCGAAGATGGGGTGAAGGCGCGGCTCCGACGGGGGTCGTCACGATCGCAAGCGAGGGCATCAGCGTTCGCGCGTTCTGACGACGGCTGGCTACGCTACATCTTTGAAACCACGCGGATAGCGGCCGTCGACCGCCGCTCCGAGCCCGTGACGGGCGTCGACGGGCGGTGTGGGCAGCGACGGACGCCCGCACACCGCGGCCGGTGATGGGTTGCGCCTTTTCGGTCGCGACAGTCGGGGAAGATCGTGCACGTGCGCACAACGCTCACATGTGTGCTTGCCTAACGTGCTTTCGGCCCGCAGAGCCGGGCGGGAGATGCGTCAGGGGTTGACCTTACAGTGGGGCGCGCTCGATCGAAACGCTCGGTGGGCCGATCGCCCTCAGGGAGACGACGTCGCAGAACGGTGCGCGTCCGCCAAGCGGACGTTCACTCCGGGGCCCCGAAAACGGGGTCGGATCGCGGGTGCGCTTGATGTCGAGGTACTCATTGCACGTCTGCGACTTCTCAGTCGGACCGAGTTAAGAGGCTCCGCCCCAGCGATGTGGGCTTCCCTGACCCGTACAGATTGCCGGAGAAGTGCATCGCCCAGCCGAGATACCCAACTACCGCAGCCGCGACCAAAAGCGTCCACGCCGGATGCACGTGTCGCGGACGCAGCCTGGCGTGCGCGGCAGCGCGCAAGCGAGCCGACAGCTCCGGGCTTGGGTCGATCGCCGGCAAGTCGGCCAGACATGCGAAGACGGGATCGGGATCGGTCATGGCAGGGTCTTCTTAGGCAAAGCGCCGCAGCGCGGTAGGCGATCGAGCGCGGCGAGCAGTCGAGCGCGCGCCCGTGCCAGGCGTTGTCGAAGCGCAGCGGCTTCCACCCCCAGCATGACGGCAACCTGCGTCGGTTCCAGTCCCTCCGCAGCGAGAAGGAGGAGCTCGCGATCTCCGAGGCGCAGACTCGAGAGCGCGCGCTCCACATCGCCGAGCATCAGGCGCGCCTCGACGTCGGGCGCGGGACTCGCCAGGCCCTCGAGAGCCGCCTCGTCGACGTCCGCGCCGAGTGCTCTCGCCTGAGTCATGTAAGCGTTGCGCGCGACCGCGAAGAGCCAAGCTCGCAAGTTCGAATCGGCCCGCAGCTCGGGGCCGTGCTCCGCGAGCCGCAAGAATGTGTGCTGCAAGAGATTGTCCGCGATCTCGCTCCGGCCCGAGAGACGAAGGAGAAAGGAGCGCACGCGGGCGGCATACGTGTCGTAGGCCATGTCGAACCCGCGTGGATCCCTCCGCAAAAGGAGCGCGACCGCCTGCTGATCGGGTTCGCGGGCCATGCGTCCTTTAGAACGCATGAGGTGCGCCAGCGTGACATGTGTCACGCACCAACGCTTCGGCCGTTCTCATTGTCGAAGGAGAATGGGAACATGTTGACGATGTTCGTCGAAGGGGGCTTCCCCATGTGGTTTTTGCTGGCCTTCGGGCTGGCCACGCTGAGTTTCGCGGGTCGTTTCGCGTGGGTGCCGGCTCAGCGCACGCTGAAGACGACTTTGGGCCTGGGCGGGGCGACAGCCTTCGCCACCCTGACGGGCCTCGTGACCGACCTCGCGACGGTGGGGCATCAGGCGCCTTCTTACTTGAGGGGACACCGAGAGACCACGATGGTCGACGTGCTGCTGCAAGGCTTCGCAGAATCTTGCGCGCCCGCCATCTTTGGCTTCACGATGCTGTCGTTGGCGGGGCTGATGATCGCGCTCGGCTTTCAACGCGAGGCGGCTGCGTCGCGCATCGATTCGGACGTGCGATGACCCCAGCACGCCCGGACGTCGAGAGCTCGGTTGAGCCAAAGGGCGAGAAACGCAGGAGGGTCGCCAGCTCCTTCGAGGCCTCGTTGGTCGTCGTCGCAATCGTGGTGGCCGCAAGCCTGACGGCGGGGTGCCAGCGGGTGCGCGATGCGCAACAGCCGCAGAAGGCGGCCCTTGCTGTGACGTCGTATCCGACCGCACGGACGGTCGACGCCGCGGATGCATTGGACGGCGTTCGGGTCGCGGACCCCTATCGATGGCTCGAAGACCGCGACAGCGGGGAAGTGAACGCCTGGTTTCGTGCCGAAGATCGGCTCGCTCGCGCCACGTTCGCCCATTTGCCCGCGCGGGCGGCCGTCGCTGCGCGGCTCCGCCAGCTGCAGGAAAGTGCGACGTGCGAGCAGGTCGTCCATGCCGGCTCGGCGACGTTCTACGTGCTGGGCGACGGTTCACACGACCGGGGGCGGCTCGTCCGGCAGTCGGACGCCGACAACTCGATCACGGTCGTCCTCGACCCGAACGACTGGGGTGAAAATAACCTCGGCGACTGGTCACCTTCGGCGGACGGATCGAGAATCGCGTACGAAGTGAAGCACCACAACGCGGATGCCGCGACCCTGCGCGTTCTCGATGTCGCCACGGCAGTCACCTCCGCCGTCGACGTCCTCGAAGGCATCGAGGACACGGTTCCCCAATGGACGCCTGCCGGTGAGGCATTCTATTACGTGCACACGCCGCGCGACGTTCCGCACTCCGAACGATTTGGATTTCAGTCGGTCCGCCGCCATCGCATCGGGTCCCCGCAAGCGGCGGACGACACGATCTTCACCCGGAACGGCGACCCGACCCAGACGCTAGAATGCGTCCTCGACGGGACGGGCCGATGGCTCGTCGTGACGGTGCATCATGGCTGGAGCGGTGCAGACGTCTACTTCCGGCGTGCGGAGGTCGGAACTCCGTGGCGTCTACTGGATACGTTGCCCGAAGCGTCGTATCGCGTGCTTCCCCTCGGAGGGGCTCTCTTGGTGCAGACCGACGAGCACGCCCCGCGCGGCCGCGTTTTGCGGGTCGACCCCGAGAGGCCCGCCCGCGACAACTGGCGCGAGATCGTGCCCGAGCGCTCCGACTCCTCGTTGAAGCGGGCTTCCGTCTTCGGAGACAAACTCGTTTTGACCTACACGCTGGACGCTCTATCGACGTTCGAGGTTCGCGACCTCAATGCCGAGGTGCGGGCGATCGAGCCGCCCGGGGTCGGGGCTGCCTTCATGACCGGTCGCCCCGGCGACGACACCGCTTTCGTGCATTTCTCTTCGATGGAATCGCCTCCATCGATATGGCGCGTGTCGATGCGGACTGGACACAGCTCGCTCTTCTTTCAACGCCAGGTGGCACTTGGCCCGGACCGCTTCGTCACCGAACGGATCTTCGCCGCATCGAGGGACGGCACGCGCGTTCCCGTATTCATCGTCAGAGCAGAAGGCGTACCCGTGGATGGGTCCGCGCCGGCGCTCCTCTACGGCTACGGTGGGTTTCGCGTCTCCCTGCAGCCGGCCTTCGATGCCGGTGTCATCCCATGGCTGGAGCGGGGCGGCGTGTACGCGTTGGCATGCACTCGTGGTGGTCTCGAGAACGGAGAGGCGTGGCACCGAGCCGGCATGCTTCACGAAAAGCAAAACGTCTTCGACGATTTCATCGCAGCCGCGGAGGCGCTCGCGGCCCGTCACCTCACGAGCCCCCGGCGTCTCGTCATCGAGGGCGCGTCGAATGGCGGGTTGCTGGTGGCAGCTGTCGCCACGCAGCGGCCGGACCTGTTTCGAGCGGTACTTTGCGGCGAGCCTCTGGCCGACATGATCCGCTTTCCGCTTTTTGGGCGCGGCGGCGTGCCCGAGTTTGGCGATCCGACAAAGCCGGAGGACTTCCGGGCGCTCGCTGCTTACTCTCCGTACCACCACATCCGGGAGGGCGAGCAATATCCCGCCTTCCTGGTAACGGCGGCCGCGGACGACGAGCGGGCAGACGCGATGCACGCACGAAAACTGGTTGCGCGGCTGCAGGCGGCTTCACGCGGCGGCCCTGTTCTGTTGCGGGTGGAGTGGGCCGGTGGACATCTGGGCGCTGCGGGCACGGAAGCAGCGATCGAGAAGCGGAGCGACGAGCTGGCATTCGCGATGGCCGCGGTCGAGCTCAGCCCCTAACGTCAGCCATCATGCTCCTTGGATCTCCAGAGCCGCGCATCCAGTGACGGCGGTCCTGCGCCCACGAGCAGCAGATAGATCGACCCGAGGAGCATCGCGTAGTCAACGCGGGCCTCGTGCAAGGCCGCCCAGAAGCCGTTCTTCATGAAAAAGGGGACCTTCGTCGTCGCGATGGCCACGAGCATGTCGATGACGAGCGGCGCGGCGGCGGGCCTCGTGAAGAGCCCGAGGATCAAGAGGGCCCCGCAGACGATCTCGACCACGCCGACGAAGGGTGCCATCAGCGCTGGTGCGGGGATACCAATCTTGATGAACCTCCCGACGCCAAGCGCGTCTGGGAAGAGAAACTTCTGGATGCCTTCGGGGACAAAGACGCCGCCGACGAGCAGGCGCACGAGAACCGCGGCAAAAGGCGCTCTCGTCGCGACGACGTGAGAGCCGGCTTGGCGCATCTTCATGGATCCATGTAGCGCTGAGTTCCCGTTGCAAGCCAGCCTCGTGCGACGGGGAGCTCCGGGACGCGCTGCTCGAACTGGTCTCGGATCAGTCGCACGCGCGCGAGCGCAAAGCTCGCGCCCGCGGAGAGAAGAGCACCTGCTGAAGTCGGTCGAGGTCGGCCGTCGTGTCGCGGTGGTCGCCGGCCGCGCTGCGTCCGGACGGCGTCATGAACCAGATCTCGTCGCAGTCAGGTAGAGGCTGGCGTCTAGCTTAAGCTAGGGCACGTAACGGGCGGGGTCGTGCTCGAAGCGAGCGCGGCAGGGATCTCCACAGAAGTAAAACGTCTTTCCCAGATAGTCGGCCTTCGGAGAGCCGAGCGACGGCGTTACTTGCATTCCGCAGACCGGATCGCGGACTTCGGCGGCGGTCCTCCCGGTGGTCGCCGCCCTCCGCAGCCCTGGCTCGCCGGCACGCTCACGGAGGGAATGCACGTAGGCGACGAGGTCGTCGACCTCGTCGCCGGTGAGGTGCCCGCGGTACGGCGGCATCAGCGGGTTGTAGCCGGCCACGACTTTGCGAGCGGGGTCGAGAATCGACTCGCGCAGGTAGGCATCGTCGGCCACGATGCTTTGCTCCCCGGCGAGCGCCACGGTCGCTCCCACCAGGTCAGCCAGCGGGGGAGCGATGCGAGGGTCGGAGTGGCAGGCGCTGCACCCGACGGAGCGGAACAAGTCGAAGCCCCGCGACGCGCTGGCCGCGGCCGGCGATGCGCGGCTGGACGCAACCTCGGCGAACCCGGGCGCGCCGAGCGCGTTTCCGTCGAGCCGGTTCGCGTCGGCGACCAATCGGGCAACGGCCGGCTCGTCCAGGCTGCTGTAGAGTCCCCGGACGCGACCGGCCCCATCGACCAGGAAAAAGAGCGACGTGTGCAAAAGGGGCTCCTCCGGGTCGGGGCCGCGCTTGAAGGCAACATGCATGGCCCGCGCAAAATCGGCGATCCGAGCCGGGTCGGGGCGCAGCAGAAGCCAGCGCGGGTCGGCATCCCAGCGAGTCGCGTAGGCCTTGAGCACCTGCGGGGTGTCGAACTCCGGTTCGATCGAGAACGAGACGAAGCGAACGCTGGGCGAGCGGATCGTCCTCCGCAAGAGCGTCATTTCGGCCGTGATGATCGGGCAAAAGCTCGTGCATTGAGTGAAGATGAAGTCGGCGACCCAGACGTGCCCGCGCAGAGACGCATTGCGAATGACGCGCCCCTCGGCATCCTCGAAGGCAAAGGGCGGCACCTCCCAGAGCATGGGCGGCCCGCCCACCGCCGCGTCGAGCGGGGGCTGGGGCGCGCGCGGCGAACGGATCCCGGGCTGCCGAACCAAGCCCCACACGAGAACGGCCGCCACGGGGATCGCCGCGAGCGCGGCCGACGCGCGCGCCCACGCCCGACGCGCGCGCTTGGCTTCAAACGGGACGCGCAAGCGAGAAAACGAAGGCGTTATGAGCGCCTCCGCCCCCGCTGCCTTGCAGTGCCGAGGGCGGCGATCAAGCCCAAGGCGGCAATCGCCCAAGGCTCCCCGCCCGGCGATGCCCCTGCGCTGGTACAGCCGCTCTTCGAATTTGCGGGCTCTGAGCTCGCGCCGGACGACTGGCCGGCACTCGAGTCCGTACTGGCCCCGACCCCCATCGACGACCCCGTATCGGTCCCGCCACCGGTCGCGGTCGTTTGGGCCCCTCCGCTGCTGCCCGACGCAAAGCTCGAGCTGCTCGAGCCGGTCGATCCCCCGGACGAGCCCGTGTTGCTTGCCGAACCGCTCGCATTGGTTGTTTCGACCGACGAATCGCCCTCGGTCGAGCTGCCCGCGGCGGAGTCTTGCGCCGTGGCGTCGGCCGCCGAGGCGTCGGAGCTCCCGAACGCGATGTCAGCACAGTGGTGATAGTAGCAGTCGGTCACCGGGTGGTCGGTCATCATCATGATGACTTGAAGAGAGCACGGGCGCGCGCTCGTGCAGGTAGCGGCTGGGGGAATCGTGACCTGGAATGTCTGACTCCCTGTTTGCATCGTCGTGGTCGATGTCGATCCGGCCGGCAGGCCCAGTCCGTCGGCGATGATGGGTTGGGTGGCGGACCAGGTCAGATCGCGCATCAGCGCCGGCGTGCAACTGGTTCCGTTGACGGCCACGGGATCGGGCAGCGTGGCGAGGGTCTGGGTCGAACTCGCCCCTTCTGCGAGCGAGACACGAAACCAGCCGGGGTGCGCGATCGTGACGGTGATCGAGACCGTGACCGTCCCACCCTGCTCGACCGTGATCGTGTTGGTCGGCGTTCCGGCGGTATCGCCGAGAGCCGGGTCGCCCATCGCGGCGCAAGGGCCTTTCTTCTGGGGGCCTCCGACCAAATCTTGGGACATCCAGCTCGCGGGCGCGTCGATCTTGAAGTGTGCGTCCGCCGCGGCGGATGTGAAGACGGCCGCGGCCGCGAAGGACACGAAGACGACCCAAGATCCGTTGCGCCATGAGCCGAGTGAAACCATCGAAGCTCCTTGCCGCGGCTGGCGCGACTGCGGCTCATCTTAGCTGGCGAAGACGCCCCTTGCTCGGGCAAGCCGCGCCGCGGCAGGTGATTCGTGACGCGCAGGTCGCATCGGACACCTCGCCGCGCATCGTGCTTCGACCACAGCGGAAATTGCTCGTTTCACGGGTACTCGATGCGTTGATTCGTTGACCCCGACGTCGCGGAGCAGCACCGAAGCGGTAAGGGGTCCGCGGACTGCGGGCGCCTCCTGTCAGGGGGTCCTGGCGCACCGGAACCCGATGATGAAGGTGCTGCTTGACGGAGGATTGCCGTCGCTCGGGGCGGGGTGCAAATTAGAAATCGAGCCGCTGAAGCTGCCGCCTCGATTGGCCCTGTTGGTGGATCCTGTCAGATAAGCGCAGTCGTCGCATGAGGCGTCACTCGCATTGAACCAGTCCAGATTCCACTCCCAGAGCTCGCCCGCGAGGTCGAACTGACCCCAGAGCGCGGCGCCCAGGGTCGTCGTACCCACGGGTGCGATGTTCGCGACGCCGGTGAACGGTGAGAGTACCCCGCTCGGATAATAGCAGTTGCCCATGGCGTCGCCGTAAATTGCATATTGGTTTGCTGTGCCCGGGGGCGCACTTCCCCAAGGGTACGCGCGCTGCTGACTCCCGCCAGCGGCGGCGTATTCCCACTCCGCCGCACTCGGCAGAAAGCCCCCATCCCAAATGCAGAATGCGTACGCCTCGAACCAGGTGACGCAGTTCATCGGAAGGTTCTCCTGCGTTCCTGCTGCGGACGTCCACGTCGAGTCGCCGTACCCGCTGCACGACGTCAGGCTCGTGTTCCAACTGCTCGCTGCGCTCGCGCCCGTCGCGATCTCCGCGTTCCAGTCCGCTCCGTCCCAACCGGTTTCGTACGTCGCCGCGCCGCTGCTTCCGCTATCGACCAGGCCGAGTCCCCCGTTCAGGTGCGAGTGCTTGCCACTGCCGTTTGCGGGCGGGGAGCCCCCGTTCACCAGGTAATTCACGTACTGCCGAAACCGGCCCACCGTGACCAAGTACTTGTCCAACCGAAACCCGCTCACGCTGGCGGGCGCACCCTCTGGCAACGGCCCTCCGTCGGCGGTGACGTACCCGTACGATCGGTCGTACGTGCCACCTGGCACCTCCAGGCTGGTGCAACAGCTCTCGCTCATCGCCCCGCAATTCGTCACACCGGCACTGCCCGTCGTACAGCTCGCGCCGTCCGTGGTCGCGCCAGCGCATGCCAGGCCAGTGCAGGTCCCGGTCGCGCACGCCCAGGGGCTCCCCCAGGCGCCTGCCGAGTCGCACGTCTCCACAGAATGGCTGGAGCATTGCGTTGTCCCGCTTTGACAGATGCAAGCGCCCGCTCCGCTGCAGAGCGGCGTCGCACTGGGACATGCGACCCCGGTTCCCCACTGCCCATTCGCTCCGCACGTCTCTACGCTGTTGCCCGAGCACTGTGCGGTCCCAGGAGCGCATTCAGCGCAGGAGCCGCTGATGCAAGATCCGCTGGGGCATATTTGCGACGTGGCTTCGTAGATGCAGCCTTGCGCGTCCGTCGCACAGTTCGCAAGCGCCGATGCGCTCTCGCACACGCTTGCCGAGGTCTGGCAAAGAGCGTCCGTGTTGCAGGTGCAGGCGCCCATCCCGACCGGGCCTGTGCAGCTTTGGTGCGATGAGGGGCATGGGACAACCGCACCGTAGGCGTAGCATCCGTTGGCGCCCAGCGTGCACGTCGCCACGCCACCGGAGATGCACGCCTTCTCGCCCGGCGTGCACGTATTCGAGCAAGTGGACGAGCACGCCGCCGCGGGCGGCATGCCGGCGCACGACATCGGGGCCGTGCAGCCATTCGTAGCAGTCACCGTGAGACACCCGTTCGGGTCTGCGGTGCAAGTGGCGACCGTGCGGCTGTCCTGACATACCTGGCCGGGTTGCGCGCAGAGCGACCCCAAACAGAGGCACGAAGCCGTGGCGCCCGCGGCCACACACAGTTGGCGTGGACCGCAGGTGGTCGTGGGTGTCCACGCCGTGCATCCGTTCGTTTGGACACGACACGTTTCGACGCCGGCGGCTCCGCATTGGGTGGTCGCCAGCGAGCAAAGATTTGTGCACGGCGAATCGGGCAACACGTCGGCAAGACCGGACTCGGGCTCGACTTCGCCGGATGTCTGATCGGCGCCGGACGCCTGTGCGGAGCTTTGCGCGGCATCGGCATCGGTCGCAGGCGCTGCGACGGTCGCGTCTCCCTCTTGGTTTGTTTCAATGGGGCCGTCGGCGCCGCTGGCACCATCCGACACACTGCCGGCTCGGCTCCCCGCACTGGCGTCCTCGGTCCGATCGGCGGGGTAGCCCGGAAGGCACGCGGAGGGGAACGTGGCGAGGACGAGTCCCAAGCCCACCGACCGCATGAACCGGCAGAGAGCTTTCATTGAGGAAGGCCCGCCGGCTGCCCCATCGATCATTGGGCAAGCACTCTATCGGAACGGAGCGAATTTCGTAGCACCCTATTTGCTGTTGCTGACGAGGCTTTTCAAGCCACCCAACCGTTCGGAAAGAGGGCTGCAGTCGCTGACGAGGCTTTTCAAGCCACCCAACGGTTCGGAAAGAGGGCTGTGGTGTTTACACGTCGGGTCCGTGCGGGATCGTTGAGGAATTCGCTGTGGGCAATCCGTGGTACAAGGTCGCTGGCCTGTCCAGCAGCCGATCGTCCACGCACCCCGCCGAGTACGAGCTGAGGGTCGGCGAGCCGAAGGAGACACGCGAACGCACGCACCGATGTCTTTCGGCGACTTCTTTACGCACGTGCCTGCATGTCGCCGAACCAGCGAAAATAGGCGCGGGCGGCACGCGCCTTAGCACAGGACGTCGCGGAGAGCGGAGTCGCCCCCACGAAGGAAGCCATCGTGGCGATTCTCCAAGAATTCCGCCGCGCAACACGAGACTGCGCGATATGACATGCGGCGCGCTTGCGGCGCTTCTTCCGCTTCGCGCAGATCGGTCGATGACGCCTCGTCGTCCCTTGCCCGTCATCTACTTGCCCTGCGCAGGCGTGGCCGCCGCCGCTTGCTCGATGACGGACGCCACGACGTCGGGCTTGGAGACAAAGATGGCATGGCTTCCCTCGGCCTCGGTGACGGTTGCCCCGGCGCGCTTCGCCATCGA
>JBEKFX010000133.1:0-26413 GCA_050013115.1 Polyangiaceae bacterium
GCTTCTCGGTCGTCGCGTCGATCAGCGCGCGCGACGCGTTGCTCTTGCTTGCGCCGCGCGTCTCGATCGACGGGTCCACCGGTTCCAAGCTGCGCTCGTAGCCGCGCGTGGATACGCCGAGCCCGATCTGTTAAACGACGCGGTCGGTCATCGGGTCGCCCGCACGAAGGGCCTCGATGCTCAGCAGCGCCACTTCTCCTCCCCGGCCTTTGCCGCGGGCGCGAACGCGAGGATGTGGCAGCGACACATGACGCCCACCGAAGGAGACCGGCGTCGTGCCCGTGCCCCAGTGGTGGTGCGTGCGCCCTTCGACGTGCTTGCCTTTCGGGCCTGCGATCTGCGCGGCCTCCGACGCGAGCAACTCGGAAAGAACGGCCATCCCCATCGGCTGAACGAACGACAACAACCCCTTCTTCGTCGCGTCCATCGGCAGCAGTAGCGGCAGCATCAGCTGCTGCATGGCGACGCTCATCCCGATCGGATTCTCTGCTTGCTTCCGTCCCTTGACTGCGGCTCTCTTCTTCACGGCGGCTCCTTTGCCCCTTGGGGCTCAAAGTCCTGGCAGACCTGATTCTCAGGCCGGCGAGGAGCCGCCGCTACTTCATGATTTCAACGGACTCTGGGGCATCCCCGCGGGGCCTGACGAAGCACGAATCGCGTCGCGAGATAACGCAGGGCCGGAGCGCCATCGTTGATGAGTTCAGTCGATGCTCGTTATCGTAAAACAAGGTGAACCCAGTGACACTGGTCACCCACAAGAAGCACTGCGAGCTCGGACATGAGGCCGCAGACTTTGGCCTCCGGATCGAGGACGTTCCACGCCGCCAATTTGGCCAGGATCCCCGACGAGGCCTGCGCGTCATCCACGTCGAGCGCGCCGAGATGAACGGCGGGGCCGAGAGTACCGCGGCCAAGTGGGCCAAAGTCGTGGGCGATGCCGGCGGACTGCATCCGAGATAACCCGGACATCGCCGGAGCGGCCGCTGTCGCAAGGCGAAGCGGCATCCGAGGAGTGGACGCCGGCGCCGTCGTCAATCCGCTCGTCGCCGACGTTGAGGTCGTCGAAGCGAGGACCGCAAGGGGTGAGGTCGAGCCCTGTACCTGCGGCAAATGGCACCCTCGACCGACGGGTCCTCATGACTTCTCTTCGACTCTTCCCGGAAGACAGGATCTCCTTTCCCGACTTCCCTTCCCGAGATGCCACGGGTCAGTAAGACGTGGCGGGAGGGGGCGGACCCCGAGTAGATGCGCGTCGTGTGCGACCAGACGGACTTCCCGAATGTACCGGCCGTGACCGACCGACAACCTGGGCGAGCTGCGCGAAGTTCATGCCGGGATCCTGAAAATCTCGTTGGTCAGCATCTTCCGCGTAAACGGAATCAACTTGGACGTCGTTAAACCGTGCGCGTAACATGCAACGAATCTTCCAAAGGTGGACTGGAGGCACGCCTCGAATTCTCTTTCTGGTCGCCGGCCGCGTCATGTGTCTGATCGAGTCGAGCACGGACTTCCGACCAATGCACAAGCTAATCGTGCGAGACGTAGGGGAGCAGCGGTTCGTGGTGACGCGAGCCGAGGACAATCGGGATTCAGAGGCCTTGTCGGTGGCGGCACCGAGCGCGTTCGAGGTGGCGGGAACCCCGGGCGCCGAATTGATGGGGGAGGTGCCGTGGTATTTAGAGGAGTTTTTGGACTATCCCGTTGCGCCTCGAACAGGGCGCGCGGAGCGACCCGGCAGGCTCGTACGCCCGTATGCCGTCGACGCTCGAGTGCAGTCTTCATTGCACGGAGCGTCGCGCGGCACCGTGGTGGCTTCGAACTCCGTCGTATTGCCCATGGCCTTCGAACCCCTTTCATCTCCGCCCTCGGCCGACTCCTTCACCTCATCGATTCGCTGTCGCCCACAAATCCCGGCGCCTCACCAGGCCCCCGCCAGAGCGGCCCTAAGGCTTCGATCGCCGATCACGGAACCAGCTGCAGGGCCCCCATGGCTCCTTCCTTGCCCGAAGGCCAAAGAAGAAAACCGCGACCCCGATCACCGCGATAGTCGCGGCCGCGTCCGACACGCGATTCTCGACCTCGACCGAAAAATCCGATCGCCACCACGGCCGCCGATTCGAATCCAAGCAACGTGTCCACTTCGCCTGCGAATTCGCGTCTCGATGGCTCGTCCGCTGGGCGGGGGCGTTCATCGCCTCGACGGGCCGCGGAGCCGCAACGGGCGCATCCGCCGCGTGCTGAAAGTACACGCCGATCTCGTCGTCATCCCTCGCCGCGACGTGCTGCGACTGCACGATTAAGCATCGGGTGACCGCCTGTGGCGTCCGCTGAGCCACTCAGGTCGCTCGAGTGGAGCCATGCGCTGATGGGAGACGCTCGAACGTAAACGCTTGTCTCTCCTTCGATCTTGCTCTGGTATTGACGCCGCATCGAAAAGCCGATGAGCTTCACAAGCGTCCGGCCTCGGACTCCGGTCGCGCCGGTTCGTGGTTTCGGGGAGGACTCGGGCGTCATGAATCGCGGTCTTGAATGAGCGGCGGGCCTTCGTGAAGGCGACGGGCTTCCGGGCCTTTCGAACGGAAGGGCGGAAACGGGGAAACGCACGATGAAGCGCACTTGCCGCACGCTGTCGCTCGTCCTGGGCGCGGCCCTCACGGCCGGATGCAACGCGATACTAGGAAACGACACTGTTTCGTTGTGGGACGGCGGCTCGGCCGGCGGCAGCAGCTCGCGGGTCGGCGGTGGGAGCGCGTCCACGAGTTCCTCGAGCTCAACACCCAGCGGTTCCGCGTCGAGCACTTTGGGGGCCGGCGGGACAAGCACGTCCACGAGCTCTATGAGTTCAACGACCAGCGGTTCGGCTTCGAGCAGCCTGCAAGCGGGTGGGACAAGCACGTCCACGAGCTCTATGAGTTCAACGACCAGCGGTTCAACTTCGAGCAGCTTGCACACGAGCGGCATGAGTGCGTCGACGAGCTCAATGCCCAGCAGTTCCACGTCGAGCAGCTTGGGTACCAGCAGCACGAGTAGTTCCACGACCTCGACGCCAAGCAGTTCCACGTCGAGTACATCGGTCGTGTGCGCGCCCCCGGCGACGCGGTGCTCCGGAAATGGCGTCGAGACGTGCGGGTCCAACGGTCAGTGGGGGACCGCCGTAGCCTGCACCAACGGCGCATGTAGCGGGGGAGTATGCTGCACTGACGCGTGCACGCTTGGCGCAAATCAGTGCGCGACGGGGGGCGTGGAGACGTGCGCGACGCAAGCCAATGGGTGCACGGCATGGGCCAGTCCGGCAGTCTGCTCGGCGGCGACGCCGAATTGCAGCGCGGGAGCGTGCGCAACGCCGCCGAGTTGTCAGGTGAGCGCAGCAGGCAGGACGAATTGCGGAGCGGCCAGCGAGAGTTGCTGCACGAGTCTGGAGGTGCCGGGAGGGACCTACGACCGAACGTACACGAACAACGGAACCGGAGCGACGGGCTTGGCCGATCCCGCGACCGTGAGCGGGTTCCGTCTGGATGAGTTCCACGTGACAGTGGGGCGTTTCCGCCAGTTCGTTGCGGCCTGGAAGTTGGGCTACTACCCCACGGCCGGTTCGGGCATCCACACGCACTTGAACGGTGGTCATGGGCTCGAGAACAGCGGAGGTCCAGGCACGTACGAGACGGGTTGGGACGCGACAGGCTGGAACAACACGACGGACATCGATCCGACCGACACCAACCTGGAATGCGCGTTCAACTACAACACGTGGACCGATCCGGTGGGCAGCAACGAGAATCTGCCGATCAACTGCGTGACATGGTTTGAGGCGTATGCGTTTTGCATCTGGGATGGAGGGTTTCTCCCGAGCGAGGCCGAATGGGAGTACGCGGCGGCGGGGGGCAATCAGCAGCTCGAATATCCGTGGGGGAATCCTGCGGCGAACAGCGCGACGGATCCTGGGACGGCGAATCTGTACGCAATCTACGGCAACAACTACGTCTCCAGCTCCAACGGCAACTTCACCACCGCGCCCGTCGGAACTGCCTCCATGGGAGTTGGATACTGGGGTCAGTTTGACCTCGCGGGGGAGGTGAACGACGTTAACCTGGACTGGTACTCGACACCGTACGTTGATCCGTGCACGGATTGTGCCTACTTGACGGCTACTTCCGCCCGGTCGGCCCGGGGCGGGCAGTTTAACTTTCCCGCGACGCACATGATCCCGCCGTTCCGCACTTCCGTTGCCCCGACGGCCCGCTTTGCTGGCGTCGGGTTCCGGTGCGCCAGGACTCCGTGAGCGCAACCCAGCACGGCGTACCGAAACGACGCGAGCCGCGCCGTGCCTTCGTGAGCCCGGCCAGCACCTGGACCACGACGCCTGGCCATTGCGCCGGGCGCCGCCGCCTTCGTGAGCTCCCCACGCCTTGACGTTGTCTGACAAAGGAGATGGAGTGGGCGATCGTCTGCCCCAGGGCGCCCGGTGGAAGCGGCCTTCGGCTCCTCGGGGCGGGCTCGGGCGCAATGAATCGCGGTCTTGAGTCAGCGGCGGGCATTCGCGAAGGCGATATCCTCGCCGGCAAGTACCGCGTAGAGCGCGTCTTGGGCGCGGGAGGCATGGGCGTCGTCGTGGCCGCTCATCACATCCAGCTCGATGAGAAAGTCGCGCTCAAGTTTCTCTTGCCCGACGCGCTCGACAACGCCGAGGCTGTCTCCCGCTTTGCGCGAGAAGCGCGCGCGGCGGTGAAGATCAAGAGCGAACACGCCGCCCGTGTCACCGACGTCGGCACGCTCCCAAACGGTGCGCCATACATGGTGATGGAATACCTCGAGGGCGCGGACCTGGCGGCTTGGCTCAAGGCGCGCGGCGCGCTCCCGATCGAGCAGGCGGTCGAGTTTGTCCTTCAGGCTTGCGTCGCCGTCGCGGAGGCGCATGCGCTCGGAATCGTTCACCGAGACCTCAAGCCCGCGAATCTCTTCTGCGTCCGGCGCTCGGACGGACAACTGTCCATCAAAGTGCTCGACTTCGGCATTTCGAAGATGGTCGAAAGGAACGGGCTCGCTGCGGGCGCTTCCACGCGAACCGCGGCCTTGATGGGCTCGCCGCTCTACATGTCGCCCGAGCAGGTGCAGAGCGCCAAGGACGTGGATGCGAAGACCGACCTCTGGGCCTTGGGCATCATCTTGTTCGAGCTCTTGACTGCCAGCGTCCCTTTCCCGGGGCAAGCGGTCGGCGAGGTTGCCGTCAAGATCGCCGTCCACGAGCCGCCATCCATTCGCGGCCTTCGCCCAGAGACGCCGCCCGCCTTGGAGGCCGTCATCCGCAAGTGTTTGGAGAAAGACCGCCGACGGCGGTACGCGAACGTGGCCAACCTGGCGATTGCGCTCTTGCCCTTCGCACCGAAGCGCGCGAAGGGCACGGTCGAACGCATTTCGGGCATCATCCAGGCGGCGGGGCTTTCCCAGCGCGTCTTGGCCTTGCCACCGTCGCACCAGACCGAAGCGGAAACGATGGTCGCGCCCGAGACCGTGGCGCCGGTCGGACGCACCGCGGTGAGCTTGGCGCGTGGCGCCAAGAAGGCCGTCGTGCTGTACGCGCTTCTCGGAAGCGCCGCCGTCGGCCTCGGCGGATTCGCGATGGTGTCCAGGAGAGCATCCATGCCCTCGGCGGACGCACCGTCCACAGCGGGTACGCCGATGCCGTCCGTTATGGCAGCGAGCCGGTCCACCATGACCGAGGCGCCGAAGAACGATGCACCGGCCGAAGCTCTGTTACCCCTGCCGTCGGAAACTCACGTCGCCTTCGACTCCCCATCCGCGGCGACTTCTGGCCAGACTTCGCTCGCTGCGCCGGTGGGCACCAAGATCAAGCCGCCCGCCTCCGTCCCGCCGGTCCCGTCGCCGCCGTCCGCCCCATCGCCGCCGCCCACCGCGATGTCTCGACCACCGGCTCCCCTATGCACGGTCGTCGCAACCTACGACAGCGAGGGCCAACCTCATTTCAAGAAGGTTTGCAAATGATCTTCAGAGACCTCGCCGCCCCGAGAGCCGGTCAATTCGCATCCCTTCTCGTGTTTGCCGCCGTCGTCTGCGTTTCAGGTGTGGCCCATGCCCAAGACACCGACGCGTGCATTGCCGCGAGCGAAAAGGCCGTCTCCCTCCGCAAGGCCGAGAAGCTCGTGGAGTCGCGCGTTCCACTCGCGACCTGCGCCGCGCCCGCCTGTCCCGATCTGATCCGAGCCTCCTGCCAGCAGCGGCTGATAGACGTTAACGAGGCCATTCCCAGCATCGTCTTCTTCGCCAAGGACCGCGCGGGACACGACCTCGACGAGGTCAAGCTCACCATCGACGGCTCTCCCTATGCCAATCGCCTGGGCGGAGTGGCCATCGCGCTCGATCCTGGGGAACACGAGTTCCGGTTCGAGCTCGAGGGAGAGCGGCCGGTCGTCCGGCGTTTCGTTTTGCATCAGAGCGAACAGAACCGCCGAGAGCAAATCGTCATCGGGGGCCCTTCGGCGGAGCCGCCGACGGCCCCCAAGGCGACCGCACCGATCGCGCCGATCAGCACTGCGACGCCGGTCCTGCCAGCCGCCGGCGCGCCGGCCGAGCATTCGCTCCCCCCTCCGATCGACGGAGGTGCGTCGAGTCACGGGAGTGCTCAAGGTCCCATCGGGCTCGTCATAGGAGCCGCCGGCGTCGCCGGCCTGGGCGCGGGTGCCGTATTCGGCCTGCTGTCGCTCAGCGCCCACCAAAACTACGAGAAGAATTGCGGCAGTAACCTCAATGTCAATGCTCCGGCCAACTCCTGCAACCAGGCGGGCGCCAGCGGGGAAGCCGACGCGGCCAAGAAGGGCGATCTCTCAACCATATTCTTCGCTGCTGGAGGCGCGCTCGTTGCCGTCGGCGCCGTCGTGTTCTTCACAGCGCCCAAGGGCGCGGTAAGCGCGCAAGTCGGCATCGCCCCGGGCGGCCTAATCGTCAGCGGTCGGTTTTGAGCGCGACTTGGGCATGGGGAGGGAAGACCACGATGAAGCGCATCCGCCTCACGCTGTTGCTCGTCTTTGCTGCCGCCCTCGTCGCCGGATGCAACGCGATCCTAGGAAACGACAACGTTTCGTCGTGGGACGGTGGTTCGCCAGGCGGCAGCAGCTCGGGGACGGGTGGGACGACCACGTCCACGAGTTCCACGAGCTCAACGACCGGCAGTTCCACTTCGACTAGCTCGACGACGGGCACCAGCGCCGGAACCGGTAATGCGAACACGAATAGCGCCGCCACCAGTAGCGCCAGCACGAGCAGCACGAGCACAAATACAAATAGCGCCGGCCCAGTAGCTCCAGCACGACTGACGCTGCCACGAGTAGCGTCATCGAGGACGCAGGAGGCGGCCGTGCCCCGCGCTGCGACGACGCCGGGAATTGCACCTGTTTCAACATCGCGTCCCTCGGCTACGGCAGCGCTTTGGGAGCGAACTTCGGCAACGGCACGGTCCTGAGCGGCACCGACAACACCCGAGCCTTCGTCGATTACTTGAACAGCCAGAGCAGCGCGAGCGTCGCCCAGCTCGGCTGCGGCCAAGACAGCGGTTGCACAAGCCCGCTGAAGCCAACGTTGGACCAGGCCTTTCTGTCCCAGTACGACGTCCTCATTTTTCAGTGGATGACGAACTCCCTGACCGAAGTGACGAGCAACGGGCTTGCCATCGGCCTTCAAGGCCAGAGCGGGGGCTACTGGAATTTCACGTCCGACGAGCTTACCGCGCTGACGACCTGGGTCGACGGCGGTGGGGGAGTCGAGGTACAGCTCGGGGTCGAGATCGTGGAGTTTGCACGAGGCGACCAACGAGAGGACGTTGCCAGCGGCCCCGGCATGATCGTCGGAGCCATAGAACAACCAAGCCCGACGTCCTAAAGAGACGGCTTTCAGCTCGCGTTCAGCGGAATTGTTCTCCATGCGGAAGCGGCCGTCGTCGAGAAAGCGTCGGAGCGCGAGCTCGTGGCGAACGGAGTATCCCAGGGCGGTGGCGACGAGGCCGCGTTCGGGACGCTTGTCGTGCTCGGCGCGGGCCCACGTGAAAAAGGCATCGACCCGGGGTCTTACGGTTTGGTCGCGCTGCGCCTTGCGCTGAACCGGGGCGAGCTTGGCGAGCAGCCGGTCGGCCTCGAAGATCGCGTCGACGAGGCGTACCCCCTGCAGGCCGAGCGGGTGCTTGCAGACGGCAGCTTCCCAGTACTCGGAATGCCCTTGAAGAGCGCGTCGTAAATGACGTGGGCGTCGGCCTGCACGTAGCCGCAGAACCCCTTGAACATCTGCCAGACCGCCAGGCTGGTGTGCTTCGGTTGAAAGTCGAAAAAGACGTGGTCCTTGTCGGCGAGCGTGACGAAGAAGTGTCCCTTGCGGCAGGGCTGTCGCTTTCCGTCCTCCAAGCGGGTCGGCCGGATCGCGACGCCAGTGGCGTCGGTGGACAAGCAGAACGCGGTGGCGATGGCCTCTTTGCGCGCCGCCTCGACGATGCAGCCGAGGGTCGCACCGACGTGCTCGGCCTACCGGCACATCGTGCCCCGATCAAGAGCGAAGCCTTCGCGTGCGCACTGCTGCTCGTAGCGATAGAAGGGCACGCCCAGGACGTACGTGATGGCCAGCACATGGGCGATCATCGACGGCGCGAGGAACCCGCGCGGCACGATCTCCTTGGGCATCGGCGCGGTAACGAAACGGTACGTCGGCTTCGTCGGCGCAGCCGCGGTCCCCCCGTCGGTCGGGCCATCGGCCGGGCAGGGCGCGTTCTGCACGGGCTTCTTGTCCACGATGCGCGCGACGACCAGGCGCACGGTATCCGCCCCGCTCGAAGGCGACACGCGCGGTCTCCTCGACCCCGATGCGCTCGACCTTTCCTTCGAGCTGCGGGTCCGGCAGCTCGATGCGAATCTCGGGCAGGTCGCACTTGGAGAGATCGCGTCGGCCCGTCGGAGCTGTATTTCTGGTCGCTTGCGGCTTATCGCGTGGCGGAGGCGACGCGGCGTCTTTCGGCTCGTCCGATGGCGTGGCGTCGTCGAGCACCTTCTTGATGGCCTGCGTCTCGGCCGGGAGCTTGTCGAAGGCGAGCTGCGCGTCGGCGATATCGTCGAGGCGCTCGGCTTTCGCGGTGACCAAACGTCGCTTGAGCAGGTGAAGCTCCTCGAGCAATTGATGGTATCGGACACGCAAATTTGCGAGCGCGTCCTGGGCCTTCTCGAGCTCGTCGCGCAGCGACGCGTTGTCGTCGCGCAGCGACGCGACCTCGCTTGCCATCGCAACGAAGCGCTCGTCGTCTTGTAGGGATTGCGCACTCCGCGCGTCCAGCACGCGCGGGTTGAATTAAATCGAGAGATCGCTGTCCAGAGCGAATGCGATGTTTGTTTCGCGCGCGAGAGTGTCAGTGCACACGGGGTCGGGGAGAGCGTCGCGTCGACCTCTCCGTCGAGGGCGCGAGATCAAGACCGTCGAGCAACGCATCCAGCATGGCCTCATCGACTTCGACGTGCGACGCGTCCGCGGCGGGCGACGCGGGAAGTGAAAATACTCCCTTGTCGAGACGCTTCGCAAACACGCATATCCCGGTCGCGTCGGCGAAAAGTATCTTCACGAGTTGATGGCCGAAAGACCACTCGCGCGCCATTCCCGAATGCGCTCGACCCACCTCGCTTCCGTCTCCTTCGTCATGCCCGGCAGCTTGCCGCCGAAACGACCGCCGCGGAAGAACGCCTCCTTATGCAGCGGTTACGTTGCAACCTCCGTTCTGATTCGGCAGACGAGTGATTGCAGGGGCTCGAGCGATCTCATCGACCGTGTGATGTCGCCCGGTGTGCTCCCGTGATGCACGTATCTGTTTGACAATCGCGACACCCCGCGATGCGCTGACTCGCACGACGTGCACAACTCATGGTGAATCAGGCGCCACTTCGATGACCTCAGCCGCCAGCGTTCCTGCGCGCAAGCCCGCGACTACCTGGCGAGCCCCGTACACGCTTCGGGCCCCGACCTCGAGGACATGGTCCGCCTCGTTGGCACCCGTCCGGGCGCTGCGGCGCTCGATATAGGTTGCGGCAGCGGCCACGTGGCCTTCCAACTCGCGCCGCTCGTTCGCAGCGTCGTTGCCTGCGATCTGTCTGACGCAATGCTCGCCGTCGTAGCGGAAGAAGCCGCGCGGCGAGGTCTGGCCAACGTCACAGCGTGCCGCGCCCCAGCCGATGCCCTTCCGTTTTACCCCGCCTCCTTCGACGTCGTCGTGACGCGCTTTAGCGCCCATCATTGGACCGATGCGCGGGCGGGCCTTGCCGAGCTACGCCGGGTACTCCGGCCCGGCGGCCTCGCGGTCGTCATCGACGCCTTCGCGCCGCCCGCGCCTCTGCTCGACACGTGGCTGCAGGTTCTCGAGCTTTTGCGCGACCCGTCGCACGTCCGCAACTACGCTCTGGCCGAATGGCAGGCGATGCTATCCGCCGCCGGTCTCTTGCTTGCCGATGCGCGGACCTACCGGCTGCGTCTCGACTTCGCCTCCTGGACCGGCAGAATGCGCACGCCGCCCGAGCTCGTCGCGGCGATTCGCGCATTGCAGCGGCGTGCCGGAACCGAGGTCGTGCGTCACTTCGCGATCGAGGATGACGGGAGTTTCACGCTCGACACCATGCTGATGACGGCGTCCGCCGAGGCCGCACGCTCGCAGAGCCTGCAAGCGGACGCCGAACGGAGCCCGTGAACACGACCGAGGGTATCTCCGCCACTCTGTCCCCGCGAGTAGACCCGAGGCTCGTCCGGTCGAGCCGCTCTTCTTCGCACGCGTCGAGGCGGCGGTGCGGCGACCCGCCATGTGGCCAGGACAGGCTCCAGTGGCGAGAACCACGCAGGCGATCCCTCGCCCCACCGCTCACGGGATTCGTTTTGGCCATGGGCATCAAGGCCTGGCGAGAGCACTCAAGGTGACGACGCGCAAGGCACTGAAGCCTCGCAGCCGTTCGTCGTTGCTCACGAAGACGTCGGCACCAACAACGGCTGCGGTTGCGAGGTGCAGGGCGTCAGGAGTGCGGTACCCGTGAGCGGCTCGTATGGCAGCCGCTCGCTCAGCGATCTGCCGATCCACGTCGATCACCGCAGGTTCGGCGACGCCGACACCGCCGAACCAAAGTCGTCTGCAAGTGCTGGCGTTTGTGTCTCCAGCGGCTTCACGAGGACCTCGAGCAAAGTGAGGACGGACGTCGCCGCCTCGACCGTACCAGCATCGATGGCTTCGAAGATTGGCTCTACCGCTCGGAAAAGATGGGGTGCTTTTCGATGAGGTAGATGAACGTCGAAGCGTCCAGCGCGACGAGCCGCGCGCCGCCGAGCGGGCCCGTTAGCGCCATTCGTCGCGCTGCATCTCCAACGTAGCGGTCGAGTCGTCACCCCAGACGCCGACGCCACGGCCTGCAAGGTCAAGCAGACGCCGGGGAGCGAGGAGCGGCGCCTTCGACGGCAAGCTCGCCAGGAGCCTCGCGGCAACCTTCGCCCGGTCATCCGCCGAGAGGGTCAGCGCCTCCTCGATGACGTGGTCCACCTTGGTAGCCATGCGGAGATCATGCCCTGTCTGAGGATCGCCGTCGAGGAGCAGTCGCCGCAAGCACCTGGGTCGGCCCCAACCGCAAACGCCCCTTCACCGCGTCCGCGAAGGGCTGACCGCGCCCGCCGTAATCCCGAGGTTCCTCCGGCAGCTCCTCGCCGCGGCGTTCGATCTCATCGCGGTCGTCGATCGAGACGGCGAGCGAAAGGGCCAAGGAGCAAACGCGACTGAGTCGCCTCCGACAGGAGCTCGATGTCTCGGTCCCCCCCGAACGAGGAATGTCCACCCCGTGCGGCGGACCCCGGGCCGGGAGGGGACGCGTGACTCTCGTCCGTTCGTTCCACTGTCGTCCCGGACGACGGTGACTCTCGTCCCGCGACTCTCGTCCCGACCGTTGTCCCCATCAAGGGGGACGAGGGACGAGGGTCGGCGGTCATGCGTCGCTCAACCCACGCGTCGATGTTCATGGTCCGGACGAGAGTCGCGGCTGGCGGCGACTGTCTTGATCGGCTTGCCAGGAGCGCGTCCTGAACGATGGCTCGCGCTGCAAGTCTACAAGCGCTACTTCGAGCCAGACCTGCTTCTGCAGGATCGGTGGTGGAGAAGCTCTCTTCGCGTGGGGCCGGACGTTGCGTTCTCACTGGAGACGCCGTCCCATATGGCGCCATCCCACCGCGAAGGAGAGCGCTACATCATGAAAGCTGCGCGAGTTCATCGATTCGGGCCGCCCGAGGTCATCACCATCGAGGAGACGGCCACGCCGTTGCCCGGGGATGACGAGATCCTCGTTCGGGTGGCTGCGTGCGGTGTCGGACCCTGGGATGCCTGGGTGCGCGCTGGCAAGAGCGCCATCGAGCAACCGTTACCGCTCACTTTGGGCGCCGACCTGTCGGGCACCGTGACCCAGCTTGGTTCGGGGGTACGCGGCCTGTCCCTTGGACAGCCGGTATTCGGCGCGACCAACCCCCGATTCACAGGAGCCTACGCCGATTTTGCCGTGGCATCCGCGGCCATGGTCGCGCCCAAACCGCCGCGGCTCGACCACCGTGCCGCAGCTGGGCTTGAGCAGCGCGATGAAGATGGAGGGGATTTCGGTCATCGCAGCAACGGCACGCCAGATGGTCGACGACGAGGCACGCGTGGTCGCCGGACAGCGCGTCCTCGTGCACGGCGCTGGGGGCAGAGTAGGGTCGCTCGCCGTTCAGCTCGCCATGGCTCGCGGTGCGACGGTCGTCGGGACGAGCCCGCCGGGCGCGACGGATTACGTGCGCTCTCTCGGCGTCGAGCGCGTCGTCGATGGCACCGCCGAGGACTCCACGCGCGACATTGCGCCAGTGGATGCGGTGATCGACACAGTCGGAGGTGCCACGCAGGGCAAGTTGCTCGCGGCTCTCGCGCCCGGAGGCATCCTTGTGTCGTCGGTGTCGCAGCCCGACCCCGCGCTCACCGCGAAGTTGGGTGTTCGTGGCGTCTTCATCCTCGTGTGAGTCACGCGCCAGGCGCTCGTCGACATGGGGGCGCTCGCCGCGGCTGGCCGGCTCGCCTTGCGACTCGCGCCCACGCTGCCACTATCGAAGGCTCGCCTCGCCCACGAGATGCTTGAGGGCATCACACGGCGGCCCGTCGGGAAGATGGTCTTGCAGCCGGAATGATTTCGATCCCTGCGAGGGTTTTTCAGCATCCTGCAGGTCGCCGCAGCTTGCGGGCATAGCGAAGGACGCCCCCGACTACGTCGACCGAATGGACTCTGGAAGGGGAGCGGTTGGCGTCCGTCGCATCGGCTTGGCCGGCGCACATCGCTGCAAAATGACTTCCCATCCGTTCCGGGCCTCGCAAGCTTCCCTGACGATGCTCGCCAGCTCGTCGGCATCGACATCGTCATTGCCGAATCGATGGGCCTCGCCCTCGAACTCTTGGCCGAGGGCCAAGCGCTCTTGGCGGTTGCGTGCGTGCTCGACGATCCACCCGAACGCCTCGCACGAATACGCAAAGGTCTCCGGCAGACCCGCCCTGCGGCGCTTGCAGTTGTGGACCACATGCGCCGCTTCGTGGATGACGTAGTCGGCAAAGCGAGCGTCGTCGGCGAAGTAGTCCGCCGGAGGGCGTGAGCTCTATGGCCTGCGGACGGACCTCTTGTCCATAGTGCTTGCGTACTATGGACGAACGCTTTCTCCAGGCATACCGTCCAAACAGACGACGAACCGCTCGCCTCGCTCGGTGGGCCACCACACTGGCCAAGCGACTCGAAGCCGTGGCCAAGGGACTGCTAACTCAGCGGGAGGGCCCGAGAGAAAAAGCCATTTACACATGCAAAAAGCTACAGTCCGACCCGTGCAGTCTGCGCCACGCGGGCTGAAGCAACTACCGTGAAGCCAGGGGAGTCACACCCATGAAACACGTCAAGTACTCGATGTTTGGATTGATCGCGGCTGCCGCCTCATTCTCAATGTCCGCTCATGCACAGCTCGTGCCCGTCGGCAATCCAGCCTATGGCTGGTATGACACATTCAATACACCGGGCACATCCATCCCGGGAGCATTGACTGGCGAGGCGACGTGCCTTGCTTCACCGATACCTACTTGGGAGGGGGTCAGTGGCGTCACCTGCACCACGGCCTACCCAGGTAATTTCATTAACTTCATATACGGCATGACCGACCTGGACGCCTGGTGGATCCCTAACGGGGAAGGCAACAATCCCAACACCGGAAATGAATGGGGAATTGGTAATTTTTATTCTGGCGTCGGCGCTTACTGCTCCAACAACAAAGAATATTTCGGCGACTGGTGCTCAAACGTGGCGGGGCAGGGCCCCGGGTGTGCTTATAGCTCAACATATGTGGACGGGCCTACCGAACAGTGCCCCTTCGGCACATCGATCGAGTGGGGTTATTTCGAGGTGTGGGCTACGAACACGAAGAAGCCGCCGTACCCGTTCACCGCAACCCAAGAGTAAGCGAATCTGGCCCGCGTCTTTCGCCGACGCCCTGAGTTTGACCGTAGAGTGGTAAGTCCGTCCCTGGAGCGTCCAGTCAAAGTCATGAGTCGCCCCAAGGCAACGCTTGCCCTTTTCTTCATGTGTGCGACGGGGGTTCTGTTTTTTGCAGTACGCCGTCCGCAGGAGAAGGCGGCGACGGTCGTCATAGCGGTCAAAGAGGAGCCGTCGGCCCCGGCGGCTCGGCGCCCGATCGTCGTCGCCACGGCTCCGGTGCTCGAGGGGAGCGTTCGGAGCAGAGAGGGCGAGCCCGTAGCAGGAGCGCGGGTTTGCGCCGCGGACGCCCCGTCGGACGCCCTTGGAAAACCTCGGACAGCGTGCACGACCGCGGATTCGAACGGAGCGTACGCCATTGCGCTTTCTGCGAGTGGGGCGTACACGGTTTCCGCAGAAGCAGAGGGCTTCAAGCCAGGCTCCGCGCAAGGAGGACAACTTGTAGCCGTCGCTTGGGGCGAGCGCAGGGCTGGTCTGGAGATCATTCTCGATCACGGGGGCGCGAAGGTCGCGGGGGTCGTTGTCGACGTCACGGGCGGCCCGATTTCGGGCGCCATCGTTCGTGGCACGAGATTCGCGCCGCCCCGGAGCACAGTGGCGACCGTGAGCGATCGAGAGGGAAGGTTCGTTCTTTGGGTTCTGGCCGGCGACGTTTCGTTGAATGCGGAAGCCGCCGGTTATGCGCCGACCGGCTTGGCTCGGGTTGCGCCTGCGGAGGGCGTCGTGATTGCCCTCACGCCGGGGTCGAGCGTTCGTGGGAACGTCATGTCGAGCGCCGATGAGAAACCGGTGGCGGACGTGGAGGTGCGCGCTGTGCCCGCGAGAGGGACCAACACGCCGCTGGACCGATCGGGCGTCAGCGACACGAAGGGCGCGTTCACGATCGCCGGCCTCGAGCCGGGCGTCTACACTCTTAGCGCGGAGGGGTCGGGGTGGCGGGGCGGGGCCAAAGAGCCGTTGAAGGTGGGGCTGGCAGAGAGCGTCTCGAATGTGATCGTGACCGTGTCGCAGGTGCCGCGCGTCGACGGCCGAGTGATCCTTCGAGCCACCGGGGAGCCCTGCGCGATGGGGATGGTCAGTTTGGGCCCCCCCGGTCACGCGAGCCTGTACGATCCGCCTTCTGTCTCGGACGAACGACCGGGGCGAGCTGCCGTGCCGGCGATGATGACCGCGATTGAGGCCGATGGGAGCGTGCACTTCCGGGCGGTCCCTGCTGGTATCTATCACGCGACGGTTCAGTGCGCGCACCACATGCTGGCCGACGGGCCGACGACGTTGCAGGTCGCCGAAACGAGCATCAAGGACGTCGTGTGGAAAGTAGATCCGGGCCTTGCGCTGACTGTCCATATGGTCGATGAGGCAGACAACCCGCTGCCCGGAGCGCTTGTCCTGCTCGGCACGCCGCGGATCGCCGCGAGCGTTCCACTCGAGGCCGACGCGAGCGGACAGTGCGAAGTTCCCCGTGTACTCTACCCGGGCATCTACAGGCTTACGCCTGCCGGGCGGGGATACGAGGGAGATCCGGTCAGCGTCGTGTTGCGGGAAGGATCTGGTAAGGTCGAAGCGACGGTTCGGTTCGCAGGGCACGGTTCGATCATGGCCACCGTTCAGAACGCTCGGTCCGAGCCAATCGAAGACATGCGCGTGACCGCGACCCTGGTGGCGGCCGCCGCGCTCTCTGGCTCCAACTCTGGCGGAGTCGATGCGGACGTGCCGTCGGGCAGGGTCTTTGGGGGGGTATCCTTGGGAAGGGGTCGATTTCGGCTGGGACCTCTCCCGCCAGGGCGCTACGAGGTCCATGCGTCCGATGGCGTCAACGAGCCGATCAGGGCGGGGGGTCCCTCGGGCGTCTTCGACGTCGACCGCGGCGTGGTCGCCGCGATGATCACCGTGGACCGGAGCGGTAGCATCCGGGGGGTCGTGGTCGACCAGTCCCACCAGCCGGTTCCGGACACGTGGGTGAGCGCACAATGCCAAGAAACGGCCGTCGATCCAATTTGGGCGCGCACGCTGGCCGGGCGCCCAAAGCAAACGATGAGCGACAAGGAGGGCCGCTTCGTCGTCAAGGATCTGCGTGCCGACGCACGCTGTACCGTGCGGGCCGAGCAGCCTTTCGGCTTGGCGGGCGGCAAAAGCGATGTGAGCGCCGGCGACGACATCGTCGTAGCCTTGACGGAGGTCGCCGAATCGCCTGCCAGGACCGCTCCCGGCGCCGCTCCTGCGCTGCAACGGGGCCCCGCGCAACGATGAAGAAGCCGCTCGCATTGATGTGACGGATCTCGCGACTCTTCCGAGCCATCGCAGGTAGCCGGCCACCTGCCGCCGAGGGACTGGGCGACGAAAGGCTCAGCCCCGTGAATGCTACGATTGACCGCGCATCCGACGCGGTCGTCGAAGCTCGACGAGGCCGTCGCCGGCGCCGTGAACCAGCGCAAACGCCCACGCGACGACTTCGGCCGCCGAGTCGCCGGACCGCGTTGTCCCCGAGGCGCTGCTGCAGCGCGGGAGCGTCGCAGTTGCGGGCTGCCCGTCGGAATCGGTCATGTGAAGTCGCATCCGACATTACCTACGGAGTGAGGACGGCGCGGAACCTGACGCGGTTCTCCATCATCTTGGCGAACGCCTGCTCCGCATGTGCGAGCTTGAAGACTTCGACGCGTGGTCTGACGCCCGTGAGCGCGCTGAAGTTCATCGCGTCCTCGGAGTCGACCGAGCTGCCGCTCGGCCAGCCGGCAATCTGCTTGCCGCTGAGCAGTCCCATGGCCGAGACTTTGAGCGGCTCGAGCGGCGCAGCGACGATCAGCAGCTTGCCGCGGGGCTTCAGCCCGTCGGCGGTGCTGTCGATAGCCTCGGCGTTTGGCGCCGTGGCGAGCATGACGTCCGCGCCGCCGAGCTTCTTCAACCCATCGGCGGCCGGGATCTTCTGCGTGTCGACGTACTCATGCGCGCCGAGCTGGCGCGCGAGATCCTCCTTCTCGGCCCCGCGGGAGATCGCGACCGTGCGGAAGCCCATTCGCGCGGCGTACTGGATGCCCAGGTGCCCGAGGCCGCCGATTCCCTGCACCGCGACCGTGTCGCCAGGCCGCGCGCCGCTGTTGCGTAGCGCGTTGTAGGTCGTCACCCCAGCGCAGAGGAGCGGCCCTGCGTCGATCGCCGCGAGCTTCTCCGGGATCCGAGCGAGGGCCGCCTGAGGTACGACAACGTACTCGGCGTACCCGCCGTCGAAGCTGATCCCCGTGATCTGCGCCTTTTCGCAGTTGAGGAACAGCCCCCGACGGCAAGCGTTGCATACGAAACAGTGCCCACCGTGCCAGCCGACGCCGGCGCGATCGCCCGCCCTCCACTCTTTTACCTGAGGACCCACAGCGTCCACGCGACCGGCGATTTCGTGCCCTGGCGTACGCGGGAGGTCCATCCCCGGGAACCCGCCGGAGCGGACAAAGGCGTCGCTGTGACAGACGCCGCATGCCTCGACCTTGATTCGTACCTCTCCCACGCCAGGCTCGGGCACGTCGCGCTCGACCAGCTCGAACGGAGCCCCAGCTTTCGTCGCTTGCACAGCCTTCATTTTTGGCATGTTCGTGTCTCCAGCTGTTTCGGAACGGAGCGATGCATGGCGCCGCGAATCGCCAAGCGACACTCTCATGGAGCGATGCCGCAAGCGACGGTCGCGTGGCGAACGAAGTGACGCACATGGCGGGAGGTCCAAGCGGGGCCACCGGTGGACTCATTTTCCGCTCGGCACGGCTCGAACCGCGCCCACAGCCGCCCGTTCCATGCCCGCAACGACGCCATCTCTCGCGAGCCAGGATGGCCGCGTTCGCTGTCCGCACGGCGACCTCGGACCCGGTGAGGATATGGTCTCGGCTTCCGGCGATGCGCCTTGTGCACGGATTGCGCGGACCCGCGGGGCCGACCACGGCACTCGATAGTCGCGGCTCCCCTTGTAGGGAGATGACGACGGAGCCCGGCTTCCATGTTGAACAGTCCGACCGTCAAGTCGGTCGTGACCTACCAGCGACCTTCGTCGACAGCCAAGACCGTCTCCTCGAGCGTTTTCTTCGGCCCGTAGCCGAGAACCTGACGCGTGCGCCGGTCGTCTACCATGCAGACGTATCGGATGTGGTCGAGCTCTGGCGGCGGAAAAGTCGTCAGTCGCAGTGACCAGAGGCGACGGAGCATGATCCGCGCAATCGAGTAGGGCACTCCGATGCGCTGTCGGCCAAGGATCTTGATGACGCGGCTCAAGGGGACGGGATCGGGCCCGGCAACGTTGAAGATCCCACGGATGCCAGGACGAAGGGCGAGTTCGATTGCGTGGACGACATCGGCCTGGTGAACCACCTGAGCCATGGGGTCGAAGCCCATGATGGTCATGATCGGATTTAGCCGGAGAAAGTTCGAGGGCGCGTTGTGAACGCTTCCGAGAATGTGAACGGGCCGCAAAATGACGGTTTCGGTCTCCGGCAACTTCCAAAAAAAACTCTGCGCCAGCATATCGATCTCGATGAGATCGCGAATGTCGCTGAAGTTCTGACCCCCGAGCAAGGGCGCCTCTTCTGTCAAGAACTGTGGATTGCTCGGTTGCGGACCGTAGACATTCGCGCTGGACAGCATGACGAGCTTCGGGACCCGAAACTGCGCGACGTATTCGAGCAGTTTTGTAAATCCAGCCACGTTCCACGAGTGGTGTTCGGCTGCAGATGCTCGCGGATCGTGCATGATACCGAGGTGGACGACGGCATCGATTGGGCCCGAGCGAAAGACGTCCTTCAGCTTCTTGCGGCGGATGTCGACCTGGGCGTGACTGATGTCTTTCGGCTTGTCGAGAAACGGACGCCGGTCTACCCCGACGACGCGCCGATCACGGTGGAGCACGCGGGCGAGCTGTTTTCCTAGCCGCCCGCATATTCCAGTGATGAGTACCGCGCCGCCGACCGCGGAATCGGAAATCGATCTCGTCTGGGCGGCTGGCGTTGGCGCAACGGTGCTGGTCGTCATGTTCGAGCAATCACCAGAATACGCGACGGCGCTCCTTGAGTGCGCGGTTCAGCATCGATTGTATGGTCTGGCGCACGAGCCAGACCTTTTCCTCGATGACCGAGTCATCGTCGTCAGGGTCGCCCGAGAACCGCATCGCTTCGCCGAACCAAAGACGATATTTCGTCGGCAGAGGAAGCTGACCGCCCGGAACGAGGAGCTGCGGGATGATGGGAAAGGAAGGCACTCTCAGCAGCTTCGCGATAGTCTCGACGTTCGCTACGGAAATGTACTGCTCCTCACCTCCGACGACGGCGATGGGTACGATTGGCGTATCCGTTTCAATGGCCAGGCGCACGAAGCCCAGACCGAAGTCGGTTAGCTTGTAACGGTGGTCGAATGTTTTCGACACACCACGCGCGCCCTCGGGAAATACGAGCAGCGCTTCGCCTTGCGCGAGAAGCCGCTTCGCGTTCTCAGGCACTCCAACGACCTGCCCAATCCGCGTGAAGATGACCGACACGAACGGCAAGCCCACGGCCCACTTCTCGACCATGGCCCGCACAATGCGGGGAGGGTCGGCCTCGATGAAAAGGGCTGCGGCGATCATCGCGCCGTCGATGGGAATCTGACCGGAATGGTTTGCGACGAGCAGGACACGGCCACGCGGAATTTTTTCGATGCCGTGGACTTCGACTCGAAAGTACGCTCGGTAGAGAAGCGCGACGCTCGCAAAAATATGGCGCGCCCATTTCGGATCGAGCCCGAATGGGTCGACCCCCGTCGAGCCCAGGGCCAGCGGAACGCGTGCGAGGCGTGCTTCGAAGCTCTCACCGAGCACGCGCTCGAAGGAAGATCCGAGGGCTCGCTGCGCGGCCCCGAAGATGCGGCCTACGAGGGCAGTGGCCGGACGCACGACGTCCTCTACGCGGGCCAGTGCATGGGTAGATCGCGACAGCGGCGCTTCGGATGCGCGCATCCCCTCAGGTGGCGGAACGAAGTCCACGGGGTACGCATTGTGGCTGTCGCAACGCCGCCCTTCAACAGGGTTATGCTGGTCGGATGGCACTTGCGATGCCGGCACCGCTAGAGCCGGGTGATTTGACGGTCGTCGTCGCTCCGTCGAGCCCGTTTGCCCGCGACGAGCTTTGGCGCGGAATGGCCTGGCTGCGAACGCGCTACCGCGTGGAGATGTCCGGGACGGCTTTCGCGCGGAACGGCTTTCTGGCCGGAACGGACGAAAGACGCCGCGCAGAGTTTGCGTGCGCGATGCTCGAGTCGCAGGCCAAGGCCATCATCGCGGCTCGTGGTGGATACGGTGCACTCAGGTTCGCCGCCAGTTTGCCGTGGACCGAATTCGCCAGGCATCCGAAGTGGATCGTCGGCTTTAGTGACATTACGGCGCTGCATGCGATGGCGTGGCAAACTGGGGTCGCCTCGGTGCACGGACCGAATGTGACGGGATTGGGGCGCAGTGCGCCCGCGTCGGTTCGCGCGTCGTGGCTTGCCTCGCTAGAGCGGCCGGACGCCGTCCGGGTGTGGCGCCGGATGCGTTGCGTCCATTCTGGCTCGGCTGTGGTCGGCTCTGTGGTCGGGGGCAACCTGTCAGTACTCCATGCACTCGCGGCCGCAGGGCAGCTGCGCATTCCTTGGGGCAGCGTCCTGATGCTCGAAGACGCCGGCGAGGCACCCTATCGTGTCGACCGCATGCTCACTTCGCTCATCCTCGGAGGCCACCTACGCGGGGCTGCTGCGATCGTGTTCGGTAGCCTCGATCAGCGCACCGCCCCGCACGGTGGCCCGTCATCAGACGACGTTCTCGCTGAGCGCACGGCATCCCTGGGCGTTCCCGTTTTATCTGGAGCGCCGTTTGGACACGGAGAGGTCAACGAGGCGTTCGTCTTGGGCGCGTCGGCCGCCGTCATCGGCAACGAGCTCCACTTGAACGGCGACTGAGACCCGTGTGCTCTCAGGCCCTGGGCAGCGGCGGAGGAATGCTGCGCTTGTTGGCCGTCGCAGCAACAGCTTCGACGCCGGGCTCCGGGCTTTCGTCGTCGTCCACGTCATCGGCGTCGATCATGACAGCGAGGTCGTCGGCGATGACGACGTCCTCGGTGCCCAAGACATCGTTGGCCAAACCGCCTTGGTAGCTAGGAGCGATCGACGTCCTGACGGTGTCGTCGCCGGGCTCCGGGTTTTCGTCGTCGAATGAGCTGACCGACAAGTCGTCCTCGGCGTGGCTCGAAGGGACATCGGCGTCGACCGTCGAAGCATCTCCAGTCTGACTCGAAGCGTCGGCCGAGCGACTCGGCGAAGCGTCTGCGTCATGCGACGCCCCGTCAATGGCCTCAAGGCCTGGCTCGGGGACGGTTTCGATCGACCCCGAATGCTGGATCGCATTGTCGGCCGGCGTAGAGTCAGGTTGTCGGGCGATCGCGTCGGGAGCGGGAGATTCATCGGCGCTGTCCTCGGCATGAGGCGCACGCTGAGGCGGAAGGCCTGGGGTTGAGTCATCGTCGAGCGGGCGCGCCGGTGGGCCGGAGCGTCGCAGGAGCATGTTGGCCTTTGCTCTTTCGAGCCCTGGGATCGCCTCGACGTCGCCCGGCTTCATGCGTAAGACGCGGCGCCAGGCGTCTGCTGCTTCGCGAGGATCGCCGAGCTTGGTCTCCCACATGCGGGCGACCGTCCGCGCCAGCTCGGCGCGGGCCGCCACGTCCTTTCCGCGCAGAATTTGATCTTCGTAGAGCTGGACGAGAACTCGGTAATCGCCAAGTTCCGTGAGAAGAACCGTAAGCTCATCGAGGACATCGTGGTCGGTGGGCGACAGTTCATAGAGCTTTCGTAAGTCCGTCGCGGCGCCGGCGCTGTCCTCAAGCTCGTCGCGACGCAGCTTCGCGCGCCGAGCCAGCAGCTGACGGACGAGCGGTCCGTCGAACACCTCAGCCAGAGCACGCGAAAGAGTCGCCTCGGCGCGTTTTGGCTCGGCAAGTTCCCGCGTGAAGACGCTCAACGTGTCCAATGTGGCCGGCTCGACGTGGGCGATGAGGGCTTCGCCCAGCCAAGCAAACGCTTGGTCGATGTCCCTTAAGTCCCTGAACGCGATTGTCGCTGCGCGACGGAGCAGCGCTCCGCGGGTGCGACCGCCGTCTCGTGCGCCCTGGCCTCCCAGAGCGAGCGCGGCACATAGGGCATGCCGCATCCGGTCCTCTCCCAGGTTCGTGTCCGCTTCTCGGGCGGCCTCCACCAACGTTGCGACCGCATCTTCGGTGGGGGTTCCGGCCAGAGCGAGGTCGAACAGGGCCCGCGCCCGATCCATCTGACCGTAGGCCGCGGCGACTTGCGCTGCCCGGCCGAGCGCGCTCACGCGGTCCGCAGGCGTTTTGCAGCGCGAGATCTGTCGCTCGTAGAGCTGGACGACGTCATTGGACTCCTCGGCGATCGCGGCCAGGCGTTGAAGCAGTTCCTCGGCGTCTCCTGGAGCAACGCTTGAGAGCCCCTGCTCGCCGTGGCTCAGTGCCTCGAGCCGTGGAGCACCCGCACCCAGACGGGCGTCAGCCTGCCGCGCGAGCTCGTACGCACGCTCCTTGCCGGTCAGGTCTCGTGCGAGGAGATCGTGAGCGACTGCCAGGGCATCCAGATCTCCGATGCGTAGCGCAAGCTCTTCGAGCTTGCGGGCCAGAGGGAGGTCGGCGCCCTTGCCCCGAGCAATTTCACAGCCGACGCGAACCGCTTCCTGCTCGGGACCCACTTCCAAGAAGCGTTCGAATGCGCCCCGGAGATGACGAGTACGCTCGGGTCCGGGCTTCGCATCGAACCACCATTCGACGAGCTTGCCCGCTACGACCCCCCTCCAGCCCAACCGATCACCGAGCTCAACGTAGGCCGCTCGCAACTCTTCGTTGCCGGTATCGGCAAGCTCGGTGGAGACCGCCAATGCCTCTTCGCCGCGCCCAAGTTCGTCGGCCAAAACGCGAGCGAGCTTCAGGGTGAGCGCGGCCATTTCTTCTTCATCGGCCTCAACCTCGATGCGTTGGGCCAAGAGCTCTGCGAGCTTTGTCCATTGCTTGGTCTTTTCGCAAAGGTCGCTCAGGCGCGCCAGCGCGTCAAAGTCGTCTGGGTCCGCCTTAAGGACGATCGCGAGCGCACCGGCGGCGCGCTGGGGATCATCCAGCTGCTCATAAATCCGTGCCAGACGTCCCGCGATGGGTCCGCGCTCGCCCAGATCGTCGACGAGACTGAGTTCGCGCTCTAGCGCGGCTGCTGCGGCGACGGGGTTGTCGTTGGCCTCCTGGAGATCAGCGATGGCCTGCAGGGACGGGCGGCTCGTCGGGTCGAGATCTCTCAGCAAGCGTTCGTACCGCTCGATGGCGAGCTCTACGCGGCCGAGACCGTCAGCGACGAGCTCCGCCTCCCGCAGTGCAATCCGCGCCTTGCCAGACCGATCGACGGTGACGGCTTCGAGTCGACGCAAGAGTGCGGTCGCTGCCTCATAGTCTTCTCGTTCGACGGCATCTTCAACGAGATTTTCGATCGCCTCCGCGTCCTCACTGTCTTCGAGCACCTTGCGCCAGATATCGCGAGCGGCGCGCTTGTCGGCCAAGCGCGTTGCGAGAAGGTTTGCAGCTTGGCGCCGGAGCTCTACGCGATGGGGAAGGTCAATGAGACGTTCTGCTCGCTTCTCGTGCAGCATAGCGAGCTCCCCCCAGCGCCCGGCAGCCTGATAGCGCGCCGCCAGAGCGCCGGCATACTGGTCACTATCGGGATCGAGGTCGATCGCGCGCTCGAGATTTTCGTGGACCGCGCTTTCGTCACCACCGTGGCCAAATCGCTCTGCAGCGCGGGCCAAGTGCATGGCCCGGAGCACCGGCGCGTTCTCGACGCCGCCGCGGCCGATGGCGGCGGCCCCCGCCCTTTTCCAATCACCCGCGGCCACGAAGCAACGCTCGGCCGCCTCCCAGAGCGTCGCGCGATTCTGCCGTTCCGCCGCTTCGGCATAGGCTTCTCCCGCCCCGTTCGGGTCCTTGAGTCGTTCGCGGAGCGCGCCGAGCCGTTCGAGCAAGGCGTCACGAGCGGTCAAGTCATCAATGCTCGGGGCACTGATGGAAATGACCAGGGCCGCCCGATCGAGGGCGCCAGCCTTCTCGAAGAACTCCGAAGCGGTTGCAACGGCTTGGTCGTCATCGGGCACGAGGTTCGCGATTCGCTCCCAGGCCTCGGCAGCGCTCATGAAATCGTCGCGCTTCTGCTCGTGGAGCGCGGCGATTCGCTTTTCGAGTGCAATTCGTTTTTCAAGGTCGTCTTCGTGCGCGGCTTCCTGCTCGATCAATGTCGCCAGCTCGTCCCAGCGATCGGTCCGTTCGAGTGCGCGGGTGAGGGATTGGCGCGCGATCTCGTCAGTGCGGTCCAACGCGAGCAATTGCTTCCACGCTTCGACGGCCCCTTCCAAATCGCGCAAGTTGCCTTCGCTGAGGGCGGCAATTTCGCGCAAGCTCTCCAGTCGAAATTTGGTTGTGCTGCTGGGAGACCGAACGGCGGCTTGCAGTAAATCGCGAAGCGAACGATAGTCGCGCTTGGCCCGGAGATAGTCCTCGGCCCATGCGAGTGCCTCGGCGTGAGCCGGATCAGTCACGAGCACCTCGCGATACTTCAAGTACGCCTCATCCCGCTTCCCGGCGCTCGAGAGCCATTGGGCGGCTTCGATCGCGCTTTTTGCCTCGGGATCGTCCTCGTGCGAATCGGCGTCAACCGACCAAGGAGCGTTCGGGCCATCTGTGGTCGCAGCCGGTTGCGCAAGGGCGACGAGCTCGCGCTCCTTGGCCGCGGCCTCGACATCGCCGGCGGCTCGAAGAGGCTCTAGGATGAGAATCGCCTTGTTGAGCTCCCCCGCTGCCTCGTAGCTTTCCGACAGAACGCGTCGCGCGTCAGCTGCCATCGCGCCGTTCGGGTTTGCATGAACGTAGGCCAGATAGCGGGTTGCGACGTCATCTTCCCGCTGAAGCGCCCGAGCGTAGTAGGCGTAGAGTTGAAGAGCGCGATCATGACCCGGCTCGAGGTCCAAGGCACCTGCCGAGTAGGCGAATCCATGCTCTCCCTCGTAAATCTCGGCGAGTCCAATGAGGAGCTCTGCCCCCAACGTGCGCTCCTGCGGCGAGACGTTCTCGCCGCCTGCCAATCGCTCCACGATGGTGCCCGCGTACTCCTGCTGAAGGGTAGCGTCCCGAGGGTCGACCTCTCGGGCCCGAGCCAGCGAGGTGGAGGCTCCCGGCAGGTCCCCCGCCATTCGACGGGTTGCGGCCTCATCGCGCAGGAGCGCCACCATCCTCGACGGATCGTTTTCGACTCGCAGCTCCAAGTCAAAGAGCACAAGCGCTTCGGCCCACTGTCCGAGAGACTTGTGAATTTCTCGCGCTCCATAAATAGCAAACGCGTCGGACGGTTCGAGCTCCATGGCACGGCGAAAATTGTCGAGCGCTTTCTTGGGCTGGGCGAGATTTTCGTTCCACAGGCGGCCGAGTTCGTCGTGGATGGTGGTGAGCTCGCCTCGCATTTCTGGGTTTTCGCCCAGCAGAGGCGTCAGTGCTCTCACACGACGTTCGAGCAGGGCAACGAGGGCTTTGACGTCGGCCTTCTCCCGGTAAAGCTGGGCGAGTCTCTCGGCCGCCACCCGATGGGCGGGATCCCGCTCGATGGCCTGCATCAAGAGGCGAGCCGCGCGATGTGCATCGCGTAGAGTCGTCGACCACACGTTGGCCGCTTCGCTCAACCAATGGGCCGCGTAAGCCGGGTCGTGACTCTGGTTCCCGACGCGTTCCAGGAGGAGTGCGTAAGACTTTGGATCGGAGGCGCCTGCCTGATGCGCGGCTCCCAAGGATAGCTCGTCGTGCGGGTCC
>JBEKFX010000134.1:0-13302 GCA_050013115.1 Polyangiaceae bacterium
ACGGCCAGCGAGATCGTCAAGCTTTACGGACATCGCTTCTCCATCGAGGAGAATTTCCGCGACACCAAGGACCTGCGCTTCGGCATGGGCCTGTCGGCCACCCACATCGGTCGCTGCGATCGACGCGACCGCCTGCTGCTCATCGCGGCTCTGGCCCAAGCGCTGCTCACCCTCCTTGGCGCTGCCGCCGAAGACTGCGGCCTCGACCGCACCATGAAGGCCAACACCGTCAACCGACGAACCCACTCCCTCTTTCGTCAAGGGTGCTTCTGGTACGCATCCATCCCCGCCTTGCCCAAGCCTCGCCTTGAGCTCCTCATGCATTCCTTTCATCGCATCCTTGCCGAGCACGCCGTCTTCCAGCAGATCTTTGGCTTTATTTGAGGGGATCCTTCAGACATGGGGGACCTCTCGCTGATCCTCAGCAGCTCAATGTTTTTTCGTCGTCCGACAAAATTGCCGAAGCGGTGCGCCACGACAGCACGATCATGATCGAGCACGCGGAGACGCCGCGATCATGCCATCGGTCGACATAATCGTCGTCGTAACTCCCCCGAGCGAGGCAGGCCGTGCATGCAGGCGCAAGCCGACAAGGGTCGGGACTTCACCGATCACCTGTGGACCACTCGGGCTTTGAGTATAGTCGCCCCATGCGACGAGCGCGCGCTGCTGCTTTGCTTGCTGACGTTATTTGGGGCCGCGTGCGTCACGTTTGCGCGCTCGCCCGGGCCCGCCGAGATGACGTCCGTCCCCTCAGCGAGCGCCAACGGTGATCCCGAGCTCTTGACTGCAGGAGAAGAGGGCGACGACATTCCAACAAAGGTAGTCGGCACGTCACCTCCGGTGGGCACCGCCGGGTGCTGCACTCCTTGGCGAGATCGATCGCGAGCTTGCCCTGATGAAGCAAACCGTCTAGTCGCATCGCACCGGCGTCGACGATGCTTCCGGTGTCTTCGAGTACGACTGCTCGGGCTTTCTCGTCTACGCGCTGTCGCGTGCGGTGCCAGACGCGCTGGATGCCGTAAAAGCAACGACGGCGCGCAGACCTCGATCCGCCGAGTTCGTGGCCTTTCTGAAAGGCATACCCGTCGGCAGCTCGAAGGGGCGTTGGCAGCGCATAGTCCGCTTGGAGGAGCTCGAGCCGGCGACATCATCGCATGGCTCAAGCCGCTCGATTCGCGATCGACCAACACGGGGCATACACTCATCGTCCACGGCCCTGTCGCCGCGGACCCCGGACGGCCCGGGTCGTTCATCGTACCGATTTCCGATTCGACCGAGCGGCCGCACGGTTCGGGGGACACGCGTTACGCGGCGAACCGGACCGGCCTTGGGCAGGGAGAGATCGTCCTCATCGCAGACGGGGCGGGTGCTCCCCTCCAGTATCGCTGGTCGCGCGCAACCAGCTCGCGCGAGAAGGCAACCACCATCGTTATGGGCCGCTTGCGTTAGTTCCTCGTAAAACGGCGCCTGCATTCAATCCCTCGACGGCATCGGCCCGTCGATGGCCCAGCCCGTCGATGGCCCACCGGTATGGAAGCCGGCGCGCGACAATCTCGGCGTGTTCTTGAACGGCGGCGTCGTCGAAGCTTGCTCGGTATCGCTCGGGCATCGAGCCCTGGAAAGATTCGACGGCGGGGTCGGACCCGTGGCGTACGGGCTCGCGCCGATTTCGTGGCTTCGTCCTACCTGGAGCGTATCCTCGCTCTCCGGCCGTGGTCCAATCCGGGCGCATCGCATTCTGCCTGCAATGTAGTTAGGCGAATCCTCAGTCCACAAAAGGCGCCCGCGGGCGGCTGTCAATGTGGCGCCCCTCGCCCGTGCGGACACCATCCCATCTTTCTTCGGTGTACAAGACCTTCGGCCACTCGACCGCCTCATCGAAGCTTACCGTTCAGGGACTTGTGCCGACGGTTCGTCCTCCACGGGCTACGGCCCAGCCGGTTCGACTCATGGGCCCCCTTTAGCTGCCGTTTTCCATCGTTGAGCGGTGTCCAGAAGCGAGGACCATGGTGCGGCCATGCCGGAAGAGTACGAAAGCGCGGTGGTGACTGTCGGGCGGTCCGTTGAAATCTGCCTGGAGGCTATTTCGAGAGCGAGCGACGAGCTTCTGCACCAGACGGCCATCGTCAGCATGAATCTCGAGTTTCTCGTCCAATCCTGCGATGGCGAAAAGAAAGCTGCCGCACAGGACGCTCACACCAGCCTCGCGCGCATCGTCGAAATCATCAGGGCCATCCAGGCCGCGCCATCGGCGATGCCCTCGAGGTTTCGCGACACGGCCTGACCCATTGCCCTGGCGGCATTCGTGTCAACTGGAAACGTTCACGCCCGCTGGCAAGCGGCCGTCGCCCTAGCGGAACGAGGCTCTTGAGCGCGTTGCCATTCTCCGCGTCGGTTCGTACTCGTAAACCGACCTCTCGTCGGAAGTCGCCAAAGCGCCGCTTGCCCGATGAAGTGAAATAGTCCACCGAGTTGGCCGCGGGGAAGGGGATAACCATGGCGTCGCCCGAGCTGCCGCCGACCGACTTCGAGCTCATGTTGGCCTCTCTGGAGGGTTTGACGTGCGGACAGATCACAGAGCGCATCAAGCTCAGTGCCCCGAAGAAGGATGCGGAGAACTTCGCGGTTCTCGTGCAAGGGCTTTCGGCAGATGCCGCTCGGTTCGTCGCTGCGCGGACGCTCGCCAGGGTCCGGGCCGGCACACGACTGGAATGCAGAGTCGATCCCGCTGAATCTTCGGGTGAGATCCCGCGTGCGCCACCCTGACAACGCCCGTACGTGCTGTCCGCGCGTTACGAGCGCTTCATGTGGACCGGGGGTTCTCCTGCCGCAGGCTGACGGCCAGCGGGTCGGATCGCTTGGCGCGCGACCCTAAATACGTGCCAGCACGGGTGGGCACCGCCAGAGAAGCCGAAGAGCGCCGGCTTCCATCCGCCGATTCGAGACGCCAGCCCTTCGCGCGGCTCGCGACGAGTCACGCGCCGGCCCCTCGCCTTCGAGACGGTGCGCTTGCCAAATTCTCCCATTCGCACTACACTATGAACGGCCCGTCACTTTGGTTTCACGATCATCCGAGGATCTTGTGTTTTCGATCGTCGGCTCTACGCTCCACCCGAAAGACTCAGCGCGGAGTCGACCATGGGCGCCGAAGACAAGACCCGCGGTGCGGAGAACGGAAGCCCATGGCGCGCCGAAGTCTCTCGGCGACTGTAGGAGCTTCTCAGTCACGCGGCGATCGCCCGTCTGAACCTCGAGTTCGTTTCGACCTGGGTCGAGGGCGAAGCCAAAGCGGCTCTGGACGACGCGCAAACGAGTGTCGACCGGATGGTCGCGACTGTGAAGGCCGTGCAGGACGTCCGTCAGAGGGACGCGAAGATTCCACGAGTGCAGTACCTTTCACTTCCTGCGAGCCGCTGGCTGGATCTGCTGAGGGACGTTGCGGCGATGCAGATGCGCATCGCGGGTGGAGTCACGGTCCGGCTCGTCGACGACCCCATGGCGTCCGCAGGAGAGCCGTCGGCCCACCCGTCACGGCCAGGGCCAATCGCCGGGAGCCGCGCACGTTTGAGGACGAGGAAATGATCAGGTCGAGGCCCTGCGCTGGTCGGAATTCAGAATTCGAGCGAATGGGCCTTCAAATCGGGTTCCACGCAACCGCGAACGTCGACGCCGTCACGCGGTGGACATCGATTTGCGACATCGTCCCCGCGCCGTTGGCCTTGGGCCGAACGCTGTGGGGCGAACCAATGTAGTCCGCAGCTTGCACCACTTCGTTCGCGCCGTTACTGCGAGATGCCCAGCGGTTCGGCTTGGCGGGCGAGCTGCTCGAGGATCAGCTACTCTCCCCGTGGAGAAGGCGTCGCGAGACGCTGGAGACGACGACGCGGCCGATGGCCAGGGCCGATCGGAGCGGGAGAGGATCTCGCTCAGCGGCCGATTTCTCTGTCGGGACCGGGACGGACGACGAGCCGTCCCTTGGCGTCACGCGCAACCGCCACGGACTGGCCTTGCAAAGCGCGCAGCGCGGGGGTCGCTCGCAAGACGACGAAGCGCTCGCCGTCGGACACGACGGTGTAGGCGCCCGTTGGGCCGGCCCGTTCGGCCGGCTGGACGCGCCCCCTGAAGCCTTCCGGTACGCGTGCGAGGAAGGTGAGGCCCGAGCGTGCGGCGATCTCGGCTCCGAGACCGCGGCGCTCGAGCTCGCGCAGCTTCGCCGCCCGGTCCGGATCGTCCGGCCCGATGCCGAGACGACGCAGGGCCTCGCCGCGCGCTGCGACGGCTTGCTGCACATCGGCGCCCAGCCCCCAGTGGGCCAGCGTCTTGGTCTCGACGCGATCGAGCCAGACCGGTCCCCGGTGGACGACCTGTTCCTTGAGCGACAGGGGTTCTTTGCGAACGACGAGCCGGTAGCGAGGCGGCGCGGCGCGTCCGCGCTCGGCGAGCCGGTCGAGAAGGTCCGGCGGCACCTTCCAGCGCGCTGGGCCCTCGGCCGCGATGAGCCCCGCGCGCTCAAGGTCCCGCAGGCGCCGCGCGAACCGCTCGGCGTCGCCGCCCGCGGAGGCGTCGACGGCGAAGAGCCCGCCGCGGGCGCGGGCGGCCTCGGCGATCTGCCTGTCCGTCGGACGGACGGGCGTCTCGGGCGGCGTGGCGAGTGAAACGAGATCGCCCACACCCACGGTCTGCGCGCTCCGCGCATCGAGCGGGACGTGGTACGCGCGCCCCACGGGCGTCTCGACCACCGCATAGAACGTCCCCTTGAGTTCGTCGGACAGACCCTTGCCGGCCACCCGGCCCGTGACGACCGCCGCAGCCATTCCAGCCTCGGGCGGTAGCGCCTCACCCGGCCGAACCGCGTCGTAGCGGGACGGGTCGCCTCGCACGGCTGCGTGGATCTGCTGGAGGATGTCGCCACGCGAGGCGAGATCACGGAGCCGTTTCTGCCAACCTTCGACCAGCCTCCACGACGTTGTCGAGACGCGCTCGGCGAGCCGGAGCCCCTCGAGATGCTCGAGGCGTGCGATGAGCAAGGACTCGTCGATGCGCCCGCTCCGCGCCCGCGTGCGAACCTCCACGAAGTGGTCGGGGCCGCGGCGCTCGAGCTCCCGGTCCAGCGTCGTAAACCGCTGCTGGGTGACCTCGCGCTCGTGCGCCCGCCGCACCTCCCTTTCCGGTCGCGGCCCAAGTTCCTCGGTGGCCAGCTCCTGGGCGCGCCAGCGCATGCCGGCCGAGATGTAGCCCCGGTCAATCCGCAACTCGCGGCCATCGCGGTCGATGCCACGAACGACGATGTGCGCGTGGGGGTGGCTCGTGTTGAAGTGGTTGACCGCCGCCCACTCCACTTTGCGCCCGATGTCCCGCTCGAGCGTCGCCATCAGGCGCCGTACGTAAGCGGTGAGGTCGAGCTCCGAACCGTCTTCAGGCGAGACGATGAAACGAAACTGGTGTTTCTCGCCGGAACGCGGCTCTTCGAAGACCTGCGCGCGCACCGCCCCTCGCGCGTCGTAGAGCGTACCCTTCGAGCCGTCCTTCTCGACGCCGTCGCGCTCGATGTATCGGACGTGCAAGGCGGCCGCCTTGGCGGCGGTCGGCCCCATGCGCAGCAGGTGCACTTTGATGACAACGCGGCGCGCGCGGGCCTGGAGCGGGTGAACGCGTGCGGCGCTGCGCGCGCCGCGCCGGGTCCCTCCGCGGATGCGCGCCAAGAGCGCATTGCGGAAAGAGCGCGCTCCGTCGGGCGACGGCCGCGAGCCGCGCGCACCCATCCGCGGCCTAAAAATAGGGAGTTCGTCGTCGCGAACGATTCCTGTCACTGGTTTTCCGCCGTCCTATCCAGTGCTTCCAAATGAAAGGCACAATCGTCGATTTCTTGTCACTTCAAATCGTGAATCGGAATCCAAACTTATAAAGAATCGACACACTTTCTATATCTTGCCCTCCGTCTTCGACTCCGGGTCGAGAAATCACGTTGACCATCGAAGGCGCGAATGTCAATCAAGGATGGCCGGTTCGAGAGATGCTTTTCTCGGAGGTGAGACCGTGACGGTGACTGCGAAAAAGGTCCCGACGACAGCGATCGAGCACGTGCGAAGGGCGATCCAAATGGCGCCCGACTGCACGACGAAGGAGTTTACGAAGGTTCAGGCGGTGCAGGCTCTCCTTTCTGACATTCAGCAGATGCAGTCGAAGGGATACGATTGGAGAGCCATCGCGAGCCTGCTCTCGGAACACGGCATCGCCATCAACGCGGTGACCCTCAAGAGCTACCTGCAGCGCGCGAAGGCCGGTGGAGTCAAAGCCCGCCGCAAGCGCGGGGGCAGCCGCGACGCGGACAAGCGAACTGCCCGCGGGTCCGGTGAGGACGCCCAGGGAGGCGCTCTAAAGGCGCCGGGAGCGGCCACGAGGGGCCCGAAGGAGGATGCCGCGGCGCCCGCTCTTGGGCCGTCAACCCGCATCTCCGCGAATGCCGCGAAGGCAACTCACGCTCTCGCCAGCGACACGGTCCCGCGACGATCGGCGTTCATTCCCGAGGAGGACACGGACGACATCTGACGCGGGCGCAAACGCTCTTCGAGGGCGAAAGCGAGGGCGCCCAGTGAGGCGACGATTGGATCGGTCGAAGGCTGCGGGCGAAGTCTCGAGGACATGCGCAGAGAAGCAAAGGAGCTGACGGGATGAACGCAGAAAACGGTTCAGGGCGCATTTACTGGATCGGCGGCAGCAAAGGCGGCGTGGGCAAGTCGATGATGACCCTGGCGACGCTCGACTACTTGCTCAGTCGGGGCGCGAAGGTGGTGCTCGTCGAGTGCGACACATCGAACCCGGACGTGTGGAAGGCGTACCGAGAGCAGACCGAGACGGAGCTCATCGACCTCGACGAGGCCGACGGATGGATCCACTTCGTCAACGTCTGCGACAAGAGCCGAGACAAGGTTGTCGTCGTGAACACCGCGGCGCGCAACAACCTCGCCGTGAAGAAGTTCGGGCAGACGCTCGACGGCAGCCTGGAGGAGCTTGGAAGTAGGCTCGTGGCCCTCTGGGTGATTAACCGCCAGCGCGACAGCGTAGGCCTGCTGAAGCAATTCATGTCGGCCATCCCGCGCGCCGAGGTGCACGTCGTGCGCAACGGCTACTTCGGCGACGAGAAGAAGTTCGAGCTCTACAACGCGTCGAAGGTGCGCGAGACGGTGGAAGGTCGAGGAGGCAAGTCGATCACGCTGCCCGACCTTGCCGATCGGGTGGCCGACGACATCTACGTGAACCGGTTGTCCCTCGCCGTAGCGGCCAAGTCGCTTCCCATCGGGAACCGCGCGGAGCTCGGGCGGTGGCGCGGCGAGGTGCGCAAGGTGCTCGCCGGGGTCTTGTCGTGAGCGTCGAGGAGACGTTCGCGAAGGTGGTCGGTCGACGCGCGTCCGAGGAAGAGCGACAGCGGCTCTAGCAGCTGCGCGATGCGCTGGGGCGGCGCGACAATGACGCGTTCTGGATCATCGTGATGGCGCTCGAGTACTACGACTCCTTCTTCCGGCATTACCGCGCGCAGCTCGCAGAGCACACCCAGCGCTGCATCGAGGATGCACGCGCGGCGTTCGCGGCGGCGGCCGAGCGCGAGGCTGCTCGCGCGCAGCGGACGCTCTCGGTGAAGGTCGCGGACACGAGCCTCGCGATCGTGCGCCGCTTGGCCGAGAGGCCCGTGGGGGTTCACCGGGTGACGACGCTCTTGGCGGGCGGTAGTGGCGTTCGGAGCGGCGACGCGCTTCGTCGCGACAGCGCCCCCCGCAATAAGCCTGCCCCCGATCACAGCCCGAGCAGATGAAGAACACCTGTCGACAGGGCAAGTGAGCGCATACGACGAAGCGAACGGACAGCACGGCCGCGACGCCCAAGAAGTGGGCCGTCGCGCTGCCGCTCGCGTCGATTGCGTGCACGCCCCCGGCGGCGGCTTCGGCGCCAGCGACCACTCGCCGTTCTACGGCGCGGGGGTCCCGGTCCTGCACTTTTTCTCAGGCGTGCACCGACTACCACAAGCCGAGCGACACGGCCGACAAGCTCAACGCGGCTGGCATGGCGCAGACGGCGCGCATCGTCGCGTCGCTCGCGACCGACATCGCGAACCGCGACCACCGGCTGGACTGCCGGAGCGTCGCGTCCCCTGCGCCCCGTGGAGACGTGCGGTCGTTCGGATCCTCGCTCGGAACGGTCCCCGACTACGGGGACCGCCGAAGGGGCAGCACGGGATGCTCCTCGCTGGGGTGCGCCCGGGGGGCGCGGCAGAGAAGGCGGGGCTCAAGCGGGGTGACGTTCTCGTGCACCTCGGCGACCACGTGATCTCGGACGTCGAGGACCTGATGTTCGTTCTCACCGAATCGAAGCCCGGCACGACGATGAAGGCGGTCGTGGTGCGTGACGGCAAGGAAGTCACGGTCGACGTGACGCTGCAGGCTGCGCGGCCGCGCTGACGGGCCTCGGGACGCATGAGAGATCGTTGCCCGATTTGGTGCGCAAGCGCTTTGCGATCATCATAAATCTGCCTTCTCCTTCCACAACGAGGACCGACAGCGCAGATTCGCAAGTCTGTCGATGATCAAGCGGAACGAGGCTCGCTCGCCGTGAGCCCGACAACTTCGAGTCGCTCCTCGGTCGCGAGGTACCAAACCCAAAGGCCGTGCTCGGGCACCCGGCGTCCGTGGGCGGGGACCGGGAGACGCCCTTCGCGCGTGAGCGCCATGAGCACGTCGGCGTGCCCCGGCAGTTCGCGGGCGTCGCACAAGTCGCGAACAACTCGCCCGACTGCCCGCCGTGCTCCGGGACTACACCCCAACGCCACGAAGCGCTTGGTCAGGTCGCCGATGTACGGGACGCGTGTCGGCACTCGTCAATCTGCTCCGGAAGCTCGCCGGTCTCGGCCCAGCGCTCGAGCTCCTCGCGCGTCAGCGCACGGGTCTCGCCACGTTCGCCCGCTTCGATGCCAGAGCGCACGTGGGCCTCCTCATCGGCAGGAAGGCGCACGAGCGGTGGGAGCCTCGACCTGGGTGCCATGAAATGAAGCCTAGCTCCATCCGCGGGACGCGGAACCCGGGTTCACGAGGTTCCCCAAGATCGCTCCAGAGCCTGAGACCGCCGGGGCCGGTGCAGCCCCCGGTCTTCGAGTCGCAGCTCGGCCATCGCCGAACCCTCCCCCCCCCCCCGCACAGTCATGCAAACCACTTTGGCACCACCTCGATGTCACCCGAGCCCACGCCCCCGGCCATCAGCAGCAGTCCCTCGGCTCGCTTGGCAATACGCACCGCTCCAGCCGCCGAGCCTCTAGTTCCTTCGCGAGTTGCAGGACGACGTCGAACCGCCCCGCGGCGGACGCGTCGGCGAGAGCCCGCGCGAGCGCCACATCCACGGGGTCGACTTCGCCCGCGGCAGCACCGCGCGGCAGCACGCCGAACGATGGCTCACCATCCGGCGGGGTCTCATTCACCGATGACGCGGAATTCAGCGCAATCGTGAACGATGCTTCATCCACACTCGGCTTTAGGTTCCGCCGCCGCAAGGCATAAGGGTTCGATTCCCTTCCCGTGCACTTTCGCATAGTTGCCGCAATCGGCGGAACTGGTTCGGGCGCAGTTTTCGAATCTGCTGCCGCGAGTGCTGCCGCGAGCGTGGCGGCAACCTCGGGGATGGCCGCGGCCACCCTCGCGAAGATCCTCGCTGGAGAAAAGAGCCTGACCGCGCTCTTGCCTGAGACCCATGCCGCTTCGCGTGTCGAGCGCGCGCCGCCAATCGCCGCGTAGCCCGCACTTGCTATGAGGGCTGACGCAGCGACCCGGTCGTGCTTGGCTGCGCCCATGTTGCCGCTCGAAGGAACCCTGCTCGAGAAGTTGCGCAAGATCGAGGCGCTCCACGCCGGCACAACCATCGATGGCGAACGAGAGGCCGCGCGACGCGCCGCCGAGCGCATTCGCGCCCGTATCGCCGAGCTCCGCGGCAGCGAGCAGGACACCGAGCTGCATTACAGTCTTCCCGATCCGTGGAAGCGCAAGCTGTTTGTCGCCCTCTGTCGTCGCTATGGGCTCAAGCCCTTTCGTCATCCGGGTCGGCGCTACAGCACGGTGCAGCTGCGTGCGCCCAAGGCGTTCCAGCAGCAGACCTTATGGCCTGATTTTCTCGCGCTGGCCGAGGAGCTGCACGCCCATCTCGACGAGCTCACGACACGCGTCATCCGCGAAGCAATCGATGAGGACACCAGCGAACCGACTGACCAGGCTCCGCCCAAGGCATTGCCCGCCCCAGACGCCGGTTGACGAGCGCCGCGTCCCGCCCTCCCCTGTCACCCCGTGCACGCGGACTGCCCGGCCGCCAAACATGGAAGAACCCCTGCGTCAACGGCGTCGGCAGACGTCGCCGACCGATGGCTTACCGAACAGACGCGTGGCGCGAAGGCGCGGATACTGCTCGAGCGTGTCGAGGACGAGCGGCTTGTAAGGGTCCAAACGCGAGGGTCCCTTGGGGCGCCCGACCGGAACGAATCGGTCCGACTCGATCGCGTGACGGACCGTTTCGTGATGCACGCCGAGCTCGATGGCGATGGTGCCGACTTTCCAGTGCTCGGCGAAGAACAGGCGGCGAATGCGCGCACGAAGCTCCGGCGAGATCATCGCAAGGCCTGCTCGAGAAGAAGTTTTTGCAGGTCACCGAAGTCGCCCACACCGGCCAAATCATCGCGACGGCGACGTCGACGGCGGACCACGGGCACCCAATCGAGTGCGTACAGGGCCGTGTCGCCCGGATCGGTGAACAGATCGGGATAGAAACTCGTGGCGCACCCACCGGGCGACTCGTCCGCATAGAGCGCAGCTCGGACCTTGCATCCCTGCCAGAGCGCCAGGGCCTCGAGCAAGAACGGCAACGCCCGAGGGTGCGACGGATTGGGCCGCAGCTTGCCTTTGAAGATCGCTTCCCAGGGCGACTGCATCGCGAGCAACTGCGCGCCGCTCTGAGTCGGCCAAATGGCCATCCAGATCGATTGCATTGGTGGTGTCCTTGCCGCCCGCTTCCGAAGGCGCCTCGGCGGCGCGTGCCCCGAGAAGCTGACCGAGCAGACGGCCCGCTCGATCGAGAGCGCGCGTGCGGCCTTCGCCGCGGCGGCCGAGAAGGAGGCGGCGCAGGTGCAGCGTGTGCTCTCCGAGAAGGTCGCCGAGACCAGCGTGCAGATTGCACGCAAGCTCGCGGAGCGGCCCGCGGGGCTTCACCGGGTCACGACCATGCTGGCCGCGGTGGTGGCTTTCGGAGCATTATGCGCGAGCGCGGGGTACAGCTTGGGGGCGCCCGAGAGACCGTTCTGGGTGACGAAGGATGGGGGCCTCGGGGGGGCTCAGCGGGGGCTTTCCGTGGTCCTCGCCCTTCCGGCCGGGTGGATGATCTTTGCGCTGCTCCTCCGCAGCGTACGGCGCGAAGGCGGGCTGGGGGCTGGCGGCCGACATCACGGCGGAGCGCCGCGACAGGACCATCGGGTGGTGCGTGGTGACCTGCACCTGTCGGAGACCGTGATTGGGGAAGCCCACTTCTTCGAGGACGATGCGGGCGTCCGACACGGCTTTGACCTCGCCCCGTACGTAGCCGACGGCCGCATCAAGCAGTTCGCCGTTTCGGCTGCCGACGTGAAGGCATTCGTCGCCACCTTCGGCCTCGACTACATCGAGAAGCTCGACGCGGGAGAGGCCGAGTCTCTCTCCTACCTTGAGCGTGCACGAACGAGAGGAATTCGCGACGACCCTGGAGCAGGCGAGCCATCGTCTCGGCGGGCCTCGATGGCGCTCATCGGGTCTGAACGTAGCTCCGTCCCCGGGCGGCTCTACTTTTCCAGGGTGACTTTCAGGGCGGTCGTCCCCTCGGGGTGGTGGTACCAGCCAGGGTCTTCGTAGCTCGTGATGCCCTCGCGCACCTTGAGCACGGTAAACATCCCGCCCATCTCGATCGGCCCGAACGGCCCTGTGCCGGTCATCATCGGCAACGTGTTCTTGGGGCGGCCCATCTCCATCATGTCGCCCATGCCCGTCGATCCCATCGCCATGTAGCCCGGCAGGATCGCTCGCACCTTCTCCTCGACCGCGCCCTGGTCGACGCCGATCATGTTGGGCAGGTCGTGGCTCATCGCGTTCATCGTATGGTGCGACTTGTGGCAGTGCATCACCCAGTCGCCGGCCGCGTCGGCCACGAATTCGATGTCGCGCGTCGTGCCCACGGGCACGTTGACCGTCGCCTCGCGATATCGCGCGCTCGCCGGGATGGGTCCCCCCTCGGTGCCCGTGACCCCGAAGCGGAAGCCGTGAAGGTGGATGGGGTGACTATCCATGCTCATGTTTCCGAGCCGAACGCGCACGCGCTGGTCCTTCCTCACGATCAGGGGTGCCGTGCCGGGCCAGGCGCGGCTGTTGAACGTGAAGAGGTTGAAGTCCGTCATCACCGCGGGGTTCGGCCGGGAGGTGCCCGGCGGGATGGCCCACTCGTGAAGCATGATACAAAAGTCGCGGTCGACGGGAGGGGTCGCTGGAACGCGCGGGTGGACGATGAAGAAGCCCATCATGCCGAGCGCCATCTGGACCATCTCGTCTGAGTGCGGGTGGTACATGAGCGTGCCATGCTGGCGGAGCGTGAACTCGTATACGTACGTCTCGCCGGGCTCGATGTGCGGCTGCGTCAGGCCCGAGACGCCATCCATACCGTTCGGCAGGAGGAAGCCGTGCCAGTGCACGCTCGTGCGCTCCGGCAGCTTGTTGGTGATGTACAAGCGCACGCGGTCACCCTCGACGGCCTCGATGGTCGGCCCCGGCGTCTGGCCGTTGTAGCCCCAGCAGTCGACGACCATGCCGGGCGCGAACTCGCGCTTCACGGGCTCGGCGACGAGGTGGAAAACCTTGGTTTTGGCGTCCAGAGTCCAGGGTAGCGTCGCGCCGTTCGGGGTGACGACCGGGACGTATGGCCCCGTGGGCTTCGTGGTGCCCTCGGCTGCGCCGGGGGCCTCGCCTGCGCGTGCCTTGCCCTGGCGCATCAGCACCGCGCCCCCGAGCAGGGCCGCGCCCGAAACCAGTGCTTCGCGACGACGGATCATGGCGTGGCTCCTTGTTTGACGTCGGGCCATGGGCCTAGCCGGCCGCCGACGGCGCGTTCCAGGTCGGACCGTGCCGTCCAGTAGTCGCGCACGGCGTCGATGTAGTCCCGGTAAGCGGCGACCGCGTTCTGCTTGGCGACCAAGAGCTCGTAGACCCCGAGCAGCATGGCGTTATAGCGCTGCTGGGCGAGCGCGACGATGCGCTC
>JBEKFX010000135.1:0-13278 GCA_050013115.1 Polyangiaceae bacterium
CCCCCGGAGGCTATCGCGTCCCGGGAGGCGCTCCGGGCGGGCTCCCCGCCCCCGGAGGCTCTCGCGTCGCGGGAGGCCTCTCGCGTCCCGCGAGTCCACTCAGTCGCAGGTGCCCGAGCACGGAACGAATGTGCCCACCGTGGCCGTCACGGTCGCGGTGGCGCTCGTGAGGCCCGTGGCCGTGGCCGTCACCGTGATGCTACCCGCGCCGGTGGCCTGCACGAGCGCGTATGCGATACCCTGGTAGGCGTTTCGTACATTCCCGCGGAATGTCTCTTGCGTCATGCTGCCGCTGTCGACGGCGACGATGGTGCCGGGACCTGTGATTGCAAAGGTCACCGGAGTGGCGGCGGTCGTCACGATGCCGCCCGAAGCGTCCGAAATCGCCGCCTTGATGAACGAGATGTCGTTCACATCGGTCGTCAGTGTGGGGTGATCCGCCGTGAGAACGATCTGCGACGCTGTCGTCCCGGTGGCCGGCTTGGCGCTCGCAGCCACGCCCCATGTCGTCTGCCATTTGTATCCCGTCGTGTACACGTTCCCGAGCTCGTCCATCAGCGAGCCGCCCTCCGTCACCGGGGGGAGATCACCGGCATTTCCGACGACGGGCCACGAGGTATTGGCTTCACCGAGGTAGTCGACCCCCGTCCAGATGAACTCGCCCGTCAGTCCGGCGTTGGACTTCACGGTCGCCCAGTCGCCATTCTGACTGCCGTCTTCGGTTATCATGCCCGATTTCGTCGGCGCGCTGGCCAGGGCCGTTAGACAACTCTGCACATCGTAGTTATCGCCCCAGACGTCGAGAAGCATATTGGTCGCGCCCCCGACATCGCCGTTCTGCGCGGGATTGAAGAGTGCCTGGGTGTCGTCGCGCGACGGGTCGAGGTTGTGACTGAGCGCGATCATCTTGGTCAGGATGGGCGTCCGGGTGCCGATCGCATCACGGATCTCATTTCCCATGCTGTAGAGAAGCACGCTCGGGTGGTTGCGGTCCCTCATGATCCAACCGGTAAAGTCGACTTCCCACCATGTGGCGCCGGTGTCGGTCACGCCCGTCACCCCCGTGGGTATCGCCGGCATTCCTGTCGGAGCCGTCGCCGTCTTGTTGAAGTATGCGGAGTAATCGCCGACATCAGCGTACTTGGGCTGGGTCCAGACGTCGGTGAACTCGTCGAGCACGAGAATGCCCATCCGATCCGTCAAATCAAGAAAATCAGGATTTGGCGGATTGTGGGCGGTGCGGATCGCATTGACCCCGAGAGCCTTGAGCTGCGCGAGACGGCGCTGCTCGGCGCGCTGCGGAGCGGCCACCCCGAGTGCATGGTAATCTTGGTGGTTTGCGACCCCTTGCAGCTTGATGCTCTTCCCGTTGAGGGTAAGGCCCCCACTGAAGAGGAGCTCGCGAATGCCGAAGGGCGTGACGTCGTCGTCCACGGTCGTTCCGCCGACTTGGACGTTCGTCAAAAGTGAGTACATGTTCGGTGTTTGAAGGTCCCATAGCTGGGGATTATTCACCGGAACATCGAGTGTGAAGGTCGCTGCCGCTCCTGCGGCGATGCTTTGGGCCGCAGTCGAGACGGCCGGTACGGCGGTGCCCGTGGGGTCCGAGACGACGCCCTGCACGATGACGCTTTGGGCGGCCGTGCCGCTGTTGACGACCGACGTCGTCACGTGGACGGTGGCCATGGCGGTCGTCGGCGTGGGCGTCGTCACGTACGTCGCGTACTGGTCGACGTGGACCGGGTTGGTCGCAATCAGGCGGACGTGCCGGTAAATGCCCGCTCCCGCGTAAAAGCGCTCTGCGGGCTGCGTCGTCGTGTCCGTCTCGACCGCAATCACGTTGTCCGCGGTCCCGAACTGGACGCTCGACGTGATGTCGTAACGGAAGCTGACCCAGCCGTAGGGGTGGTGTCCGAGGTGCGTGCCGTTGATGTAGACGTCACTGTTTTCCATGACGCCATCGAACTCGATGAACACCCGATCGGCGGAGTCGGTCTGCGGAAGCGTAAAGTGCTTTCGATACCAAGAAATTCCAGACGATACGTAGGCCCCGCGGCCCGTCGTCGCCGCGTTTTGAGAAAAAGGGTTGGCGGGCGGATTGGGCCCCTCGATGGCCCAGTCGTGCGGTACGTTGACCGACCTCCAAGCCGTGTCGACGAATGCGGTCGTGTCCGCGCCTGTCGCGTCGCCGTAGTTGAACAACCAGCCGGTGTCGAACGGGATGATCGTGCGCACCCGGTTCGCGAGCGGGGGTGGCGTGCTCGTCGTACTCGAGGAGCTCGTGCCGCCGCTCGAGGATCCACCGTCGGCCAGAGTCGAGGACGTGCCTGCGGGCGTCGAGCTGCCTCCGGGCGTCGAGCTGCCTCCGGGCGTCGAACCGCCCCCGGGCGTTGAACTGCCCCCCGAATTCGAACTGCCTCCGGGCGTCGAAGTGCCGCTCGAGTTACCGATGGGCGTCGTGCCGGCCGACATGGTGTTCGCGCTGTTCGAACCGGTGTTCGTGGTCACCGACGAGCCCTTGCTGCCGCAGGCGGCGACCAGAAACGTCAAAACGAACGCCACGCTACGTCTCGTCATCTTCATTTTAATTCCCGAAACGCCATCGGCATTTGAAGCGGTGATTTGCCGGAACCTCGGAACGTGCATCGCACGGCCGCCATGGACCACAGCGGCCATGTGGACTGCTGTCGTCGAGGATACGCCTAATTCAAGCCTGACGCCCGGTCCACCAGTTTCGCTGAAAATTGCTGGCTGCGACGGAACAAGACAGGCGCCTCTTGCCGAGAGCGCGTGATCGACTTGATGGGCGTGATCGACGGGGCGGTTGAAAATGGCGACGCGCGCCACCGAGAGCAAAAGGGGCACCCTGAGTCTGTAACTTTGCACAAAACGCCCCCTCCCATCGCTCGCTCGGGCGGTTCGCGTGACCGAGGCGGCTCGCGTGGGCCGGAGCGCGCGGCGCGTTTGGCGCCTTGCAAAGGAGGGGAATGCGGTCGAGCCCCAAAGCGCACGGGCGCCCGTTTGCGCATCGGCCAAGCCCTTGCGGTATGGCCGCTCCGCCGATCGCAACGATCTCGAACGTGCCTGTGCGCGCCTCAGCTTCGTTCATCGCGATCCCGGTGTGACGTGGCCAGGCGATCAGCGGGCGCGTCCCGACCGAAGTCCTCCAGTGCCCCTGCATTGTCCCTTATAGTGGACAACCATGTCGCCGACCGCAAGCCGGCGTCCATTGGCACAGCGAAACCAGGGGTGATTGCCGAAAGCGACTTCAAAGCTTGGGTGTTCGGCAACCCGTACAAGCTTTAGCGCCGGGCCGTCGCATGGTTTCGGAGAGCCCGCGTCAGGAGGCCCCCAGGATCCGGCGCAGCGACGTCGAGGGGAGCGATCGATGTCGCTCCCCTCGACTCTCCGGTGAACCACACCCGGCGTTGCGCGCCAGAGCGAAGGCCTGGGCGCACTTGCGGGCGAGCCCGCTTGGTCGCTTCAGCTGAGCCCTTCCGCCGCAAGTGCAGCTTGAACGGCTTCTCGTTGCCCGACGCGATCGAAGTACGTCCGCAAGGCCGCCAGCCCGCCGAACTCCGGACCGACGAGCTTTCGCCAATTCCTCAGCGTGTAGTACGCGTACCCGTCAGCCACTGTGAATCCGCTGCCGAGCAGATAGCTCTTTCCGACAACCGCGTCGCCGAGAAACTGGAAGCGCGCTGTGAGTCGCTCTTTGAACACTTGCTTGAGGTCCTCGGTGGCCTTCGGATGATTGATGGGACCGAAGCCCTTGTGCAGCTCCGTGGCGATGAAGTGGAGCCACTCGTTTAGCCGAACGCGCTCGAACGTACCGGCCGGCGGGGCGAGCTTCGACGCCGGTTTGAGGTCGGCGATGTACTGTACGATGATGGCACCTTCAGTGAGAACTTCGCCATTGTCGAGACCGAGCGCCGGAACGTAACCCTTGGGGTTAATCGCCTTGTAGTTGGCGCCGCTCTTTGTTGTCTTGTCTTGAAGGTTCACTTGCTCGAGATCGAAGGCGAGGCCGGCCTCGCGGAGCGCGATGTGAGGGGAGAGCGAGCAAGCACCGGGGGTGTAATAGAGCTTCATATTTTCATTTTCCTTTCGTTGTCACGACATGCGTCGGCCGCCCCCGCACTGATTCGCGTAACCTCGGCAGGCCTTCGCAACGGTTGGATGCCGGATGCGCCACGTCAATCGCATCGCGCGGCGCCGGGTCAGGCCCAGCCACTTGAAAGCGAAGGAGGGCGATGCGCCTCGGGTGCCGAAGGCGGTTCGAGAATCATCCCGAGCAGCGAAGCTCAGGTCTCGATGAACGCCCGCGTCCTCGCGGATGCGTGGGCGTGGCACGGAGAGCGGCACGTTGGCAGCGATGATGAACGCCCGCATCGTCGCGGATGCGTGGGCGTGGCATGGAGAGCGGCACGTTGGCAGCGATAGGCGCGCGGGAACGCTGAGGCTCATGGCGGATGTCTACCCTATCAGACAAATGTCCGACAGAGGGTACCAGGGGCAGACGGGGCAAGACGGTCGCGATGCCCAGTCCCGACGCATTAACGCGGTCCCCGTCCGAACCGTCCCAGTGAGTCTGGGTGTCGTGATCCGCCAACCGGGGCGAGGTTCGAGGTAACGGCGCATTTTGTCGCCGGTTTCAAAAGAGATGGCCGACTGAGGCATTGGATGCAGCCAGAGAGAACCCCATGAGCGACTGCCGCGACTGCAGGAGGGGACTCCTGCGGGCGGGGCTCGCGGGCGCCACGTTGCTCATCGTGCCTGGCTGCGGCGGTGCTCGCCCTCGGCCGGAACCGGACGATGACGGGGCTCCGGACGAGCCCGATGGCCGCGCGTCAGACGCCGGCGATGGGGATGCCGCTGAGGGCAGAGCCTGTCAGCCGACGTGCTCTGGCGGGACGCAGGCGCAGACCCTGGAATTCTTGTTTTCCATATACCCGCAATTAAAGACCGTCGGCGGCAGTGCGTTGAATAGCGCACCCGGATACGCGGACCCCTCTTGCAACCTCGACGTCATCATCGTCGCCCAGCCCTCGGCCGGGACCTATGTGGCCTTCTCCGCAGGATGTCCGCATCAATGCTGCATTGTCTCGTTCAATGCAGCGCACACCGAGTTCGTCTGTCCGTGTCATGGCTCCACGTTCGACATCGCCGGCCAGGTGAGCGGCGGTCCAGCACCAAACGGGCTGCATCCGCTGTCGGTATGCGCCGACGAATGCGGGGTCTACGTGTCGTTCCCGTAGTGTGCCCCTCGTGTCGTGTGCCTCTTCGTGCGCGAGCACGCTACGCAAGGGACCCTGCAGGGAACGCCAACCGCGTCCCCCCCAACCGGGAGGCGGACGCGGTCCCGAACGTCGTCACGCGGATCCTCAGCGCGGACGTCGTCACGCAACGCCGGCGTTCAGGGCGTCAGGTTGTCGTTTGCGTTGTGGGTAAAGGTCGATGCCCCGCTCGTGCCGGTCAAGGTGCCGAGGCGGCCCGAGACGTACGAACCCCATTGCGCCTGCAGGCCAAAGAGGCCGTTTGGAACGGTCGTGGTGTTGGGGGTGTCCTCTGTTTTTGTGCCCGTCGGGTCGCCGAGATGCAAGGTCGAGTTCTCCGTCACGGCCACGCCGTTACCGACGTTCCCGTTGATGGTGTTCGCCGCTATCTCTGCATAAGACGCGCTCTCGATGTTCACTCCGTTTTGACCGTTGTCGTTGATGGTATTCGTATAGACGCGCGCCGACGACGAACGCTGGATGCGGATGCCGTGGCCACCGTTTCCCTGAATGACACATGGCCCTGTGTCCGTTTCGGATGCGCCCACGCCCGAGGTGAAGCCGATTCGCGCGTAGGAGTTCTCGTTGACGATGATGCCATTCTGCGGGTTATTCTGGATCGTCGAATTGATGACGTACGCCATCGCCGTTCCACGCTGGAAGTGGATCCCGTGCCGGCCGGCATTTTCGACGACCACGTTTTCGATCGCAATTTGACTGCCCGTGTTGACCGACAGCGCGTCGAAACCGCCCGTGATGTGGAGCCCGAGGACCGTGAAATTCGAGACGCCGTCCAGTTCGAGCGTATTCAGGGTCGCACTCGGGCCGGAGATCGTCGCCGTGCCCTTGCCGTCGAGCGTGACGCCGTTGAATTGACCGGTCGTGCTCCCGATCGTCACGTTTTCGTTGCAGGTGCCCTTGATGGTCAGCGTGTCGCCCGGCCTCAGCCTCTGGAGCGCTCCCTGAATTGTCTCTCCTCGATCGCAGTCGACGAATTTTTGCGGGTCGTCGTCATGCGAGTCGCCAAACCAAAGAAATGGAAAGACCGCGAAGAGCGCTGCAAGAGCCTTGGATGAACCGATCATTGACAGGTGCTCCCTTCTGGCCGTCGCTTCCAGGTGGACCATGCGGCCAAGTTCGTCAAAGCGGCCATCAAGACACGACGGCCTGCATCGTGTCCAGCTTGACCGCCATCCGCCAGGACGTCAATCACGCGTAGACCGTTCTCTCGCGACGTAAGCCGCCCCCGCGCCGACCGCACGCGCACGCCTCGCGTCGCGTCGCGGCGGACGCGAACGCCTGGCGTGGTCGGCGTCACCGCGCGGCGGAAGCCGCCGACGGAGGACCAGGCCCTTTCGCTTTGCGCACGGGCCGGACCCTCTTCGCGCGCAGCGAAGTCGCCGCCGTGGATCAGACGGCTCCCGACAGTTCGCCCATCCCCGCACGAGCGCCATGAGCGTTTCGCAAACGACGTGTGCCGGCCAACGATGGGGATGCGACCGGTCGGTTGGTATGCACGGCGGCCGCGAAGCGAGGACGGACCCGCGCCGCGTCGTGCGGGCCGGTTTGGGGGACCGGCCCGGTGGCGCTGCGACCGGCCGGGCTCGGGGCACCAAACTTAAGTTGTCGGGGGGTGCGGCCGTTGATTTCTGCCGCGTCCATCGTCTTGATTGTTCGCCGCACCGCGGTCGTTCACCACGCCGAAATGCCGCCACAAGAGGGATTCGGCCGCCCACCTCCCACCCGCAACTGACACGCCGCGGACCATGCGAAATTCGAAGTTGCGAGGGGCCGAACAGCATGGAGTCTGAAAAGAGCGCATCAGTCCGGCCCGGCCCAGGCGCCGACCAGGTCAACGTAGGCACCATCGTTGCCGGCAAGTATCGACTCGATGCGTGCTTGGGCAGCGGGGGCATGGGGACCGTTTGGTCGTGCACGCACCTCGTGCTGGGCGAGCGAATGGCCATCAAAATCGTCTCGACCAGCACCGCCCTGTCGCGAGAGGTGCGCGCGCGCTTTGCGCGTGAGGCGCGGGCCTCGGCACGACTCAAGTCGAGATTCAGCGTCCACGTGTTCGATTGCGGCGAGCTGCCACACGGAACGCCTTACATCGTCATGGAGTACCTCGCCGGCGAGACGCTCCGCCAACATTTGCGTCGCGTCACGCGTCTGCCTCTCGGGGAGACCGTCGGAATTTTGACGCAGGTCGCGCGTGGGTTGGAGCGAGCGCATGAGGCAGGAATCGTTCATCGCGACATCAAGCCCGACAACATCTTCCTGGCGCAGACGTCGGACGACGGCCTCGTCGCGAAGGTGTTCGATTTCGGCGTAGCCAAACTCGTCGACGCCGCGAACGCCACGGAAACCATCGAAGGCACATTCATCGGCACACCGCAGTTCATGAGCCCCGAGCAGGCCATGGGGCGGCCCGACGTCGACCATCGCACCGATGTCTATTCACTCGGCGTGCTCGCGTACAGGATGCTCACCGGCCGAGGCCTCTACGACGCCACCTCGATTCCCGCTCTTCTTTTCAACATTTGCAACGGGCCACTCCCCCTTCTTCGCGATCTGGCACCCGACACACCTCCCGACGTCGAGATTTGGTTTCAAAAGACTTGCGCGCGTGAGCGCGAGGAGCGGTTCGCCTCGGCCAGTGAGTGTGCCGAGGCCCTGCTCGTCGCAGCCGGCATGAGCACGTCGAAACTTTTGATGCCTGACTCCTATCAATCCGGGACTCACCTCGCGCGAACACTGAGCCAGGCGACGCCCGTGCCGGCCACTCGCGTTTCGTCTTCGTCGCCGGCGGCCGCGCCCATGACCGTCGCGAAGCGTGGAAGTCTCGACTTGCGGGTCGCGGCTCTCGTCGTCGCCACCTTGGCGGTGCTCGTCTCGGCCCTTTTGCTTCTCCGGACCCGCGAGCCGCACGTCGGCGAGAGCCGGAACGGCGCCGCACCGGCCGTTCGCGCCGGAGCGATCACCGATACGGAGATCGCCCATGCCGCACCCACGGCGGCTCCTTCCGCGCCGCCCGCAGGCACCCTCGTGCCGAACGCTGTGTCTGCGGTCGAGGCGGCCCCGACCGCCAGCGCGCCAGCGCCTCCGCGTTCCGTTTGGTCGCGCCCCGCCTACCCGACGGCGCAGACCTTGCGCCCCGCGCTCCAGCTCCCCGCACCCAAACACCAGGAACCGGCTCCCACGACGCCGCCGCAACCCACAAAGAGCGCAAATGGTGCGATCACCGACGTGGGTTACTGAAGAAAGAGACGAATGACCATGAGGTTTCTCCCGCGTTCTTCATCGACGCCGATGGCCATCTGGACGGCCCAAGGACTGTTCGCCGCCGCGTTGCTCACGACGGCCCACGCGTCCGCGCAACCCACCGCGAACGAGCAAAGCGCGGGGGACGTCACGATGGCCCGCCAGCTGGGCAACCAGGGCCTGGAACTCGCGGGAAGCGGGGATTGCGCGGCTGCCGTGGATCTCCTGACGCGATCGGAAGCCATGCATCACGCCCCCACGACCCTGGCCATTCTCGGCGAATGCCACATCACGCTCGGCAAGCTCGTGGAGGGGGCCGAAGAGCTGACGCGCGTCGTTCGCGAGAACATCGATCCGCTCGCCCCCGCTTCCTTTCGGACTGCACAGGACCGCGCGCGCGTTCGACTCGAAGAAACGCGCCCGCGCATTCCGAAGTTACGCCTCCTCGTGCGTGGGGCGGCGCCGAACACGGCGTTGACCGTCCACGTCGACGGCGAGACGGTCCCTGTCGCGTCGCTCGGGCTCGACCGCCCCGTTGACCCGGGATCCCATCACGTGGACGTGACCGCAGGCGGCTACAATACCGCGAGCGGCGAGCTGACGTTGCGAGAGGGTGAGACCCAGGAGTTGAACCTGGAGCTCGTGCGGCTCCCGGACCCCGAGCCCGCCGCGGCCGCGCCGGAAGGAACGCCCCCAAAGGACGCGCCGGTGCTTCGCCCTTGGGTCCGCAGGCCGCATAGCCGTACGCCCGCGTACGTGTCGTTCGGGCTCGGCGCAGCGGGGATCGCAGCCGGCTCCGTATTCGGGATCATCACGCTTTCGAAGACCTCATCCCTCGAGAAGCTGTGCCCCACCCGCTCAACCTGCCCTGCCAGCGCCCAGTCGGACATCAGCACATCACAGGCGACCGCGTTGGCATCGACGATTGCCTTCGGCGCCGGCGGCGCTGCCTTGATCGTGGGCCTCTACTTCGCATTGCGAGGTCCTGTTTCCGAACCCGCACCGACCGCGAGCGAGGTCACCTCGCGGCCCACCCTACGCCCATGGGTCGGCTTGGGTTCGGCGGGGTTCGATGGATCGTTCTGAGGACCGAGCTTCGGTCGTTTCGACATCACCCGGAGTTACAACGAACATGCTTAACCGATCGCGATGCATCGACGCACGGCTTGCTCTCGTCATGCGCATGGCCGTTCTCCCGGCACTGGGCGGGGCTTCGGTCTTCGGCTGCAACCTCATCGCCAAGACGGACGACTTCAAGGTGGGTGCGACCGAAGTCACCGAACACGCGCAACCAACGGAAGAGCCCGATGCGTGCACGCCGGGGACCGCAAACTGCGCTGCCATCTCGTGCGCCCTATCGTTCGACAACGCCACTCGGATCATGGGGTTCTCTCCCGACGCCTCGCTGCCCCCGCTGCCCCCTGGGCCGACCGAAGGGGGCGCAGCGGATGCGATGAATGACGGTGACGCTGAAGGGGGCGGAACGGACGGCGGCGGTGGCGGCGGCGGTGGCGGCGGCGGCGGCGGCGGTGGCGGTGGCGGAGGCGGCGGTGGAGGCGGCGGCGGCGGCGGCGGATCCGATGCTGCAGGAGCCGAAGGAGGCAGCGCCGACGCAACGACCTCCGGCGACGCAGAAGGCGGCGGAGGGTCCGACGGCGGCGGGACCGGAGAAGGCGGCGGAGGGGGCGGCGGCGGCGGGGGTGGCCATGGTGGCGGAGGGGGTGGCGGCGGCGGGGGTGGCGGCGGAGGGGGTGGCGGCGGCGGTGGCGACGCTGGCGTCGACGGAAGCAGTTCGGCCACCGTGCTGTGCTCGAGCATGCCCCAGCCGGTGTTCGTCGTGGGTGCGGGCGGACTCTCGGCCATCGCCGAAGAGCTTGGGACCCTGACGGCCAGTCAACCATACACATTGATATTCGTCAGCGCACACGCCTGCGATGGTGCCAATGCGGTCATTCTCAATGAGAGTACGCTCACCCTGGGCGAGACGACCGGGACTTACTGGGATGCGGCCGGCGCCGCTCACACCTGTCAGCTCGACCCCACTGGCAACTATGCGGACATCGGCTTGACCAACCTTTTCCCCGCGACGTGCCTATCCTTGCCCGAAGGAACCCCGGGGGTCGGCGACTTTCTGGGTCCGGTCGTCCCGGAAGCGATGGTGGTCCCCATTGCCTCGTCGCAAACGTCGATCAGCGCCGAGGCGCTCTATTACACCTTCGGCCTGGGGCCCGGTAGCGTGAAGCCTTGGACCAATCCAGCCTACGTGTTCCAAAACCCGACTTCGAGCGCGCAACTCGATTTCGGGCTTGCGATCGGCGTCCCGTCGACCCAATGGCAAGGAACGCTCGAATCGGGGTCCAACCAGACGGTCCAGGCCGTCGACACGTCCACCGAACCCGAGGCCACATTGACGTGCATGAGCACCGATCTCGTCGAAAGCATCGCCAGAAGTTCGACGATCAAGGAGCTCGCGTACCAAGATCTCGGGCAAAGCTGCGCCTATTATCCGAATTCGACGGCGACCAGTGCCGACAAGGCCAACATTCGTGACGGTCATTATCCGGTCTGGGGCTTCACGCACATGCTCGCCAAGGTCAACAGCCAGCGCGTGCCTCTGAGCGACAACGTGAACAACATCGTCCTTTATTTCACCGGAGATTCGCCGACCCCCACGGGAAACTTCGTGGAATTCGTGATCCAAGACAAGCTCGTTCCGCCCTGCGCAATGGGCGTCACGCGATCCTCCGAGATGGGCCCGCTCTCGCCGTACACGCCAAGCCCGAGTTGCAACTGCTACTTCGATTCGGTGGCCACGGGGGCCTCCACTTGCCAGGCCTGCACGACGCAAGCGGATTGCCCGTCCACGACGACGTGCCTCAACGGCTTCTGCGAGGCCCACTGACGATTGGCGCATCAACCTGAGCGCGTCGTTGCACCCGGGCCCGGAACAAATGGGACCGCGCGTGAGCCGAAAAATGGGCGAAATGGCACTGCCCCGAGGGGCCGTCACCCTCGTATGAGCCATTCACGCATTCGGTGTCCAGGCGCGGTCCGACGTCCCAATCAGCACGCGCATCTCGTTCACCGACCACCCTTTGGCCGGACGGCCGTAAGGGCCTCGAAGTCCCGTGCGGGCCTCGCTTTGGCGCTCGGAGCCGTCGTCTCTGGCTGCTACCTCGGCCCCTCGGCAAGCCCACCCGAAGCGGTGGGCGAGCGCGGAAGCGAAACCGCCGGGGCGAGCGCGGGCGGCGAGAGTGACGCGGGCGGCGGGGCGAGCGCGGCGGGGTCCACGGGTCTTTCGGACACTTCGCCGACCTCGTCGTCGACCGTCAGCGGACGTGTAAGCGGGTCGACGTCCGGCGCGGGCTCGGCGTCGGCGACCGGCTCGGCGTCGGGCACGAGCTCAGCGGCCGCCTCGAGTTTGGCGTCGGGCACGCGCGCGACGTCCAGTCCAAGCCTGGCGTCCTCGTCATCGGCTTCAACATCGTCCTCGTCGAGCAGCAGCGTTGCACTTTTCGACGCGGCTGCGTACGACACACCCGTTCAGTGCTCGAGCGGGAAAACGTATTCGGGGGGCGACGGGCCCACCATGGCTCCGGGGGAAGACTGCGCCAACTGCCACGGTGGGACGCTCTCGATTGCGGGAACCGTGTACCGCACCGCCCACGAACCGGACAACTGCGAAGGAATCAATGGGACGGGCGTCACGGTCGTCATCACGGATGCGACGAACAACGAAATTACCCTCGAGCCCAATTCTGTCGGCAATATTTATTATTTGCCGTGCCTCAACGTGCCGATCACCGCGACCATCACTTACAATGGCAAAACCGCTGCGATGACGACCCCGCAGATGACCGGCGACTGCAACTCCTGCCACACAGAGCAGGGCGCCAACGGGGCGCCGGGGCGAATCGTCCTTCCGTGAACGTGCCATTGAGCGACCGAGATCGCGGCCGGCCGGAATGGCCGGCAGAGCCGATCCCAGCGATCACTGACGTGGCCGAGCCTTCACGTTGACGAGATCGATCGAACCTTGCGCCGTTGACGCCGATACGTTGAAAAGCCATGAGGCCACTTGGCGTCCGCGAGGAAACGTCGTATCGACGAGGTATGTCCGGTCGCCTCCCGGCGCGTGAGTGAGCGCCGTCGGATCCTGCGAGACGGCGATGGTCGGGAACGGCGTCTGCGTACTTCGTCTGCAGATCGATCGACGCCCCCTCGGCCGCGTTCGACGCAGCGTTGCAAACCGAGATCCCAAGGCGCCCGGTCGTTCATACTGGAGGTCGCCCGATCGACTGGAGGTCGCCCGATCGACTCGGACGCGGCACAAAAAGGTGAGACACTGTCGGCATTTGGTTACGCGACTGGATCGCGGGTTGCTTTCATCCCCAATCCAAGCGCAAGTTCGATTTCTGCATGCTCTCAGGTCAGCGGTGCGGCAAGAGCAATGACCAAGGGCCAAAACCCACCCCCAACCATGTCGATAGAGACCCTTCCGAAGACGGCGCTGGTCTTGTCCGGGGGAGGTGCTCGCGGGGCGTACCAAGTTGGAGTGCTTTGCGGTCTTGGCGAGCTTCTCCATGGGCAGCGGGCTCTCCCTTTTCCGATTCTCGTGGGAGCGTCCGCCGGCAGCATCACGAACGCTTTTCTCGCCGCGCGCGCCGCCGACTTCCCTACGGCCGTCAGCAGACTGGTCGAGTTCTGGGAGAGCTTGAGGCCGGAGCACGTCTTTCGGACG
>JBEKFX010000136.1:0-13325 GCA_050013115.1 Polyangiaceae bacterium
GGGCGTCACAAAAGGGGAGCGTCGAGGCGGATTCGCGCCAAAACGGCGGCTTACGATGCTGGATGGCCTTGGTTGGCGCGATGCTCGGTGGTGGCTGCGCCGCCAGAGCGCGGCGCAACCATCACCCGAGCCCTCGAAAAACAAGATGGTTGAAATCGCGGAAGCAGGGATTTCGCAGCGCATTGCGTGAACTCGATAAAAACCGCGTCCCATTCCGGCATGAAGCAGTGCGTCACACTTTCAGACTTTGCAGGTCACAAGATGGGCTTGATGCGTTGCGCCCCGCCAGTGCCGTGACGAGATTTGGCCGAAATCCCCTCCATCTTCATGGCGCTGCTCATAGTTCGGGCGTGGTCGGAGACCTGTCCCTTCGTGCCGAAGAGCATTCACCGATGCTCGCACGCGGGTCCGTCGCCCGGAAGCCAGAGGCTCACCACTTCAGTCCGGCCTTCGCGAACGCAGCGACAACGGCCTGCGCAAGATCCTTCCGCCTCGGGTATCGACGTGCGATGTCCTCCGGCGAAATCCCGTACAGGAATCGCCCGTATGATGGGCCGATGTCGGCGCCGAGTGGATGGTCGTTCAGGAAGACCGGAGGATCGGGTCGCCGCTGTGCTCCCATCTGGTCCGCGAGCGCCTCTGACGCGAAGCACACGGCGCCATTCCCAGAGATCGCGATATACGCCGTTCCCCTCTTGATGGGGACGGATGGCCCGAAGACGTTCGTGTACGAGTTGTCGATGCGCTGAAGCTGGGCCTTCAGGCAACCGAAGGCATCTCGCATCCGTTCGTACTCGGTGTACTCCATGTGCTCCTCCGTCTTGTCTTCCGTGACCCGGTCCGCAATCCTCGCGACCAGCGCGCGGATGTAGTGCATCGCGCGCTCGTCCGGATCGAAGCCGAAGTGTCTGAAGCGCCGTTGCTCGAAGAAGAGGGCGTTGCGCAGGTGAGCGAGGTCGGCATCGAGAATGCCCGTTCGCTTGAAAGCCTCCGACAGCGCGTTTGCGAGTCTTCCGCACTCCTCTGTGCCGAACGCCTCGTAACCGTTGAACGTCTGCGCAAAGGTCTGGATTTCGTCCCAGCTCGCGCACGGACCTGGAACGCGAGCCTCCTGCGGGAAGCGCATCATGCGCCCTCACCTGTTGCTCAGCCACATGGACGGCTTGCCCTTGAAGCGTGCCTCAACGATCTCCTTCTCCTTCTTGGAGAGCGTCTTGGCGAAGCCCTGGGCCACGACGCTCCCGAGGAAGGGTACTTCCAGAAAGCTGCTCTTCTCGGGCTGCGGATCGCCACCGGGGGTCTTGGTCGGCGCCGACGGCGCGCCCGGGGGGCCGGTGAAGACGACGGCCTCGGCGATGCCGGTCTTGCTCGCCATCTCGTTGAGGCTCTGGAGAGAGAAGTACTCCATTCGACCCGACCCCGAGGCCGCCACGAGCTTGTTGTACTCCGCGAGGAGGTTCTTCCCGCCTGGCCCGTACCCCTCGTCAGCGAGGCGGAGTGCCACCGAGTTCTCCACGCCGTACTTGAGCTTCGTGAGCATCGACTCCGCCTTCTTGTCGTGCCCCGCGAGAAAGAACGACCCGTCCTTCGTCGGGGCGTTGCACCCGCAGTGGCATTGCCCGCTCGGAACCACGTCTTTCGCGTCAGTCATGGACGTCATGATCTCCATGAATCCATGACAGTCAAGGATAGGGCGGCCGCGAGGCCCGCCTCGGGCTCGACGGTGCGAAGGAAAACCTCTCCACACTCGACGTCTCTGCGATGAGGAAAATCAGAGCGCAACTCCACGCTGGCCCCATAGTCAGGAGCCAATTGAACCGGGGATGCCCGTGGCCGACGGGGCGCAAACGTCAATCCGCGACTGACTGAATATCCGTCGCGTACCATGTTCGCCCCTGAAGAGCAGCGGCTGGCCGACGAGAAGCGGATCGATTCGCCTGTGGTCGGATGCCGCGAAGGGCGAGCGGCGAGCTCATCGAGGCGCCTTGAGCTCCCGTCGCCGGCCGGCCGCCAACAGGGGTCCGAGGATCTGAAAACGCAGACGTGGCCATCGCACGGCGTACTTGGCGCGTGGTCTTTTTTGCCATGGCTCTCCCAAGGTCTTCGCGATCTTCCCGACATCGTCGCGCAGGTAGTGCTGCGTCCCACGGCATTTGGAAATCCCGCGACCTTTCGATAAAGACCACCTTCTTCCTGCGATCCGGCTTTTGGCGCGGCTCAGGACGAGGATCGCAGCCGGATGCCGGTTTGGTAGAACAGGTCGCCTGCCGGCCAACGACGTCCTCGACGATGTCCTCCTGTGGGACGCTCTTGCGGATTTCGCCCTCGGCCGCGGGCGCGGAACAGGACGCGGTGCGGCATGATGACTCCCCCTATACCCTTCCTGTTCGTCGTCGCGACATGTGCTGGACGAAGCAGATTACGCGGCCCACAGCCACCCGCGCGCTCCCTCGAAGTCCAGCAGGTAGCCCCCGACCATCTCCACCTGCCAAGGCGCCGGTAGCACCCGCTGAAACTTGCTGAGGCGGTACTCCGGCACCGCAGACAGCAGCCGCCGTTTCGTCTCCGCGGCCTCCCAAAACCCATCTGCCCGCAGAGTGCGCGCGACCCGTTCGACCTCTGCGAAGCTGACGCCGTCTCCTTCGATCCTCACCGCGAAGTTATCGGGAACGACCTTCCAGCGACCCTGCCACTCAATCGCGTATTTGAGCGTTTGGTTGATTCGGCCCCCGGCGAACGTCCACCACGTCAGGGCCCCGCCGTCGAGCTGCATCGAATCGCCGTTGCGCCGGAGGAGCGGACCGAGCTCCGCGCGCCAGTCGGCGAGCGCCGCTTTCGCGCGAGTGTCGAGAAACGGATAGTCCTCGTCGCTCGCGAGGACGGCGCGCATCTCCTGGCACACCTCGCGCCCTAAGAACTGCGGGAGGAACCCCCCCCAGCTCGGCTTCTTGCCTCGGGGAGCCGGCTTGACGCGAATCAAGCGTTCGCGGTGGTCCACGCTGATGACGAGCCACGCGTGGCCCCCCAGGAGAAAGGCGCTCATGTCTTCGACGAGCCGATCGACAAACGCCTGTTCGAGGCTCCCGAGCTCGCGCTTCGATTCGTTCGTCACGCGGTAGAGAACAGGGCTGGAGAAGACGGCGTAGAGTTCGAGGAAGTTTCTCTTGCCGAAGGCCCGCTCGGAGGCTTGCCCCATGCTGAGCAACCCGCCGGCCTCGAAGAGGTAGCTCTCGCGTTTCATGTGCTCGATGAGCTCGAGGAACTCTTCCTTTCGGATGCCGCGAAAATCAGAAGTCCTTTCCAGCTGTTGCCAGCAGCGCTCCGCGCTGATGCCCCCGTGCTGCTGGGTCATCGCGAGCACTTGGTGCACTAGTACGGGCCAGCACCGGGTCTCGTCTCTCACCCCCTCCACCCAACCGCGCGACGCGAGACGGACCAGCGCCGCGGATTGCACCACGGAGACCGCGTTCTCGCAAAGGAAGGTCATGTTGGCGAGCGTGCCCGGGCGCCGCCCGGTGCGCCCCATGCGCTGAAGAAACGAAGAGACGGTGCTGGGCGCGTTGGCCTGAAAGACCAGATCGAGGCCGCCGACGTCGATGCCGAGCTCCAGGGTGGACGTGGCGACGATACAGGCGTTCGTGCCCGAGGCGAAACGCGCTTCGGCGGCCTGCCGGTCTTCCCTCGACACCGACGCGTGGTGCACGAAGACTTCGATGTCGTCGCCGCGCATTTGCTCGGCGACGGTCTCCGTGAGCGAGCGCGATTGGCAGAAGAAGAGGCTCTTTTTGCCGCGTCCCTGGCGAACGGCTTCGCGCGCAAAATCGGTGGGGTCTTCTCGGAGAGCGATCGTGATGATCCGCTGCGCCTTGGGCGCGGGGGGATCGACGACGACGTGCTCGCGCGTCGAGCTGCCCGCCAGCCAGCGCGCGATCTGCTCCGGGTTGCCGACGGTGGCGCTCAATCCGACGCGCTGTACGTCGTGCTTCGACAAGCTGGCGAGCCGCTCGAGGACGCTCATCAGGTGCGCGCCGCGGTCGGTGCCTGCAAAGGCGTGCACCTCATCGATAACCGCATACCGAAGGTCCGCGAAGAGCACGTCGGCCGGCACGCGCGGCGACATCAACATCACTTCGAGCGACTCGGGGGTCGTCATCAAAAGCTCGGCGGGATGGCGCAGGAACCCGGCCTTCTCGGTCGGCGGGGTATCGCCGTGCCATACGAAGCGCCGCAGGCCCACCATCTCGCTGTACTGACCGAGGCGGACCTCCTGGTTATTGAGCAGCGCCTTGATCGGCGCGATGTAGAGAGCGCCCACGCCGCTCGGCGGCGCCTGGAGCAACGAGCCGATCACGGGGAACATGGCCGCTTCCGTCTTGCCGCCCGCGGTCGGCGCGAGGACTACCGCGTTCTTGCCGTCGAGGATCGCCTCGCCAGCGAGCTCCTGGACGTCGCGTAGGGAGCTGAAACCGAGCTCGTGCGCAATGGCGTGCTGGAGTCGTTCGGGGAGACGGGAGAAGACGCTCACCTCGCCGCTCACATATCGACGGCGCTGCCGCCGACGCCATCGTCCGCGGGGGGCTCGTCGAGCGTGCGCCCCGCGAGAACCGCCTCTTCTTGGGGCGTGAGCTCCCCGGGCTGGAAGCCCAAGAGCTCGTGGGCGTCTTGCTCGGGGTTATCGGCCAAGGTGTCGAGCACGTTGACGAAGGTCCGGAGGAATTGCCTTGGAACGACGCCGACGTCGCCGTGAAAGCCTTCGGTCACTTTGGCCACGAGCTGTTCGATCAATTCGCGCGGCAGTCGCCGTTCTGCTTCCTCCGCGGAGAGCTCTGGGTGGATCGATCGGAGTTTGAGGGCGACTTTCGAGAGACGGTCGGCTTTGAACGGCTCGAGGGCGAGCTGCGGCTGACGCAGGCTCGGCACGCCGTTGAGCGCCTCGTACTTGACCCGTGCGTGGAGGGCCTCGACTCCTTTGACCCCATGGCGGTCGTCGAAGAACGTCGGCGTGCCGGTGAACACCCAAAGCAAGCCTGGGTATGTGCTTGAAGCGTCGACGATCTGGCGGATGGCGTTCAGCGACTTGCTGCGGACATCGCCGCGCATGCGCAAAATCGTCTCGGCCTCGTCGATGACGATGACGAGTCCCGTGTAGCCGGCGCTCTTGACGATCTCGAGGATGCCCCGCAGATACGCCATCGCGTCGCTGCTCGAGATGTCGCCCTTCACGCCCGCGAGGATCTTGATGCCGGCCGCGACATTCGAGCTCCCCGAGAGCCACGACACGAGTGCCGACGCGTCTTGCAATCGACCCGTTTGTTTCAGCTCGAAGACTTTGCGCACCACCCGGACCATGTCCGCAGGGGCGCGCCCGCCGGTCAGCGCGACGAGTTGCTCGTCGAGCTTGGCCAACACTTTCGCTTCGAATGCGGGATCCCCTTCCGGCACGCCAAGCGCCAAAAGCCCCTCTTCGATACCGCCGATCCACCGGTCGAGGATGTCGCCGAGGGCGCCCTGCGCGCACGTCGGCGTGCTGAGACCACTGACGACTTTGCGGTACAGCTCGTCGAACTTGTGAAAGTGCAGATCGTTGTCGGAAACGACGACGAAGCTCGTCGCGAAGCGACGCTCCTTGGCGTCTTGCACGAGCAAGTTCGCCATGAACGTCTTGCCGCAGCCGTAGCCGCCGCGCAGAAACTTCACGTCTCCCTCGCCTCCCTTTACTTCGTCGAGCTTGCGCTGGAGCTCCTTGCGATGACGCTCGACTCCGACGGCGAACGCGTCGAGTCCGCGGTCGGGCACGGTCCCGTTACGAAGGCGCTGGAAGATGTGGGCGGCGTCGCGGAATGCCATCGCTCAGTCCTTTCGCGCGTAGGCTTTCATGCCGTTGACCGTCAAGACCTCCACCTCAAATGGGAGGAGGAGGACGAGCTTGTCATAGCTCCTTGCGAAGGCGCGGACGCGCGTGGGGCTCCCCAGCACCTGCTGGAGCTCCGCTTCGTTGATAACGCGACGCTCCGCGAGGATCTCGAGCACCCTCCGGAATCCGTCGTCGGTGACCTGATCGGCCCAGACCTGCCCCGCAGGCGTCGTCTGCGGAGACGACGGCGAGACCGCGGCGTCGCGAGCGCCCGGCGGTACGGAGGATTTCATGCGACCGCGGCTCCGGGCCACGTCGAAGAAGCCCTCCACGACCTTCGGGGTCACGTCCTCAATCGCCTCGGGGTGAAACACTTCGACCCGCACGCGTTCGTCCACTTCGCCCGCAAGCTCGAACTCCACGAGTAGTTCGTCGCGGTTCGGAGGCACAAGGACGCGGCCGTCGGCGAGGACGGCGGGAGGCTCCGCGTCGAGCAGTGTGATCGCCACGTCCGGGCGTGCTTGCACACGCAGCGCCAGGCTCACTGCCTTCGGCGCAAGGAAGCCGAGGGTCGCCGTCTCGCGGCTTTGCAAACGCACAGCGATCCGCAGGCGTTGCCGCCCGAGGCGGGCCGGCTCGGCGCGGGCCACGACTTCGTACTTGGACGTCGTCTTCCCGCGCGCCGCGCCTCGCTCAAGCGAAAGCACGGGAATCACTCGTTCCTGGAGGCTATTGCCGCCGTGGACGAAGGGGGCGATGCCCTCCTGCTTCTTCCAGAGCGCCGTATCCGGCGCGAAAACGAGATAGCGATCGTCGTCCGCGTCGTAGTCGAGCACCGAGAGACGCACTTCGAGCACGTTCGCCATGCCCGAGGGCGAATCGAGCAAGGCATAGCGCCGTTCGGGAACGCGCTTGCTCGCACCGAACGGGACGTTCTCGACGGTTGGATCCTGAAGGAGAAAACCGTGGTCGGACGAGATGACGAAGCGTTCGACGCCGGCCTGCGACAGGAGCGAGATCGCCGTCTTCACGAGCGCGAGCGACTGGTCGAACGTACCCAAGTGAAGGTTATTCTCCCCGGCGTCGTCGAGCTCGCGACTGCGGACGACGACCAGGGAAGGGCTTGCGTGGAGGCGGCGCTTGAGTTTCGCAAGGCTCATGTCTTGGAACTCGTCGAGCGTGAGATCCACCGCGGTCGACGAATGCAGACTCCGTTCGCTCATCGCCCGCACGCGAGCGGAAGGCTCGCAGACCTGAAACTCGCCCCGGGTGAAGCCGGCGATCCCCCCGCCCTTCATGACGACGCGAAGGTGCCCGTTTTGCCCGGTGACCGGCGCGAGCGCGTTCATCCCGACCGCCGTGACGGTCGGCAGCTCGGCGAGGCGCGCACCGAGGGCGACCCGGTACTTGTCGCGTTTCAACTCCTCCGCGAGCCCCTGCGCCATTTCGAAGCGCAGCGCATCGACCATAAAGAAGGCGACGCGCACGCCGGGCTGGATGAGCGGGTGGACGACGTCTTCGTAGACGAAGCGCTGCCGCGCAGCGCGATCGGGGAGGGGCCCATGCGCAACACAGAGCCTGAAGAAGGCCTGGTTCACGCCGTCGCTCCACGTGCGGTACGCGCCGCGAACCGACGTGCGGACATCGAGCAGGGCGTCGTAGTCTTCGAGGTCCGGCGCCAGGAGCGCGTGAGCGCGCTGCTCGAAGATGCGATGGGCGCGGTCGACCGGCGCGAGCTTGTCGGCGTAACGCTGCGTGGCCTCTTCGAGCGACGCGCATCGCTCGAGGCCCTTGCCGTTGGCCGCGAAGGCCTTGCCGGCCGCGGCAGCAAGCCGGAGGATCTCCCAGGTTCGCTGAAGCGCCTGCGATCGCTTGACCCAGAAGGATTGCTCCGGCGTTCGCTCCTTGGCGAACTGCGTCGCGGCGTCCCAGTCGCCGCGACGCAGGGCATCGATCGCCGCGGAGCGGATCGTCGCCTCCTCAAAGCGAAACGTGTCGGTGGCCCCGAGAGCTCCTGCGTGATGGCCTGTGCGTTCGTCGGCGAGGAGCGTTTCGAGACCGTTCGCGAGCTCTTCGTACGCGTCGGGGAGCTGCTCGCGGAAGCGCGCGGCGAGACGGCGCGATTCCTTCGCGAAGGGACCGAGCGCCGTGAGCGGGCGGAGCGCGGGCGTCGCAGGCGGTTCTTTCAAGTCGTGCACAAACTCCACGGCCATGAGCCAGCTCGCGACGAGCTCCGTGACGTTCTCGAGCTGGAGCGCCGCCTCCCCCCCGAACCGAAATCGCCTCCACGCCGCGTCGAGCCCGAGGCCCTTCCCGAGGAACGCGAGGAGCGCGTCGCCGCCCTCGGGCAGATGCGGCGCGAAGCGCTTGTCGCCCGCGAGGAGCGCGAGCACGACGCCGTCGATCCCAAGGGTCTGTGTCAAGAGCGATAGCCCATCGACGGGCTGCCCCGACAGCCCGTCGAGCCATGCGTCGGCCTTGGCCAGAGAAAGCCCCGGCGCGCGTACGAAGACGTCCACCTCCTCGGGTCGGGCGACACCGACCGCGGCCTCGCGGACGAGCGTTCCCAGGTTCTTCTCGAAGACGGTTCCGGCGGCGCAGAGCTCGTAGACGGGAGTTTCTTTGACCGTGTCCTTGTTCAGCCCCGGCAGGTGGACGAGAACGTGCTCGGGCTCGAGGCCGCTGCCGTAGCGCTCGAGGGCGAGGATGAGCTCGAGGTAACTTCCCCGCAGCGGAACCACCGGGTACGAAAAGTCGAGCGCTCCCGTCGCGAGCAAGTCGACGTGCTCCGCGTAGCTTCCGTCCGCGTCGAGCCAGACGACGAGGCCGCGCTCGCGCACCTTCTTCTTCACTTCGGCCGCGAGCGAGCGGCTGGCGAGCTGGGACGGGGCTTGGGTCATGGGAGGGGATCCGGCGTCGACCTCAAATCGCAAACAAACGGACCTCACGAAACCCCGCCGATAGGCGACCGATGTCGTCGGGATCGCCCGTCGCGATGACGGAGCTGCCGAACTCGAGAGCCGTCGCAACGACAAATGCGTCGACAGCGTGCGCGGACCCTAGCCGAGCGCGTGCGAGCAAGGCACCGGCGCGCCGAGCAGCATTCGCGGCCAGCTCCACGACGCCGATTCCTCGTCCGTTGAGCACGCGGTTTACGGCTGCATCGGCCGGACTGCCGCGGCAGAGCTCCGCAAGAACCGGCGCCGGCACTCGAACAAGCGCCCGTTCATCGTATGCAACGCGTAGAATCGCCCGCGCCCGCTGAGCGAGAACGGGGCGTTCGGAAGCGCGCGCCAGAGCGTTCAGCGCTTCGGAGTCGAGAATCAGCGCTCGGACCACGTCGAATGAGCGAGAGTCAGCATCTTGGTCGGCACCGGCCCGAGGTCCTTGTCCATCTTCGCCAGATACGACCCGAGCTGCTCGCGCTCGAGTTCGTGGGCCATTGCTCGGGCGACGAAGCTCGACAGCCCCCGGGCGCCGACCCTCCGGCGTACGGCTTTCGCCAGCTCGTCGGGGACGCTGACCGACAGTTTTGCAGCGCCTTTGGCCATGGATAATACCTACCGCGGTAGGAATCTGCCCGCAACCAGTCGATAGTCCGCCGAGCCGCCCCACGAGTCGCCCACCCCTTCTCGCCTTTTCGCTTCCGGCGCGGCTGTCTATCGCAGTCCGGCATTCACGCCGTGATTGAGTCTTCATCGCCTTCATCGCCGTCTTCCCCAGCTGCCTCGTTCTCCTCCTCTTCGCGTTCCTCTTCTTTCTTTGCCTTTCGCTCCCGTCGCACGCGCTCCTTCTCCCGCGCTGCGTCGGCCTCCTCGCCGCCGGTGCGCAGATACTCCGCACGGGCCTCGTCCGAGCCCGGCTCGTCGATCGTGAACCCCTCGCGAATCTCGTCTTGCAAGCGTAGCTCCCACGCGAATGCTTTGGCCGGGTGGTAGCGCCAGAAGCATCCGTGGGCGACCGCGAGGCTCGGGTCCACTTTGCACTTGGCATCGACCCGCGTCGGAAAGTACCGCTTCGCGAGGTGCGCCCAGTCGTAGTCTTTGCGTCCTTCGGCGAGACAGAGCTGCTTCCACCACTTCTTCGGGTCGTTCCACTGAGGCGCGAGAAGCGGCCAGAGGGCGGCGCTGTTGATCATCACCCCGTCATCGAGGTCCATCGTGAACGACGCGTCGACCTCACGCGGGGGGCAGGCGGGGTCGATGGGCGGCGCGCCGCGCTCGGTGCACTCGGTGACGGCTTTGACGAAGGCGTCGAGCTCGTCGAGCAGGCGCCTGGCCTTCTCGTACTGCTTCTCGGCGGCGATGGCCGTCTTTTTGTCCGAGCTCGCGCGGGCCGTGTTCACGTCGGCGATCTCGCCGGTAAGCTGGCGGAGCACGGGTTGAAGGTGATCAGCGAGGAGCGTCTGAAGCGTCGAATCGGTCCACCGGTGGATGCTGACCCATGCGACGAATGTCTTCTTCTCGCTCGAGAGCGGGAAGTAAATGGGGCGGTTCTCGTAAAGGGCTTTATGAAATGCGAAGAAGTCTTTGCGGAGCCAATCGCGGAGCAATGGCTTTCGGCCTGCGGCGGGGACGTACGCCTCCCATGCGGCGAGTATGGGAGCGGCGCTCGGATGGGTGAGGGAATCGGGGTAGGCGTCGCTGGGACCGATGAAGAGAATGCCGGCGGGGAGCGCGGTCTTCGGGGCGGTGTCGAGGATGCCTTCTCCTGCGGCGCCGAAGCGACCGAGGGCCACGCCAATGGCGAAGGAGACGTGGGCTTCGGGGGCGGGGGGATCGAGTTCGGGGACGTATGGGGGCAGGGGGGCGCCTTTGAGACGGTCTACGGAGAGCTGGGCCCACGCCTGCACTGCACGCCACGGAGAGGAGCCAGGCAAGGTGAACTCGATAGACGGCTCGCGGTGCGACTCGTGCTCTGTGAAAGCTCGGTCGAGAGCGGCGAATATGTCGTTGGCGTTAGCGACTTGGAAGACCGGCAGTCTATTCACGTCGCCGACTTGGAAGTGAACGGTCGGATTAAGCGACTGGAGGACAGCTCGAGCCTCACTTCGATTCATTGACGCGAGCGTTGCTGCTCGTTCGTATGGAAATACGGACGCCCCCATGTCGCTGAAGACCCCGCGGAAGCGATGAGCGCGTGCGGCAAAGTCAGAGCCAATCGTGGCATAGGCAACGCCCGCGTGCATGTGAAAGTCCGTATTGCGTATCGCTGCCGCGCCGAAAGTCGACACTTCGAGACCACGGCCAGCCCATCGAATCACATCAGCCAGTTCTTGAAACCAACAGCGCCCCGAGGCTCCCATCACATACGGCACCCATCTGCCGTCCCAGCCGGGCCTTAGTTCCTTGTCTACGAGGACACGCAGGACCTGTCTATGGTCGATTTCCCACGGCTTTCTTAGGAACCGCGCGTTCATCGCGGTAGACGTGCCCTGTTTGACTGGTGCAATTTGGCCGAGCTTCGGTGCCCCCGCGTACCGATCCAGGAAGTCCTTCGTCCACCAGTACACAATGGGCTCCCCCTCAATGACCGCGAAGCCCCTCGGGTCGAAGTCGTAGCGGCCCACCTGCGATAGGATCGCCGCCCGCTTCAGATCCGTTCTATCGCGGCCCCAGTATTTTTCGCCCGGAGCAGTCGGTTGCAACGCGATGGCCCGTTGGCCATAGGGAGGTGCGCTTCGAATGACAGCCATCACCACGCTAATGAGCTGCGAGGTCGTCATCGTTTCAAAGGCGCCCTTGTCAAGGTCCCCGAGGAGTCGAATGTCGCAGGAACGCAATAGATTGACGCGGAGCTCAGCGAACTGTCCGAGAAACATCCAGCTACGCATGCCGACTAGCGCCGAGATTCCCCCCTCTCGCACCAACTCTAACCCCCGCTCGAAGAAAGCCGCATACAAATCCGCTTTCCCCCGCGGATAGTTCTTTACCACATATTCAAATCCAGCCGTTTTGTTGACGCCTTGATACGGCGGATTCCCCACAACGACATCATACTGGCCCTCTTTCACAAGCTCGATGAAGCGCACCCCCGCCGCGAGCTGTTCCCCTTCCAGCCGCAGCCCCAGGTCACTTTCCGCCGCATGCGCATCGAGAAATGCGGCGACGCGCTCGTCGAGCTTCGCGCGTTGCTTTCTCGCCGCATGGACAAAAAGCGGGCCCTCCGCCTCCTCGGCCTCGTCGAGGAGCGCACCGATCTCGCGATCGACGCGAAGAAGCGTGCCCAAATGATCCACACCAGCCAGGCTCTCGACGAGGCGTGCGCTGGTCTCACGCGGAACGCCGATCGCGAAGAGCTCGTCGACGAAGGCCACGCGCGCGGGGTCGTCTTTGGGGAGCGACGCGAGGCGAAAGCTCGGCGCCACGAGGTTCATCCGGGCGAGGTGCGCGTCGGGCGCGTAGAGCTTGGCTTTGAGCCAGAGAGCGGCGGCGGCGATCTGGATCGCGCGCGCATCGATGTCGATCCCGTGGAGATTGTTCGCGACGATGCGCTCGGCGATCTCCGCCGCCGTCCACGCCTGCCCCCGGTGACGCGCCTCTTCTTCGTACATCGCCGCGAAAAGACCAAACGCGATGACAAGGAAGTGCCCGGAGCCGCAGGCCGGGTCGAGCAGCTTCACATCCGCGATCGACGCGGGTGCGCTCGCCACGGCGTCGTCGGGGAGCGGCTGGGGGACGTAGTACTTCCACGCGCTCTCGAGGCCCGGGGCAATGGGCATGAGCGCGTCGAGAGCGACCTCCCCCGCGTCGCGCTTCTGCCGCCACGACGCACGCCGTGAATCGAGATCGGGAAGGACCGCCTCGGCGTCGGGTGTCCATCCGCTCTTCTTGCAGAGCGCGAGCCACGTGAGACCGAGGCTGTTCTGGAGCAGCCACTCGACGATGTAGCGCTCGGTGAACATCTGGGTCTTGCTCGCGATCTCGTACGGCTCGATCTTCCCGCCGCCCGAGATCTTCGCGTCGAGCGCCTCGCGCTCGGGGTCGTTCCAGTACTGGTAAACCCAGCCGAGCGTCGTGTCGTCGCCCCAGGCCGAGTCGAGCGCAGAGTCGTTGAGGGCGGCGACCAGCTCGCGCAGCACGGTGGCCGGCACTGGGAATAGCGTCGTGAGCCCCACGGGACCGAACAGGCCGGAGAGTTCGAGGGCGAGCTCGTCGAAGAGGACGCCGAGCAGGGCGCCGTAGCCCTTTGCATCGTCGTGCGCGAGGGGGCCCGCGTATTCGAGAAACTCGCCCGCGTATCCGGGGCTCCGAAAGCCGCCGGTGACCACGTGCGGGCGGATAACGTCGTGGTGCTCGAGGATGCGGAGAAAGACGAGACGGTTGAGCAGGGTATGGGCCGCCTCTTCGACGGCCTGGGCAAAGAAGCGCTCTCGCGCTTCTTCCATCGCGCGCTTGGGGCCCCGTGTCGCGCGGGTCTGCTCATCGAGCCAGGCCTCCAATCGAGCGCGCTGGATGCGGCGTGCTTCCGG
>JBEKFX010000137.1:0-13010 GCA_050013115.1 Polyangiaceae bacterium
GACCTCTTCATGTTCTGGCCGCTCCTCGCGGGCAAGGTCGACGCCGAGGGCCTGGCCTTCGATGTCGATCGCGCCGACACAGAAGCGCTGAACGCCCGGGCGGAGGCCGCCGACCTCGATGTCGTCGCCGTGTCGATCGCCCGCTGGCCGTCCATTGCCGAGAACTACCTTCTCTGTGCCCACGGGATGTCGGTCGGCCGCGGGTACGGCCCGGTCCTCGTCGCCAAGCAGCCCCGCACGCTGCAATCGCTGACCGGGGCTCGTATCGGCGTGCCAGGCCTTCGGACGACGGCCTATCTGGTGCTCCGTCTGCTCCTCCCGCATTTCGAACCAGTCGTGCTTCCGATCGCGCCGTACGCTCGGGTCTTCCAGGCCCTCCGAACCGGTGAAGTGGACGCCGCGCTCGTCATCCACGAGGGACGCTTGACGTTTGAACGAGAGGGGTTCGCGGCGGTCGTCGACCTCGGACGAGGTTGGGCGGACATCACCGGCCACCTGCCTCTGCCCCTCGGGGGCAACGCGATTCGGCGTGGGCTCGGGCCGGAGCGCGTCGCGCAAGTCTCTCGCCTGATCAAGCAATCGATCGCGTGGGCGCTCGCGCACCGGGAAGAAACGATGAGCGCCCTCCTCGAACGCGAAACGCGTACCGACGTCGGTGCGGACCGCGACCTTCTCGATCGGTATCTTGCGATGTATGCGAATGCTGACACGCTGAACCCGCCGACCGACGTACGCCGTGCAATCGACGAAATGTATGCCCGGGCCGTCGCGAGCGGTCTCCTCGATCACGCGCCGTCCGTCGATCTCGTTCCCTGAGGAGGCGGTCGTTTCGCGCCCGCGCCTCGCCATGCGGGCGTGCGCGCTCCGCGCCGATGGGCCCTCTTCAGCTGGCATGGACGGCCGCCGGGTCTTCGGACGGGCCTGCAGCAGTTGTCGGGATCCGGACAGGAGCGGACCAGCCCATTTCAGCTGTTTCGGTCGACTGGCGCGCGCGCACGGGATTTGCTGAAATTGCCGGTATTGGGATTTCACCGGCACCGTCGAGAGCTTCCGCAGCAAGCGCGCTTCGATGCGCTTCGTCGTCGCATTTTCGACGAGATGGGCATGGCGACCGCCCGCTGGCGGCTGACCTGGTTCGTCATCTTCAACATCGCCGTGTTGACGGTGCTCGTCGCGCGCGGCGAGTCGGGACCGCGGGCGCTCGTCCAGGGAGTCGCCGTCGCTCTTCTCGGCACCCTCTTCGCAATCCGGGTGTGGTGGGAGAACGTCGCGCTCCGGGCCGTCTCGTTCTGCGTATCGGTGGTGGCTTACTTTGCGATCCTGGCGACAACCGGCGGTCTCGCAAGTCCGCTTCTCATGACGAGCGCCGTCACGATTGCGGCAGCCGCCGTCACGTTGCGTGAGCCGCCCTGGCTGCGCGGCGCCGTGTTCGTTTCCTTTCTGTCCTGTTTCGTTGCATTGGCCCTGCTCTCGCGAACGTCGCTCGCCCGCCTCGCATCGCCCCTGCAGCCATCGGGCGCCTGGGCGAGCCCCGAATTCGTGTGCCTCGCCTTGCTCGCTGCGCTCTACACGATGATGGGCGTTTACCGCATGGGCTGCCACATGACCCGCGGCTACGAGCGCGCCGCGCTCGAGCTGGCCGAGCGACGCGAGGAAATCTGCAGCGAGAGCGAAGACCGCACCAAGGCCCTCGAGGGGGTCGCGGCGAGGCTGGCGCACGAAGTGAAAAACCCGTTGGCCGCCATCAAGGCGCTCTCGACGCACATGTCGCGCAACGCCACCGACGCCAAGACGGCCGAGCGGCTCACGATCGTGGCCAACGAGGCCGATCGGTTGCAGGCGATCGTCGACGGATTTCTCTCCTTCTCACGCGGCCTCGATGAGCTGAAGCTGGCCCCGACCAAGCCTTATGAAGTGGCGAGGGAGCTTGCCGTCTTGCTCGAAACCCGGGCGGAAGACGCGGGTGTCGTCATCGAAGTCGTGGGCGACGAATCCGTCACAGTCCACGCCGATGTCCGCAAGCTCCGTCAGGCGCTTCTCAACGTCGTGCTCAATGCCATCCAGGCCTCGCCGCGCGGGTCCATCGTCAAGGTACGGATACGTCGTGACGGCGGAGGCGCGCTCGTCAGTGTGGAGGACACCGGCGCGGGCATGTCGCCCGAGGTGCTCGATCGCATTCGCAAGCCCTACTTCACGACCAAAGAGGGCGGCACCGGCCTCGGTGTCGCGGTGGCCCGCGGACTCGTCGAACAGCACGGAGGCGGCCTCGAGTTCAAAAGCGTCGTCGGCAAGGGGACGACCGCGGCCATCCGCCTTCCGGCTGACGTGACACCGTGCACCCGGCTGCCCAATCCATCACGGGCCGCGAAGCCCGAATCGGGTGACGTGCCGGAGACCCGGGCTGCCCGCGTTCTCACGACATGAGCCGCGTGCTCGTCATCGACGACGATGCCTCGCTCCGCTTCACGCTCGAAGCCGTCTTGAGCGATGCCGGGTTGATCGTCGAGGCCGCCGACGGCGGGCCGAGCGGCCTTTCGGCGTTCGAGGCGCGCGGCGCAGACGTGCTGCTCACGGATCTCGCGATGCCGGGAATGGACGGGATGCAGGTGCTCGATCGGATGCGGGCGGGCGATCCCAGCGTTCCGGTTCTCATGCTGACGGCGCACGGCTCCGAGCGTGTGGCGGTCGCGGCGATGAAATCGGGAGCGTTCGACTACATTCCGAAGCCATTCGATCCGGACGAGCTCGTGCTCGCGGTGAGGCGGGCGGCCGAGTGGCGAGACCTCCGCTTGCAGAACGCGCGGCTGCGCACCGAGGCGGCGCTTGGCGGAACCATCGTGGCCGACAGTCCAGCGATGAAGCGGGTCATGGATGTGGTCGCACGCGTGGCGCCGAAGGACGTGACTGTCCTTCTCTCGGGCGAGAGCGGCGCAGGCAAGGACGTGCTCGCACGCGTGCTCCACGCCCACTCGAGACGGGCGGACAAACCGCTCGTGCGCTTCAACGCTGCCGCGATCCCGAGCGAGCTTGCGGAAGCCGAGCTTTTTGGGCACACGAAGGGGGCCTTCACCGGTGCTCAGTCGGCGCGTCTCGGTTACTTCCAGCAAGCCCACAAGGGAACTCTCTTCATCGACGAGATCGGCGAGCTGCCGATCGGCATGCAAGCGAAGGTGTTGCGAGCTCTTCAATCCGGTGAAGTCCAGCAGGTCGGGGGACGTCCCGAGACCGTCGACGTTCGACTCATCGCGGCCAGCAATCGGGACCTGTCGGCCGAGGTCAAAGCAGGACGATTTCGAGACGATCTTTTCTACCGCTTGAACGTCGTACCGATTCGAGTGCCTCCCCTCCGAGAGCGACTCGAAGACGTCGAACCGCTCTTGCGCAGCTTCGTGCGCCGCTACGCCGACCGCTACGGGATGGGGCCGGTCGAGGTCGAGCCCGCGCTCGTCGACGCGCTCCGCGCCAATCCCTGGCCCGGCAACGTCCGCGAGCTCGAGAACACAGTGGCGCGCCTTTTGGCGTTGGCGCCCGATGAGCGCATCACCTTGATGCTGTGGCGTTCGCTCTCCGAAGGCTCTGCGCCGTCGTCTTTGCCCTTGACGGCAGCGGGCGACCCCGGTCCGGGCCATCCGCTCCGTGCCCGTGTGGAAGCGTTCGAGCGGACCCTCATCGCGGAAGCGTTCGAGGGAGCGGGACGCAACCAGAGCGAAACGGCGCGGCGTCTCGGCGTCTCGCGCCCCGCCCTCATCGAAAAATTACACAAATACGTGCTCATCGGTCGAAGTTAGGACCTCGGGTGGTACTGAGGTCGCGTGCCGAAGGTTCGCCTCGATGAGTGGCTCGTGGCCCGGGGATGGGCGCCGACGAAAGCTCGCGCGCAAGCCGTCATTTTGACGGGCGACGTGTTCGTCGGCGGGGCCCGCAAAGACAAACCCGGTACACTCGTGGACGACGGGGCCGCAGTCGAACTCCGGCGGGCCGATCACCCGTACGTCTCGCGGGGTGGAGTCAAACTCGCAGGGGCGCTCGACGCCTTCGGCGTCAGTCCGCGCGACAAGCGATGTCTCGATCTCGGCGCATCGACCGGTGGATTCACCGATTGTCTCCTCCAGCGCGGCGCGCTGGAGGTCATCGCGGTGGACGTCGGCTACGGCCAACTCGCGCACAAGCTGCGCTCCGACCCGAGGGTGGTCGTCATGGAGCGGACGAACGCGCGGGTGCTCGAGGCCCACAGCATCGGTGGCCCGGCCGCGGTCACGACGGTCGATGCTTCGTTCATCGGGCTTTCCAAACTGATGGCTGCCGTCGCGCGCTGCACGCTCGAAGGCGGCGACCTCGTGGCCCTCGTCAAGCCCCAGTTCGAAGTCGGCCGGGAGACGGCTTCGCGCACCCGGGGCGTCGTTCGCGACGATCAGCTTCGGGCCGAAGCGGTCGCACGTGCGGCCCAGTCGGTGGTGGCGGCAGGCTTCGAGATTCTCGCGCAGCACGACAGCGTGCTTGCCGGCCCCAAGGGAAATCGAGAGGTCTTCGTACACGCGCGGCGCCGCTAGCCTGAAGTTTCCCAAGGTGCGTGGCCAAGCAGCGAAACTTCAGGCTAGCCGCTCGGCGCCGCGCTTGCGCCGTGCGCGTGACATGGCCAGCTTGCGCGGACCGATGAGGCGAGCGCCTGACGTCGGGCCGATTATAGTGCCCGCCTCGCCCATGAAATCGGCCCCGAGGCTCGGCGCCATCTTTCTCACGGTCTTCGTCGATCTCCTCGGGTTCGGGCTCGTCTTGCCCTTTCTCGCCAAAGAGGCCCACGACGTCTTCGGCGTGAGCACGTTCGTCGCGACATGGCTGGGGTCCATCTACTCATTGATGCAGTTCGTCTTCGTCCCCGTCTGGGGGCGACTCTCTGACCGCGTCGGCCGTCGACCGGTCCTCGTCTGGTCCATTGCCGGGACCGCGCTCGCGATGGCTGGCCTGGGGTTCGGCCTCGCGTGGGGCCAGAGCGTCCTCTGGCTTTTTGCGGCTCGGGCGTTCGGCGGAATCGCCACGGCAAACCTCGGGACGGCGAGCGCTTATATCGCGGACATCACGAAGCCCGAGGATCGCGCCAAAGGGATGGGACTCATCGGGATGGCGTTCGGGCTCGGCTTCATCGTCGGGCCGGGCCTCGGCGGCATCCTCGCCCGGATCGCGATCGCGGGGCGCCACGGCGCCGTCCCGTGCTTCGTCGCGGCCGCGCTGAGCGTCCTCAATCTCGCCTGGGTGTTCTTCGGCGTGGCCGAGTCGCTGCCCGCCGACGTCAGGGCGCGCCGCCCCAACCGATCGCTCACGCCGCTCAACGTCGGCGCGATGCGTCTCGCCTTCGACTTGCCGGGTGTCGCCCTGGCCATCGGCGTGAACTTCCTCGTCGTCCTCAGCTTCACGAATCTCGACCAGACGTTCACGTTCTTCTGCGCGGACCTCTTTGCCATCGACGAGCGCGGCACCGGTTACGTTCTCGCGTTCATCGGGATTGTGGCCGCAGCCGTTCAGGGGGGCCTCGTGCGCAGGCTTTCCGGTCGCGTCGACGAGTCGCTGCTCCTCGTCTCGGGCACGCTCATCCAGGCTGTCGCGTTCGCCGGTCTCGTCAGCGCCGGAGGGGCGTCATCGCGCGGTCTCCTCTATGCCTCCGGGGGGCTGCTGGCCATTGGAAATGGATTGACCCAGCCGGCCACCTCGGCCTTTATTTCGAGGCGCGCCCCGCCCGATCGGCAAGGAGCGACGCTCGGAACGAACCAGTCGTTCGCGAGTCTGGCGCGGAGCTTCGGCCCGGCGCTCGGCGGTTGGCTTTACATGACGGCGGGGCCGCGGGCGCCCTATACGGCGGCGTCTCTCGGGATGCTGGTCGCGCTCGCGCTCGCGACGGGGCTAAGGAAGTCGGGGCTGCGCAAGTCCGTCCCGGCGGGCTAACGTGACGGCCAATCACGGATCACAGTGCCCCGTGTCCCAGCCCGCGCCGCCGACTCCCGACCTCATCACTGAACCTCTCCCGAAGATCCCCAAGCGCACGCTCCTGACGCGCGCGCGCGACTACTTCCTCGGCGAGACCCCGACGCTCCTGACGGCGCTCGTGCCGACGTGTTTTCTCTCGATGCTACTTTATACGCGGCATCCGGCGACGAACTTCATTTTCGACGAACAGGAAGCGTTGCTCGCCAATCCGTACGTGCGCGCCAGCGCCGAGCGCGGTTCGCCGATCGGGTGGCTGCAGGCGTTCCACCGCGATTTCTGGGGTCTCACGCCCGACCGGACGATTGGATCCTATCGGCCGCTGCCGGACATCGTCTGGCGTGTTCTCTGGCGAGCCCCCATGTTTCGGGAGCAGAGCGCATTTCCCCACGCGTACGTGAACGTCCTCATCCATGGGCTGAACGGCGCCCTCGTCGTGCTTCTCGTTGCACGGTGGACGCGCGACCGGCTGACGGCGTGGCTTGCGGGCGGAATTTTCGTCGCCACGGCGGTCGTCACCGAGGCGGTGAGCGGCGTCGTCGGTCTTGCCGACGTCCTCGGCGGAGCCGGGGTCCTTCTCGCGCTGCTCTCGCTCTCCCAGCCGCTGACGACGATGCCCTTTGCGCTCGCGGGAGCAACCCTGCTCGGCCTTTATTCGAAAGAGAGTGCGCTCTGCATCGTCCCGCTCGCCCCGCTCGCCGCTCTCCTTCTCTCCCATACGACCCATGCCCGGCCGCGGCGGTGGCTTCGCGCGGCCGTCGCGGCGCTCGCCACAGGCGGGGCATTCGTCTTTTACGTGGAGATGCGGCGACGCTGGTTCCCGGTCACGATCCCGGTGAACCTCACGGTCGAGGCCAACGCCAGCAAGCCGGTTCTGCAGCGGGCCTTCGCGACGGCGCTCCGCTGGTACGCGCAACCGATTCTGCCGCACGACCCCCTCAACAACCCGCTCATCGAGGCCTCGCTGCCGTACCGGGTCGCGGGTGCGCTCCGGGTATTCGCGCGCGGGCTCGGCCAAGTCGTCTATCCGTCGACTTTGTCCGGCGACTACTCGGCGCCACAAGAGCCGGTGCCGGCGCGCCTCATCTTTCCTGAGAGCGTCCTCGGGGCGCTGGCCATGGTTCTGCCTCTCGTGGCGTGCCCCGTCCTCGCTTTCCGCTCATTTCAACTGGCGCGCCGGAGAGCGCGCGCCGCGGAGGTGGCCGACGGGGCGGGAGCAGGGCCTGGCCTCGACCCGCAGCTTGCCGGACCGACTTGGGCACCCGATCCAGTGCTCGACAGCCGGCCTCTCATCGGCTTCGCGATGGTTTGGATCGTCGTCTCCTATCTGCCGGTCTCGAATATTCCAGTCGTCTTGCCGACCGTGCGCGCCGAACGCTTCTGGTACTTCCCCGCCATCGGGTCGGCGATTCTGCTCTCGGTCGCGTTTTGTCGTCTCTTGCAGCGCAGCCGGGGAGGCCGATGGTTCGGCCCCGTCGTCGCCTTCGGGATCCTCTACTTCACATTCCAATGCGTCGCCGCCCGAAGGCATGCGTTCGATTACACGAACGATCTGGTCTTCTGGGATGCGACGCGCAAATCGGTTCCCCGCAGCGCGAAGGCCCACTTGAACTACTCGGTGATGCTCGGGGCGCGCGGCGACCTGTCGAATCGACTCGCAGCCAATGACGTCGCCCTGCGCCTCGCGCCGGACTGGCCCATGGCCAGCGTCTACATGGGCGACACGCTCTGCCGAATGCACCGTGCCCCCGAGGCCGTTCCCCATTACCTGCGCGGATTTGCGCTCGGTCCGAACGACATGAGCCTCGTCGCGCTGGGCCTGCAGTGCCTGTGGGATGAAAACCAGCTCGGAGAAGAGTCTCCTCTGCGTTCAAGCCTGCAGGAGGTGGCGGATCGAGCGCCGGGTTCGTGGCTGAAATATCTCGTCGACGACACGTTTGCGAATGGCGATGAGTACCATGGCGTCAATCCAAAATACCGGCCGCGCGGCTACAACGAGGGACCGAAGAAGGACGAGTGACGGAGACGCGACGGACGTGCGATTACAGCGCGAGGACCCATACGTCGTATAACGCGTGAGTCCACACAGCGGCAGCAAAGCCCCTCAGGACATAGACCAGGGTCAGTGCGAGGCCGAGCACCCCTCGGGCCACGAACGTCCGCATGTCGAAAGGGTCCCCGAGGGCGCCGAAATAGTGCATCCCGCTGAAGATGGCCGCGCTGCCAAGTGCCCAGAAAAGGGTGACGGCGATGCGACCCAAGGTCGGCGATGGACCGCCCGCGCCTTGGGCGACGACGGAGCCGCCCAAGAGCCATAGAAGCAACCGCGTGCCGCCGCCGAAGAGCACGGCACGAAAGGCGAGCTCTTCATAAAAGCCCGCGCCGAATGACATGACCACGCTGGCCGTCGGCCCCGGCGGGGCCAGTCCGTGGTGGACACCCGCGAACAACCGGCCGACGACCCAGGACGCCGCCGTGCCCATGGCCGTGGCGTACACGGCCCCCTCGAAGCACGTTTGCAGAAGCTTCCGCGGACGGAACGCTTGCCCGCGTCCGAGGATCGCAAAGACCAAGGCTGTTCCGAGGCCGATGGCCGCCGTGATCTCGAGATACGTCAGCCGATCGCCGTGAGCCAGGTCGAGGAGCCGCTCGGTCACGACGTCCGTCGCGTTGCGCACGTTGAGGAAGACGACGCCGAGCTCGTACACGAGAAAGACGGGCAACGTGAGCAGGAGGTCGCCCCACGCTCCGGGTTTCGCCGAGAGGCTGGATGGATCGCGCAACGGCATGGCTCGCCCATCCACGATGCGGTAGCGCGGGAGCCCCGTCCAGTATTCCTTACCGGACGTTCCGCCGGGAAATTCTGTTTCGGGGGGACTAACCGTTGGGGCGGAGCTTGTAGACGATGGCGACGACGATGACGATCCAAAGGACGACGTCGAGGACGAAAGGGACGTCCCGCAGCATCTCCTGGGTCGGCGACTCCGCACGCACGCCGCGACCCGCGCGCCCACTGACGAGAAAGAGAAAACGGATGATACCGAACACGGTAAAAGGCGCGGTCAACCAGAGGTAATTGGAGTTGAACGCCGCGCGCGTCGCTGGATCCAACACCCAGGCCAGGTAGGTGAGCGCGGCGCCCGCACCCGTCAGCGCGAGCGTCACGTCGAGCGAGACCGCCTTGTAGGCTCCGAGCGATGCGCGTTGGCGGTGCGCCCCCGCGAGTCCGAGCTCGTGCCGCCGCTTGCCGAAGCCGAGAAACAAGGCGAGGAGGGCCGTGCAAGCGAGCATGTAAGCCGAGACGGGGACCGCCGCAGCCACGCCGCCCGCCAAAACGCGGAGCACGAAGCCGAACGCAATCAATCCGACGTCCAGGTAGGGGACGTTCTTCAAGCGGAAGCTGTAGGCGAGATTCTCGCCGAGGTAGACAATCGCGATGATGGCCAATGATCGGTCGAGCCAGCTCGCGACGGCCAGCGACACGACCATGAGAAGCGACGCCATGATCCGAGCGGCACCTTCCGGGACGGCCCCGCTCGCGATGGGCCGGAGCCGCTTGACCGGGTGAATTCGATCGGCCTCGGCGTCGACGAGATCGTTAATCGTGTAGACCGCACCCGCCAGAAGGCAAAAGACGCCCGTCGCCGCCAGCGCACGAAACGTCACGGTGAGGTTTAGCGCCGGCCCTTGGGACGTGGCAATAAAGAGGTCCTTGTGGAAAAACATCGGCGCGAGCACGAAGCCGTTCTTCACCCATTGGTGCGGCCTGAGCGTTTTGACGAGGCCCCGGAACACCTGCGCGTGCGCGGCGGTGCGCTCTGTGGCCACCGCCGGCATGGTAGCGCGGGCATACCTCGCCAAAACGTCTTGCTCGGTGCTCTCTTCGGGTGGACGCATCGTGCCGATTGCGGATCGACGTGAAACCGCACGGGCAGGGTACACCACTCGGCGTTGGCGGTCGCGTGTGTCAGAAACACCGACCCTCCGGCCGCCTTTCGTTCGTTCGTCCCCGTTTGCCCGGCCAGGGCCGCCGTTCTGCCGGTCCCGCTTGACGAAACGACACGCGTCGCACGACAGTCACGCGGCGCGCGCCCCTGACGAGGACACGTTCTCGCTCGTTCCCCCGCCGCCCACCCCGTGATGTCGTTCCGTTCGCTCGCGCTTGCGACCCTCTTTGCGTCCGCCACGGCGGCGATTCCATTCCCCGCGGCGCGGGCGGGGACAAGCGATCAGTTGGTCCGCCTGTCCGCGTTGCGGGCGCGGGTGACCTCCGCGCGGGGTCCGCTCGCATACGGGGCGCTCCGGCGCGTCTGGGCCGAGTGGGACCGAGGTGACCCGACGCCGGTGGAAGAGGTCTTGTTCGAAGTGGCGCACGACGCCGGGGAGCCGGCGCCCGTCCGGGCGTATGCGGGGTTGCTCGAGGCCTATTCGCGGCGGCGTCGCGGCGATCTGGAGGGCGCGCGCACCCGAATCGCGCGGCTCGGCTACGTGGACCAGTGGATGCTCCTCGGCCCCTTCGACAACGACGGCAAGACGGGCTTTTCGCGCGACGACGGACCTGAAGCCGACCAGACCGGTCCGCTGAACCTGACTCGCGACTACGAAGGCAAGGACCACCGACTGGCCCGGTGGCGGCTCTTGCCGCAGGTCTCACCGTACGGTTGGGTCGACTTCGCGTCGTTCGTTCGTCCGATCGAATCGGTATGCGTTTACACGACGACGTTCGTGCGTGACGCGTTCCTGACCGGTCAAGCCACCCGACCCGTGTCGATCTGGGCCGGCGCATCGGGCGCCTTGCGTATCTTGTGGAATGGCGCCGAGGTCCTCTCCGACGAAAAGTACCGAGATCTGGACTCGGACCGTTTTGCCGTCACCGTGTCGCTCGCGAGCGGGTGGAACCGTCTGACGGTCAAGACGTGCGGCGACGATCGACCGCCGATGCTGTCCTTGCGCATTGCGGACGCCACGGGCAACCCGGACGAACACATCGTCGCCGACGCCGAGCCCATGCACTCGACGCACGACGGCGGCGCGGTCGGCTTGGCGCCCAAGGCCGCCGCTCCCGTCGTGCCGCAGGGCGTCAAGGGGCCCGTGCAAGCGTTCGAACGACTTGTCGGCGGCGGCGACCCGGCGATCTTGGAAGGCTACGCGCGCTATCTCCAGGTGACGGGCGCCGACGATCCGACCGAGCACCGCGCACGAGAGCTCGCGCGCATGGCGGCCGAGAAGGCTCCGACCATCTCCCGCCTCCTTCTTGCCGGCGACGTGGCGGAGAGCCGGAATCAGCGGGCAGCGTGGATCGAGCGAGCCGAGGCGCTCGTCGCCAAGGGACACGCGACACGCGAGGAGACCGTTCAGGTGCTCCTTGCCCGTGCGGAATATGCTCGTGGGGGCGTCAATCCCCGCGACGCGGTGCCTTACTGCGAACAGGTCCTGGCTCTCGAGCCGGACAACCTGCCGGCGACACTCGCGAAGGTCGAGCTCTACGAGAACGCCGGATTGCGGGATACCGCGCTCGCCGAGCTCGACCGCGCGCTCTCTCTCCGCCCGCGAAGCGTAGGGCTCCTCCGCGCCATGGTGGCGGCGCTTCGCGATCGAGGACGCGATACCGAGGCCGACGAGATGGCCGACCGCTATGCGGCGCTCCGCTTCGACGATCCATCGTTTCTGCGGAGTCGCATCGAAGTCGCGGTCGCTCGCCGCCAGGTCTCGGTGGCGTCGCAACTCATCGGGCGGCTCCTCGCGACGAACCCGGACAGCGCGGCGGCCCTCCAGACTGCGGCGCAAGCGTGGATGCGTCTCGGCGACCACGCGCGCGCCGTCGCGTCCTATCGGGTTGCGCTGGAAATCGCGCCCGAAGACACCGAGATCATGAAGCAGCTCGCTGCGGCGCATGCCCTCGCAGGCGAGCGCGACGCCCAGGTGAATCTCCTCAAGCGTGTGCTGGAGCTCATGCCGCAGGCGAAGGAAGTCCGCGACGAGCTCGCCCACATCGGGCCGGGCGCGCCGCGACCGGACGAGCAATACGCCCGCCCCGCGTCGGAGTTTCTGGCGCAGCGAGCTGCGGCCTCGGGAGGCCAGGCACGACGATCGCTCGTCGATCTCCAAGTGACCACGGTCTTTCCCAACGGACTGGCGAGTCGATTTCGTCAGGTCGTCTATCAACCTTTGACCGAAGCCTCCGCGGCGGAGTCCAGGGAGTACGGCTTCGGGTTCGAAAGCGACAGTCAAACCGTTCAGCTCCGTGCCGCGCGCGTCTACCGGGCCGACGGACGTGTGGAAGAAGCGGTCGAAAGCGGCGCCGGGGCCATGGCCGACGATCCGGCGGTTGCGATTTACACGAGCACCCGCAGCTACTACGTCCGCTTTCCCCGGCTCGAGCCGGGAGACATCGTCGAGCTTCAGTACCGCGTCGAGGACGTCGCCCCCCGCAATGAATTTGCCGACTACTTCGGTGAAGTCGTCTACATGCAGGGGTCCGAGCCGATCGGGCGCAGCGAGTACGTCCTCTTGACGCCCAAATCGCGAACGCTCTACTTCAACGAGCCGCGCGTGCCGGGGCTAAAGCGCACCGTCGAGGAGCGTGGCGATCAACGCATCTTCCACTTCGTCGCGATCAACGTCGCCGGCGTGAAAGAGGAGGCCCTGCAGCCCCCCTGGCCCGAAGTCCTCGGGCACGTGAACGTCTCCACGTACCGGACGTGGGGCGACATGGGGCGGTGGTATTGGGGGCTCGTCAAAGATCAGTTCGTGCCCGACGACGAAGTGCGTCAACGGGCCGAGGCGCTGACCCGAGGGCTGAAGGACGATGCGTCGAAGGCCCGCGCGATTTATGATTACGTCGTTCAGAAGACCCGGTACGTCGCACTCGAGTTCGGTATCCACGGGTACAAGCCATATCGATGCGCGCAGATCTTCGCGCGCGGTTTCGGCGACTGCAAAGACAAGGCGACGCTCATCGTCACGATGCTCGGCGCGCTCGGAATCCATGCGACGCCCGTCATCGTCCGAACGGCCACCAAAGGGGACATCGA
>JBEKFX010000138.1:0-12618 GCA_050013115.1 Polyangiaceae bacterium
CGCGCGCTTCGTGCCAGCGGCGACTTTCACGCCTATTGGCAAGTCCACCTACGAGAGGAACAGCGACGTAACCACGCCGTCCACTATGCCGACTCCACGATTCCCAATCCGGTGCAAACCCTCCAACGCGTCAAATGACCGATAATTCCTGCGTTCCATAGGAGCCGGACCCAATGAATATGCCGTGGGGTGTGGCGGGCCTGGACCGGCCCCGTCACCTCAGCTGCCCCAAGGATGCCGAAGCCTTCCTGCGGGTCCTGGCGGCGGTGTCTCCGGGTGTTGTCCGTGTGGCTCTTGAAGTGACGGAGCTCTGGAGCGAGCGGCGACCCTACAACTGCACCCGCTCCACCTCCGCTTGCGCGATCTCTTGCCGCCTGCGGACGTAGAGGCGCGTGGTGCGCGCGTCGGCAAGGCCCGCGAGCGCCTGCGCATCCTCCAGGCGGCCGCCGTTCTCCTGGTGGAGCGTGATGCCGGTCGCGCGGAAGGAGTGGTTGCTGATGGAGGAGGGAAGTCCGGCGTCCTTGCAGCGGCGCTCATCTGGGACGCCTCGTCGTAATGCACCCACCCCTTCGTGACAGGAAGCGAGCGTCACGCGGCTTTGCCGACCGAACGAGCCTAAGATCTCCTACTGTGCCCGATCGAACGAGCCGCGTTTCCAATTGGTGAAGCGTCCTTTCTCGTCGGCAAAGCGTCTCTGCTCATCGAGCAAGCGTCTCTGCTCTCGAAACGTCGAGCCCTCGCCGCAAGGAAGGAAGTGCTGGAGGCCGCGATTCGCTCCGTCCACCTCCTCAATCGGGAAGGGCGCCAATCGATCGCGCAGGAAACAACGGAGTTTTCGCGCCGCGCTCGGCATCTTGCCGGATCGTCGTCACGGAGCAACCGGTAGACCGCGAGAACTTGGGCGCCGTCAGCCCGCTTCGGCGACGAATCCCTTCCAGTTGCGCATCCTCCCGGCGAACGCTTCGCTCAGCCCGAGAGCCCGCAGCTCGGCAATCGTCAGCGGCGGCCGCCGCGGACTCCACGCGGGGTCTGCGACCCCCGCCGCCCAGTCGGGGTTCGCGATCCCTGCGAGCCCCACGGCAATTGCGCTCGCGCCCTTCTCGAGGATCGCCTCGGCGTCGGCGCGCGTCCAAATGCCACCGGCGACGACGACGGCAACCTCGCGCGGGAGCGCACGGCGAAAGAGAGGAACGGCGTGCTCCTCGGGTCGTTTCTTCGTGTTCTTCGCCGAGTCCCAGAGCGACAGGTGGATGAAGTCGACGCCGTCGTCGCTGAGCCAGCGCGCCACCTGAATCGACTCGTCGAGATCGAGTCCGACCGCATTTCCGCGGTCCTCCGGCGAGAGGCGCACACCCACGGCGAAGCTCTTCGGCACTGATCTCCGCACCGCGCGCGTGGCTTCGCGCACCAATCGCGCGCGGTTCTCGAGCGAACCGCCCCACGGGTCCGTCCGCGTATTGAGGGTCGCGCTCAGGAACTGGCCCAAGAGATACCCATGCGCCCCGTGCAGCTCCACGCCCGAGAAACCCGCCTTGTGTGCCCGCACGGCGGCTTGCTCGAAGTCACCCAGGACCCGCGCGATGTCGGCCTCGGTAGCCGCTCGCGCGAGCTCGACTCCCGGCCCCTCGTACGCCGACGCGCTCCACGGCTGCTTTCCCGTGAGCGACGACGGTGCGCGCAAGCCGCCGTGAAAGATCTGCACGATGCCCGCGGCGCCGCGCGACGCGATGGCCGAGGCCAGCCGGCCGAGGCCCGGGAGAAGCTCGTCCGAGTAGACGCCGAGTTCGCCCGCCCAACCCTGACCGTCCCGAGAGACATGCGCGGCACACGTCTCGATGACGCCGAACCCACCATCGGCGCGCCGCTCGAGCCAGCGTAGCTCGTCGTCGCCCAGCGATCCGTCGGCGTGGCTCTGACCGTTGGTCATCGGAGCCAACCACGCGCGGTTGCGCGTGCGCAATCCACATCGGAAAACGAGAGGTTCGAAGAGCATCGGGTACACACCTACCTGTGGAAGCGGGGTCAGACTCCGTGATCGCGTAGCCAAGCCCGAAGGCGCTCCCAGGCGTCCTGGGCCGCATCCTTGCGGTAGCTCGGTCGGTAGTCCGCGAAGAAGGCGTGGGGTGCATCCGGGTACACGTGGATGGTCGACGCGCTCGACGCGCTCCTCAGCGCTTCGCGAAACCGTTCGACGGAGTCGAGTGGAATTCCTTGGTCCTGGCCACCATAGAGTCCGAGGACGGGCGCTTTCAGGTCCTTGACGACGTCAATCGGAAACTTCGGCGTGAGCGGCGTCGGCGGGCCGAGAAGGCGGCCGTACCAGGCCACCGCCGCCTTCAGGTTCGATCGATGGGCAGCGTAGAGCCACGTGATACGTCCGCCCCAACAGAAGCCGGTGACCGCGAGGCGCGACGTGTCGCCGTCGTGGCGCCCGGCCCACGCGACCGCCGCATCGAGGTCGGACAGAACTTGCGCGTCGGGCACGCGGGCAACGATGCCGCGAATCTCGTCGATGGCCGTTAGCTTCGAGACATCTCCTTGCCGCGCGTAGAGCTCCGGAGCGATGGCCAGGTAGCCGAGCTTGGCGAGACGGCGAGTGACATCCTTGATGTGTTCGTGCACTCCAAAGATCTCTTGCACGACGAGGACGACCGGGAGCTTGCTGCCGTTCTTCGGGGCGGCGCGATACCCAGGAATGGACCCATCGGCGGTAAGGATTTGGATGTCGCCCGCGACGAGGCCCTCGGAGTCGGTGACGATGACGGTGCCGTCGGCGATCGGCTGCGTGGCGGCGGCGAAGCCATTCTTGGTCCCGAAGCGCGTGCGGAGGTCCTTCTCCTCCTCGGGCGTAAGCGTCTTGATGATGCTCATGGGTGCTTCGGCAAGGGCGATAGCACGGGCCCGATGCACCTGTCTTATGAGTATTCGTGGTCATGCTGTTTGGCCGTGCATATCCACGTCCCAAGAGCCGCCCTCAAGCTTGGCGCGACCATTTCTTGTTGGATCGGAGCTGCATCGCGCGGCTACTCCGTGGGTGTCGAACCGCCGGCTGGCGAGTCGACGTCTAACGACAGGACGCCATCATGACCAATCCCACCGACGAGCTAGAGATCCTTGGCCTCATCTCCACGCAATACGCGTCCGAGACGCACGCCGCGTCGGGCCCGGTGATCGACAAGTCGTACGTCGGCGCGCTTGCCCTCGCGCAGGAAGCCGGCGGCTTCGACCGCGTGCTGATCGGTTACAACAGCGCTTCTCCGGACGGCTTCCAGGTCGCCGCGTACGCCGCGTCGAAGACGACCCGGCTGAAGTTCCTCCTCGCGCACCGACCTGGCTTCGTGGCTCCGACGCTGGCCGCTCGCCAGCTGGCCACGCTCGACCAGTTCAGCGATGGACGCCTGGGGGTCCACATCATCACCGGAGGCTCGGACGCCGAGCAGCAGCGGGATGGCGATTTCCTCACGAAGGACGACCGGTACGCGCGGACGGATGAGTACATCGAGCTCTTGAAGAAGACATGGACGAGCGCGACGCCGTTCGACCATCACGGCGCGTACTACCGTGTGGTCGACAGCTTCTCGGCCGTGAAGCCGCTCCAGCAGCCGCATATCCCGGTATTCTTCGGCGGGTCGTCCGACGCGGCCATCCGGGTCGCCGGTCGACACGCGAATGTCTATGCCTTGTTCGGCGAAACCGTCGACGGGGTTCGCGAGACGCTCGACAAGGTGAGGGCGGCGGCCGCGGCCAACGGGCGAGCGGGCGCGATCCGTTTCAGTCTGTCGCTCCGGCCCATCCTCGGTCGCACGGAGGAGGACGCGTGGGCCCGCGCTCATCGGATCCTCGAAGAGGCCAAGGCGCTCCGGGAGCGGGGCGCGACGGGCGCCTTCCGCCGCGCGAGGGGAGAATCGACGGGATCCCAGCGCCTTCTCGAAACGGCTCGGGGTGGCGCCGTGCGCGACAAGCGCCTCTGGACGGAGATCGCGCAGCTGACCGGCGCCCAGGGAAACTCGACGTCGCTCGTCGGGACGCCGGAGCAGGTGGTGGACGCCCTGCTCGATTACTACGACCTCGGGATTACGAAGTTCCTGTTCCGTGGCTTCGACCCGCTCGAGGACGCGATTGACTACGGGCGTAACCTTCTCGGGCCGCTGCGCGAAGCCGTCGCGCGGCGCCGGGCCCAAGCCTCGGCGGCGGAGTAAAGACCATGGCGGCTCGCGATCAATTGAAGCTCGGCGCCGTGCTCGGCGGCGTCGGCATGACTGCAACCGGCTGGCGTCACCCGGATCTCCCCGGGGACGCGAGCATCAACATTGACTGGTACAGAGCGGCGGCCCGCAAGGCGGAAGCCGCGAAGTTCGACTTCGTCTTCATCGTCGACAGCCCCTACATCACGCCGGACTCCGCGCCCCACTTTTTGAACCGGCTGGAGCCGCTCACCCTTCTGTCGGCGATTGCCGGCTTCACGTCGCATATCGGGCTCGTGGCGACCTTGACGACCTCGTACAACGAGCCGTTCAACGTCGCTCGGGCGTTCGCCTCGCTCGACCTCATCAGCAATGGACGGGCGGGCTGGAATGTGGTCACGACGGGGCTCGAGGGAGCCGCGGGCAACTACGGGCGCGACGAGCATTTCCCGCACGCCCTCCGTTACCGGCGAGCCGCCGAACACCTGGCGGTGGTGCGTGGCTTGTGGGACTCGTATGAAGATGACGCCTTTCCGCGTGACAAGGCGCGCGGAGTCTTTTTGGACAAGAGCAAGCAGCACAAGCTCGGCCACAAGGGCGAGTTCTTCTCCGTTGCCGGCCCGCTCAACATCTCGCGATCACGACAGGGCCAGCCGGTCATCTTCCAGGCCGGCGGATCGGACGACGGCCGTAGCTTTGCGGCTGCCAGCGCCGACGCCATCTTCACGCAAAGCGAGACCTTCGAGGAGGCTCAGGACTTCTACCGGGACATCAAGCGGCGCACGCGGGCGGCGGGCCGGAACGAAGACGATATCCTCGTGTTCCCGGGCATCGCGCCCCTCATCGCGGAGACCGACGAGCAGGCGCTCGCGATCCAGAACGAGAGGGAGGCGGGGATCGACGTCGCCAAGGCGGTCGTGCAGCTCGGTCGGCCGTTCAACTATCACGACTTCTCGAAGTATCCGCTCGACGGCCCCTTCCCGGATCTGGGCGACCTGGGCGCGAACGGCTATCGCAGCGTGGCCGAACGAATCAAGCGAATCGCGCGCGACGAGCGCCTCACGGTACGACAAGCGGCCCTGCGGTTCGCGCACCGCCGCTCGCCGTTCGTCGGCTCGCCACGCACGGTCGCAGACGAGATCGAGCGATGGTTCCGTGACGGAGCCTTCGACGGGTTCATCGCGGGCGCCGCCGAACCGACCGACCTCGATGAGCTCATCGTCCATGTGCTGCCGATCCTGCGATCGCGCGGTCTCGTTCGGAGCGAGTACACGGCAGACACCCTGCGTGGCAACTTGGGTTTGCCATTTCCGGGCAACCGTCATGCCGCCCCGGTAGAAGCCCCGAGAGCAGTGGCGCAACCCAGAAGCGCCGAGGCCGGCGCCGTGGCGGAGCAGTGAAATCCATGCACACCCGGTTCGGTTCCATCGTCCTCCTATCCGCGCTCTTGGTCGCATGCGGCGGCTCGGAACCGTCTGCCGCGGTGCGGCAGCCGCCGCCGCTGCTCGAGGCGGGTGCGGCGGCGGAAGTCTCGCCAAGCGACGCCAGCATCGCACGCACAGAGCCCGCGCCGCCTTCGCCGGAGGAGAAAAAGAAGGCCGACGAACAGGCGAAGCTGGCGGACGCGCGCGCGAAGTGGAAGCACCAAAACGAAGCCGAGCTGGCGCGCTGGACCCCCGAGCTGCACGCTGCTGCCAAAGCGCTGGCGGCCAACCCCTATCCAACGTTCCACGCGGCGCTCCTCGCGACGACGGCGGGAAAGCACCGGAAGCCCGGAAACGCGGATCGTGACAAGTCCCGTCACCCCATCGAGACACTGGAGCTCTTCGGCCTCAAGCCAACCCACACAGTTCTCGAGATCGATCCGGGCGACGGGTGGTACACCGAGCTTCTTGCCCCCGCGCTTGCAGCGAAGGGAAAGCTTATCGACGCGATCGCCGCCCCGACCGGTGCCCATGGCGACCAGGCCGCGTTTGGTGCCGAGCGATTCCACGCGTTCCTTGATAAGGCGCCCGAGCTTTACGGAAAGGTCGAGACGGTCGTCGTCGACAGCTCGGCCCCGAAGCTCGAGCTCGATGGGAAGGTCGACGCGGTGCTGCTCATGCGTGTCGTCCACGCGCTCGTGGGCGGCGAGGGGAACCTCGATACCTGGCTTGCCGAGATTCACAGAGCGCTCAAACCCGGGGGGGTCTTGGGGATCGAAGAACACCGAGCCAAACCCGACGCGATTCCGTTGGAGAGCGCAAAGCTCGGCTACTTGCCGGAAAAGTGGGTGATCGCCCGGGTGGAGGCGGCGGGCTTCAAACTGGTGGGACGGTCCGAGGTCAACGCAAACCCCAAGGATACGAAGGACTACTCGATTGGAGTCTGGGCCCTACCGCCCACTTTGCGACTCGGCGATCAGGACCGCGACAAGTACTTGGCCATTGGCGAGAGCGACCGGATGACGCTCAAGTTCGTCCGGGCTCCTGACCCCGCAGCTGGTCCGAAGAAGTAAAAGCCAATCTTTCGTTCGCGTTTCAACCGCGACACCGCCGAGTGGCTCGCCATGTTCGACGACGTCCTGCTCGCGCAGAGCGCCGTCGATCGATTCAAGAACGCCGCCTACGACTTCGTCATCGAGGGCGAGTCGTACCGCCCCCGCCTCAAGCCGACGCTCAACCCGAGCGATCCTCCGCCGGACGGTCCTGCGACGAAGCCCAAGACCCATCCTCGCACCGCGGTCTTGAAGGACGAGGACCTGCTCCTGGCGAAGGTCAAGATGGAGCAGTTTTTCGCCTGGGCTTTCCAAACCTTCCCCGCGGTGGCACAGATCAGGGAGGCGTCCCATGCGTGACCGACTCGAGCTTCGCGCCCCTCGATCCCGTGGCCAGGTGCCTCATCCGGAGGCTGACTGTGCCGCGCGTCTATTTCGACGCCCCGTGGCCGGCAATGCCGGGCGATCGGGTGGACGTGCTCGCGATCGATCGCGACGGGGTGGGCGATGCGCACCTTGTCGAGGTGCGGCGCACGGCGGCGGACGCGCTTGCCCAATTGCCCCGTCTCTTCAAAGCTCGTGCACCGTTTCGGTGGATCGCGTTCTGGCGCGGCTCGGAGACCGAGGAAGCGGCGAAAGCCCTCGTGTCGCAGGAGCTCCTGTACCCCGAGGGCACGCCCGGACGCGTAGGCGTCATCGAGATCATCGAGATGGCGGGCGGGGACCTCGGTGCCAACGTTCGGCTCGCGGCCGAACGCTTCCCCGACGCGGTCTTCGACGTCGCGACCGAGTTCTCCGAGTCCCACAAGGCGCACATCCAGTTCGGCGGATGATTCGGCCCCGACTGGTGGGTCATCCGTCGGCGGACTCGAGCTGAGGCCGATATCCGGCTCCATGCGACGGACGGAGAATGGCAAGGTCTTCGTCCGCGGCCGCGCGAGCGGGTACGCCAGCGCGAACGGGGACCTTGGGGGAAGGACGAAGAGCGCACGGCGGACACCCGGGACCGTGGCGAACGGGTGAACCGCGAACTTACGGCCGGCCGTACTGCGACTCGAGCAAGTTGGGATGGCTTTGGCTCGCTTGGCGGATGCGACCGCAGCGAAGGTAGGTAAGCCATGACCGATCTCGATCCCGCACGCAGGGACGCCGCGGTCCTGGCCCTCCTACAGGCTAAGGCGCGTCTTTCGACCCTCGAGAGCATCTTGCGGTCGCGCATCGCTTGGAGCGGTACGGCGCGGCGGATGCTCGCCATCGTCAACGCCGTCACCCCGATCGTGACGGTGCTCGAGAACCTGTTGCCGGAGCCGAAGCCATGAGCGCGAAGGCCAAGAGGACTGTGCCCGTCACGGTCAACCTCGCCACGGCGTTCGCTGTTCTCCTCGACGTCGCCGCCGCGCACCTACGCAAATCGAAGGACGAGACGATCGAGGAGGCTTTGCGTTGCCTGTTCGTCTTGATCCCGCGACCGGGTGACCTATGAAGGCGCGAGCGCCGGCCGACGACTCACTCCTCGGACCCTACGCAGCGCAGCTCGCCCGCAATCCAGTGTGGACTGCCGCTGAGGAGCGGGAGGCCGGCGCTCGCCTCGTCGCTGCTAGGAAGTCCGGCAACGCCGGGGCCGTGAAGCGCGAGGCCGACGCGTTCGTTCGCGCAAACCTTCGCCTCGTAGTTCTCGTGGCCCACAAATTCCGTGGCTACGAGGTTCCGCTATCGGACCTCGTCCAAGAAGGAAATCTAGGGCTCATTCGCGCGGTCGAGACATTCCAGCCCGAGCTCGGATTCAAATTCTCGACCTACGCCGTGAACTGGATCCGCCATTTCTGCCGCAGGTGCTGCGACGACCACGGGCAGGTCGTACGCGTCCCAGTCGGCCTACGAGAGAAGGCCAGAAAGGTCCGCAAGTACGCCGCTCGGTTCCGTTCGATCGAGGGCCGCGAGCCGGACGCCGACGAACTGGCCGACCTCACCGGCGAACCGATATCGACGCTCTCACGCGTTGCAGACGCGGCGAAGCTCGGCACGGTGCTTTCGCTCGACACGCCAGTGGGGGAAGACGACGGCGCCATGCTCGGCGACAGGCAGCCGTCCGACGTAGCCGACCCAGAGTCGGCGCTTCTGGAACGCGAACGCCAGCAAGAAGCTAGGCAGATGATCAGACGGCTCGACAAGCGCACGGCAGGCGTCCTGCGAGCTCGCTTCCGCGACGAGTGGACCTTGGAAGCCATCGGCATGGGGCTTGGTGTCAGCCGTCAACGGGCAGCGCAGATTGAGGCCAAAGCGCTCCGGAGGCTGCGAAACCTGGCCGGCCGAAAGGAGTCGGCGGATTCGGGATGACTCGGCAAAGCGGTCACCGGCGAACGCCCTGGCCATGCGAGAAAGTTGCTCGGCATTTGTCCACACCGTGCTGTGGACTTTCGAAGGACAGTTTGCGAATGGTCGAGTTCGAAGCCCTACAAATCGGCTGCGATCGAGCTTTGTGGACAGCGGGTGTGCGGCCAGGCCGCAATTAGTTATTTGACAGCCGCTAGATCAGTGCCAAAAGGACCGAAGACGCAGGCCCGAATTGACCGCGAGCTCGCGGCTCGCGGGTTAAGAAAGGCATCATGACCAAACACGACCGCACCAAGCAAGGCCGAAGACGGAGCAGGCAAATGAGTCGAGGTATCGGACCACTCCAACGGTTCCCGCTCGAGGCGGCCGGGTGAAGTGGAAACAATGAGCGAGTAATCAAAGACCGGCAGGTGTGAATGGTGCGCGCAGAATGTCGAGCAGTCGTACTCTGTGCTCGCGTGGTGTGACGGCATCGACCCGCCGGACGGAAAGACGGGGGCGTGGGTATGCGCGAAGTGCAAAGTCGACCTCGAGGAGGAGCCGGAGCCCGAAGAGGTCGCGCGTGAGGCAAACGCAGGCGATGGCGGAGAGTACGACGAATGAAACTAGCGGAATATCGAGAACGCGCTGAGGCGATCGTTGATGAGCACTGCGCAAAGCCAGGACAGACGGTGCGCAATTGGGCGGCCTCCTGGCATGGTATATTCTCACTGCTGATCGAGGGCCGATGCAGCCCCAATGGAAGCCTGGAAGGCAGGGGTGTATTTGAGCCCTGCTCTCTCATTGTGGCCCGCTGGGAATTTCTCGGTTGTCTGCTTATCGGACATAGCCGTGCTCGATCGAAGAGGGACCAAGCGCTCGAATATGCGCGGCGGTTCCTTGAGCCGGTCAACAGCCGATACACCGAGCCGCATCCCAGCATCGCTCAAACGATGCAAGTGTGTGAACTGCTGTTTCAGATGATTCGCAACGGGTCGTTGCACGGCTTTACGCCGTCCGGCGTCTACGATGACTCGAGCGATAACTGCATCGGATTTGGTCTGTGTTATTCAGGCGCCGGATCGCGGCATTTGACGTTCAGCGAAAGTGATGCGCTTTTGGTGGATGCTACGCAGTTGTTGGACGAGTTTACTCGGTCAATGCACTTGTTCGCACGTCATCTCGACGACAATAAGCCGGGGCTCGACGGTAAGTCGGCGTGCGACAACTTTCGGGAAGGATTCCGGTGGCGCTTCGCGCCGTCTCCTTCGGGCAAAGGCGTAGTGGTGCCGTGGTGAGGCCGGCGGACGTACCTAATCAATTAGGGGCTAAATGGGCCAAAACGTGAGCGGAGAAGTCATAGCCGAACTTGAGCAAAGCCACGGGGTGGTGACTGAGGAACTTAAATCCGCCGATACATTTCTGGACGCACTCAGTCCAAGGAATCGGCGCTGGGGTGATCCCTCAAGCTGGATCTACCGCGGTCAGGCAAACGCTGAGTGGAAGCTCCTGGCCAAGGCCGTTCGCGATCGCAACGCCTTTGCGAAGTACACAATCGAAGGCAACCCGCTGAACTGGACCGAGCGAGGCGTCATGATGAACACCCTCCTGGATCGATTCCAGAAGGGGCTGGATCGCTCCGGAATCGTGGTCCCATCAGCGATTCATGAGGTATTCAAAAGCGGCGCCACGATGACGCCTAGCGGCGAGCCATCGCGAGAGCACTTTCCTCTGATGGCATTGGCTCAGCATCATGGCTTGCCAACCCTCCTTCTGGATTGGAGTGGCCGAGCGCTGGTGGCTGCGTATTTCGCTGCTGTGGACGCGGCGAACCCGGACACCAATGGCCTCGGAACGCACCTCGCGGTGTGGGCGCTCCGCGTCGTTTACCCGAACGACGGATTTGACTCATGGGGCAGGATGCTGATGGTTTACCACGCGCCAGGTGGGACCAATCCGAACCTTCGAGCACAATCTGGTGTCTTTACGTTGCTCCGAGACGTGAATACGCGGCCGATTGCTGAAACGGTTTCGGATACACCTGCGGGACCATTCGGATTGGAAGATTACGTCTCCTCAACGACGAGGCCGGCGCCAGGCGTGACGCCTGGCGTCTTCGCGCTCCGGCAGATGACTCTGCCAATTACAGAAGCGCCAAAGCTTCTCCGACTGTTGTCTTACGAGGGCATCGACGGTGCTTCGATGTTCCCGGGCGCCGACGGTGTCGTCAGAGCCATGCGGGAGCGGGCGCTTTGGGATGTACAGGTCGGCGGCAGCGAGGGGACATCATGACGACAGGCAAACGAGGCCGGCCGCCGACCGGGTGCCCGGCATGGGACCGCGACGCAAAGCAATGGGTCGCTCGAGTCATGCTGCCAACTGGTCAGCGCCGGCCCGTACCCATGCCGGGCATCGGCGAGCACGAGAAGCAGCGGGCATACGCCATGGCGAAGACGGTCGCCCTGCGAGCTCGGGACGGTGGCTTCGTTCCGGAAGAGGCCTCCGAGACCGTTAGCGAATGGTTCGAGCGCTGGACCGACGTCAGGCGGGCCAAAGGCCTCCGCACCGTCCGTAACGACGTCGGGAGGTTCGGCAAGTGGGTCGCTCCCATCATCGGCCATAAACCGATGGCGCGCGTTACTCGGCGCGACCTCGAAGAGGTGGTGCAAGCGCTCGACCGCGCCATCCGGGCCGAGGCGCTTCGGTGGAAGACCGCCAAGAACGTTTGGGGCGTCTGCACGAAGATGTTCGCCGATGCTTGCCGGTCGAAGGTGCTGACACTCCGCGTGCGCGACGACAACCCGGCCCGCGACGTCGAAGGGCCCGACACAGGCGTCGAGCGCTCCGGCCCCTACCTCTTCCCGTCCGAGTTCTTGGCGCTGATGCAGTGCGAGCGGGTGCCGGTCCGCTGGAAACGAATCTTCATGCTGACGACCTACCTGTATGTCCGCGGCTCAGAGCTCGAAGCCCTCGAGTGCAACTCCGTCAACTTCGCTCACGGCTACGTGCTCGTACACCAATCGGTCGACAGCGACACCGGCGAGGTCAAGTCGACGAAGACAAAGGACGTGCGTAAGGTGCCGATCGAGCCGACGCTCCTTCCGTTGCTCCGGAAGATGGTCGACGAGGCGGCCGGCGAGGGCAGGGTAGTCGGGACGATGCCGCCGCAAGAGGAGTGGGCCGAGCGCCTCCGGAAGTATCTCGGCTGGGCCGGGGTGACGCGAGCCGACCTATTCGCGGACGATGCGACCCGTCGGCCCATCTCGTTCCACGACCTCCGCCATACCGGGATCACGTGGCGGGCCGTCCGTGGTGACGAGCCGCTCAAGGTCCAGCGCGCGGCGGGCCATGACGACCTGCGGACGACGCAGAAGTACATCAACGAGGCGCAGACCTTCGAGGGCGCGAGCTTCGGCGAACCGTTCCCCGCCGTTCCGCCCTCACTGCTTTCGAATTATGGCTCGAATTATGGCTTTGTGGCTGTGGATAACTCACGCCCGAAGCCATTTTCAAGCGTTCTGACTGCGTCCCCAGGGGGATTCGAACACGGCCACAACGTCCGTCCCAAACGTCGCCCATCGTCGCGAAAACACTGGAACCCAGGCCCCCCAAAATGGTGGCAAGCACCCCGAGGTTTTGGCGACG
>JBEKFX010000139.1:0-12993 GCA_050013115.1 Polyangiaceae bacterium
AACAAACAGGAAAAAGTACGCTCCTGGCCCCATCAAATATCTACGATGTGGCTCTCTGTCATTTCGAAAGACGTGGCTATGGTCACGCACGGGTTTAGCCGGTCAGACGCGGCCCCCCCCGTGGCAAAACGCTCGCCGAAGTCGGCGGTGCGTCGCTCCGCCGGGTGCACGCGGTGGGCGCCGCCGAGCCGTTTCCGTGAAAAGAGGAGGCAAAACAGATGGACATCTCGTGCCGTCGTTGGGTTCAAAACATGACTGCGGTCTGGGCGGTCCTTGCGCTGGGAGCCGCCTTGTCGACGGCCGGGTGCAACCGACCAAAAGACGCGACACCCGAGGAGAAAAAAACCGCGCAACCGACCATCAAGATTGGAATCTTGCATTCACTCTCCGGGACCATGGCGATCAGTGAAACAATTCTAAAGGATTTCATGCTGATGCAGGTGGCGGACCTCAACGCCAAAGGGGGGCTGCTCGGTCGGCAAATCGAGCCCGTCGTGGTCGATCCGGCCTCGAACTGGCCCTTATTTGCCGAGAAGGCACGCGAGCTCTTGCAGCGCGACAAGGTCGCCGCGGTCTTCGGCTGCTGGACATCGGTCTCGCGCAAGTCTGTGTTGCCAGTCTTCGAAGAACTGAACGGCCTGCTCTTCTACCCCCTCGAATACGAAGGCGAGGAGGGCTCCAAGAACATCTTTTACGGTGGCTCGGTCCCGCAGAACAAGGCGCTCCCGGCCATCGACTATCTGATGAGCAGCAAGGGCGGCGGGTTCAAACGCTTCGTTCTCGAGGGGACCGACTACGTTTACCCACGCACCAGCAACTTGATCATGCGCGCCTACCTCAAGCACAAGGGTGTTGCCGACGCGGACATTCGCGAGAACTATACGCCGTTCGGCTTCTCGGATTGGCAGACGGAGGTCACGGTCATCAAGAAAATCGCCAAGGCGGGCAAGCCCACGGCCGTCATCTCGACGATTAATGGGGACGCGAACGTACCCTTTTACAAGGAGCTCGGCAACCAGGCCGTTTCTGCGACGTCGGTCCCCGTCATCGCATTTTCGGTCGGCGAAGAAGAGTTAACTGGCATTGACACCAAACCTCTTGTTGGCCATCTGGCCGCTTGGAGCTACTTCGAATCCATCGACACGCCAGAGAACAAGGCTTTCATCGAGAGGTGGCACGCGTATACCAAGGACCTGAAGCGGGTCACCAACGACCCGATGGAATCGGCTTACCTCCTCTTCAACATGTGGGCACAGGCTGTCAGCAAGGCCGGAACGACGGACGTCGACGCCGTCCGGCAGGCGATGATCGGGCAATCCGTCGCATCGCCGGGCGGTTACACGGCCGTCATGAACGAAAATCATCATGTGACCAAGCCGGTGATGATCGGCGAGATTCAAGCCAACGGCCAGTTCAACATCGTGTTTCGGAGCGACCCCATCGTGCCTGCCCCCTGGAGCCCATACCTGCCGACGCACGACAAGGTCTCATCCAATTGACCTCATGGTGGCTCTCGCGGCGGTGCGCCTCATTCAGAGACTCACGGCGCGAGGTCAGGGACATTTCGCGTCGAGGAGCGGCGCGGTCACCGTCACGTTTCAAGCTCGCGTCCGCTCCGCGATTTTCGCGCGCCGGTCGGATGGTCGCGCGTGAAGGAATGGACGGTTGCGCTACCGTGCGGAATGCGGTGGTAGACATGCAGATCCCAGTAGACCTCGACCGTACGTTGTCGCAACCGCTGGCCACCCAACTCGCCGACCAGTTTCGCGACGCGATACGCCAGGGCCGCATTCCCGCGGGCTCGCGCCTTCCGTCCTCTCGTGCGCTCGCGGATCAGCTCTGCGTTGGGCGCAACACCGTCGTCCGTGCGTACGAAATGCTGACCACGGAGGGCGTCATCGAGTCGCGCGCCGCATCGGGCTTCTTCGCGACTCGACGTCGCGGGGGGGTGACCTCCGAGCCTCCGGGCCCGACGAACGCGATCGGGGCCTTGAAGAGGATGCCACTGCCGGTCGCGTTCCCGGCGCCGCAACGCATCGAAGCAAGCAACCGCCGCATCTTATATGATTTCGTACCGGGTCGCCCCAGGGTCGACCTCTTCCCCGTAAAGTCGTGGCGGCGCCTCTTGCAGGGTTGTCTTTCGTACGGGGGTGCATCCGGACTATCGGAGTATGGTGATCCATGGGGCGTCCGAACCCTGTGCGCTGCAATCGCCGCGCATCTGTCGATGAGTCGCGGAATCGTCGCTGATCCAGCGCAGCTCCTGGTCACTGGTGGAATTCAGGAGGGCTTGAACATCGTCGCCCGCCTGCTCTTGTCGCCAGGCGCGACGGTGGTGATCGAGAGTCCGTGCTACCAAGGGGCGTCGCTGGCCTTCGCGGCGGCGGGCGCCCATCTCTCGGGTGTCGCCGTGGATGAGGATGGGCTCGTGACCTCCCGCTTGCCCGAAGCGGGGGCAGCGTTGCTGTACGTAACGCCTGCCCATCAATACCCGACCGGCCACACTCTGTCGGTTGCACGTCGCTTGGAATTGATCGCTTGGGCGCGTCGCAACGGCTCCTACCTCGTGGAAGACGACTACGACAGCGAGTTCCAGTTCGACGGTTCGCCGCTACAGGCCGTGGCAGGTATGGCTCCGGACTGCACGATCTATCTTGGTACATTCTCGACGACTCTTGGCGCAGGTTTGCGGCTTGGCTACATCGTCGCACCGCCCGATCTCATTCACGCGATGCGGGCCACCAAAGCCCTCCTCAACAACGGCAATCCGTGGCTCGATCAAGCCGTGCTGGCGGAGTTCCTGGAGAGCGGCGGCTACGGGACCTATCTGACGCGTTGTCGCTCGCACTACAAGGAGAGCCGCGACGCTCTGCTGAGCGCTCTGCGCCGGTACTTTGGCGCCGTCCAGATTAGTGGCGAATCGACTGGGTTACACGTCCTCTGGCGATTGCCGGCTGGTGTGCCAGAAGCCGCCAAGCTGGAGGAGGTGGCGCGCCAGCACCATGTCGGTGTCTATTCCCTGGCGTCTGCCGGCGCCTGTGAGCTCGGCATGTCCTCGCTGGCCCGTCGCAGTTTGCTCATGGGCTACGCAGGGCTCCTCCCCAAGCAGATTGAGAAGGGCATCGAGCTCCTCTCCGATGCCGTCGATGACATGCTGGATAGCCACCACGACTTGCTTCACGACCTTCTGCTGGACGAGCCCGCGCCGGACCGACCGGGGTCGGCAGGTTTGCAGCGGATGGCCGGCCGGCGCGCACTCCAACCGCACCACCGCCCGGCCATTCGTACAATCGCCCAGCGTCGAACGGCCCACGAAACGGCGACCGAGGAGCTCAGTCCCATGCGGATTGTCCGTGGAATCTATCGCTATCCCATCAAGGGCCTCAGCCCTCAGCCCGTGCGCGGCATCGAACTCGAGGCTGGAAGGCCCTTTCCGTTCGACCGTGTGTTTGCCCTTGCGCGGCCGGCCGTGCCAATCGACATCGAGTCTCCGCGCTGGGCGAAGAAGGGCCTATTTCTCATGCTGATGCTGGACGAAGCACTGGCGTGCGTGCAGACGTACGTCGACGTCGACACCATGCAGCTCATCGTGGCACGCGGGCAGCCGTCTTCACAGACAGACGGGCTGGGCGCCGCTTGTCTACTCCGTGCTGACCTGAAGACTCGGGAGGGGCGAGACGCCATCGAATCATTTTTCGCCCACCTCGTGCCCAACCTGCAATCCGCGCCCACACTCGTGCATTCGTCAGACGCGCATTTCATGGACAAACCCGACAACGTCATCTCTTGCATCAATCTCGCGACCGTTCGCAGCCTCGAAATCGAATGGGGCGTCCCGATCAATCCCCTCCGCTTTCGCGCGAACTTTTACATCGAGGGGGCGCAGCCGTGGGAGGAGTTCGATTGGGTGGGGAGCGACATCATGTTGGGCGACGTTCTCTTTCGCGTCGATCGCCGCAATGGCCGATGCGGCGCAACCAACGTGAATCCGGTGACCGGCGAACGCGATATGGACATCCCCACTTCGCTGCGAAAGCGATTCGGCCACAAAGATCTTGGCGTCTATTTGATCACCCGGACGAGCGGCAAGGTGGTCGTGGGCGATCGTGTGGCCGTGCCCGGCGCGCAACCGTCCTTGCCCGGAACAGGCACGTTCGTCTTGCCCGCGCCCGGCCGAGGCAGTTTCATCTGCCGCGGCTGTTACTACATCTATGACGAGTCCAAAGAAAATTCGGAAAGCGGCTTTCGGATGCCATTCGCAAGCATCCGCGAGGACTGGAGCTGCCCCGATTGCGGGACCGGTAAGGCCAACTTCCGGCCTTACCTCGCCGACCTCGTTGAGCCCATGACTGCCGAGAGCGGGCCATAGTCTCCTCTCGGTCGCGGCGCGCGGTACGCGGAGGCCGACATGGACGGTCCTCGTCGCATGCACCAGTGCGCAGTCTGTGCAGCCGCACCCGCACGCACCGACCCCGACCGCATGCGGCGTCAGCTCTCAGCTAGCGGATAGCAAGATCGCGACGGGCCGAAGTTGCACCCCGACGAGCCTTCGCAAGCGTCGTTTTACGAGAGCTTCGGACGGGGACGCCGCCGACGACGTCGTCACCGAGAAGACGGAGACGCGGCCACCGCACGACTCTGCCGGACCGCGCCGACGCCGAGAAGGGCCGTGATCACAGTCGAGAACACCCCTGGTGTGACTGGCCTCTCCGATCCGTAGAAACCGGGCGGCGGGTTCGCCGGGCGGCGAGGCGCTCGGCACCGAGGTGGAGCCGGCAGCCATCGCCGCCCCAAAGGACAGCGACGATGAATCCGATTCTGGTGACGCTCGCCCCGAAGGCGACGCACGTTCGAATGTTGGTCACGGGGCCCGAGGGCGAGATGATGAGGGCGGTCCTGGGGGCCCCGGCGCGGATGCACCCGAGAGCGGCGCGCACGCTGCTCGAGGGGCTGGCGCTCTGGCAGCAGCAAACCATTTCCGTTGTGCTGTATGTGGACGGCCCGGACGATGGCTGCGCCATGGGTTTGCTCGACGGGCTCGGCATGGGCGAGCGCACGCTTCATTACGAAGTCGGCATTGCGGTCAAGGGCGCGGGCCGCCGGCGCCGTCTGGGGTCGATCGGTAACTTCCGCGACCTTCGCCAACTCGCGTTGCTCGAGCGGGTGTCGCCATGACGGTGTCACGCGAGAAGGAGGCGGAGATCCGCCGCTTGTTCTTCGCCGAGAGGGCGCCGTCCTCGCTACCGAGGAACAGCCACGCGCGGCGACCGAGGACCTGTCGGCGCAGGTTCAACTCACTGCGGTTATTGTGGACGGGCAGGCGGCCGTCGTCGAGAAAGCGGCAGAGGCCGGCCCGTTGATTGAGTGCGTACCGGATGGCGACGGCAACGGGCGATTCATCGAGGACCTGGTCGCGTTGGGACTCGCACCAATCGAAGAACTTCTGGACGACGAGCTGGGAGCGAGACCTGCGGACGGCTTCCCGTTTTTTGCGGGGCGCATCCGCGATGGCCCGCTCGATGCGAAAGAGCTCGCCAATAAGCGATAGGCCGATTTTGGCTCGGTCGGGGTCCGATTCGAGCGCCTTGAACCAGTAGCGCCGACTGTGCGCCCAGCACGAGACCTCTGGCTTGCGGCGCTCGTGCTCCGCTACGGTCTGTGTCTCGGCCTCGGGAGGCGTAGACGACGGGGTTTCGATCCCGCCGGCCTCCAGAGCGAGCTTGAGCATCGCCAGCGACATCTGCGCGTCGCCCGCCGCAAAGCGCTCGGCCTTCTGTCCTGTCAGACCACGCTGTAGCCGCTCGTTGGCTTCTTGCAGCAGCGCCACGAGCTTCTTGTACTCGGCGCACTCGCGCTCGAGTTTACCGATTCGTGCCAGCGCATCGATCAACAACTGCCGAGAGTCTTGGTTCACGGCGCCCGACAACATCGCACCGCTCGCGGTTGCGTCGTCGTGCGCCAAGGCCTCATCGGTCACGAAATGACCAATGCTAAATTCGGAACGGAGTCGTCAATAGGGATTCGACGAAAAACGTCTGCTGGCTATGCGACGCGCAAGTCGGCGCGGCGCGCGCGAGGCAACCCCGCGAGAAGCTTCGCGAGGGCTGCGGTGTCGATGTGCACCGACGCCGATCCCGCCGCCAGGGGCAGCTCGAACACTGCACGGTGAAGACGCTTGTAGAGAACGCGGCACCCGTTGTGCTCGAACCATAGAACCTTCAGCCGCGTGGCTCCCCGATTCGCAAACACCACAAGGGCGCCGCCCTTCTGCACTTCCTCGCCCACGATCGCTTTGGCTTCTAGGGCAAGGCGGTCAAAGCCTCGCCTCATGTCGGTCGGCTCCAAACACACCCAGACACGAACGCTCGCCGGGATCACGACCCGCCCTCCAGCACGTCGACGAGCCGGCGAAGAATTGCCGGATCGAAAGACGCAGGCACACGCAGGCGCCGGCCACCCGCCAACTCCAGCTCCAGACGCGAGTCCTCGGGCGTGCGCACCTCGACGAAAGTCGCCAGGGCCGCCTCCGACGTGACGCACGCCCGCGTCTCCCGACCGAGACACCACCCGGCTCGATCGCCGTATTGCGCAGCGGTCAGCCCGCTCGCCTTCCACTGCTCGACGTGCTCACGCCACCGATCTCGCGCTTCCATCGTCCGTCGATCTCCACGACAGGTACGTCGATTTCGCGACTAGGTCAGCCACGCGGGAGAGCGAACGGATACCCTATTTGGTTGGTGGTTCCGCTGTTGCTGGAACCGCCGTCTCGTTGAGCTTGAAGCTGTCGAACATCTCGCATGCCCAGCCGTGCCGGGGATCACGGGTGTTGAGGAAGGCGACGATCGGCCCCGTGTCGACAATCCCCCGCTTCACCGCCCGAAGCCGGTCATGTACTTGGGGTTCGTCAAAAGGTCTCCCGGCCCCTCAAACATCAGGTCCGCCGCCAGCTCGCTCGCCTTCGGCGCTGCGCTCGTTTTCGCGAGGGCCGCCTCGAGCGCCTCGCGCACGATTTTCGAGCGGGAGACGCCGCGCTTGCAGGCGACTGCGGTCAATTGGCGGTCCAGGCCGTCGGGCAGCTTGATGGACGTGGAGCGCATGGTTTCCCGTCAACTATTCCGTAGCTGCTGGAAATGTAGAACGATTCACCCGTACAGTCAACGGCACCCCCCGCCGTTGACGTCCAGGGCCTGACGTGGCATATTTAGGCGTAATCATTGAAGGAAACACGGCCATGCCGAAGCCCGTCACGACCCAATTGCCCGAACACCTTGCGCGCTACGCCGAGTCCGAGGTCGCGGCCGGGCATTTTTCGAGCGTGGAGGACGTGGTCGAGGCCGGGCTCACCTTGCTACGCAAGCGCCAGGAGCGCCATGACGCCGAGGTTGCCGCGATCAACGCGGCCCTTGAAGAGGGCGAGCGCAGCGGCATCGCCGAGGACTATTCGCTGGAAGGCACGCTGGCCAAGCTCGGGCTGGGTGGCGTAGGCCGCTAGGAGTGCCGGGCTTCCGGCTCACGAAAAGCGCCCAGGCGGATGTCGAGGACATCGGCGCATTCACCCAGCATCGCTGGGACGACCGTCAGGCCGTTCGCTACCTGACCGGGCTCGACGCCTGTTTTTCCCGTCTCGCAGACATGCCCGTGCTGGGGCGGCCCTATCGCCCGCTGCCGCTGTACCAGTGGTTTCGCTACGTGTCACACGTCGTGTATTTCCGGCGAAAAGACGATGGCGACATCATTATCATCCGCGTCCTGGGCAAGAAGATGGACCCCGAACTCAATCTGGCCCCCTCGCGGGACGACGAGCCGGACGAAGGCGAGTAGGTGCCCCCTCCCCGTCCGTCCTCGGTCACCTGACGGTGCCCTGCGGCGGGCGGCCTCCCCCAAATCGCTCGCTTCGCTCGTTCACGGGGAGGTCGAGACGGCTCGGCTCAACGGCCAGCGCCGGGAAACGCCACAGGCCCTCGGTATCGTAGAGTACGGCGGACTCGACCCGCTTCAAGGACGCTTCAACCCTTCCGGTCTCGCGCCGCATGCGGACGGCTCCGCAAAGCCTCCGCCGTTCCTTGATCAGGGCCTCGCTTCGCCGTGGAAGGAGATCGTGGCGAGGGCGAGGGACGGCCAGCCCCCGACCGCTCGCCGCTCAAGCGGCTTCGGGCTCGGGACTCGGGCACCCATGAAGAAGACGCTCGTCCAGCGGGAGGTCTCGCCCTCGAGCCGCACGGCGGTTTGGGAGTTCAAGAGTTTTGAGTTCACCATTTCAGTATTGAGCTCTTGAACTTGCCACTGCATTATGCAAACTTCCGAAGTTTACAGTCAAACCATTGAAGAAATGACCTTATGAAGATCATTGCCATTGTCGGCCAGAACGGCGGCTGCGGCAAGACCACCACCGCCCAGAACCTTGCCGTGGCGGCCAGCAAGGCAGGCCAAACCGTCGTCGTCATCGACCTCGATTCACAGCCAACTTCGGTTAACTGGGGCGACCGGCGTAGCGCGGAGTCCCCAGCCGTCGTATCGGCACAGGTTGCGCGCCTGAAGTCCGTACTCGAGGCCGCCGCGAAGCAAGGCTCCACGCTGGCTATCCTCGACACGCCTCCCCGTACATCCGAAGCCACGCTGGAGGCAGCCAAGGTCGCTGACCTCGTGCTCGCGCCCGTGCGCCCCATCGTCAACGACATGGAGACCCTACCAGCCTTGCGCGAGCTCGTGACGTTGGCCGGAAGTCCGAAGACCTATGTGCTGATCAACGCTGCTCCACCGCAAGGGACCCTGTACGCCGAGGCCCAGCGGGCCGCCGAGGGCATGGGATTCGAGGTTTGCCCCGTGGTGCTCCGCCAGCGAGCGGCCTTCGGTTACGCGCCAGGCGGCGGTCATGGCGTCGTCGAGTACGAACCCGGCGGCAAGGCCGCCGAAGAGATCAAGGCGCTTTACAAGTTTGCTATCAAACTATTGAGCTCTAAAACCAGTAAACGACCCGACTAGTGAACTTATTACGGAGCAAACTATTTATGCCGAAGAAGACCACGCTCGGCGATGCGCTTGCAAAAGCCGCTCATGGGACAGGAAGCGCGAAGCTTCCCGCCGCACCCGACCTGACCACCCAAGCGGGAGCCCATGCGGCAGGCACGAGGCCGCATCGAGTAGGGCGAGTGAATATCACGGGGTACTTCGATCCGGCCGTCAAACAGTCCGTCCGGCTCATTCAGGAGAAGCATCCCGACCGGACCGTGCAGGACCTGCTGGCCGAGGCCCTCAATGACCTGTTCTCGAAGTACAACGTTCCGCCTACCTCCAAAAGTAAACAGGTTCACAAGTCACAATGTGAACTCTTGAACTCTTGAACTCCTGCCAGGGCTCTCCCCAGGCCAGCTCGGCTGGATTCGCTCCCGGGTTGATTGCGGTTTGAGAGTTTGCCCTTGAACTCCTGAACCATTTCGCGTTTGAACTCCCTGCGCTGCGCCGAGCAGCATGGAGGGCAGGGGGCACGGCAAGGATTCGGCCCCTACGGCCCCCGTTCCAGCAACAGCGGAGCCGCTAAGCGATTTACGTCGACTTCCGGGGCTTGGTCGCGCCACCGCTCAAAGACTGCCTACTCGCCTCTTGCTGGGCCGACGTCGCATCGACGATCGCCGCGCCGTCCGCCGCCGTGGCATCGGCCGTTTTACCCGCATGTCCGTCCCGGCGTCGGCGGAATTCGACCCATTGCCGCTGCACGCCAGTAGCCCGAGGGAAAACGCCGTAGCCACCGGCCCGATGCCCTGCCGTTCTCGCCGCACGTCTCACCTCTTAGGAGTCCTATAGGACTCCTACTCGCACGCGCCGGCAAGGGCTCCCTTGCCTCCGGTGGCGGAAAAGCTCGCGCTTACCGCGGAGGCCCTGGAAAAACTCGCAGCGCTCGGAGACCAGATTCGGCGGACGCGCCGAGCGCTCGGCATCTCGCGCGCGAAGCTCGCTGAGACTATCGGCATGCACCCGATGAATTACGCGAAGGTCGAGCGCGAGAAGAAGAACGTCACGTTCGACACGCTGCTGCGCATCGCCGACGGGGTCGGAGTCGAGCTGACGATCACGCTCGTCGCGGCCAAGACGCTGCGAGGGTGACCGACCCGTCTCGTCGCCTTCCGATCCATCAGGAGATGAACCCTTCGCCCGCGCGAAGCACCAGAGTCAGGTCGGGGGCAGGAAAATGGTCGGACATCCGCGTCTCGCTGGGCTCGCTCTCTGTTGCGTTGGCGTCCTGGCGTGCGGCACCCATTCGAGTACAGGCGACTCGGGCGTGGCTTGCCAGACCATCGGACCTCCTCCGACGTCGCAGCTCCCGCACGTGACCGTCTCCGGCGCGAATGCGGCGGCGATTATGCAGGCTCTGGACGCGATATTCGCGTCGCAGACGCCCCCGGTATCGCCAGGCACGGCCTATTCGCTCCCGAGCCTCGATTGCAGCGATATTGCCGTGCCCGGAGACTCCGGGTTCGAGTGCCTGCTCGCGCTTGGAGCCGACGGTGGCTCGCAGATTGAGGTTAGCGACATAACGGCATCTGCCGTGGGGGCCACGGACGGGGGCGAGGACACGGACGCGGGCGGAAGCATGCTCGCGCAGAACCTGTTCAATGCGCTCGCGGCGGCGGTGTCCATGCCCTGCGTCGATCCGCATGGCGTGCATATTCAGCTTCAGAACGTTTCCGTGACCGCAAATGAAATCCAGTTCGACGACGCCTCGAACTACGCAACCTTCGACGCGCCGAATATCCTGGTGCGTGGGCCCGACGCGCAAGGCGTGATTAGCGCGTTCGCCGCCGCCGACGTCGACGACTGCGACCCGACGCGCAACCTCTTCATCGTCTGTAATGCGCTTGGCGGCGCGGCTCCGAGCTGTGGCCACGAATGGATGACCCTTGCGACCGTGGGCGCGTCCATATTGGAGTCGGTTTGCGGCCCGGGAGGGGGTACGGAGCCTGAGCCGCCCTTCGATGCCCCGACATCGCTCGCGATATGGAACGCCATCATAAAGGCCGCTTCCGACGCCGGGTTTGAGCCGATGAACGGCACGATCGCGCAAACGACCGTTATCAACGCCGACTATTTTACATGGGACGGCACGACCCTGGCCTTCTTACTCGTCGCCGACGACCCGACCCTGCCGCCCACGCCCGCAGGCTCCGCCGATGATGGCGGCTGAACGGAGCGCAGCGAATGCCCAGCCGAGCCCGTGGACATTGAGGGGCTCACTCTGGCGGCCTCGCCTTGCTCGCTTGGCCTTATGCCCACGCGAGCCCCGCAACTGCGTCGCGTTCACCGTCTCTCGGAATGCAAGTAAGCTCCGTTCTCAGAGGGGAAGAATGCCGCCCACAAACAATACTCCGGACAACGTTTCCGAATGGCTCACCGCGCACTTTATCGCGGCGTATGAACGCGACGTCGATCCAAACGATGTGGACGCCAATCCCGTACCCCGGCGGTCTCCACCACCGGGGATTTGGCGCGATCATGCTGGGGCCGAGCACCTTCTCGGCTGGGTCGAGCCACCCGCACAAGGTCGAGCGCGACAGTGTGAACCCGTCGCGACGGCTGATGCCCTCCTGACGGTGGAGCGGCAGCAGATCGTCGTACTTGCTCACGATGGCGTGCGCGATGGCGCCTGGGATCTGCCATCACCCGTGGCCACACCGCATCGGGGACTGGCGCGGTGACAAGTACCGCATCGGGTGGCGGGGCCGCGGGCGAAGCGCATGGCGGAGTGTCCCCTTGTGCACCGATGTGCTCTGCAGAACCGATGATGTCGTTTCGGAAAGTGCGCTGCACGAGCCGTAGTCGTGTGTACCGAGCAGGAGAGAACGCGATCCGATCGGACTGCTCGGCGCCGACGAGTGTATATCCAATGCCGCCGGCCGCCGTGACCTCGGGCGGGTCGAGAAAGATGGTTTCGACGGGCAGGTCCGTGATGTCGAGCGGCCGTCGCCCATGCCCCTTGTGAGCGGGCTTATGCGATTTATCGGGGGGTGGCGGGGCGGCTGAAGAGTCGGCGGACGCGGGGTCGGCGGGTGATTCCGCGGGGTCGGCGTCGTTGGCTACTGGAAGCGAGGTCGCGAGTGCTTCGAGCAGCCCCTCGAGCACCAACTGTTGCTCGACACCGGCAACGCGCTCGGGCTGATGAGGCCTCGATTGCTCCCAGAGCGCGCGGTACCTCGCGAGGTCCGCTTCCGTCGCATCGAGAAGTCTCTGCTGCTCCACGAGCATCGCTCGGAGCGACTCGTTGTCGGCGAGTAACCGGTCCACCTCGCGACGCAAGGCGGATAGCTCGGCCTCGCGTCGCTCGGTCCTCGGGTCGCTTGGTTGGTCATTCACGACACGCGACTTGTAACTCGATACTGCCTATCTCTGATAGTCGCAATCGTATAATGTCACATGGGATCACGCGGGGTCATATAGGGCGCTCCGTTCGAGCTCCTCTGCGGCCACGACTCGTCTGGCTCTTCGAAGCAGCGCGTGATCAATTCCCTCGAACAGCAACGCAAGCTCGCGCGGCGTGACTCGCGTGCGTCCGCGCCCGATTATGAAAAACGAACGCAGCCTCCGCGCGCGGCTCGCGCCCGAGCACTTCACGCACCGCGCTCGCGACGTATACGGTCGCAGGAATCCGAATCACCGCGACCTCCCGACGAGCGCCGCAACCACGGCGACCACGTCGTGGTCACCCGCGTAGACGCAAAGCTCGCCCCGAGCCGTGCGTAGCGTCCAAGCCAGCGGCGTGGCCCGCGCCTTCGCATCGTGCTCGCTCATCTCGTCCTCGCCTATGACCCGAACGGGCACGAGCGATACCGGCCGGTCCCCCAGCGCCTGCTTGTCCTGGCTATCGAGCCGCCACGCCCACCACCGCAGCGTCGTTTCCAGAACGCCGAGCTTGCCCGCGAACTCCTGGCCCGTTTCGCCACTCCGTCGCCATTGCGCAATGACGTGTCGCCACTGCTCTCGTGTCCGTCGGACTGAAGCCGT
>JBEKFX010000140.1:0-12391 GCA_050013115.1 Polyangiaceae bacterium
CGAGGCGTTGCGAACGATTCGCAGAGACGTACGGCGAGGCGTTGCGAACGATTCGCAGAGACGTACGGTCGAGGCGTTGCGAACGATTCGCAGAGACGTACGGCGAGGCGTTGCGAACGATTCGCAGAGACGTACGGCGAGGCGTTGTGAACGGTTCGCTGACGGGGGCGGACGACGACGCATAGACAACGTGTCCGGATGCCCTGCCGCCGCGACGCGCACATCGATTTTTCTAACGGGCGTCGAGCACGGATGTCGATGATCCAGATTGGGCGCGAACCCGCGCCGTTCACGGCCATTCGTGAACGACTGACTGACCGATAATCAGCGTCGGTCAATTGCCAATGCACTGACACGGCGCATACCGGCACGAAGGCCGACTCGATGAATGGTTATCTGGAGCTTGTCCCATATCCAATTTGACGCGACCCACAGCGCGACGGAGACACGAGGGCCGATGAGTGCAATCGGTTCGCCATGCCCGCCCATCGCCTTCGACTTCCGCACATGGGCGCCCGTTGGGCGCGCAATTTTGTAGTTTCCTTTTTGGTCTCCCAACTGATTCAATATCGACCGAGCTGGGGTTTTACCCAGCCATGGCCGGGCCGTAGCCGAGGCATGACCCAGCCATAACCGGGTTTGACTCAGCTGTAGCGGGTCTTGACCCAGCAGTACGCATCTGGAGGAAATACATGATTGAACATCGACCCCCGCTGTGGGTCGCGGCATTGTGGTGCGTCGCGGCTTGTGGGAGCAATGCCGCCCCGGGCGGTTTCGAGTCCGGCGGAGCTTCGCCCGCCAGCGCATCCAACATCGCGAGCTCTGCCTCGAACGCCACGATGAGCGAAAGCAGCACGAGCTTCGCCCAAGGAGCGTCGTCGAGCGGAGTGACGTACACGGACACCCCAACGAACGGCTCGAACCCCTCGAGCTCCGCGAGCGCAGCCACCTCGCGATCCACACACAGCGGGGCCGGCGGGAACGGCTCGACCTCCCCGAGCTCCGCAGGCGCAGGGGGGAGCAACTCCACCTACAGCGCGACCGGAACGAACGGCGGAGCCTCGTCGAGCTCCGCGGGCGCCACGGGCAGCTCCACATTCAACGGCCTTCACGTCGTCATGGGGACGAGCGGCCACGCGGGACAGATTGCCGACAAGAACGGCCAGGTCGTCCAGCTGAGGGGAGCCGACGAATCGGGAACCGAGAATTTCTGTTTGACCTGGGGACCTCCTGCGGTGGTCATGTCCCCAGCGGGCGGGCCTTCGCCCCTCGACCAGGCCAGCTTGACCGCGATGAAGCAGTGGGGCCTAAATACTGTACGCATTCCCCTGAACGAGGACTGCTGGCTGGGCATCAATGGCGTCGACGCGTCGGTCGGCGGGTCGAACTACCAATCCCCGATCATGGACGCCGTCAACCTGATCACCCAGACGAATTCCATGTACGTCATCCTCGATCTTCATATGTCGGCGCCGGGGACCACCGCGGCGACCAACCAGGGGGCGATGCCTGACGTCGATCACAGCATCACGTTCTGGCAGCAAGTGGCTGCGGCCTACGCGAACAACGGTTCGGTCATCTTCGATTTGTTCAACGAGCCGAACATGGGCTCCGCGCCCATCGCTCAGCAATTTTCGTGCTTGGAAAATGGCAGCACGACCGCGGGTGGCGGTGACTGTCCGTTCATGAACTTTGCAGTCGCCGGCACTCAGCAATTGCTCACGGCCGTCCGGCAGGCGGGCGCCAACAACCTCGTCATCATCGGCGGCCCAGGGTTCTCCGCCCATCTCGAGCTCTGGCCCCAATACGTTCCAACGGACACGCTTTCGCCACCCAATATCGCAGCGAGCTGGCACGTCTACGACGATCAAGGCGGTTGTACGACCGACGCCGCCACGACTTTTGGGACCCTTTGCAGCACCTCTTCCGGCCTGGGGGCCCAAGCCGTCATGAATGCTGGATATCCCATCGTCGTCGGTGAAACAGGCTACTACTCTTGTTCCGGGAGCACCGGCCAGTCGTGGTGGCCCATCTTTCTCAGCTGGGCCGACACGCAGGGTATCGGCTACGTGGCTTGGTCGTGGTCGACATCGAACACACCGTACCTCCTGAACGACGTCACGAGCTTCACCGCTGCAGGCAACGGTCCGACCTACAGCACCTACCTCGGCTGTATCCAGTCGAAGACCATCACACCGGCGACGAGCTGCACCTCCATCCCCCAGACGGGTTGCGAAACTCAGTAGTCCGACCGAGCGCTGCAAAAAGCGATGGCGGGCCGGGCCGTCCACTCCTCGGGAGGGGATGGCCGACCCGCATGGCGAGGAACAGCCGCCCGGGGCGCGCCGGCCCGCTGGTCAGAGCGCGTCATTCCCTGCTTCGGCGGCCGCCCATCGGTTCCCGCGGAACCGACTCCGCTTGGGTGCTCGACTTCGCAGGGCACACGACTTCAGAGGGGCGCCCGCGGCGCGGAACGCGCACGCCGCCGCGAGGGGGTCGACCCCGCAAGGACCACTCCCGAGCTCCGCGCACGGATCGCTTCAATCTCTCGTCGGAACACGCGACGATTCGCGGACGCGTAGAGGCCGAACCTCAATGATTTCAGTGGGCCATGATGGACTCGAACCATCAGCCAACGGATTAAGAGTCCGCTGCTCTACCAATTGAGCTAATGGCCCTGAAATGCGGAGCCCGCGCAAATAGCTGCCTCGCCGAGGGGTGTCAAGGGCGTGCGGCATGCGCGGCCGTGGGGCATGCGCGATCCGCGGCGTGCAGCCCGATGCTAGAACGGCCTCGTGCAAGCCGTGGTGCTGGCAGGGGGTCTGGCGACGCGGATGCATCCGCACACGCTACGCGTGCCCAAGTCGATGCTCGAGGTGGCGGGACGACCGTTCGTCGAATGGCAGCTCGAGCGGCTTTTGGCGGGCGGCTTCGAGGACGTCGTGATGTGCGTCGCCCATCTCGGAGGACTCATTCGGGATCACGTGGGCGACGGCAAGCGTTTCGGCGTGCGGGTTTGTTGGTCCGAGGAGGGCCCCGAGCTCCGCGGAACGGGCGGAGCGCTGCGCGCGGCTCTCCCGCTGCTCGAGCCGACCTTCCTCGTCACGTACGGCGACAGCTACTTGCCGTTCGATTACGCGGCCCCCTTGCGAATTCTCGCCGACCACGATGACTGCGACGGCGTCATGGCCGTCTTCAAGAACGCCGGGCGCTGGGACGCGTCGAACGTGAGCACCGATGGAACATGGGTACTACGGTACGAGAAGGGGGCCAAGGAGAGCGCATTCGATCACATCGACTACGGCGCCACAGCACTCCGGCGCGACGCGGTCTCACAGCTCGACACAAACGAGCCGGTTGGCCTCGACGCGCTTCAGCGCAAGCTCGCCGCATGCCGGCGCTTGCGGGCATGCGTCGCCCGTGAGAGGTTTTACGAAATCGGGTCGCCAGCCGGTTTGGCCGAGCTCGAGCGCTATCTTCTTCTTCGCAGCACGAAGGCTTCACCATGATCGTCTCACGCGCGCCCGTACGCTTTTCCCTTGGCGGCGGAGGGACCGACCTCCCGAGTTACGCGCGCGAGCACGGCGGCTTCGTGGTCGCCGCGGCAGTCGACAAGTTTTTGTTCGTCTGCGTGGCGCGGCGCTTTTACCCGAACATTCGCCTCGCGTACTCGGAGACCGAGATCGTCGACTCGATCGATCAAATCAAGCATCGCATCTTTCGCGAAGCGCTCCGGATGACCGGTGTCACGGGCGGCGTCGAGCTCCACAGCCTGGCCGACATACCGTCCCAGTCGGGCCTCGGATCGTCGAGCAGCTTCACGGTCGCTCTCCTGAACGGCCTGCACGCGTTCAAGCGCGAGTTCGTACCCGCCGAGATCGTGGCCCGCGAAGCATGCCAGATCGAGATCGACGTCTTGAAGGAGCCGATCGGCAAGCAGGATCAGTACATTGCGGCTTACGGCGGCATCACGGCCATGACGTTCAATCGCGACGGTTCGGTCGACGTCGAGCGCTTGCCCCTGCGCGACGAAGTCATCGACGAGCTCGAGTCGAACCTCGTCATCTACTACACTGGCGTCGAGCGGGAAGCGTCCTCGGTCCTCAAGGAGCAGGCCAAAACGATTACCCACAATCGTGATGCGGCGATCCAGAGAATGCATCGCATCAAGGAGCTCGGGCGCGAGACGAAGCGAATTTTGCTGGCCGGCGAGCTCGATGCCTACGGAGAGATGCTTCACGAGCACTGGACAAACAAGCGAAAACTCGCTTCCAACATGACCGACTCCGTCCTCGACGAGCACTATGATACCGCGCGCAAGGCGGGCGCGCTCGGCGGCAAGCTGATGGGCGCCGGGGGCGGCGGGTTCTTCATGTTTTACGTGCGCCCGGACAACCGGCGTCGCGTGCACGACGTGCTCGTCGCGCGAGGGCTCCGACCCATGCGCTTTCGGTTCGATTTCGACGGCGCGCGCATCGTCGCCAATTTTCATCGGTCCTAAGTCATGACGACGTTCACCCAGAGTTACCTCGACGAAAGCAGTGAGATCATTCGCCGGCTCGACTCCGGCAGCATCGAAGCATTGGCCCGCGGCCTTGCTGCGGTGCGTTCGGGCGGCGGTCGCCTCTTCATCTTGGGCGTCGGCGGCAGCGCAGGACATGCGGGACACGCCGTGAACGATTTCCGCAAGCTATGCGCATTCGAGGCGTACGCTCCGACCGACAACGTGAGCGAGCTCACGGCGCGCGTGAACGACGAAGGTTGGGATACGTGCTTCGTCGAATGGCTGCGGGGTTCTCGGCTGCGCGCGGGGGACGGCGTGCTCGTCTTCAGCGTAGGCGGGGGAAGCCGTGAGAAAAACGTGAGCGTGAACCTCGTTCGTTCGCTCGAGCTCGCTCGATCGGTGGGCGCCAAGATTTTTGGAATCGTCGGACGAGACGGTGGCTTCACCAAGCAGTCCGCCGATGCCTGCGTCGTCGTCCCCATCGTGGCACCCGACCGCATTACACCGCACACCGAGGGGTTCTGCGCGGTCATCTGGCATCTGCTCGTCAGCCACCCGGAGCTTCAGCGCACGCCGACCAAATGGGAGAGCGTGAAGTGACGTCGGTCGCGATCTTCGATCGCGATGCGACCGTCATCGATGTCGTGCGCGACGAAGAGGCTGGGGTCGTGACCGTCGCATTCCACCCGGATCAGCTCCGCATTCTCCCCGGCGCGATCGAAGGCATGCGCGCCCTGCAGGAGGCTGGCTACGCGCTCGCGATCGCCACGAACCAGCCTGGCCCGGCGAAAGGCCAGTTCTCCGCGAGCGCCGTCAAGCGGACGAACGACGCACTCGTCGGCATGCTCGCCGCCGCTGGAGTGCGCATCGGCAGCGTGGAAGCCTGCATGCACCACCCGGAGGGGGGTCCGGGCGGCGATGCCGCACTCGTTCGTGCTTGCGAATGCCGTAAACCGCGGGCAGGAATGTTGAACGCCATCGTCGAACGGCTCGGTGCGGATCGCGCCGGGTCCTGGATGATCGGCGACGGGACCGCAGACTTGCGTGCCGGCCGCGCGGCGGCGTTACGGACGGCGCTCATCTTGGCGCCGAACCGATGCGAACTGTGCCCGCTGCGAAGCGCCCCTACGGGCCTCGAGCCGGACGTCGTCGGTGCGACGCTCAGCGACATCGCGGCTTCAATCTGCGGGCATGCCTGGATGTCCCGCGGCACCTCCAACGCATAGAGAATCACCAATGGCACTTTTCATCGACAGTTCGGATCCCAAGGAAATCAAGGACCTCTTCGCATGGGGGGTTCTATCGGGTGTGACGACGAACCCGCTCATCATCGCAAAGGAGGCGCCCAACGCGGATTTGGGCGAGCGCATTCGCGAGATCATTGCGGTCAGCTGGGGCGACGTCTCGGTCGAGCTCACGACCGAAACCGAGAGCCAGATGCTCGAAGAGGCGCTCTCCTATTATGCCTGGGATCCCAATCGCATCACGATCAAGGTCCCGTTCAGCGAGACGGGGCTGCGCGTGCTTCACAGTCTCGTCAAGCGCGGCATCAAGACGAACGTGACCTGCTTGATGGCCATGAACCAGGCCTACCTGGCGGCTCTTGCCGGCGCGACCTACGTCAGCATCTTCAGCGGCCGGGTCCGCGACATGGGCTACGACGTGCGTCCCGTCATCGAGAGCACGCGCAAAGTGATCGATCGCGAGGGGCTCGCGTCGAAGATCATCGTCGGCTCGATGCGGCACCTGATGGACGTGAACGAAGCCCTCGAAGCGGGTGCACACGTGCCCACGGTGACGCCCCCCATCTTGCGCAAACTCGTATGGAATCCGAGGACGATCGAGACGATCGCCGAGTTCAATACGGCGTGGCGCGATCGCGGCAAAAAGAAGTAGGACGCTTTTACTTCAGCCCCGCGAGGACATCGAAAAAGCCGGGGAACGTCTTCGTGACGCACGCCGGGTTGACGATTCGAATCCCCTGGCTGGCGAGGCCGAGGATGGAAAAGCTCATCGCCATCCGGTGGTCGTCGTACGTCTCGACGTCGGTCGGCCGGGGCCTGCCCGGATGGACGACGAACCCGTCGCTCTCCTCCACCGCGCGAATCCCCATGCGCTGAAGCTCCCGCACCACGGCCCCGACGCGGTCGGTCTCTTTCCGGCGAATGAAGCCGATGCCCGTGACACGCGTCGGGCTGCTGGCAAATGGCGCGATCGCAGCGAGCGTCTGTGCCGTGTCGGAAATGTCGGACATGTCGGCTTCGATTCCGCGGAGTTGTGCCGGCCCCGAGACCTCCGTCTCGGTCTCGGTCTGCCGGACGTGGCAACCCATGCGTTCGAGCAGGCGGACGAACCCGAGATCGCCCTGGAGCGATCGGCTGCCGAGACCCGGAACGACCACGCGCCCACCGGTCAGCGCGGCGGCGGCGAAGAAGTACGACGCGGCCGAAGCGTCCGGCTCGACGAAATAGTCGGCGGCGCGGTAGGCCCCTCGGGGCACGTCGAAGCGCGTGAAGTCCGCAAAGCGGAGCGGAACCCCGAACGCCTGCATCGCCTGTCCGGTGACCTCGATGTAGGGCTTGGAAACGAGATCGCCGTCGACTTCCAGGGTGACGCCGCGGCGCGTGCACGGCGCGACCATGAGGAGCGCCGTGAAGTATTGGCTGCTGATCCCGCCCGCCATGCGCACCTTTCCGCCTTCGAGGCCGGCGGTCTCGACGACGAGCGGAGGGCATCCGTTTCCGTTTACGCTCGCCGCGCGGACGCCCATCTGAACCAAGGCGTCGAGCAGCGGCTGGATGGGGCGCTTTCGCATCGCCTCGTTGCCGTCGAGCTCGTAAATCCCACGGCCGAGAGCCAGCACGGGCGTGAGAAACCGGGCGGTCGTGCCGGAGTTGCCGACGAAGAGGGTCGCGCGAGCGGCGCCGATCCGGCCCGCGCAGCCGGTGACCTCGAAACGCTGGTTCGCTTCGTCCGGCGTAACCTCGACTCCGAGTGCCATGAGGCCCCTCGCCATGTGCCATGTGTCATCGCTGAAGAGAGCGCCATGAAGAGTCGACCGGCCGTCGGCGAGGGCCGCGAGGACGAGCGCGCGGTTCGTATAGCTCTTCGAACCGGGCGGCCGCACCGACGCGACGAGAGGTTGGGGGTGGGGTTCGATGGGGAGAATGGACGGGAGCGGCGATCGGACGAGCACCGAGCCGATATAGGGCGAAGCGGGCAAAAATGCCCGGCCCCTCGCAGTTCGAGGGGGACGCTGCAGCGTCAGCGGCTGACGAGGATGTCGCGTAGTTCCAGGGCGTCGGCCTGCTGGAGAAAGCTTTGCCAGGCCGAATACTGATCGCCGGGCTCCACGCGGCCCGAAGGCAAGTCGATCACGCGGTCGAAATCGATGGCCCTTCCGCTCGACGTGTCCTTGACGACGACCGATGCGTCCCCGTCGCGCAAGTGGCCCGACGAAAGCTGCGCGGGCGGCCTCATCGACTGCGGCAGGTCGACCCGCACGCGCACCTCTTCACGCCACGACGCGCGGCGCAAGAGCGGGGTGCGCCGGACGGGCAGGGCCGCCAGCTGAAAAAGACCGGGGGCGAACGGCGGGCGAATCGACAGGCCGCCGTGGACGGGCTTTGCGAGTTGCGGGACTTCGACCCGCGCATGCATGATGAGGGGCTTGTCGAGCGAGTCGCCGGATTCGGTCGACAGCTCGCGTACGTGAGCGCCATCGAACGAAGAGGCAAGCAGTTGGCGTTCGACGAAGTCATAGAGCTTGGCCTGGGGAATCTGGTCGACCGCCGTGCGCCACGCGATGGCTCGATTGCCGTCGAACGTCAGCGTGAGATCCATGAGCGCCGAGCCGTCTTCGCGGAGGTCGGCACGCCCTTCGTAGACGACCCGATCGACGGCGCCGGGGGCGTCGACGGTGTCGCGCGGCATACCCGGGACGAGCCGCACGGCGGACTGGTCGCGCCATTCGGCAGGGACGTACCCGAAGGGGGCGAACTTGTCGCGCACGGTCATCCACCGAACGCCGCGGTCGGTCGCGACGCGCATGACGAGTCCGTCGTATTGTTCGACCTCGCTCATCTTTCCGAGCGGAGGCGTGGCGAGGCGGTTTTTCACGAGGGCAAGCTCGCTGTCGATGCCGACGAGGCGGAGCAAATAGCGAAAGGCGGCCTGGCGCGACCCGCTGCGCCCGGTCACGACCCGGCGCCCGTCGGCCTCTTTTCCGTCCTGGACGTGATCGAGGGTCCATCGATACAGGCGACGGGCGCGCTCCTCGGTTGCCGAAGGCAGGGTGTCCTTGACCACATCGAGCGCCACCGCCCGCAGGCGCGGATCGAGGGGAGTGACCTCGGCGGCCAGGTCGACGATCCGCGCCAGCGTCGTTTCGAGCGATACCCCCCAGCCGACCCTCACGCTCGGCAAGAACTCCGTGATAGGAGGGCTTTCGGGCTCGATCTCCGCCGGAGGGCTCAGCTCGACGCGCCAACGTCGCTCGACGAAGGCGCCCATCGGCCGGATGGACGGCGCCGGGACGAGCCCGTGGGCCTCGATCTCGAGCGGACGCGCGGCGGGCGTGATCATCACGAATTCGCTTCGCCAGTAGCCCTTGTCCGCTTCGCGAAAAAACCAATGGGGGCCGATGTATTGGCGCCCGTGCGCACCATCGCCCGCCTGCGACGTGATGTGCTCGACCTCCAAAAAGTCACCGACCTCGAGGTGCGGCATGGTCAAGGTCGGCTTGCCTGCGACCGGCTCCGGTTCGAGGATTCGACCGTCGGGTTTGATGACGCGCAGGTGCAAGACGAGGCCCGAAGGAGGATCCGTCTCGGATTCCGCGTGAATCGCCTCTTGCGATTGGATCTTCTGAATTTCGTGCTCGAGCATTTCGCTCGAGCCATCGTCGTGGGCCCAAATCGCCGAGTAGTCGAGGACGCGGGCGGCCGTCCCGTCCATGTGTCGCCCGATTGCCTCCCAAGCTTGAAATTCGCGGACCACCGCAAGCCCGTCCTGCCGGAACGGCTCGAGGTCCGTGGTTCCTTCGATGAGGTCGATCGCGGCGCGCAAGTCGTCGGAGTTCGCCTTCGCCTGCAGCGCCGCGGCGAGCGCGCGCCGGAGTGCGGAGACATCGCCCTTGGCGTACTCCCGGTCGGCCAGCCGAAAGCGCGCCTGCTCGTCGCGCGGGCGCTTTTCGAGCGCTTTTTCGAGCTGCCCGGCCGCCGCACTCGGATCGCCCGATCGCGCGAGGACGTCGGCGATCCGCGTGGCGATGTCCTTGCGATCGGATCGGCGGGTCTCGAGACGTTTGAGCTCGCGAATCGCGCCCGCGTAATCGTGGCGGGCGAGGGCACGATCCAAATCCACTTCGGCGTCCGGATCGAGCTTCCGAATTCGCGCTGCGACCCGGTCGGCCTCCGACGCGGGCCCCTCTTCGTCGAGCACGTCGAGATACGCGCGGAGCGCGCCCACGTCGTCGGGGAAGTGCGCCGCGAGATCCGCGAGTGCGTGCATTTGCTCACCGCGCCACCCGAGTCGCAGAAAAAGCTGGGCAAGCTGTTCGGTCACCTCCGGCTCGAGTGCGACGGCCTCGGCGAGTCTCCTCAGCGGTTCGACCGCGTCCGAAAGGCCGCGCTGCGGAGCCCCGTCGAGGATGGCGGCGAGATTCGCTCTCCAGAGGCGCGGGTCGCGCTCGATCGCGCGATCCCGCAGGGCGCGGGCTCGCGGAGCACGCGCATCTTCCGGCCAAGCGGCATCGCCGGTCGCAAACATCGACGCGAACAGCAGTCCGACGGGGGCCGCGTCGGCCGGCTGCGCAAGCGGATCGATGAGCGCCGACGCAACGTCGTCCATGGCGTCGACATGCGCGGCGTACGCTGCCAGTGCGACCGATGCCGCAGGGACGGCCGACGGGCGGACCCCGGACGCCACAGCTTGAACGAACGGGTCGATGGGGTTGAGGTCTGCGAGAACGCTTGGTGGCTCGACCGAAAAGCCGGGGAGCGGGTCGTCGTCCGATCGCAGGTCCGCCGCCGTGCCGTCGGGATTGAGCAAGCGCACGCTCGAAGCCGGCGTCAACGTCCGAGCGAGCACGCGGTGACGACCCTGGGGGACGAGCACGTGCGCTCCGAAGCGCTGCCAGGAGCCCCATTGCTCGGCGCTCCGACTGAGCACCGGCGTCTGGTCGATCCACACCTTCACCGCGCCCTGCACGGCGACGACGATCTCCTGGTCGGCCGAGCTGGTGAAGAACGTCTCGACATAGAAGACGCCGTCCTCCACCTGCTCGTCGGCCACCGCAAGACATCGTTTCTGGGTGACGGCCAGCACATGGGGGACGCTGCCCCGCATCGGATCGGGCGCCCAAGCGACAGGCCACGGCGCCGCGCTTTCCGGGGGGTATGCGTTTCCCGCGTCCCCCTCGGCGCCGTGCCCGAACGGGCCAGCGAGGCGCACGGCCTGCGCACAGCCCATGCGCTTCGACACCTCCTTGTCGTAGGCATCCCCGGTTTTTTCGGCGATGTCGTAAAGCTCGGCGGCGCGCCAATCCTCGAGGTCGGCCACCGCCCGCCAGCCCAAATGTCCGGGATGCGCGAGCACGCCCTCGATCGCGTGGCGATGATCGGCAAAGAGGTTCGTGACGGCCGCGCGCAGCGAAACGAGGTGCCGCACGGAAAACCACGCGACGAGGGGCGCGTCGGTTTCCTGGCTGAGAACGCAAGCGTTGAGCGCGGCCACGTAGCCGTCGGCCGCCAAACGGGGCTCGCCATGCTCGTCGTCGAAAATCGCGCGCGCCAGACTGGCCCACATGCCGCCGCTCGGGACGGCGTCGAGCCGCGCCCTCGCAGCCGCTGCCTCCGGGGCCGTACCGCCCGGGGCGAACATCTCGGATAGCGCCCAGCGACCGACGACCTCTCCGTCGGCCGTGGTTCGCGCGATCGCGCGCAAGTCGCGTCCCGAAGGTGGACCTCCGGGTGGCAGGGCGACTGCGCAGCCGGCCGCCGCGGCCAGCCAAGCGGCGCCCATCACGCAGAACCTCGCGAGCGATCGAACGCCCATCACCGCGCCGACCCCGATGCTGGCGAGCTCGCGGAAGCCGACCGCAAATCGACCAGGGCACGCTGTCCGAGTGCGCGATCCACCTCTTCACACCAACGTCGAAATGCCGGGTAGTCCTTTGCAAGGACACGACTCTCGAGGAGCGTCACCGACGTTCGCACCCGGACCAGGCTGCCCTCGGTTTCGACGTCGACCGCGTAGGAGCCAAAAGGACTCGAGGCTCTCGATGCAGTCGGCACGCTTCGCACTTTGGCCCCCGATGGCAAGCGGACGGTCCAGTCGTCTTCTTCGGTCCACCGAGCGTGAAGCCGGACATCGAGCTGGCGCGCCGGCAGTGGTGCATAGTCGCGAATCATGTGCTCGCGGCGCCCGACCGGGATCGTCACGTTGTCCCCCTCGGAGCGGCCGAACTGCGGCACGTTGCCACGCACGTGCATGGTCACGCGCTGCTCGATGTCCTCGAGATCGCCCGAGTCGACCGCTGTGACTTCGCTGCCGGGCAGCATTTGGGCGAGCAGCTGCTGCACACGCTGCTTTCTCGTGTCGTCCGCGTGAAAACGGACGCGCCACTCCGACGCACTCACGCCGGTGACGTCGGCCCGCCAGTCGAGCTGGGCGGCACCGTCGGGGCCGAGGGAAGCGTCGAGCTTGTTCAGGTGGACACTCGCCGCCGCCGGCGGGTCAGGCAGGTGGACGAGCACGGCGTCCCCCTCGTTGACCCGGAGCGCCATGGCGCCGCGATCCATCGCGGGAAGCTCGAGGGCGCCCGTGTATTCCGCCGTCCCGTCGAGGTAGAGATCGAGCGACGGTACGTACGCAATCATATGATCG
>JBEKFX010000141.1:0-12383 GCA_050013115.1 Polyangiaceae bacterium
GCCCACCTAGAACTTTCGGGAGGCTTTTCATCGGATTTGCAGCGTGACTGTACGCTCAAAACCGGTGGGTTTTGAGACGCGGGCGCTTGGCGGGGCGACCCCCATTGAGCGACCTTCTCGCTCACTCGAGATCAACGATTAAAATCCCGCGTTCTACGTTTGGCTCGCGTCAGCGCGAGGGCTCACGCTCGGCACGCTCGGTCAGAAAGATGGTCCAGCGTTGCATTGACCGATATCTGTGCGGCCGCCCGCGGCCTCAAGGCACAACTTGGTCAGCACCTCCAGTCGACTTCCGATGCGACCCGGTTTCGCAACTCGCTCCGCCCCATCGGTGTTCCATTTCGATACCTCGATCCCAGCTCGTCGTCCGCCACCGACAGCCTTGCTCAGCGGACCAAAAGCGGAGCGCCCTCTCGGAGAAACTCCCTTTGATGGGAAAATTTCCGCGTCGGAAGCCCGTCCTCGTGATTAGGGCATCCTGCCGTCGCAGATGCCGCTGGGGCACCAGAGAGAGCAGCAGTCGTGGTTCGACGCGCAACGGTCGCCCCGCGCCAAACAGGCTTGCCCGTTATTCGCGGTCACGACACCCGGTCCTGGCGAGCTCGAACACGCAACGACGCCGACGACCAAAACGACCGTAGGACCCAACTTCCGAATGCACGTTTGGATTGTCATCGTGAGTCTAAGAGCACCTTTCGCGCCACCCGGTAGGACGGTCGTTGTGCACGGCGCCGGGCACGCCGCTCGGGAGGTTAGGCGTTCGGGCGGTACGAGGGGCGCGGGCAATAACTGCGGCAACTTCGTTGCCCACGCCCGCGGTCCCGGGCGAAAAGTCCGCACCTATGGCCGCCGAGCAGACCAGTACCCCGAAGCGGAGCAAGTCCGAAAGTCGCTCTCAATCAGCCGAGCTTTCCGCCGCCGACGTCGTCGAGAGAGCGAAGGCCGTGGGCGTCGCGGTCACCACCAAGCCCGTCTATGAAGCGCCGAGCCGATCGAAGGCGAAACGCACGACGAAGACCGGCGCGGCGCAGAGTTCCTCGGCGGCGGGTAGGTGGCGCTTGGCGCGCGGCGGGCGCAAGCCGCGCGCGAACTCGACGCAAAGCCTCTTAGTTAGGAGAGAATCCTCGTCCGCTGTGGTTGGAACGGCGCACCCTTTTGGCGGGTGGGGCTATACGCGCCGCTCACGTCGTTCGTCTACGAGACCGGGCCCCCCAGTACCGCGCGGGCCATTGACATAATTCGATGCGCGTCTAAATAGAGAACCGTCGAATCATGCTCGACGACATTCCAGCGTTCCGGGCGTTGGCCGACCCCACGCGGCGGCAAATCCTCAAGCTTCTTCGCAAAGGGTCGCTCACCGCCGGCGAGATCGCGGCGCAGTTCGGGCTCACTAAGCCGACGCTCTCGCACCACTTCAAGGTCCTCGAGACGGCGGGACTGGTACGATCCGAGCGGCGCGCGACGATGATCGTCTACACGTTGCAGAGCAACGTGCTCGAAGACATCGCCGCCGAGCTGCTGGATCTATCCTCTCCCGTCGGCACATTGCGCAAACGCTCTTCGAAGAGGCCGTCATGACCGTCGCTCGCCCCAAGTCGCTGTCGTTGGACATTCTGACCGCTGTCGCTCTAGCGGCGGCCTTCGTGCTGACGGCCGCGGTGTATGCCCGTTTGCCGAACCCGATGCCCACCCATTTCGACTTGCACGGCCGACCCAACGGCTGGATGCCGCGCGCCGCGGGCGCATGGTTCGGGCCCATCGTGATGGGGGGCGTCGTCGGGCTGCTTCGCTTCGGGGCGCGGATCGTGCCGCCGGGATGGCGCGATCGACTCGATGCTTCACCGGTTCGGTTCGTTTCGTTCGCGCTCGCCCTGACTGCTTTGGGCGTGCAATCGCTCGTGCTTCGCGCCTCGCTCTCGCCGATGCCTCGGCTCGACGGCGCGGTGTGGGTCCTTCTCGGGGCCCTATTCGTCGCCATGGGGCTCGCGCTGCCGCGAATTCGCCGCAATCCATTCTTCGGTGTCCGCACGGCGTTCGCGCTCTCGTCGGACGAGAACTGGGCTCGAACGCAGCGAGTCGGCGGGTACGCGATGACCATCGGCGGTGTGGTGGCCATGACTGCCGGCTTTCTGGGGGCGGCGTCGGTGGCGATGGGCGCCATCGCCGTCTCCGCGTTCGGGCCTGCGATTTGTTCTTGGGTGGTGGCGCGAACTGGCCCGGGCGACATTCCGCCGAGCTCCAGCGACAAGTAGCTCTCGTGCCATGCGCCTCACGGCGCGCGCGTGGTGTCCAGGCCGACGGACGGCGGACCGAGCAAGACGAGCTTCATGCGGAGCTCGTCTTGCCGCGCATCGACATCGAGGTGCCACGGCCCCGGCTACACAATGGGGTCGATCCGCGCGGAGTCCTTTCGCATCGAGGAAAGAGAGGATTCATGACGACCAAGCAAGCGGCTCTCCACACGGGGTACCGACCGAAGACGACTGCCGCGGAGGCGTAGGCGAAACCGGGCGGGCACCCGAGTACAAGCCCTGCGGCGAGTTCTATTATATGTAATAGGAGGCCGACTGGTGTTATGGCGCATCAGCGGCCACCTCTCCGCCTGCTTGATCGCGTCGTCCGGCGCATTGTGGGTGCAGTTGTAGCTAAGCAAGCGAGATCAAACGGATGCGCGGACGGCCGTTCGAATCGTAGAACGGAGCCTCTCTTGTATCTCTTGGTACACGGGGATCGCGACACCTTCACCAACTTCCAGCGTTACCGCCACGCCATACGGAATCTCGGCATCTAACTCGCCTGCCGTCGCCTTGCACGTGATGTCGAGAACCAAATACCCATCATCCACAAATTCGGCTGCCTTGGTACCATCCCAGCAGCGATGGAACACGGTTCCGCGAGCCACAGCAATATGGGAAGGCTGTTGTTTGCCAGGTTTTACATTTAGCGAGAGCTTGTCATCGCCCCCTGGCGACGCCTCCAGCTTCGCCATACGGTACATGCGATGATTTACATTTATCGGTGTTAGCCACGCGATCGTGACGGAAACTGGAAGTGTCGGAGGTAACGGCACGCGAAATTGACTCGCTTCGCCGGCTTGGATCGTTCCCCAACCAACAAGAGTCGCACGTTTCTCGGTGCACTCGAGTACGCGCCCGATATCCGGTTTTCCGTATCCGAATATGCGAGAAATCTCGTCGCGCTCGTGCAGATGATACATTGCACCGTCGGCGTTCACCACGCTCTTTATGGTCTCCGTCGCGTCTTCGTCCCACCTCGCCGCGTGTACAAGCAATGTCTTTAGTACTACCCCGGCAAATTCCTCATCTAACCTTGGATGTATTGCCTCGGACGGCATCTCCTTCAACGCCTCGAATACTCGGATTGCCCCGTGTGTCGCCAGCGCTGTCGCCACGCTGGTTCCGTTATAGGCCCGCACCTGATCGATCGCGCCTGGACTCGCAGCTTTGATGCCGAAAAATCGATTCGGACTGCCCGTTGGCCTAACCTCGATTGGGGCATGGGTAGTGTTGGCCGGCACATGCTCTCTTCCGCCTGGGAAAAGGACTTCCGGCTTCACGCCACGGCGAAACCCGAGACCCATTGCCGAGCTCGGATTTGGCAAGGAGGTGCTCGCATGAGGCCAGCCTCTCGCTTAGCTTGTGGGCAACGCGCGGGCGAGGGTGGCGCCCGACGCACGCGGGTTGCCCGGGCGCGTCTGTTATGCGAAACAGTTGACGGGAAAAGCTTTCCGATCCCCCCGCAGGCGGCTTTTTCAGCGGCCTGCTAATTTCAGTCATGGTAGTAGTAGATTTCACCTAGAATGTCCGTTGCCCACAAGTAGATGCTGGTGTCCGCGAACGCCGCTTGATTCATGGGAGCGATGCTGAGAAACGCCGCCAAGGGGGAGATTTTCGACCAGCAGCGGTCGGTAAGGTACTGGTAGACAGCGCCACCGGCATGGCCTCCGGGGTTGGGTTTGGTCTCTTGAAGCGCGAAAATCGTGTTGTTCGTAACCGCGATTTGTCCCGCCACGAGCGAGCCGGAACCACCGCATAGGTTCATTGGCAACGACTGCCAGTTGCCCGAGCTCAAGCTGTAGGTCCACACGGCTCCAGCGTTGTCTACCGCGTAAATGAGCTCGCTAAGGCTGCTCACGCCGTCGTCCGTGATTTGCGCGGCTCCTGGGCTGCCGTTCATACTTCCTAGATATCCGTACGCGACGATGTCCGTCGACACGCAATTTCCGTGCGGATTGCCACCGGCCGCGCACTGGGCATCCTCCAAGACGAAAATACGCCCGTACCACGCACTGGTGGCCACCCCCTGCGAGATACCTGGGCCAATCCCTAGCGACGTGTTATTCTCGTAGAGGCCGCCGACGCCGGTCCACCCAAACCACTGCGGATAGAGTGGCAAGCCACCGGAGGAAATGGATATTCCCTTGTAGTATTCACTGCTGCCACTCCACTCGTAACCGGGGTTACCGAACGTCGCTGGCTCCATGACGCTCAAATGGTGACCTTTCGAGTTCGAGCTTTCACCGAGCACCATGAGATCGTAATACCCAGCGTCCGATGGGTCTTCGCAAGCGGCGATGAGCGCGTTGCCTCCGATCGGTACCGACAGTCCACCGTTGTCGACGGTTGGTTGATTCGTTGATGTGAAGTTCTGCCAACTAGCGGCTTTCGCAGACTCGCCAAATTCCATGAGAGCTAGCGCACTCAGGACACCCGCTGCAGCGTGAAGTCTTCGGTTCATAATGATTTCCCCGTGCGCGGTGTGCAAAGGCTCGCGCTGACCTTCGCGAACAATCGCAGTCGGCAAGCTGCGTTGCAACAACCTTGCGGGTTACATCCTTCGTGTAAACCGGACCGAGACAAACTCAACGGCGGAGTCGACGCACAAAGTGACATTCCCGGCGTGGTTTCACGGTACGGGGGTTACATCGCTCCGTGCTTGGCGAGTATTTGCAAAAGCTCAGCACGATTCTTCGCTCCCAATTTGGCTCGAGCGCGAAAAAGCAAGACCTTTACCGTGGAGTGGGCGATGCCGAGATCGTAGGCGATCTCCTTGTTTGAGCGCCCCATGGTCGCGTACGCGACCACTTGGCGCTCGCGCTGGCTCAGCACCCCAGGCTCGTGCACATGGGGCTCATTGTCGCGGGCCAGAACGTAGCGCCGGCCGCCGTGCTCGAAATGGTCCACGAGGGTCCAGCGCCCCGCGACGAGTCCCTTCCAGGAGGCGAGCGCCCGGTCGGGGTCGCGATGTCGCAGCTCGCCGCGGGCACGCTCAACTTCAATGACGGCTTCGCGCAGAGCCCGGAGCGCGGGTCGATGCGTCGCGAGGCCGACGGCGTGGTGAACCTCGCCGCCCGCATCCAAAACGGCTTCCGCCTGGCAGGTCGGGTTGGCCTGGAGGTCCATCGCCATGCGCAGGCGCAGTCGGTAAGCGGTCGCCAGGTGAACGGCGACGCGCGCGAGACTCTCTCTTCGGCTGGGAGAGAGGCGCCCAATCGTCGCGCGAAAAGCCAGAACGAGACATCCTGTGCCCCCCGGATTCATTCCATTAATCCCAAGCGCGTCGGGGACGCCGATCCCTCTACCCAGGTTGTACGTATTCGTTTCGCGCCAGCCCGGGACTTCGCTCGACATCCCGACACGCACACGAAGGTAGCTGCGTTTGACAAATTCGGGATCGAGCCCCGCGAGTCCAGTTTTTATGAGATTTCGCAACTCCGTCGAGCACTCGCTCGTCGTATGGCTTAGGTGATGTGCGAGCCGCCCCTCAGGCGTCACGCGATAAACGATACCGGCAACTCCCAAACCCTCGTCGACCGACGGCTGAATCGCGTTTATGATCCCTCGCATCCAGGCTTCCGTGGTGAGGTCGAGCCGGTAAGCGCCTTCCAGGATGCCCACCCAATCCGTTTTCATCCGAGTTACCCGCCCGTGGCTCCCGTCGCAGGAGTTCCTTTCATGCTTGTGACTTCGCTCGAGAGCGGTGTCAAGCGCGTCGCCTGCCGGAGCGATTGCAGTCGATATCCTGCATGGCCTTCCCGCTCTCGGTTCAGTGCCGCCATCTGCCGAATCGTTCGGGCGCGCACAAAAGAAGGGGGCGGTTACCGCGAAAACGATTTTTCGCATCGAGCTCGTTTCCGCTTTAGCGCTCCGCAAAAGGCGTATTCCGTCGACTACGGGCGCCGCGTGCGCGCGTCACACGGCCACGGCCACGCCATGAAAGCGCTTGGTCGTCGAAATGTGGGCCGGCGCGAGGGCCCAGATTCACCTAACGTTAATGCGCGCGATCCCTGGCCCCAACTCTGTTCAGTGTCCGTAGCCCATTCGACGTCCCCATGTCTCAGCCCGCCTCGATCCTGGCCCGTTCCGACGACGGAGCTCTCGTGCATGCGCTTCGCGAGGGCCACCCGGCCGCGAAACACGCGCACTCCGCGGTCGCTCGACGCGCGTACGGGGATGAAGCGAAGGTCGCGGCGGTGCTCTCGAACCTCGACACCGCGCCCATCGAAGAGCCGCTACGAGCCACCCTTCGAATGTTGCGAAAGCTGACGCGCGAGCACGCGGTGACCGTGGACGACATGAGGGCGGTCCTGGCCGCAGGCGTCTCGCGCGATCAGGTCGAGGACGCCCTTGCCGTCTGCTTCGCGTTCAACACGGTCGGTCGCCTCGCGGATGCGTTCGGGTTCTTCCAGCCCGGCCCGAAGGCCTTCGAGGCGGGAGCGAAGTACTCGCTCGCGCGTGGCTACCGTTGAGCCTGTGCAGGCGCGCGGCGAATCGTGACGCGCACTCGTTGCGGTCGAAGGCAAACCGGCGCGATTGATCAGCGGTCGGCGAGGTGGCAGAAGCACCGCACGAACTGCTGCGTCCGAGGTCGTGGCGGTCATCGACTGCCCGCCGCGCATGGGCGCCGAGACTCGCGCAGCCATGCTCGCGTCGGAGCTCGTGATCATGCCGGTCATCCCCGGAGCCGCCGACGTCTTGGCGCTCCGCGAGACCATCGGTGTTCTCGACGAGGCGCGACAGATGCGCGAAGAGCTCCGCCCCGTGATCGTCTGAACCGAGCCGACCGAACCACCCTCGCAAAGCTCGCGCTCGCGGCGCTCGGGGATCTCGACGTCGAGGTCCTCGACACGACGCTGAGGAATCGCGTGGCGTACGGCGAGGCGACTCTCGCGGGGCTCGGCGTTGTCGAGTACGCGCCGGCGAGCGACGCCGCGTTCGGAGTACGGCGATTCACCAATGCGGTGCTCGCCGCGTCGGCCTCAACCAGCACTCTGCCGTCGACGGTGGAAGCGGTCGCGGGAGAGCGCGGGATGACGTGACGCGCGCGGGCGCCGGCGCGGAGCTCCGAAGGTGGCGACCCTCGCGCGAAGAACAAGAACGACCCCGGATCTGAGCAACCGGTGCGAAGCGGCTTCACTCGACTGCGATTCCTGGTGCTTGTGCAAGGCACGAACGCGAGCTGACGGAGCAGACATTCACGCCTAGTTTTCAGCGTCGAAAAGGAAGGCGGAACGCATGCAACTATCGGCCGAACAGAGCGCTGGCTCCTCAAAGTCCTTCAACCGGAAAAGACCCTAGGCTCACTGCCGGGCGTGGCAGCCCTCTCGGAGGCTGTCCGCGCTGCTCTTCTCGGGCTTCCTCCCGACGTACACGCCGCCGAGCACGAGCGGATGTTAGGGGGCGCCAAGGAAGCCGCGCGCGAGTTGGTCTCCGAGTCCGCCGTCACCGCGATGATCGATCACCTCCCCTTGAAAGAGGGCGCCCGGATCATCGCGTTCGGCGACAGCCACACGTCGGACCCGCAGTCTTGGGCCGTGATCCTGAAGGACCTTTTGACTGCGCGCGGCGCCTCGGTGGCGATCAACGCGGCCCCCGGTGACACGACGACGCACGGGCTGATTCGCATCGGCGAAGTAGTCGCGCAGCAGCCCGACTGGGTCCTCCTTCTCATCGGAGTGAACGATGCGCGCACGCAAGGGCCAAAGCCGAGCAAGACGCTCGTCGATCACCAGGAGACCGTGCGGAATCTGCGCGAGCTGCACCAGCGGATCTCGCACGAGACGAAGGCACGGTGCTTGTGGATCACGCCTCCGGCCGTGAATGAGGAGCGCGTCTCGAACCACTGCGGCCTATCGCGCTTCGGTGTCCGCTTCCGCAACGAGGACATCGCACGGGTAGTGGCGGCCATTCGGGACATCGACGCTCCGACAGTCGACCTGTTTTCGATTCTCGGCACCCCGCCCGCGCCCGAGCTGCTCATGGACGGCGGGCTCCACTTCACGCTCGCCGGTCAGAGGCGCCTCGCGTTCGACGTCATTCGAGGATGGATCAAGCTCTCGTGACTTGTCTCGTTACCGGAGCGACCGGGAACGTCGGATCGCTCGTCACGCAGCGTCTGATCGATCGCGGAGACCGCCCGTGCGTCTTCGTGCGCGATCCAAAGAAGGCGCGCCGGCTCTTCGGGGACCGCGTCGAGGTCCGGGTTGGCGATCTAGCCGACATCTCGAGCGCGCTCGCTGGCATTAGCGACGTCTTTCTACTCAACAGTGGTCCCGATCTCGAGGTCCGAGATCGTGCTGCCGCGTTTGCCGCCAAGGCCGCGGGGGTGCGCCACTTGGTCAAGCTCCCGACACTGGACGTGAGCACCGGGGTAGGCACCGGGTCTCGGCACGCCCGCGGAGAGCATGCCGTCCGCGAGAGCGGCGTCCTGTTTACGTTCATCCGATCCTCGGCATTCATGTCCAACGCGCTGAGCTGGGTGCACACGATCAAGAGTGAGGGCGTCTTACGAACGTCAACGGGCTGAGCAGCGTCACGTGAGTTGAGGGTGTCTCCGGCTCGATTCTGATCGAGTTTTTCGAGGGGCGGACAAACGCGGCCCCCCAGAAAACTTGCAACAAGTCGTTCCGAGGGGCTCGCCTCCGAGTTGTCGAGACAAGGAGGAGGCTATGTTCAACGCATTCGAGTTCGGGATCGAGTTTTTTGAGGGGCTTGTCGCCATAGACGCAGCGATCGTCGAGCGGGCGGCGCAGGAGCCGTGCCGCCACTGCGAAGGGCCGCTGTATCGAGGCGATCACGGGCGCAAGCCACGTGGATTGCCTATCGCGCTCGCGGCTGCGGCGTTCGAGCGCCGATTCAGCCTGTGCTGCGGCCGCGAGGGTTGTCGCCGTCGGGCCATGCCGCCGTCGGTCCGGTTCCTCGGCCGCCGCGTTTACGGTTGGCGCCGTCGTCATCATGGCGAGCGCGGTCGCGCTCACGACGATGGCCGTTGCGGCGGCGGTGCGGGCGACCAAAGTGCCGGCGCGCACCATGCGCCGCTGGCTGCGCTGGTGGCGAGGTCCGTTCATGACGAGTGCCCCATTCGTCGAGCTCTCCGCGCGTCTGGTCCCGGCTCCCGCTCGGGAGCGACTGCCCGTTTCGTTCCTCGAGCGTCTCGCGCCGGAACGCCCCGTCGCCGTCGCAAAGCTGCTCGCGTGGCTCGCACCACTCACGACGACGAGCTGCCCGGACGGGTCGCGTTTTCTGAGGGGCGCGATGTAGCGGCACCGGGCGATGCGGTTCGCGCAGAAGATGGCGCTGCCCGCATTTTTCCCATCGGCGTAGGTTCTCGTTCGCCGACCGCGACCGCGCGGCGGCCCGGAGGGCCAATGGCCAACGACGACAACGCGCCGAGCGCGCGGATGCGATGGGCACGTTTGCGTTTTCAGATCCTGGGTCCGCTTTTGGCCTCTCCCGCCGATGACGGTGAGCTCAAAGCACGCATTGCCGACTTGGCGTCACGACCCTGGCGCAACCCAACCCATGGCGACGCAGTCCGCTTCTCGTTCAAAACGATCGAGCGCTGGTGGTACACCGCTCGGGACGCCCCCGACCCGCTATCGGCCCTTGCGCGCAAGGTGCCCTCGCACGCGGGCACCCATCCCAAGATCTCGCCCGCGCTCGTTGAGGCGATAGCCAAACAGCATCGCGATCATCCTCGATGGAGCTTTCAACTCCATCACGACAATCTGCTAGCGCTCGCGCGCGAGGACCCGCGTCTGGGCTTGGTGCCGAGCTACCCGACGCTCTGCCGATACATGAAAGAGCAGGGCCTGCTTCGCGCCCGAAAGCGCCGCCATCGCGACCGGCCCGAGGACGAGCCGTTCGCGGTGCGCGAGACACGGTCATACGAAGTCGCTCACGTTCACGGCCTTTGGCACTTGGACTTTCATCAAGGGTCGCGCCCCGTGCTCACCGCCGGAGGGCAATGGCTCAAACCGCAGCTGCTCGGCGTGCTCGACGACCGCTCGCGCCTTTGCTGCCACTTGCAGTGGTACCTCGACGAGACGGCCGAGTCCCTCATCCACGGCCTGTCCCAAGCCTTCCAGAAGCGCGCACTGCCACGCGCTCTTCTGACGGACAACGGCGCCGCCATGCTCGCCGCCGAGACGACCGAGGGACTCGAGCGCCTCGGCATTGTTCATCACACCACGCTGCCGTATTCGCCCGAGCAAAACGGAAAGCAGGAATCGTTCTGGGGCCAAATCGAGGGACGTCTCTTGCCCATGCTCGAGGGCGAGCCCGAGCTCTCACTGGAGCTCCTCAATAGCGCCACGCAAGCTTGGGTTGAAGAAGAATATCAGCGCAAAGACCACTCCGAAATTCGCGAATCGCCCCTGACCCGCTATCTGCGCGGTCCGAGCGTCGGCCGACCCAGCCCGAGCTCCGACGCTCTCCGGCACGCGTTCCGGACCGACGTCTCGCGCAAACAGCGGCGAAGCGACGGCACCGTCACCGTCGAGGGGATCCGATTCGAAGTCCCCGCCGCGTACCGCACGCTGCTCGAGTTGCGACTTCGCGTTGCCCGCTGGGACCTTTCCAGTATCGGCTTGGTGGACCCCCGCTCGGGAAACCACCTCGCGACGCTGCTGCCTCTCGACAAGGCCCGAAACGCCGAGCGCGTTCGACGCGTCGTCGCAGGCCCCGACGCCGACGAGGCCGCGGTGCCCGTCGGGATCGCCCCGCACCTGCGCGCGCTCATGGCCGATTACGCCGCCACGGGGCTGCCGCCCGCTTACTTGCCAAAAGACGACTCCACCGAAAACCCACCCGAGGACCCATGACCAAATTGCTTTCGATCTACGGACTCAAGTTCAATCCCTTCCGGCCCGACGTTCCTCCCGAGGCTCTCTTCACCAGCCCCGCGGTCGACAGCTTCGTTCGTCGCATCGAGCTCGGCATCGCCGACGGCGGATTCGCCATGCTCACCGGCGACCCAGGCACCGGCAAGAGTATCGCCTTGCGACTTCTCGCCGAACGACTTCGCGCGCTGCCCGATGTCCTCGTCGGCACGGTCGAGCATCCTCAAAGCCGCACCATGGACTTCTATCGCGAGCTCGGAGACCTCTTCGCCGTGCCGCTCGCTTCCCATAATCGATGGGCCGGATTCAAGGCGCTGCGCAGCCGGTGGGCCGACCACATCGCCTCGAGCCGCTGCCGCCCCGTACTCATTATCGACGAAGCCCAAGAAGCCCTCACCCCCGTGCTCTGTGAGCTCCGCATTCTCGCCAGTAAAGAGCTCGATTCCAAACAACTGCTCTGCGTCGTTTTCGCCGGTGACGCCCGCTTGCCCGAGCGATTGCGCTCGCCCGAGCTGCAGCCTTTGGGCTCGCGCATCCGGCGGCGCTTGGCGCTCGACTACGCATCGCGCGACGAGCTCTTGGCGTGTCTGGATCACTTGCTCGTCGCCGCCGGCAACCAGTCGCTGATGACCAGCGAGCTTCGCGTCACCCTCGCCGACCACGCCACCGGAAACTACCGCGTCCTGATGAATCTGGCCGATGAGCTGCTCACCGTCGCCGCCGATCGCGAGCTGCCCCGACTCGACGAAAAGCTCTTCCTCGAGCTCTACGCCCAATCCCCAAAACCCAAGCCCGCCCCCGCGGCGCGAAAACGATGACCGTCGACGAGTTCCGACGACTGCTCTTCGCTCCCGAAATCATCGTCCTCGATGTCGCTGACGCCGCTCTGCGCGCACTCGAACGCGCCCTGATTCTCGAACACCCGCTCGTGCGCGACCCCGCGTCCGACGATGAGCCCTGCGTACGGCGGCGCGCCCGGGCTGTCCTGCGCCACGCCGCCCGACTCCAACTCGCCCTGCGACTCTACCGACGTGTCGTTCGCCTCGCCCTCACCGAGGCCGATGGCGAACATGACCCCTTTTGACCGGGCAGCTCGCCCCCCAATCTTCGGCTCTTCCGCAGGTGATCGACGTCAACTATTTCTGCAGGTAGGCGTCAATTATTCTTGCAGGGTGCCTCCAGGTGGATTGTTCGCAGGGCCTCGATGGGGTGCGACACGGTTCGAGTAATTGTCGTCGGGTCC
>JBEKFX010000142.1:0-12364 GCA_050013115.1 Polyangiaceae bacterium
CGCGCGCTTCGTGCCAGCGGCGACTTTCACGCCTATTGGCAAGTCCACCTACGAGAGGAACAGCGACGTAACCACGCCGTCCACTATGCCGACTCCACGATTCCCAATCCGGTGCAAACCCTTCAGCGCGTCAAATGACCGATAATTCCTGCGTTCCATAGGAGCCGGACCCTTCCTTTTATCATGTCCTCTATGTTCCGCATGGCGGCGACCGCGGCCGCGTTAGGTGGCTTCTTCGTTCTCCCGATCTGCGCCAGTGCAAGCCCCTCAGCGCGACTGGTGTACGTCCGCGATCCGGCGGGGGCCCATTGTCCTGACGAGGTCAGCCTGCGGGAGGCCGTCAAGGAGCGGGTCGGTTACGATCCCTTCTTTCCGTGGGCGAAGACCACGGTCGTCGTCGAAGTAACCGCCGAGGGGCCAACGTTCGTGGCGCACGTTCGACTCGTCGACGAGAGTGGACTATCCCGCGGGGTCCGCGAACTACGCTCGGGTCCTGCGGGATGCCATGGCCTCATCGACGCAGCCGCCCTCGCGATCAGCATCGCGCTGGACATGAATATCCTCGACGTGGCCGAGCCAGGTCCTCCTTCGCCCGCTGCGGCTGCGCCTGGGGCCATCCCCGCACCCTCATCGCCGCCGTCGTCTTCGTCCGCGCCGTCGTCCTTATCCGCTTCTGGCTCCGCGGAGGCTCGTCGCGACATGACGGCGCCCGCGGCCGGCCCCTTCAGCGTTTCGACACTTGCCAACTTCGAGCAAAGCCAAACCATTGGAGACTACGGGGCGATTGGCGTCACTTCCACGACCGTCTTCCTAGCTGGCGGGCCGGGACCGAATCAGGTCGCGTCGTTCCCCCTCAGCGCAGGTGTCGTCGACGGCGGTGTTCCGGCAGTGGTCGCCGGAGCCTCGCAGGGCTGTGAGTTCTTCGTCTCCGACACAGACGCGGTCTACTGCGACGCCAACGGCTACATCGCGCGCATCGCGAGCGATGGAACCACCGTTACGCTGGGCACGGTCATCACCAGCTTGGTGCTCTCGAATGCCACAACAGGCTCTGGAATCGCCGGCGCCATCGCTATCGACGACACCTATGTCTACTGGGTTGACGGGGTAACCGTTGGCACAATCATGAGGGTGCCAAAGACCGGCGGGACAGCCACTGTCATCGCCCGCGACACGAATCCCGTGGCGATCGCGGCCGACTCCAATGCCGTGTATTGGAGCGATCAGGGCGGCAACATTATGCGACTTGCCAAATAGAACCTGCAGCCGACTAGCGCGCAGCGATTGAACTTGGGCGCGACTTGCCCGATCGTCCCGAATGAGACCGATGCACCGTCCCATGAAAGTGCCGTCACCCTTACTTACCTTCTGTGCTTTCGAGCGGAGGAAGCCAGATCGACGCAAGGGAGGGTCGAGATACGAGAGCCGCTCGCCGATGACGCTCTGCAGCAGTGCAACGAGCAGCGGGACCCGCACATGCGCAGCGCAGATTTCTTCGAAGCCATCGCGAGCGCTGCGAAGGAGGCACCGGTTCTCCATCAGCGGTCGAGGGGTCGCCCTAACCTCGCCGGGCGGCCGTGACCGGAATTTGTTTGGCCCCCACCCACTGCCGACAGTCACGTTCGGACCTCAAGGCGCACCATTGGCGGACGTGTACCAGTGTGCCGCGAGTGGTACGCCCTCGGGCACGTCGGCGAACGAAATCGGCAACGATGCGGCGCCGTCGTGAGTCGTCACGACAAAGTGAAGGTGGGGAAACACAGTCTGCCCGACCATGCCGCTCGCCGCGATGACCTGTCCTCGAAGGACGTCGTCGCCGACCCTCACGGTCGCGCTCCCTCTGCGTACGTGGGCATAGATTGCACGAGTGCCGTCGGCGTGCTCCACCGTAACGAAGTTTGGGCGGAAACCGATGCCGTCGAGGCGATCTTCGATTTCCACGACCTTTCCAGCGCGCGCAGCGAGGACGTCCGTCCCGATCGGCATCCAGAAGTCCCACGCCCGAAGGTGGCCGCCGCGGTGGCTCGCAAAGCTGCGGTTGCCCTGGGCGACGAGCCGCGACACACCCGCTCGCCATGGCAGCCGGTAGGGCGAGGTCTCCCGCGGTGGGTATAAGGACAGGTCATCGGGCCCCGTGCCGAGCGCGATGAAGCCGGCGTAGCTTGCGAACCAGGCACCGTAGACGCCCAATGTGCAGCGCCGATGCCGCACCCACCACACGGTGAGCCATCGACGCGGCACCACCACGCGCGCGAATTGGAAAGTCACGAACGCGCTCGCCAGGAGCGCAGAGATGAAGAAGACAGCGACGAGGACGGCGTACATCGGCATGGTCAAATTTGAGTCGTCGCGCTTCCTCCAAAGACCAGCGCGACGCGGCCCTCGGCCATCATATAACCCGGGTAGCTCCTCGCATCGCGAACACGGTCTTCGCGCGCGGTTCCACGGCGATGTCTTCGGGGAGCGCAGCGGAGCGCGAGGCCGGGCCGCTCCTGCGAAAACGGACGCGTGCCCCAGCGGCATCAGAGCAGGACCATGGATGCAGCCGATGACCAATTCGGCTTTATCCAAGAGAACCGCTACCGGATTGGCCGGTTGGCATTCGGGCCGAACGCGTCGAGCGCATCTTCGCGACCCGCCGGGCCGTCGCGGTGCCGACGATCACCATTGCCAGTGACTTCGATGGGTCGACCGAGGATGGCACGTCCTATACCAAGCAATTTTCTGGCGAATATTCGCACCGGATTCTCACAGGTATCGGTCACGATGTCCCCCAAGAGGCCCCACAGGCCTTCGCCCCCAGCGATTGTCGAAGTCGATAGCTATTGAATGGCGCGCGGGCGGGCTGCCGGCCGTCGGATTTCGTCATGGGGCCCGCCGCACCACAGTGTTTGCGCGTTTTCATGGGCGACTCTGCGCCGACGACTCGCAAATGGTCGCGCCCCCACGTCGACTGCGCCGAAGCAAGGCCGTCATCGAACCGTCGCATAGGCCGGACGGCCAATCTGCCGCGTTCGAAACCGCGGGAAGATCGCTCCGAGCGCATAGGAGCGCAGACAGAAGCCGAGGATGCTCGACTGCCTCAGCTCCGGATGAATCAGATGGACGATTCCCGCATGAAGCTCGGGAAGGTGGCTCCAATGGGCGCCTGGATGATCGTGATGCACGGTGTGGAAGCCGTTGTTAAACGCGAGCCAGTTTCCAAACCTTGAGATGAAGTTGCGCGAATGATTATGCGCCGACCAGGGGTCGCAATGCACGTGCTGAATGAAGTTGATGAAGGACATCCCCCAAAGGCCCATCGCCGACGAAGCTCCAAACGTCCCAAGGTAGACGAGCGGGCCGAGGCGCCATCCGTGCAGCCCGATGGCCAAGGCGAGGAGTCCGGCGTGTGTCCCGGAAAACGTTCGGCGCTGAACGCAGATCTGCCGGTAGAGGCGCGAAGAGCTCTCTTTGGCGCGTCGGACAAAGTCCTTGCTTAGGGCGCTCTGCCAATACGCAGACGCGAAAAAGTACGTGGACGCCACGAGCCAAGTGTTCTTTTTTTAGTAGCGCCACGTGATCGTGGCGTCTCCCGGCCGGTTCAAGAATCGATGATGGTTTTGGTTGTGAGTCGGAACCCAAACGAAGGTTGGGTGGCCGTAGAACACCGAGATCCACGCAGCATGCAAACCGTTCATCGAGCGGAGTCGAAAGACCGGACAGTGGTTGTGGTTGTGCGCAAACACGCCCGCACAGAAGCCAACGTACAGGGCAAGGGGCAGCATCGGTCCGAGAAGCCGCGGACTTGCGTAGGGCACGAGTGCCACAGCCGGAAAGAATACGTACGCCCACAACATCGTTCGGTAGTCTGCGACAACGCGAGGCTTCATACCGCGAGGATCGCGCCCCAAGTGGCCGTTCGTCCATTCGCGTTTCCCTCACGTTGTTCTCGTCGCCTCGAATCGTCCAGTGAACGAAAATCGCGGCCTCGCAGCTCTCGGCGCTTCACGCGAAATTCAGGGCCCGTTGTCGGAACTTCGCGTTTCGGTCCGCCGCCTTGGCAACGCCTCGACGCGATGGTGAACCGTGCTCCACCCCGTCATCGTGGACGCCTACGACGCCGCAGCCACTCGAGCCGAGGCTCCCCTCGAAAGCGCGGAAGGAATCGGCTTGCTGTGCAAAACCTCGGGCCGAAGCCGCTCGGGTTCTCGCCTCGACGCGGTCCCATCGACCTCCTCCTCAACCATGATCAACTCCGGCGGCCCTCGTCGCGTCGTCTCGGGGAATGCGCGACCCTCGGCGCTGCCACGCCAGGCGCTCTCCCCGACTCTGAGAGCGCCCTTTGGAACGCGAGGGGGTCGAAGGATGCACGGGACTGCTGCGCGGCCTGGACCCGCGTAGCACCCGTGTGCTCCGAGCTCGGTTCAGCGAGGACGCTTGGACCTTCAGCAAAACGGCAGGGAATTCGGCCTGTGACGTGAGAGGATGAGAAAAAATCGAGGGGCAAGCGCTCGGCTCGATTCGAGAGCGCGTCAAGCGACGCGAGGCAAGGAAACAGGCGATGACAAAGAGGATCGGACTGGCGACGGTACTGCTCGCCGCATGCGCATCGAAGGCCACACCCTTCGGCGTGAACGACAACGCGCCAACCGGTCAGGTCGTCGCGGCGGCCTCGATTGCTGAGGACGCCGGCGACGTGACCGACGCAGGCACGGTCAACGTCTTGGACGTGGCCCCGCTCCTGCCCACGGTTGACGCCTCCGGCGAAGCTGGCCCCGCGCCCGTGGCGTCCGAGGCGGGGCTCGAGGCGGCCACCGTGCCGATGGCTGCTGACGGCGGGGAACTCGACGTTACCGCCGCCCCACCCAGCGCGGATGGGGCATCGGACGCGGCGTGCACGCAGCGCGTTTCCTTCTGCACGGGCGCATCCCTTGAGGCTGGCGACTGCGTCGGCATCTATGCCGCCTGCACCCTGACCTCATCAATGACCGACCCAGCAGACAATAATCCTGGTACGTATTTCGTCTGGTGTTGCCCATGAGCGCCGCCCAATGACAGAAACCGTGGAGGGCGGCCACGCCATGGAGATCGTGCTCCTTTTCGAGCAGGATCCCGTGGACCTGGACCGATCAACTGAAGCGCCATGTGGCCGCGATCGGCCGGTCGGGAAGCGGACGGACCTCCAAGCATTGGGAAGAGCGCGAGCTGGGGGACAGCACCCCGGATTTCGTGGACCATACGGACGAACGCGCGCGGATTCTCTTCCGCGATGAATGCGATAATTTCGTCGACGTCGAGTTCGGCTTGCTCCGTCCACTTGACCGACGTCGTCACGGACGCGGGTCTTCAAGAGCGGCCAGCTTCGCTTCGATCCGCGCCATGACGTCCGCGTGCGATGTTTGACCGCGCTCCGCCTGAAATTTCTCGTGGTACGCGTAAGCGACGACAACCTGCGGCTTCGCCGGCAGACGGCAGCCGACGCCCGCTGGTATCGGGCTGACGACGAACGGCCGTCGGTATCCGACAACTCTCCCAGGCCCCGACCGATATGGGGTCATGCGAACCAATAGCATCCGCCCGTCTGAGCGGAACGACAGCAGCCTGAGATGTCCGTGCTGCCGAGCCGGACTGGAGATCACGACACCTTCGGCTCGCCCGAGCGGATGTGGCCCCGCGATCGGCAAGATAATTCTCATCTCACTCGCGCTCAAGCTGGCGGTGCGGGTCGCAAACCAGTTTGGCCCCGGCGTCATTGTCAGGTCTTTCGTCGTCGGGGCTCTCGCGACCTCCATCCTCGTGATGGTCAAGCGTGCGATCGCGCTTGCGCGTACCAGGAAGGCATTGCGCCAGCGTGCCTCGTGGCAGGCCGAATACGTTCGGGATCTCAGGGAACGGTTCGGCGAGGTGGGCGCGAATCGCATCGCGTCCAAGGAATTGTCGCAGGGTGACACCGTCGACATGATCCGCGAGATGTTCGGCGAGCCGGATGGGGTGTCTATCCACGTCTACAAGGACAAAGCACAGGAGACCTGGAAGTATTGGCGGATGGGGGTGCGCTATAGCCTGCAAATCAAGATCGAGAACGGCGCCTGCGTCGGTTGGACAACGTCGTAATCGCGGAGGCGGCCACCCTGCGGGCTCGCGGCGTGCAAGTGAGCTGCAGCCCTATGCGCCGGGTGACGGCTAGGTCGTGATCCATCACGCCGGGGCATACACGGCCGGAGCGCTCCAGGACGCGACCACATACGACGTCGGCGCAATCGGCAACGATTCTACGCCAAAGCCTTCGTTTGATCGGAGAATCGCTTTCCGAACGATTGGTGAAATCGTGAACGGGAGTTGCCCTGCGGTCTCGCGCGTGCGATTGGCTTGCCAAGAGAGTCAGGCGCAGCGAACCGTCACCAACCTCTGTAAACACGCGGTGAACCTCGGGGTCGGGGTCCGAGCAGCGAAACGCTCCTCGAATGGCTGCGCCGCCGTACGACGTTCGGGGTGTGCACACCGCCGAATTAGCGCGAGGGGTAGAATAGGCGCCCATGAGCGCCAACGACATCACACCCCCTCTGGGCCATGAGCTTCTGGGATCCGGCCCTTCGCACGTCGTCATCCTAAACGACTGGCTGTGCGACACGTCGACATGGGACGGAGCCCGGATGTATCTCGATTCTTCGCGCTTCACGTTCGCTTTCGCCGATCTCCGCGGCTACGGCCGCTCGCGGGGACGCACGGGTACTTTCACCGTCGTCGAAGCATCGAGCGACGTCCTCGTTCTCGCCGACGCACTGGGTTGGCCCCGGTTCGCGATCGTCGGTCACTCGATGAGTACGCTCGTTGCCCTCCACCTGGCGCAGAATCACGCAGACCGAATCTCACACGCCGTCGTGCTTGCGCCCCCGCCGCCCGCGGGGTTCGGTGCCGACGATGCCGCCCTCGCGCGGGCCGCAGCGTCGCGAGAACTCGCGCTCGCCGACGACGTGACGCGTTTCACCGTGCTCTCGCAACGGTTCGCCGCGCGCTTGTCGCCGGGTTGGGCGACCTTTAAGTTATCGCGTTGGCGGGCCAGCGCCGATCCGGCCGCGGCAGCCGCCTACGTCGCGATGTTCGCGCGCGACGGTCTGCCGAATCCGACTGCTCGCATCACCGTCCGTACATCAGTCGGTCGCGTCCTGTCCGCCACTGCGAGGTTTCCTCCGGCAGCGTGATGGGGGCTCGGCGACTTCATGACCCCTGACACACTCGCGCCCAGGATGACGAGAAGCTCGTCGAGTTGCTCGAGCGTCTCGCGCATCCCAGCGCACATCCCGGAGGCCATGGCGCCGTCGAGAGCTTCCTTCGAGGGATAGCGATCGTGCATGACCAGCAGCGTCTTGCCACCTTGTTCCTCGAACGTCACCGTGGTGACGGGCCCGTCACCATCACCTTCGTCATTCGTCCAGACGAGGCGCGAGTGCGGTGTCACTTCGATGTATTTACCGAAGAACTCCAAAGGCTTCGAGGAATCGTGGCCGAACACGAAGCGGTAGGTGCCCCCGGCACGAGCATCCGCCTCGCAGGACAACAGGATCAGGCCCGTCGACTTCGGTGCCCACCACCGCTTGAGCAGCTCGGGCTTGGTCCACGCCTCGAACACGATGCGCGCCGGGCCGTTGACGGTTCGCGTGACGACGAGCTCACGCTCGGACTTCCGTTCCGCCGTCGTGCGGTTCTTCATGGCGGTGGGCTCACTCTCTCCTCTTGCATCCATCGACCTACTCCTTCCGTTTCAGTTCATCGACAACCTTCTCCAACTCGTCGAAGCGTGCGTCCCAGAGCTGGCGGTGCCTCTCGATCCATGCCGTCTCGTCCTCCAGCCGGCGCGGCCCCAGCTTGCAGGTCCGTACGCGACCGACCTTGTCTGTCGTCACGAGACCGGCCCGCTCCAAGACAACGACGTGCTTCTTCATGCCCGTCAGGGTCATGTGGAACTTCTCGGCAAGGTGCGTGATCGAAGCGTCTGCACGACCGAGCTGCTCCAGAACGCCGCGACGGGTGGCGTCCGAGAGCGCGGCGAACGAGGCATCGAGACGGTTCGCCTTACACTGAACCAATGGGTTCTTTTTCTACCGCGCGGCTTGATGGCGTGCAAGGGGCCGTGCGGGCGCTGTCGTGCCTTGAACTACCCACGGCCTGGGTACAGTTCGAGATGGGCATCGCGGCTCGGCTCGCCGTGATTCTCGTCCAAGCGACGCCAAACGTTTCTGGCTATGTCGGCTCACGGCATCTTCGAGCCAGGTGAGGCGACACGATACGCGGCTGACGTCCTTGTTTACCGTGGCGACGGTGTCCTGGCGCACCGGAAGCCAATGCTCGGTTGACCCCCGCCGGCGTTCGGGACAGGCACATCGAGGCGTGTGGCGGAGAACAAGCTCAAGCTGCCGCCCCGCGTGCGCGGATCCAAGAGGGGTCCAGTTTCGAGATAGGCGCAATTGGTGCATGGGTTGAAGTAGGGAGCCGCTTCCATGCCCCCGCCGCCCGCGTCAACTCCTAAAAGCGTATCGAGCACCCACTCGGCGACTTGGCCCGCCATGTCGAGCTGGCCCCAGTAGGCCGCTCCCAGAGGAGCCGTGCCCACCGACGCGAGAGCCGTCGGAAGGCCCTCGGGATCTTGAACGGCATATTGGCTGCCCATGCCGGGAGCCGCCGAACCCCATGGGTACTCCCGCTGCTGACTTCCCCCAGCCGCGACGTACCCCCACTCCGCTTCGCTCGGCAAGAAGCCACCATCCCAAATACAAAAGGCGTACGCCCATTGCCAGCTGACGCAAGTGATTGGCAAATTCTCCTGGGTGCCCGCTGGGTTCGTCCACGTGCCCAAAGAAGGAGCCGACGGGTAAGCGGGGCAGGCCAGGCTTGCATTCCAGGCGGCCGTCGCGCCAGGCCCCGTCGCGATGTCATCGTCCCAGTCCGTTGCGTCCCAGCCCGTCTCGTAGGTCCCGGGACTCGCGCTGTTGGCGAGCCCCAGGCCACCATTCAAGTGAGTGTGGATTCCGCTGCCGTCGGGGGGCGCGGCACCGGTGTTACTCGTCACATCATTGACGTACTGCCGGAATCGTCCGACCGTGACGAGGTACTTATCCAGGCGAAATTCGCTCACGGTAGCCGGATCGGCCATCCCGGTCGCCCCGCCGTCGGCCAAGAGAACCACGCCCCCGTCCTCGTCGATGGGATCGTACGTTCGATAGTACGTCCCGCCCGGTACATCGAGGCTTGTGCAGCAGCTTTCGGTGCCAGTCCCTCCCGGCCCACAATTGGTCATACCCGGGCCACCCGGCTGGCAACTTGGCGGCATGTTCGCGGAACTGCTCGCGGACATCGAAGATATGGCGGTGGAGCCCGTCGAACTGGTTGAGTTGGCCGCAGCGGCTCCCGAGCTGCTTATGCCGGAGCTCGTTGAGGCCGCCGTCTGACCAGATACACCGCCGTCCAGATCGGATGACCAAGCGTCGTCAAGGCGATTGGTTTTGCCACCGCACCCGTCCACCAAGCAAACGAACGCGAGAGCGGTCCTCGCCGTCCGCGTCCGATCCATCCATCCCGCCATGCTCATGCCCCTTGCTCACGACTATCCGATGAGCCGGGAACGATCGCAAGGACCGTCATCGGGGTAGGCGATCCATGGCCCGTCGTAATTGCGAAAGGAAAGCCAAGACCAAGCCCCTTACCCATGCGCCTCTGCGCTTTTCATGATCGAAGCTCCGGCGTCCGCGCTGCGGTCATTTCGACCGTAGCGCCGCACGGCCGTCGCCCGACTTTGACTTCTTACGGCGGTGCCCGACTTCGGCGGCGTCGATCTCGACGGGCGAAAGCCGAGGCACAACGGCTGGCGGTGCCCGACTTCGGCGGCGTCGATCTCGACGGGCGAAAGCCGAGGCACAACGGCTGGCCGTATTCGCGCTCTCGCTCTCGCGGTATGGTCTCGTCGATGTTCCGGTGCGACGCGCGCGCGGCCCTTCTCGCCATCGCGCTTTCCGCGTGCCAAGCCGCACCCTCGCCCTCGATCGCCACACCACGCCCCGACGCCGCGTCTCTTCCCGCGATTTCCACCGAAGCAAGCTTCGTATCCCTTCCACCTCGCGACGTGACTCTCAGAGAGCAACCGATCCACCTCGCCGCCACCTCCCGCCTGTTCTACGACCTGCGCCCGGCCGACGTCGCGCCCGCGGAAGCTCCGATCGTCTTCCTTTCGAACGGGTTCGCGGCCGAGATCGTGCGCGCGTACGGTACGGGACCCATGACGGTCGCCCTCGACGGCGGCGCCGTCGTCCCGAACCTCACCCCCCTCACCGCGGTCGCCAACCTCGTTTACCTGGACCCGCGTCAGGCCGGCTATTCCTATGACATCCTCGACGGAGGCCCACCCGACGACGCAGCGTGTGCGTCCACCGTCTTCAACGAGTACGTCGACGCCGCGGACTGGCTGCTCGGGGCGCTGGCCGTTCTCAACGCGCACCCCGAGCTCCACGGTCCCGTGTATTGGATGGGCGAGAGCTATGCGGGCGTGCGCATCACGTGGCTGCTGGCGTACCTGCGAGGCCGCTGGGATCTCGCGAGCTACGACGACCCGACGCTCGCCGCGGCTATTGCGAGCCAGTCGCGCGGCACGACACTGCGGGCAGGGCAGATCTTGCTCGAAGCGTGGCTGGCCGGCGGCGCAGACACACTGGCGATCGCCGCGGAGTGCACCGATCCGATTGAGCTCGCCGCCGTGTCGGCCACGATGGCCACGCCCTGCGCCGGCGACGATGCCTGCGAGTGCGCGATTGCGAACGACCGGAGTCTTTACGACTTCGCGTTCACGACCGAATACGAGAACCTGCTCGAGTCGCAGGCTTCGCTCGCTCACATCCTGCCTGCTCGTGCCGAGGCGCTCCTCGGCGTGCCGCTCGGATCGATCCCGCTCCTCGCCGCCTCGCAGCGCGGGCTCGGCTTCAAGTGCAGCCCGCCCGACGACACGGTGCCCGCAGAGGACGCCATCGTCGCCGCACTCGGACCGCTCCCCACGGGCCAGGCCTACTTTGTTCCGTACTCGCCGCTCGAGCCCGGGAAGGAAGCTGCGGGGGTGACATTCGATTGGCAGACGAACAACGCCGAGGCGCTCGCGTTCGTGGACAACTTGCGCGACGTCCCCGCCTTTCTGACGAGCGGCGCACTCGACCTCGTCGTGCCAACCCTCGCGCTCGCGCCCGCGCTGCAATCGGTGATCGGCGACGCGGGTGTGGCCACGTCGGCGTCCGGCATCACCATCGAATCGGCGAGTGGACTGCGCACGATCGACGTCTACACGTACGCGACGGCGGGGCACATGATCACGATGGTCGAGCCGTCGAAGCTGGCGGCAGACCTCGAAGCGTGGCTTGAGCGGGACGCGGGGCCGTAGCGCGGGACCACTCGGCCGCTCCAATCTGCGCGCCTGCATCGTGCGTCGCCGAATGGATCGCGCGGGAGCGCCGTGGCGGCGCGTTCCTTGAGCTTTACGTTGTCGTTTTACGTTGTCGATCGGAGCGCCGGGGCGTCGGTTCGCGTCGCGCTGACGGAAAGCCCGGGGTCATTTGGCTTCTCGAGAGTCGCGTCATGCGCCGAGTACGACGAGCGCGATCGGATGACTCCGTCATCTTGTCATGACCACCGTTCGCCCGTCGTTTTGGCGTTTGGCGAGCTCGCCGAACCGTCGTAGGACTTCGATTGCGCCGTACCCTCGGAACTTACGGACGCCACGCGCTGTCGACCACCGAGCAAGGTGCACGATGGATCGAAGCGTCATCGAGAGACTCGTGGGGCGTTGGACGACGGAAGCCATTGTGGAGGGCCGGCTCGAGCTGTTCGACGAGCTTCTCACGCGCGACGTTCGCGATTTGAGCGGAACCGTGCCAACGCAAGGAGTCGAGACGTTCAAGATCCGGACAGCCGCCGTTCGCGCCGCCTTTGCCGAGATCGACGTTCGAGTCGAAGATTTGGTCGTCGATGGCGAGAAGGTTGCTTGGCGTTGGGCGTTGACCGGCACGCATGTCGGAGCCTTCGCGGGGGTCGCACCAACCGGCCGGCGCATCACGCTCCGGGGCGTCAATTTCCAGCGCATGAGAGGCGACCGAGTGGTCGAGCACTGGACGATGGTCGACGTATTCGGGGCGACACAAGCTCTTCGGTAGTGACAAGCATCACACACTCTCTGACACGAAAACCCCGGTGTCAGCCCTGGAGGACGCGGGGTGGCGCTGACGAGCCTTACAGCGGTTCTCCATGACTCGGAACGAAAGGGGCTGTTTGTCCGCCGCGAACCGTGTTAGCGGCGGAGAACATGATCGAACCGTACTCGCTGGACCTGCGTGAACGAGCCGTCGCCCTG
>JBEKFX010000143.1:0-12339 GCA_050013115.1 Polyangiaceae bacterium
TGCCGGGAAGCTACCGTCGCAGTGACATGAGAACGCCCGCGCTCGACCGGGAGCATCCCGGGCGGTCGCCATCACGGCCGATGAGAAGAGGACCGGATACCCGCCGACCGGTCGGGCGGAACAATACGACGGGGTACGACGCGAAGGCGTCATATGGCTCTCGCTGTGAACCATACGAGCGGGACGGGCCGGTGTAACGGCATGGTCAAAAAGGAAGACTTTTCACACATCTGGGCTCTTACGCCCAACAGCCTTCAATGCGTCCGCGGGCACAGATCGGGCGCGGGGCGGGAGAGCGCAAACCGGTCGCGCGGCAGCGGCGTTGCCCGGGAAGATCCTGGGTGACCTCTACGCCGAGGCTCCTGATCGCGGCTTGCAGCGTGAGCACGTCGCGAATATGCGGCACGTTGCGAGCGTCACCGTCTCGTCGGTGAGGAGGTCGCCGCGAGCATCGGGAGCGCCGCGTTTTTGTTGCCGGCCACACAAATTTCGCCGGAGGGCGGGCGACCACTCTGGATGAGCCAGCTGTTCACGGGAGCAGAGTAAACAGGGGCGCCGCGTTGTGCGATTCGTTCGTTGGCGTTCGCGCTGAGTCCTTGACCTCCTCCGCTGGCGGCTTGTCGCCCCAAGAGCGCCCTGCTCTCGCACTCGCCGCATAGCGAGGTACTTTTAGCCGGACGTGGACTGTCCTTCGGTGGCGCCGCGTTCCACGGACGGAGTGGGACCATGACAGCAAAGTACGACCGCATCGGGCACACCTACGCCGCGACGCGAAAAGAGGACCCGCGCCTCGTCGCCGTCCTACGAGACGCCCTCGGCGATGCTCGTTCCGTGGTCAACGTGGGCGCTGGTACCGGCGCGTACGAGCCGACCGATCGCGACGTGCTGGCGGTGGAGCCCTCGGAGATGATGATCGCACAGCGACCGCCCGGGTCCGCACGGGTCCTTCAGGCGGCCGCCGAGCGCCTCCCGCTCGAGGACGGGAGCTTCGATGCCGCGTTGGCGATCAACACGGTTCACCACTGGACTGACCTGAGAGCAGGGCTGCGCGAGCTTCGCAGAGTCGCTCGCAGGCGCGTCGTCGTATTCCTGCGAGACCCCCAGCGTGGCACTCCGTTCTGGTTGACGAAGGACTACCTTCCGGCCCTCGATCCCTCCCGCCGCCTCGGCGCCATCGTGGCCGCGATTCACGACGCGTTTCCAAACGCACGAGACCGCCCCGTCCGGCTGTCGCGTGACTGTGCCGATGGCCTGTTCACGGCCTACTGGGCTCGCCCCGAGATGTACCTGGACCCCGAGGTCCGCAGCAACATGTCCAATTTCGCGCTCGCCAAGGACGAGGATGTCGTAGCGGGGCTTGCTGCTCTGAAGTCAGATCTGGAATCAGGCGCTTGGGACCGTTCGCACGGTCACCTTCGCGCGCTGTCAGAGCTGGATCTTGGGCACAGGGTGTTCATCGCGGAAATCCATTGAATCGGGCTTTACTTCCCAATCTTCTGTTCGGGCCCGCGGCCCTCGGCGCGACCGATCGTGCCACCCGACTGACCGCGACGCCGACGACCGAATAATGGGCCGCCATTCATCACGGCATCCGCTGCTCGCTCGGTCGAGCGGGCCCCACGCCGCCCGCTGCTCGCCTTGCCCCGAGCCCGCGCCGGCGATCGGACCCAGGAACCAGCCGTGACCCAGCGGTAGAGCCAGACGGAAGATGTACGATATGTGACGGTCCACCCGGATCCAGCTTATCTCGATGATCCGACATCGACTGCCGATACAATGCGAGCGTCCTCAAAGTCGAGCAACGCCCACCGATCGACCACATCGGAATCCTTGGCGGTCGCGATGTAGACCTCAACGTAACGAACGTCACGAAGTCCGATTTCATCGAAATCGAAAAAACGGGCCAGGTGCAGTTCGGCATCGTTTGGGAACAGTCGGCGTCGCGGATGATCCCAGTAACCCGAACGCGGACGATCTCGATTGATTTGGACGGGCACCCCCTAGCGGACGCGGGGCTTACCAAGAGTCGGGGCTGCGCCACGGGCTCGCTTGCGCCGGCAGGTGCGAGCGAGACGGCGTCACCCATCCCATCCCCACGTCTTCAAGCACCAGGCTGCGGAACATAACTATCGCGACGCGATCGAACGAATCGCGCACGTCCAAGGATCGCGTGCTTTCAGCAATGGGCCGCACTGACAATTCCAGAAGTGTCGCGCGGCCTCTCGGTAGGTCGCGACCAAGGTGGTGATGTCGCGGGTCCCAAGGCCGCGTCATTCTAGCCGAGCGCGACCGCCGACGGGCGGGCAGCTCTCACCCTCTCTGACGGTAAGGCCGGCCGCGAACCGCATCTCTAACTCGGGTAGCGACGACGCTCCCGACGAGCTGCGGAACGGGCATCGGGCATCCGCCGGGTACGAGCACGCCATTGGGGGCGAGTCCCCTCGAAAATGAGAACCCGAGACCCGTCCGAGACGTTGACTAAAATGACGAAAACAATTCTGTCATTTGTGTCACTGGATCGGGGCACGGCGAACTTTGAAATTCGCGTGGCGAGCCGGCGGGGCGCCGCTCGCTGACCGCCCCGAGGTCGTCACTCGACTCGGCTGAGCCAGCCTGCCGGCGCCGCGGTCCGGTCTCATCGGGTCCGCTCCAGGAGCTCGACTAATTCGCCGAGCAGCCTTTCAGCGTTTGGCCCGTCAACCCGGACGAGGAGGAGCGCAGCTTTGGCGAGGGCCAATGCCCGGTCTGGGAGGCGGCGAATCGTCCGGGAATCGTCCGGAGGGCTAAAATCGCCGTTTTCATCAATGATTTCAAGCGGGGTGGACGGGACTCGAACCCGCGGCCTCCGGCGTGACAGGCCGGCGTTATAACCAACTTAACTACCACCCCAGATATTTGCTTACCCTCAGCGCGACCGGTCCTCCGTAGAGCGTATGTGACTTCCCCAGGAACTCGACGCCGCCCGCCGGGAAGCGGTGGGCGGGACAGGGCTTGAACCTGCGACGGCCGGCTTGTAAGGCCAGTGCTCTACCGCTGAGCTACCCGCCCGATGTGCGACTGACATGACCCAAAACGTTGCGGGAACCTCGGACCCGGGCGCGCCACTCTACGCACCCAACGCTCTCGGTCAAGATCGAAAGTCATATCATGCCCGGCGGAGGCGCCGCCGGCTGTGGGACCGCCGGACCGGGCGGCGGATCGACAAGCGGCGAGTCTGATTCACCGGGAATGATCACGAGCTCACCATCGCGATACTCCCAACGTTCACGACGCGAATCGATTAAAGCCTTCGGCACCGGAAGAACAAGCGCTTCCCGCAGGACCTCGTCCATGTGGTCCACAAGCACGATCCGCGTCGACCGGAGGACCCGCCGCGGGACCTCGCGCAGGTCTTTACGGTTCTCCTTCGGCACGATGACGGTCGTAATGCCACTCCGGTGTGCTGCGAGAAGCTTTTCCTTGACGCCGCCGATCGGCATCACTCGCCCCCGCAGCGTAATTTCTCCGGTCATCGCGAGGTCCCGCTTCACGGGGACCTTGATGAGGGCGCTCGCCAAGCTCGTCGCCATCGTCACGCCGGCGCTTGGGCCGTCCTTCCGGACGAACTCGGGAAAGTGAACGTGCACGTCCACCTTTTGGTAGAAGTCCGCCTCGAGGCCAAGCGCCTCGGCGCGCGAGCGTACGTAGCCCATGGCGGCCTGGGCACTCTCCTCCATACCCTTTTCGAGGAGACCCGTAATGACAAGCTTGCCCTTACCGGCGACGACAGCAACTTCGCAGGCCAGTAGCTCGCCCCCGTTCGAAGTCACCGACAGACCATTTGTCAAGCCAATCTCGTCGTGCTCCTCCTTGCGCCCCACGCGGTACTTTGGGACTCCAAGGTACCGAGGGACGTCTTTGCCGGCCACATCGATGGGCTTGTCCTTCCCCTCGGCAACGACTTGCCTCGCCACCTTCCGAGCAATGCTGGCGATCTCCCGCTCGAGCGCGCGGACTCCCGCCTCTTTTGTGTAGTGATGAATGATCGTTCGAATCGCGTTCTCACTGATGGCGAGCGGCACCTCGTCGAGTCCACACTCTCTGCGCTGACGTGGCACGAGGTATTTGACAGCAATGTTCAGTTTCTCAAACTCGGTATATCCAGAGAGCTGAATAATCTCCATACGATCTTGGAGTGGAATGGGTATACCACCCAAGGTGTTCGCCGTCGTGATGAACATGACGTCCGACAAATCGTAATCCAAATCGAGATAATGATCGTTGAAACTGTGGTTCTGCTCCGGGTCGAGGACCTCCAGGAGCGCTGCCGCAGGATCTCCGCGAAAGTCGGTCGACATTTTGTCGACTTCGTCGAGTAAAAAGACCGGATTGTTCGTGCCGACCTTACGTAGACTTTGAATCAGTTTTCCCGGCATTGCGCCGATGTACGTGCGGCGATGGCCGCGAATCTCCGCCTCGTCTCGCACTCCCCCGAGGGACAGACGCACGAACTTACGCCCGGTCGCCCGCGCGATGCTCTTCGCCAGGCTCGTTTTTCCGACGCCGGGCGGCCCGACAAAACAGAGGACCGGCCCTTTCAATTTTTTCGTCAGCGCTTGGACGGCGAGGTATTCGACGATTCTCTCTTTGATCTTCTTAAGACCGTAGTGGTCTTCCTCGAGGACCTCTTCGGCTTTTTTCAAATCGTACGTTTCTTCGCTTTTGTCGTACCAGGGTAGAGAAATGATCCAGTCGATGTAATTGCGTACGACGGTCGCTTCAGCGCTCGTCGGATGCATCATCTTTAGCTTCTTGAGCTCCTTTTTGACCTTGGCGGAGGCCTCTTTGCTCATCCGCTTGGTCTTGAGCGTCTCCTCGATCTCCTGGATCTCGTTTTTGAACTCGTCCCTCTCGCCACCACCCAATTCCTTCTGGATGGCCTGCATCTGCTCGTTGAGGTAATATTCCTTTTGCGTCTTCTCCATCTGCTTCTTGACGCGGGAGCGAATCTTCTTCTCGACTTGGAGAATCTCGATCTCGGCCTGCATCAGCTCGTGAAGACGCTCGAGCCGCTTCGACGCATCTTCCATCTCGAGAAGCTGCTGTCGATCCACGAGTTTGATCGTCGGAAGATTCGCGACGATCGTGTCGCTGAGACGCGCGGGATCGTCGATGGTCTGGACGCTCATCAAGACTTCGGGCTGAACCTTTTTGTTCAGCTTTACGTAAAGCTCGAATGCCGCCTGGACGCTGCGCATCAGCGCTTCGACTTCGACGCCGCGGGGCCAGGCCTCGACGATCTCGTCGACTTCGACGACGAAGAACTCGTCGGTTTGGACGAAGCGCTTGGCCCGCGCCCGCCGCTTGCCCTCGACGAGGACTTTCACCGTCCCGTCGGGAAGCCGTAGCAGTTGCATCACTGTCCCAAGCGTGCCGACGGCGAAAATGTCTTCAGGCGTCGGTTCGTTCGTTTTTGCGTTCTTCTGAGCGGCGAGAAAGATGTCCTTGTCGCGAGCCATCGCGGCGTCGAGCGCGTTGATCGAGCGCTCGCGCCCTACGAAGAGCTGCGAAACCATGTGGGGGAAGACGATGATGTCCCGCAGAGGTAGGAGCGGGACGGAACGCTTTTTTGCGCCCGGGGCGCCCTTGCCGTCGGCGTCTTTATTGAAGAACATTCGGCCAACCCGTAAATAGCAGGCTTCCAGCGATCTCGACACGTCGGCGCGACGCGAGCATCGCGAATCCGCGTCGAACTCCTCAGGCGAGCTCGGCTTCCTTTTGGTAGACGATGAGGGGCGGCTCGCGCTTGGTGATCACGTCCTCGTTTACGACGGCTTCTTTGATGCCGCTCCGCGAGGGGATGTCATACATGATGTCCAACATCGCATGCTCGAGGATGGCGCGGAGCCCGCGCGCGCCCGACTGACGCGCCAGGGCCTCTTTGGCGACTGCCTGAAGCGCCCCCTTCGTGAACTTGAGCTTGACGCCGTCCATCTCGAAGAGCTTCTGATACTGCTTCACGAGCGCATTTTTCGGCTTCGTGAGGATGTCGACGAGCGCGTCATCATTGAGCTCGTGGAGGGTCGCCAGGACGGGCAGGCGACCGATAAACTCTGGAATAAGCCCGAACTTCAGCAGGTCCTCCGGTTGCACCTGCTCGAGAAGCTCGCCGAGCTTGTAGTCCTTCTTGCTCTTGATGTCTGCGCCGAAGCCGAGCGTCTGCTGTCCGATACGCCGCTGTACGATCTGCTCGAGGCCGACAAAGGCGCCCCCGCAAATGAAGAGGATGTTGGTCGTATCGACCTGCAGAAAATCCTGCTGCGGGTGCTTGCGGCCGCCCTTCGGGGGAACGTTGGCGATCGTGCCCTCGATAATTTTTAGGAGCGCCTGTTGCACCCCCTCGCCTGACACATCGCGCGTGATGCTCGGATTGTCGCCCTTACGACTGATCTTGTCGATCTCGTCGATGTAGACGATGCCGCGCTGTGCGCGCTCGACATCATGGTCGGCGTTTTGCAGCAATTGGACGATGATGTTCTCGACGTCCTCGCCCACGTACCCCGCTTCGGTTAGCGTCGTCGCATCTGCAATCGCAAAGGGCACATTCAGAATTTTGGCGAGCGTCTGCGCGAGCAACGTCTTGCCGGTACCGGTCGGGCCGAGCAGCAGAATGTTGGACTTCGCGAGCTCGACGTCGTCTGCGCTCACGCGTGAGTCGATCCGCTTGTAGTGGTTGTGCACGGCAACGGCGAGAACCTTCTTCGCTCGCTCCTGCCCGATCACATAGTCGTCGAGAATCGTCTTGATCTCGGACGGCTTGGGAACGGGTGTCGAGCCCGCATAGGGCTCGTCCTTTTCGACCTCTTCAGCGATGATGTCGTTGCAGAGGCCGATGCACTCGTCGCAGATGTAGACCGTCGGTCCGGCGATGAGCTTCTTGACCTCTTTCTGCGACTTCCCGCAGAACGAGCAGTTCAGATTGCCGTTTTGATGGTCATCCCGCCTGCGTTCCAATGCTCGCCTCGTGTCCTCTCCCCGCGTCCCCACGCAACAACGTCGTCATTCGCAGAGGGAGCTTAGACCCACCCCCAAGGCGTCGCAAGCTTGCCACCGTTCTCGGGACGACCCGGATCAGCGTTCGCGCGCAGGCCTTTCTGCCTCGCCCTTCTTTCTCGGCGGCAGGACTTCATCGATGAGTCCGTATTCTTTCGCCTGCGAGGCGCCCATGTAAAAGTCCCGATCGATGTCCTTGTGGATGAGATCCCTCGGCTTGCCCGTCGCGCTCGACAGGATGTCGGTGATGACGTCCTTCATGTGTCGGATCTCGCGCGCCTGGATCTCGATGTCCGTCGCTTGGCCCCGTGCACCGCCCAATGGCTGATGAATCATGACCCGCGCGTTGGGAAGGGCCAGCCGGCGCCCCTTCGTGCCCGCAGCAAGCAATACGGCCGCCATGGAAGCCGCCATCCCGAGGCAGGTCGTGCTGACGGTCGATCGCACGTACTGCATTGTGTCATAGATGGCCAGTCCGCTCGTGACGACGCCGCCAGGACTGTTAATGTAGAGCATGATCTCTTTGTCTGGATCTTCGCTCTCCAGAAAGAGAAATTGGGCGATGATGATGTTAGCGACATCGTCGTTGATCTCAGTGCCGAGAAAGACGATGCGATCCTTCAGCAGTCTGCTGTAGATGTCCCAGTTGCGTTCGCCACGATGCGTCGTCTCGACGACCTGGGGATACGGGATGAGCCCGCCCGGACGGCCGTCTTGTGCGGCCGTGTATCGTTCGAGCGCGTGAATGGCCTGAGCACGATTTTCGGGACGATTGGTCGACATGCAATTCCTCCGTCGCGTTGGTGCTGTCAGCCGTTCGAAGCCGTCTCGGTCGCGGCAGGGGTTTCTTCAGCCGCCGGCGCAACGGTCGGACCGACGCGGACGTTGGCCTTGCCCTCGATGAGGTTCAGCACCTTGTCTTCGAGAATCATTCCGATGAGGATCTGGCGGCGTTGCGGGTCGTTGTAATCCGCACGCACTTTGGCGACGTTCTTGCCAGTTTCAGCCGCGAGCTCCATGAGGCCGTTCTGAATGTCTTCGTCTGTGACTTTGATGCTCAGCTTTCTTGCAATCGCTGCCATCAGCAGACCAGCTCGAACCTTGCGTTCGGCGTCCAAATGAACCTGCACGTGAATCTTGGCGAAGGTCTCCTTCGTGAGTGGCTGCCCTGCGCGGCGCGCAGCCTGCGCCAGCTCCGTCTCCATCATGCGGCATTGCTGTTCGACGAGGGACGGGGGCACCTCAATCGGGTTCTTCGCGTTCAATCTTTCGACGATTTGCTCTGCGAGCGCGGACTCGGCGCGATCCTTGAGCATCTTTTCGATGCGAGTATGAACGTTGGCTCGAAGTTCGACGAGCGTTTCGAAACTGCCGACGTCCTTGGCAAATTCGTCGTCGAGCGCCGGTAGTACGCGTTCTTTGAGGTCCTTGATACGGACGCGGAATGTCCCAGTCTTCCCGGCGAGATCGCCTCGAGGGTGGGACTCCGGGAGCCTCGCTTCGACCACTATCTCGTCGTCGGGATTGTGACCGAGCAGTCCTTCATCCAGCTCGGGAAGGAGCTGGCCCGATCCCAGCTCGACTTGAATGCCCTCCGCGCCGCCATCCTTGATGTCAGCCCCATCGACGGCGAGCGTAAAGTCGATGCCGAGTACATCGCCTCGCTGCGCGGGGCGAGGCGGCTCGGGCGTTCTCATCTGGGCATGCTGGCGTCGCAGCAGTTCAAGTTGCTCGTCGACAGCCTCCGGCGTGGCTGTCTCCGCCGGGCGCTCGAGGTCCAAGTTCTCGTAAACGACGTCCGGGATATCGGGCTGAACTTCGAAGCGGGCGCGGTAGCTGAAGGGCCCGTCCTGAGCGAACTTGCCAGGCTCGACCTGGGGTTGGTTGACCGGCTGAACTTGCTTCTCCGACAGCGCCACCGGAAGCGTATCGTTGACAAGAGCGTTCACCACGTCGTTCGCAACCTGCGGCCCATAGAGGCGTACCAGCACCTGGCGGGGTGCTTTGCCTGGCCGAAAGCCCCGTACCCGGGCGTTCTTCTGCAATGTCACGTAGGCCTTTTCGAGCTTCGCATGGACGGTCTCCGCTGGAACCTCGACGGCAACTTCCATGAGGACCGGGGAGATGCGAGCAACCTGAACTTGCATGAGAACGCGGAGGGTAGTGGTCCGTGCAGGGAACGCAAGTCGCCTCGGCCGAGGCCCTGGCGTAGAAACCCCAGACGAAAAACGCAGGCCGATAACCCAAGCGGGCACCCGGCCGCTATTGTTCGTCCGGGTCGAACTCGTCGCGCTGATCGTCGAAGAGACGGTCGCTTGGTGCAGGGTCGCTCCGGTTCAGCATCGTTTCCTGCGTCAGGTCATCGAGCGAAACAAGCGGACGCCCCCGCATGTTTCCTGCGTCAGGTCGTCGAGCAAACCAAGGGGGACGCCCGGTCGTTTATTCTTCGTCCGGGTCGAACTCGTCGCGCTGATCGTCGAAGAGAAGGTCGCTTTGGTGCAGCATCGTTTCCTGCATCAGGTCGTCGAGCGAAAAACCCGCCTTGTTGCTCGGCCGAAGCTCTTCTCTTTCGAATTCTTCCATGGTCCGGTAGCTTTTCGGCAGTGTCATGATGTTTGCGTTCTCCTCGTTTTTCGGATTGCAAGTCTCCCCGCGAGTGGCTGGAACACCGACCCGTTGAGGGAGACACGTGATGAGTCGACGCAGCGTGCGCCGAGTGAGCCAGGTTCCTCAGGGCTCCGGGCGGGAACTACCGACTTCTGGCGCTTCGACCGACGAGATGGATCACCTTCGCGGGCGACGGCGCCGGCCCGTCGAAGGTGCGAGGCGGTGCTTCGGCCGGCTCGAGGAAGGGACTGCGGTCTTCCTCGACTGATCCCAGGGTGGACTGCCGTGCTTCGCCAAGGGGACTGTTTGCAATCCAAAAGCGCGGCATGATCTCGCCTGTCGCATCACCCGGATCTTCTGCTTTCCGCAGCACTTGAGCGAATCGGGATCGCAGCGGGGCACGCCGCTTTGGTCGCATGACGCACGGCAAGGTCGCTGACGATCTGTCCCACATCTGGCGACAACCTACTACGCACATGGCCGGGCTCGAAAGAAAACGGCCTCGATTTCTGGCGAAACGTTTCTCACGAAGCGCTCGAAGCGGACCGTCGGATGCGAGAAACCTGGCGCGAGCGAGCGAGCGCGGGCTAGAGAGGGGCGGCACCATGAGCAAGCCCGGCGCGGCAGACCGCGGCGACCCGACACGCAGCCCGCGCGTCATTGCCGTGGTGAACCAAAAAGGGGGCGTGGGCAAAACGACGACCGCCGTCAACGTCGCCGCAAGCGTCGCAGCCGCTGAGCGACGAACCCTCCTCGTCGATCTCGATCCGCAAGGGAACGCGAGTAGCGGCGTCGGCGTGTCCCCGCGGACGGTCGAACGCAGCGTCTACGACGCCCTGATCGGGCGCGCCGCGCTGATTGACGTCATCCTTCCAACCGAGCTCGAATCGCTGCGTCTCGTCCCGAGCAAGCAAGATCTGGTGGCCGTCGATGTCGAGCTCGTCGACGACCCGGATCGACCGTACAAATTGCGTACGCTCCTCCAGGCGCTCTTCCGCCGGGACCCGTACGAATATGTGTTCATCGATTGCCCGCCGTCGCTCGGCATCCTGACCGTCAACGCGCTTTCGGCAGCAGATACGGTGCTCGTTCCGCTCCAATGCGAGTATTACGCCCTCGAAGGTCTGACTTCGTTGATGGCCACGATCGACCGTGTGAGAGCCGGAATGAACCCGCGCCTCGACGTTGAGGGTATTGTCCTCACGATGTTCGATCCAAGAAACAACTTGGCCCACCAGGTGGCCGACGAGGTAAAGCGTCATTTTCGCGTCTTCGACTCGGTGATCCCACGTAACGTGCGGTTGAGCGAAGCGCCTTCGCACGGCAAACCGGCGCTGCTTTACGACGTCCAATCGAAGGGGGCGCAGGGGTATCTGTCGCTCGCACGCGAGCTTATGTCTGGCGAGACGGCGGGCGCGAGCCCGCAGCGGATCGCGAAATGAGCGTTCCCGAAACGAAGCGAAGGGCGCTCGGTCGAGGCCTCGACGCTTTGCTGCCGGTCGCCGCACCGACGGCGGGGTATGGCGAGCGGAGCGTTTTCACGTGCCCTCTCGACCGATTGGTGCCCCAAAGCGGCCAGCCTCGCCAGCATTTCGACACGGCAAAGCTCGACGAACTCGCGCAGAGCATCCGGGAGCACGGTCTGATCGAGCCACTTGTTGTCCGGCGCATGGCGGGAACGGACAAGTTCGAACTCGTCGCAGGCGAACGCCGGTGGCGCGCACTGCAGCGGGCCGGCATGCACGAGGCGCTCGTCGTCGTGAAAGACGTGAGCGCAAACGACGCCTTCGAACTCGCGCTCATCGAAAACGTCCAGCGCGAAGACCTGAATCCGATCGAGCTCGCCGAGGCCTACGAGAGGTTGGTGCGCGAACACGGCTACACGCATGAGGCGTTAGCCGAGCGGCTAGGCAAGGATCGAACGACCATTGCGAACGCGGTGCGGTTGCTGAAGCTCCCCGGCCGCGTGCGTGAACGGGTCATGGCGGGTGAGCTGTCCGAAGGGCACGCGCGTGCCCTTCTGGGAGCCAGCGACGGCGCCACGATGGAGCAGCTGGCCGAGCGGGTCGTCCGGGATGCGCTGAGCGTCCGTGCCACCGAGGCGCTCGTTCGAGCTAGAGCGTCAGGAAGGCGCCCCCCAGGGGCGCGCGATAGGGAGGAGAAGAGCCCGAGCGTGCGGGACCTCGAGCAGCGTCTCTCGCGCGCGCTTGGAACTCGTGTGGAAGTTCGCGACGATGGGAATCGCGGCGAAATCGCTATTCCTTACGCCGATCTCGACGCGCTTGACCGCGTGCTCGACAAGATTCTTGCGACCTGACGCGGACCCGCTCGAACTGCGGCGAAACCATCGCGAGGGCCGACGTACGGGAGCGGTCGGGCCCGGCGCAGTCGGGCGCGGCGCAAAAGATTCTTGCGACCTGACGCGGGCCCGCTCGAACTGCGGCGAAACCATCGCGAGGGCCGACGTACGGGAGCGGTCGGGCGCGGCGCAGTCGGGCGCGGCGCAAAAGATTGTTGCGACCTGACGCGGACCCGCTCGAACTGCGGCGAAACCATCGCGAGGGCCGACGTACGGGAGCGGTCGGGCGCGGCGCAGTCGGGCGCGGCGCAAAAGATTCTTGCGACCTGACGCGGACCCGCTCGAACTGCGGCGAAACCATCGCGAGGGCCGACGTACGGGAGCGGTCGGGCCCGGCGCAG
>JBEKFX010000144.1:0-12165 GCA_050013115.1 Polyangiaceae bacterium
CCAAGCGCGCCGGCAAGGTGCGCTGCGTCGGATTCTCCGGTCACAAGCTTGCCAAGATCCACCTCGAGATGCTCGGGCGAGGGTATCCCTTCGACACTTGCCAGTTCCCACTCAACCCCTTCGACGCGACGTATCGGAGCTTCGAGCAAACGGTGCTGCCCGAATGCAACCGGCGCGGGATCGCCGTCTTTGGCATGAAGCCCATCACAGGCAAGGCAGGGCCCGTTCACCAGCAAGTGGCCAACGCGGAAGAAATGCTGCGGTACGCGATGAGCTTGCCCGTCGCGACGACGATCTGCGGGATGGAGTCGCTCGACGTGCTGCGCGCCAACCTCAAGGTGGCCCAGAGGTTCCAGCCCATGACCGCAGCAGACATGCAGAAGCTGCGGGACCGGTGCGCCCCCACGGCGGCCGACGGTCGGTTCGAACTCTACAAAGGGTCGCTCGACTTCGACAACCCGCAGGCGCGCGGAGCGCACGGCTTTCCGGTCGATCCGACGCAGATGGAGATCAAAGAGGAGCTATCGCACGCGATGGTTGTCGACGAGCCGGAGTAAGCGACACACGACGACGCGGTACAAACAAAGAACGCGTGTGTTGTGGGCCGTCATGGCCACACCCGCACGAAGCCGGTTTGGTCCGCCGCGTGCAGTCACGCCCGGTGCACCGAGCCTGACACCAGGCGGCTCGACCGTAGTGCTGGCGGACCTTCGAGCCAGCGCGACTCAAGCAAGCGGGAGGCGGTGCACGCCATGAGCATGACCCCGTTTTTCTGCGAATTGAGGAGGAGCGATGAAGGCCAGACAAATCGATGAGTCCCCGAAGACATTTGTCCTTGTCTTCGAAACCGATGACGAGCTGGCAAAAGGGCTGCTTGAATTCGCGGAACAGGAAAGGCTATCGGCCGCGAGCTTTAAAGCCGTTGGTGCGCTCTCCTCGGTACGCTTGGCGTGGTTCAGCTGGGAGAGCAAGAAGTACCAGCCATCGGTTACGTTCGACGAACAGGTGGAGCTCCTATCGCTCATTGGCGACGTTGCCTTGATGGACGGAAAGCCGTCCGTGCATGCGCACGCTGTAGTCGGCAAGAAGGACGGCACTGCACACGGCGGCCACTTAATCGAGGCACACATCCGCCCGACCTGTGAGGTCGTGTTGACGGAGAGCCCGAGCCATCTTCAAAAGCAGGTCGACAAGGAATCCGGTCTGGCGTTGATCAGACCCTAGTAGCGTGAATCTCCTCCTGGAGTTCGAGTCGTCCATGGGAGCCTCGGCTCCACGATGCGCGAGCATCCGTACCCGCGGCTGCCTGCCGGCTCACGCGAGCAGCTCGACCGAGTCGGACCAGCGCGAGAGGGCTTGGAGGACCAAGTAGTTGTCGAGGACGCGCGCGTGCGCGGCCTCGCCGAGGCGCCGCGCAAGCCCATCGTCAGTGAGCACGCGGCACACAGCCGCGCCGAACTCGGCCCGCTCGGCCGGGGAGCGCAGAAGCAGGCCGTCAGTGCCGTCGCGGATCTGGTCCTGGATGCCGCCCACCGCGCTGGCCACGACCGGGCGGCCCTTCCACATCGCTTCGGTCACCGTCAGACCGAAGCCCTCCCGAAGGCTCTTCTGCACGATGACCGCCGCGTGACGCTGCAGGGCGTTCACGATGGCTGCATTCTCGTCCAGATCCTCCATGGGCAAGAGCGCCAGGTGCACCATGCGCTTGAGCTCTTCTGGCAGAGCACGCCATGCGCACTCGACCTTCCCGAAGACCTCGGCGCTCTCCGGATCGTCGGCGATTGCACGCAGGCTCGAGCCGGCGAGCACGAGGTGCGCCTTGCCAAGCATCTCCTCGGCAACCCGGTAGGCGAAGCCCTCGAGCACGCCGACCGGATCCTTCATTGCGTCCCAGCGTGAGACCTGGACGACGAGCGGCGTCTCCCACGTTGGCGGCGGCCCGAAGGACAGCATCTCCACTTTGTGATCGACCCGGCCCAGGCTCCCGTCGTCGCGAACGAAACGCGCGTTCGATTTCGATGTCGGCGGCCCCGTCAGCAGGCCCACCTTGACCAGGATGGCGTGAACGGCCTCCTCGGCCATCGGATAGTTCTTCGCGGAAAACGGATCGATGTTTGGCTGCAACACGATCGTGCGCGCGTGGAGCCACTCCGGCGCGAACGCGCTGCGCGTGAAGACCGTGTGCGGCACATCCTCGAGGTAGGGGCGAAGAAACGCCCAGGCGCGGTCGACCTCCTCGTTTCGTCCTACGCGGCCAATGTGGCAGCGCCAGACTACCTTCGCACCGAGCTGCATTAGGCGGGGGACGAGCCCGGCCGTTTGGGGGTCGTGGCAGATAACCACGTCGCCCGGTTGCACGAAGCGTTCGAGCGCGAGCAGGTCGTCGTGTAACCCGTCTCGGTATAACGCCGCCTGCTCGGGTCCGAGCGGGGAGCCGTCCCCGGCGGAGGAGTGAAGTGCGTTGTGAATGCGTTTGGTCACGCGGAAAAATTGGGGATTCGCCTCGAGCACGAGCCAGCGGGTGTCGATGCGCGAGCCGCGAGCGTACCGGACGTACGAGCGCAGCATCTCGGCGACGCCGCCGCCAGCGGCCGTCGAGCTGACGTTCCAGACGGTGCGCGTGCCAAGCCGGGCCCGCAACTCCTCCACACGACGCTGCAGCTCCGCGAAGCGCTCGGGGCCGACGAGATCGGCGAACGGGTCGATGGGGCGGGGAGTGATGTGGACTTCGTACACGGGCGCGCTCCGAGGACGTCTTTGCCAGTCGCATGCCGGACCGAGGTTTGGGCGCCCACGTTGAGTCACACCTGACCGAGGCGTCGCTGCCATGACGATGTGCGGCGACATCGATTCCGGCAAACGACGAGCACCTCGGCCGGCCCTGGCCTACGTGATGCCGACCAATCCAGTTTCGAGTTCCATCCGTTAACGACCACGCCGGTGCGTGCGAAAAGCCGGGCGGAGTTACATCTGGCAGACACTGGCAGACTTCTTCACGTGGAACGTTTTTCCGAGGTAGCGTCGCTCATGCTCGAAGACCTCGGGCACCGCTGGCTGCGGCTTCGAGGAGCGGGCCGTTCACGGGGTCCACCACGACGCGCCAGACAAGGTCGGCGCACTCCTCCTTTCGCACGCAAGGGCGTAGGCCCGCTGACGCACTCCCCCGACGACGTCAAGAGCTGGGCGGGCAAGGACCTGGACTTCCAGACGCGTTCGCCCTTGCGGCCAAGAGCCGATCTCTTCATGCTGAGACGGTGAGAAGCCTACTTGCCTGGATCGCCGTGGGACTTGGAATGTTTTCATTCGAAGCACGTGCGGCGGCCCTTGGCCCCGTCGGCATCGAGGCCGGAGCGCGAGTCGGCGGAGGAAGCAGCACGATCAGCCTCCTACCGAACCCCCAAGGATTCGGTCTCGGCGCGCGCGGCGGCCTCTCAATCTTCAATATCTACGCTGGTGTCTCCTTCATGTACTACGTTGGGTGAAACGCTGACGGTTCCATCCATCCCAACAATCCATGAAGCGTTTCAGCAAGGGCGGCGCTCTACGGCGTCGATCTTGGGTACGACATTTCGGCACTCTATTTGACGATTCGGCCCCGAGATCGGCCTCGGCGACTACGTCCTCAAACTCGATGTCACGGGAGCGCCGACGACCGGCAACGCAGGCCCGCTACATGCCTCGTCCGAGCGCGGGGTGCGGGACTCGGACAGCTCGGCCTGCATCGATTCGTGAAGTAGCGAGAGGACCTGGTCGATGCCGAACGGCTTCCCGAGGACGGGGGCCGGAAGCACCAGAGACGGGTCGCCAGGGCGCCGCGAGAAATCGCCGCTCATCAAGACAACCCGGCAGGCTTGTGAGGGGACCAGGGCAGTGAGCCGGGCGTGGAAATCGAGCCCTGTCATCCTCGGCATCCGGACGTCACAAAGGATAAGGTCGAAGCGCTGGCCCGCGGCGAGTAAGTCGACCGCCCGAACCGCGTCGGTCGTTGTGACGACGTCATGAGACGTCTGCAGAGCCTCCTCGAGTGCAAGACAGATGTCTGGCTCGTCGTCAATCACGAGGATCTGGCCACGGCGATTGGCAAGAGGCTGCACGACCGCCGGCGTCGGCAGGGTGAACGAAGCGGCGGTCGAGGTCGCGAGCGCAACGCCGGGAAGAAGGACGCGGAAGGCGCTTCCTTCGCCGCGCTCGCTTCGCACTGTGATCTGTCCATCGAGCGAGGCGACGATGGCGTAGCATAACGAGAGCCCGAGCCCCGTGCCTTCGCGCTTGGTGGTGAAGAACGGGTCGAAGACGAGGTTCAGATGAGCGGTATCGATCCCCGAGCCCGTGTCGCGGACCTCGATGACCGCGCGGCCCTCGCAATCGGTACGGCCGGAGACACGAATCTCGTTGTCGGCGGCAGCACCCGGCGCAATCGCCTGGGCGGCATTGAGCAGCAGATTCAGAAACACTTGCCCGAGGCGTGCCTCGTTGGCCCACACCGGAGGAAGGGCGTCGTAGTCTCGCACGAGCGTCGCTCGGTGACTGATCTCGTTCGAAGCCAGCGCGATCGATGAATCCAAAGCTCGCCGTGCATCCACGACGCCCGTCGTCTCTTCGTCGGGTCGCGAGAATGTCTTCAGATCACGGACGATGAGGCGCACGCGCTCCACCCCCTCGGACGTGCGGGCCAACTGGCGCTGCAGACACTCGGTCGGCTCGCTCCCCACCCCTAGCGTCCCCGCGGTAGCGTCCTGCAAGCGGCGCTTCATCAGCTCGAGGCTCGTGACAACGTATGCGAGTGGGTTGTTGATCTCGTGAGCCACGCCGGCCGCCAGCGTTCCGAGCGACGAGATGCGGTCGACCAGCAGCAGGCGTGCCTGCATTTGCGCCCGCTCCGCTGCGATCGCAACGGCCTGCCGGCGCTGCTCGGTCAAGTCGGTCATCACTAGACAGTACGTGAGGGTTCCATCCAACCTCATGGCCACCACCGCGAGTCTCACGAGGGCCGGTGCGTTGGCGCACGGCGCCTTCAGCCAGAGTTCGCCCTCGCCGCGGCCTTCGGTTCCGGCGACGAGGAGTGCCTTGAACTCACTCCAGCCCGCCTCCGGAAAGAATCGGGCGATGGGGTTTCCGATGGTCAATTCCATTCGGGCACCGAGGATCGCTGCGAATCGGACGTTGCAATACGTGACGATCCCCTGCTGGGTGACCGTCGCGACGCCCTCGCTCATCGCCTCCATCAAGACTCGGTAGCCGTGCTCGGCCCCCTCGAGCGTGTAGACACGATCGCCCGAAGGACCTCCGACAACGACGGCGTCCACTTCGCCGGCACGGATCGCCGCGAGGGTCTGCTCGGCCTCGTCCAGTCGGGCGCGCAGCGACCGGCGCGCCCTCTGCGCCCGAGCGGGCGCCGCGCGCGCTGCGACAATTTTAGTCATCTTCTCCCCCCGGAATGTCGAGAGCGTGCAGAACCTTGTCCAGTTGAGCGAGGTCCCCGATGATTCGTCGCCGCGGCATGGGCAAAAGCCTCAGAAGCGTCGGGGCGGCGAGGATCTGTTCGCGGTGCGCGATGCCCGGCGACTGGTACAAATCGACGACTTCGATCCGATAACGGCCCGCCAGGTATCGCTCGCAGATGTGCTTCAAGTTGCAGATGGCCCGCTGCGAGCGTGGCGTGAAACCAGAGACGAAGAGTCGCAGCACATACTGGGGGTCGATCGCGGCCGTCTCCGCCGAAAGGGCGCGCGTCGAGGCAATCATCGCTGCACCAGCTCCAGCGACGACAGCGGGAGCACCGAGAGCCCCTGGTCGGCCTCTACGGCGTCGATCGCGTGCGCAAGACGCTTGAAAAGACCGTCCAAGTTCCCTCCGGACGTCAATTCGTCGAGGCCTGCGGTGCCCGTTCGGGCGTTGCCGAGCTCGCTCGACGCCTTGGACGGCGGTTGCTCGTCGGTGCCGTTTTTTTCCATTGAAGCGCTATCGCGACCAATCGGTACACGGTGCGTTGCGCCCATCGTGCCGCCGGTTCATACGCGGCAGGGGGCGACGCAACGTTCGTGCCTGCACGGCGTGAGAATTGAGTCTTGACTTGTTGACAGGGGGACGGAGCCAATTGTCGGTCACAGTACGATGCTCGTAGATCATCGGGGACAGCCACCCAGGCATTCAGCCAAAGTCCTCAGCGCAGATTGCAAAAGTCGGTAGCACCCAACGGGGGGAACCGGGATGTCCCGCCCAGTAAGGGCGCGGCACGAACTGTGCGTCAGACCCCGCCTGAGGTGTAAGGCCGCGCGATGCTGTACGAGTTTCTATTGGCCAACTCCGAAGCGACTCTGGCTCGAGCCCGGAAGCGCGTGGCCCAACGAAGCGCCCCCGTAGCGACCGAAGTCGAGCTGACCGTGGGGCTCCCAGTGTTCTTGAACCAACTCGTGGACGCCCTGCGTCTCGCGGAGTCGAGCGGAGAAGTCAATCACGATTCCATCACGACGACTGCCCGACAGCATGGGAGTACGCTTTTGCACCGCGGATTTACGGTGGCCCAGGTCGTTCACGACTACGGTGACCTCTGCCAGGTGATCACAGAACTGGCGGTGGAACAGAACGCCGCCGTATCGACGGAAGAGTTTCGTACGCTGAACCTCTGCCTTGACGATGCGATTGCCGGCGCGGTGACGGAATATTCCCAGGAGCACGAGCGCTCGATCCGAGACGAGGCGACCCTGCGCGAGCGAACGATACGCGACGAAGGAGTCGAGCGCCTCGGCGTTCTCGCGCACGAGCTTCGAAATCAGCTCGGTTCGGCGATGCTCTCATTTGACAGTATCAAGAAAGGCATCGTCGCTCCGGGTGGAGCCACGAGCACGCTGCTGGCTCGGAGCCTGATGGGCCTTCAACGGCTCATCGACCGTTCACTTGCGGACGTGCGCCTGGACGCGGGCATCCTGACCCATGAGCCCATTGCGGTGGCTGACCTCCTCGAAGAGATCGAGATCAGTGGCTCGATGCAGGCCCAATCAAGAGAAATTCATTTCACCGTCCCTTCGGTCGAGCGGACTGTCGTCGTCCTGGCAGATCGACAGATCCTCTCTGCGGCCGTTGCCAACCTGCTTCACAACGCCTTCAAGTTCACGCAGAAAAAGGGCAACGTCTCACTTACCACCCACTCGACCGCGGACCGCGTTGTTATCGAGGTTGCGGACGAGTGTGGGGGCCTGCCGCCAGGGAAGCTCGATGAGCTGTTCAAACCATTCGCGCAGCATGGAACCGATCGCAGCGGTCTTGGCCTCGGACTGTCTATTTGCCTAAAAGCCATCCAGGCGATGAAGGGAGACCTTCGCGTTCGCGACTTGCCCGGCATAGGCTGCGTGTTCACCATCGAGCTACCGAGGCGATCGACGGCATAGCCATATGTCGCTTCGTTCCGCTGATGTACTGCTCCACCGCCGCTTTGAAGACGGCGCGTCCGGCATTCGCTCGAGGGCATGAAGCAGGACTTGCAGAGGCTGCTCGACGCCAACCTGCTGGCAGACAAGGCGAGTGGCGGCGGAGCACCATCAGTCGCGAGGTCGTAGATACGTCAGGTAGTGGTCCGGGGCGAGGATTGGGAGCGTGTCGTTGCTCGTGACGCAGGACATCCAATACGGTCCCGCGAGCTTCATGAACTTGTCGTACTGGACCTCGGGCGGATCCTGCGGATCCCCAAACATCATGATCTTGTCCAGCACCATGTCTTCTATTTGGGCCTTCTTCTCTCTCGGGAAGCCCTTCGGGTCGCCCCACGCGAAAACCTGATCCTTGCAGTGGAGCATCCGGGTCAGCAGGATCTCGCCCTTGCCGTACTTCTGGATCGACGGGAACGCTTCGGTCACCTTGCCCGAGAGCAGCTCGCGGAACTTGGCGACCTTCTTCGTGCGCACCACGTCCTGGTGGAGGCCGAGACGGCTCTTGCGTGCGGCGTCGATAAAGGGCTGGAATTTCGCCGCCTCATCGATCCCGCGGAGGAACTCCTCGAAGTAATCGAGGGCGGTCTCGCCCTTCGGCCCGAAAGGGAAGTCCATGAAGATCCAGCTCTGGATGAACACGCCGTCCTCGAACGCCGGGTCACGCATGAAGAGCTGCTCGAGCTCCTTCCAGCACCGGGTGAGCGGCGGGTGCTTGTTCTCGGCGACGCAGGCGATGCAGAAGAAGACGAGGAAGCGAAACGAGCGGAGGCATTCGCCGAACCCGTCGGGTCCCTTGACCTCCTCGGTCAGGAAGGCATGCACCGCCTTCGCGCTCCGCAACTCGTCCAAGGAGTATCGCGACAGGGGAAGGCGGCCGGGCAGCATCGAGAACCATGCGGGCTTTTGGTTGGCCATCGGGGCACCGATAGCAGGCTGCGGCGGCGGCGGGAACGGACTACGCACTTCAAGGTCGCACGCGAGGAAGCTCGCCAAGATGACCGACGAGGAGGTCCTCGCGCTCTGGAACGAGGACATCGAGGCGCGCGATCAGCTCATGCAGGAGTACGAGCACGTCGCCGTCGAGGCCCGTGGTACGGTCAGGTCAGCGTTCCCGCGTGAATTCGACGCTCCGCGCGCGGGTTCTTCGAGGACGGACACCCCCGCCGTGCCGAGGTCGAAGAAGGCGAAGCAAACGTAAACGGTTGACGCCCCACGTGAGGGCAAGCGGACATCGGCGCGTGTGCGGTGAGTGAGTTGCATGGGTCGGCGTCGAAACCGGCTCGCCCGGCGACGTCTCGCGAACGGAGGCTCACCGAAGCTTGTAGTCGAGTTCGTAGAGGTGCTTTCCTTCGACGATCTGAATGTCCATGCGACCCGAGAGGCCTACGAGCTCGCCGGTCCCCGAGTCGGGCACGATCGTGACCTGGAGGGAGGGCGTGCCCCGCGTCATGACGCCCATGTGCTGTAGGACGAATGTGCCGCGCTTTCCTTCGAGCGCGCCGGTCACGCGCTCGATCGCCACGTACCCAGCAGAACCGCCCACGGGCGTGCGCGCCGCGAGCATGTTGACATCGCTGGTCGCGTCGAGCGGACCGACGAAGCGCTTGTCGAATCGAACACGTGCGAGCGTGACGCCGTCGATCGCGTCGTAAGGGGGCTCCGGGTGCATCGAGATCTCGAACGTGCCGTTGACGATCATGATCGTCGCTCGTAGCTCCCGTGTGCTCGCGCGTCTTAAAAAAACGCGACACTTCTTGCAACTTGGTCACGACCTTGGCCAAGCGTGCCGGAGAACGACGTCCCGCCGGACCTGCGCGTGGACTTCTGCACGGAGCCATGCCGATTGGGCGCAACGAGCACTTCCGCGTGCTCCCCCCCGAGGAGCTGTCGCCCTTCGTTGCCCACTTCTGGTCGGTCAGCTGGGCACTGCAGTCGCCCTTCACAGCGGAGACGCTGCCGCACCCGTCGGCCCACGTCGTGTTCGAGGAGCACGGCGGCGAATGGCGCGCGGAGGTCACGGGCGTTCATACGGCTCGATTCAGCAAGCGCCTGGTCGGGGAGGGCCGCGTTTTCGGGGTCAAGTTCCGCCCGGCGATGTTGCAGCCGTTCGTGTGCGCGTCCATGGCCACACTCACCGACCGCGTGGTTCCTATCGACGCGGTCTTCGGTGCGCCCGGCGAGGCCCTGGCGCGCGCCATCCGACTGGAGGCGGATTTCGATGCGCGGATGGGCCTCACGCGTGCCTTCCTCGTGCGGCGGATTCCAACCGTCCAGGCGGAGGTCGCGTGTGTGCGCGACCTCGTCGAGCGCCTGGCCGTGGACCGCTCGCTCCTGCGTGTCGAGGATGTGGCGGATGCCGCTGGCCTCGACGTGCGCGCGCTGCAACGGTCCTTCAGGCGACACGTAGGCGTGAGCCCCAAGTGGGTCATCCAGCGCTACCGGCTGCATGAGGCGGCCGAGCAGCTCAGGACGGAGCCGTCGATGTCACTCGCCATCCTTGCCGCATCGCTCGGGTACGCCGACCAGGCGCACTTCTCGCGGGACTTCCGGCGCATGGTGGGGCGGACGCCCCGGGGTTTCGCACAACGGACGGCGCCCGTGATCACCCGCAACACGAGAAGACCCATCAGTGACATCCCGAAATCGGGGCTGTCGCACTACAGTAGTAGAGCTGGCCATCGGCCTGGAGACCCAACGCCAGGTCGAGTCCCCCTTACTGGAGTGCGACGGAGCTGATCGGCGCTGCGCTGACTGCGCCCGACGTCGCGTTCAGCGCATAGGAGCTGATCGTGCTGTTCGAGCCAACGACGTAAAGAAACTGCGTGTTCGGGTCGATCGCAATGCCCGAAACATTCGTCGCCACCCCCGCATCCGCCGAAGCGGTGGGCGCGAGCACCCCGCCGTCGGTGTTCGTCAGGAAAAGCGCCAGGCCAGACGTACTGCCGGCGACGACAACGGCACCTTTGAGGTCTTCGGCGAGAATGGTTGTCTCGCGCGTCCACGGCAGATTGAACGGGGAGCCTGCCAAGGAGACGAGCGCTCCGCTGGTTTGATCGATCGAAAAGCCAGCGACGGTTCCGCTGACCGCGTTGGCGACGTAAAGGAAATGCCCGGTGATGTCCTCGATCGCGGATGTGGGGTTAATCCCTTGGGAGTCGACGGGTGACCCGGGCAGGCTCGCCTCGGGAAGTCCGCCATCGAACGGAAGGGGCAGGCCGAAAATGCTTCCTTCATTCCCAGAGCCATCGTTGACGAGAAAGAAGAAGCGCCCCTGGGGGTCGACGGCGATGCCTTGGTTTCCCACCCCGATGACCCCCACGTTGAAAGGCGAGCCCGCTATGTTGGTGAGCACCCCCGTCGCGGGGTTTATGGCAAATGCGTAGACCGTGAACGAATTGCGGCAACTCACGTAAAGCAGCGAGCCGGCCGGATTCACGCGCACGTGGAGGCACTGTTGGCCAATCGCGAAAGGCGATCCGGCTATGCTCGTGAGCGTGCCGGCAGGGCCGATGTTGTAGGCGTATAGGGATGTGCTCATCTCGTCTGCGGCGTATAGGAACTGGCCTGTCGGGTCGATCACCAGATCGGCCACGCTTAGCGGCGCCTCGTGCGGTCCTCCGGTTGTGCTCGCGACAGAAAGCGTGTTGTCGGCGGCAATGGACAAAACGTTTATCTTTTGGGAGGAAGAATTGTGTGTGAAAAGCAGCTTGCCACTCGGATGTATGACGAGGTCTCCTGCGGCCGGCAAGAGTCGGGGACACGCTCCGTTGACGCAGCCCGCATCGCCCGCGCAAGCGACCCCGGCGTAGTTCGGGCTCACCGGGTTGGTTCCCGTGCAGAACCCTGCTGCCCCGCAAAAGGCCGTATTGGTCATCGTATCGATGCAATTGCCCCCACAAAACGCTTGGTCCGTTGAGCACGGGCCGTCCGGCCCCGTATCAGACGCCTGGCCGTCGAAAGTCTGGCTATCGCTTGCGTCGGCTGCATCGGCCACTGCGTCGGACGCCTGGCCGTCGGTTGCATCGGCCGCGTAGAGTGCCTGGCCGTCGGTTGCATCGGCCGCGTAGAGCGCCTGCCCGTCGATTGCGTCGGCGACCGCGTCGAACGCTTGACCTGCATCGGCGACTGCGTCGACTGTCGCGTCGGAGGCGCCGGCCTCGAGTCCACCATCGACGCCGACAGAGGAATCGCTCGAGCAGGACCACACGCTCATGGCAAAAGCCGCGAACGCCAAACAACCGCTTAGCACTCGTCGTTTAGACATAACGCCGAGGAAAGCATCTGCGTAACAGCTGAGTCAAGCGCAGGTCGGAAAAACGTGCGTCACGACATATACGCATTCGTGTTTGTAAGTGTGACATCGTACGTTGTTCACGAGTGAGACGGGCCCGAAGAATACGTTATGTGCTTCATCGGCGCGCTCGATGCCGGTCGAACTTTCTTTCGACGGCATGGTTGATGGTCACCAAGGCGACGACGCCATCGCGGATTCGTCGACGACGAACTCCCGGAGCTTGGACTCGGTTGACCACCGGTCAGGTGTTGGGCCCGAGCAAAGTAAGGCTCTTCCGGAATAGCCATTTATCCGTCCAAGACCTCTCGCACCTTTCTCGTCAACGTGTCGGGCGTGAACGGCTTTTGAATGAAGGCGATCCCAGCTTCGAGCGCTCCGTGGCGAACCACAGCGTCGTCGGTATATCCGGACATGCAGAGGATCTTCATCTCGACCCGTATGGGT
>JBEKFX010000145.1:0-14563 GCA_050013115.1 Polyangiaceae bacterium
GCCTGTGTCGGGGGACGTCCGATTTGCGCGGACGTTTTCGAGGGACGCCGCGAACCACCTGTCGGCAAACGAGGTCGGGGTCGGGACAACGGCCGCGCAGCGGGGCACGAGGCGCTGTGGAAGGCCATCGGCGGACAGCGACCGGACGACGGCGTACTCAAATGGGAACGTCATGACCTCGGGCGGACAGCGACCGGACGACGGCGGCGTACGGCCGAGGAGCGGCCGACAATCGCCTCCGGCGGGCGGCGCACTCCTGGCGGGCGGGACGAGGCCATCCGGTGGGCCTGCTGCGCGTCATTCCCCCCACGCCGTCGTGTCGCCGACGACACGGATTCTGATCGGCCCGCCCACCCAATTGTTGGAATTGTCTTCATCCGTCGTCTCGCAATCGTACATATGCACACCCGGAACGCTTCGTGCTGAAGTCAAACGTCGGTTTCTCTTGCGCCGGGTGGCGCCTCATCAGTAGAAGTTTGGCTTACCGCCAACGGATGTCGTAAGTTCGCTTACATGTAAGACGTCGGTTCTACCAGTCCCTCGACGTCCCCGCGGAGACCGTTACGCATGAAGCTGACGCCCTGGTATCTCGTGGCCATTGCTCCCATCGCCGTTGCCGGCTGTTCTGGTGCATTTCTCGGCCATTGCGCAGTGCTCGCCGTCACGATCTGTATTTTCATCGGCACGTTGAGTCTGGGACGGCAACCCGCCGTCGGGGCTCCCGCCGTCGAATCGAGCGACGCGCCCAAAAGCACCTGACCTACGGATATTTCGATCTCGAAGTTTCGTGCGCGGCGGATCGACGGCGAGGTCGGTGGAGCACTAAGCTTGAGGGACCGCACTTCGGCTCCATGAATGACGTCAACCGCGATGGACTCGAGCGACTCAAGCCGCTCGAAGAGTTCACCCTCGCTGACCTCGAGGCGATCCGGCTCATCCTGCGGGGCGACTCGGTCATCGACTGGCGGCGGCTTGACATTCAATCCGAGGAAGATGCCCTTGGTTTTCTCGGCGCCCAAGAGCTCGGACCAGACGAGCCCGCCGACCGGGCCCGGCTCGAGCACGTCAAGAGCGAAGCCATCGCCTATCTCCGACGGCAATTCGACTACCCGATTCCTCGACCCATCGAGCGCGCCACCGTGCTCGAGCTCCTCATGCTAGCAGCGGGGCGAGGTCACCGAGCGATGTGCGCATGCACGATTTTGAAATGCATGCACATCATCCACCATCTCGACGGTCGGGAGCTTCTCTTCGTCCTCCCCATGTCCGACCAGGACGTCTTTCACATCGTGGAAGAGAAGGTCTATCGCGTCATCGGAGGGATGCTGGCGCGGGGTTTTCCGATCATAGAATTCGTCGGTGGCCGCAAGAACAAGGATTCGCTGGTAACCAAGCTTCTCTCCAAGCAGGAGACGGTCGCTGCCCAAATCTTCGACAAGCTGAGGTTTCGCATCGTCACGCGCACGAGTGTGGACATCTTCCCCATCCTCCAATACCTGACAAGGCGTCTTTTCCCGTTCAACTATGTGGTGCCAGGGCAAAGTATCAACTCGGTTTTCAGTTTCAAATCGTACGTGCAGAAGACGACGCTTGCCCCCTTGTTAGACCAGATGCAGGTTCACGGGAGGGTCGACGACGACTTCACGCCGAGCGACAACCAATTTTCGGCCGAATCGTACCGCATCATCCATTTTGTCGTGGACATGCCGGTCCGATTGCCCAAGCGAATTCTCGACCGGGCTCCGGCGAGCGCGGCTTCCCTGGGCAACGTGATCTTCGTCATATGCGAATTTCAGATCGTCGACCAAGAAACGGAGGCCCACAACGAAATCGGGGATGCCTCCCACGCAAAGTACAAGGAGCGACAAAAGAAGGCGGTGATGCGCCGGCTTCAACTGGGTGGTACGGGAGAGTCAGCCTCTGCGCGGACCGCTTCGGAGGACGTGCGCAAGAGGAAGTAAAGGAGTAAAAAGGGCCGTTCCCCATGCGACTCTATAGCGGAAAGATACCGACCGTCGCGACCGAGGTCGTGCGGGCACTCCTGACCTCGAATGACATCGAGGCGGAGAGCCCGAAGCAAGTGGAAGCGGACGTCGCCGCCGTCCTCAACCAATACCTGGCCGACGAGCGCGACGTAAACGAACGCGCAAAGGACGTGCTCGAGCGCACGAACAAACCTCAGACAGAATATCCGCGGGTCCGGCAGCTCGTCGCGGAAGAAAAAGGGATCAAGGTCGGGGACGAGACGCTCGACTACCTGCTCGATCAAGTCGTTGAAATGCTCATGCATTCGAACCATGTCGATGAAGTTTACGTTGAAGATGTAGAGCTCCGTCGAAAGATGGCCCCCGTTTTCAAAAGGCACATGGCGGTCGACTCGTCGCTCGACGTTGAAGTCCGGTCGCAGCTCCGCCATCTCCACGAGGGCACGCGAGACTGGGAAGTCGAGTACGCGCGTGTGCTCGAGCAAGTCAAGCGCCGAAAGGGCCTCTAAACCCTGAAACCGACGATCGCGGCCGATTCTGGAGCCCGAGAGCGAATCGTCGTACCGTCAGAGATTCGAAGCATGCGCAGCATGACGGGCTTCGGCCTCGGCGAGGTACCGGTCGGGGGTGGCAAGCTCAGCGTGGAGATCCGCGGCGTGAACCATCGATTTCTCGACGTGCGGGTTCGCGTCCCTCGCGAACTCGGAGATCTCGGCGGGTATCTCGAGCAGTTGGCCCGAGATAGACTCACCCGTGGCCGCTACGAGGTCTCCGTTCGGCTCGACGGTGCGACGCTCGGCTCCCCCATGCTCGATCGGGACCGGGCGCGTAGCGTCTTCCGCGCATTCTGCGAGCTCCGAGACGAGGTTGCGCCGGGAGCGGAGGTGCCCCTATCGTTGCTCGCCTCGATTCCCGACCTCTTCACTTCGTCGACGGAGCGCGACTTCGACCGCGGGCGAGAAGCGATGCGCCTCGCCTTCGACGAGGCCGCTCTGTCGCTCAACACGATGCGTTCTCGAGAGGGAGCCACGCTCCGAGAGGACCTGATGACGCGCCTCGAGCGGGTTCGAGCGCTGGCGGCCGGCATCGCTGGAAGGGCGCCCGACGTCCTCGAGCTTCACCGCAAGCGCCTTCGAGAGCGCGCAGACCGTCTGCGCGCGACGACCGACCTGGGTGTCGACCCTGCGCGCCTGGAGCAAGAGATCGCCATCTTCGCGGAACGGTGCGACATTTCAGAGGAACTGACGCGACTCGAAAGCCACTGCGAGCAGTTTTCTGCGCTGGTCGACGCCGAGGAGCCCGTTGGCCGGCGACTCGATTTTCTTCTTCAGGAGATGGCGCGCGAGGCCAACACGGTGGGGGCCAAGAGCCCCGATGCGCAGGTGTCCCACGCCATCGTGGAGGTGAAAGCCGAGATCGAGCGGATGCGCGAGCAAGTGCAAAACGTCGAATGACTCCCCCCGACGACTTCCTTCTTCTCATTCTTTCGTCGCCGAGCGGCGCCGGCAAAACGACGCTTACGCGCATGCTCCTCGAGCGGTGCCCTGAGCTATGTTTCAGCGTTTCGCACACGACGAGGACACCCAGATCCGGGGAGGTCGACGGGCGGGATTATCACTTCGTCAGTCGCGAGCGCTTTCTCGATCTCGTTTCCCGCGGTGCCTTCCTCGAGTGGGCCGAAGTGCATGGGAATCTGTACGGCACATCGGTCGCCGAAATCGAACGCGCGCGTGCCGTTTGGGGCTGCAGAGGAATGCTCTTTGACATCGATTATCAAGGCGCGCGCCAAATTCGTTCCAAGGTTGCCGACGTCGTCGCCGTATTCATTTTGCCCCCATCCATGGAGGAGCTCGAACGGCGGCTGCGTGGACGTGCCAGTGAGGCTGAAGACGTCGTCCAGGCGCGGTTTCGCGTCGCACGACAAGAAATCGAGCATTATGCACTCTTCGATTATCTGGTCGTCAACGATGACATCGGCCGAGCCTTCGACGAGCTTCGATCCATCGTCGTCGCTGAGCGAGCGCGCCGAGAGCATCGCTCGCCGCTCGCCGAGTCTTTGCTTCGCACGGGAAGACTGGCGTAAAAGCGAGGGTAGGTTTCCATGACGCAACGGGTCCTCGCAATCATCGGCGGCAGCGGGCTCTATGCAATCGAGGGTCTTTCGCACAAAGAGGAGATTGACCTCCAAACGCCGTACGGACCCCCGAGCGATCGGATCGTTCGCGGGGAGCTCGGCGACGCTACACTGCTCTTTTTGCCTCGGCATGGGCGAGGGCATCGCCTTCCGCCCCATCGGATAGACTATCGTGCTAACGTATGCGCGCTCAAAATGCTGGGAGCCACGCAGCTCTTGAGCATTAGCGCGGTGGGATCGATGAAGGAGCACATCGCGCCCGGGCACTTCGTCGTGGTCGACCAGTTCATCGATCTCACGAGGCGGCGCATTTCGACGTTCTTCGACGAAGACTTCGTCGCACACGTCGCCTTCGCCGACCCCATTTGTCCCGATTTGTCGCGGGCCGTGGCGGCCGCCGCCGAGCGCGCGGGCCTTCGGGTCCACTGCGGAGGCACCTACGTCTGCATTGACGGCCCGCAGTTTTCAACGCGAGCGGAAAGCTTGCTTTATCGAAGCTGGGGCGTCTCCGTCATCGGCATGACGGCCATGCCAGAGGCCAAGCTCGCGCGGGAAGCCGAACTTCCCTATGCGTTGCTGGCGCTCTCGACCGACTACGATTGCTGGCACGCCACCGAAGCGGACGTGACGGTGGAAGCCGTCCTGGCGGTCTTGAAAGCCAATGCGGCTGGTGCGCAGCGGACGCTCACCGAACTGGCCGTCTCCCTGCCCGACCCCAGCCGGAGTCCTGCCGCGCGCGCGCTCGTGAGCGCTCTCGTGTCGGACCCGAAGAGTGCGAGCCCCGGTTCGCTCGATCGGCTCCGATGGTTGATCGGTCCATACGTTTCGAAGGAGGCCTCCTCTTGAAAAACAACCCGGATTCTCTCCTCATCGTCGGATCCATCGCGTTCGACGATCTCGACATGCCCTCCGGCGAGCACAGGAACGTCATCGGCGGCTCCGCGACCTATGCGTCGCTCGCCGCGTCGCTCCTCATGCGATCAGGAGCCACCCGCATCGTTGGGGTCGTCGGAAGCGATTTCTCTGAGGATGTCCTCGACCAGCTGCGCCTGCGGGGCGTCGAGACGAGCGGCGTCGAGAGGGCCGCGGGCCGAACCTTTCGCTGGCGCGGGCGCTATTCAGTCGACTTGGCGAGCCGCGTGACCATCGACACGCAGCTCAACGTCTTCGCCGATTTTTCACCCAAGATTCCTGCCGACGGCCGTGCGTGCCCGTTCGTCTTTCTGGGCAACATCCATCCGAAGCTCCAGCTGGATGTGGTCGAGCAGGTCCCGCTACGCCAGTTCGTGGCGGCCGACACGATGAATTTTTGGATCGGCGGCGAGCCGATGGCGCTCGCGCAAATGCTGACGCGCATCGACCTTCTCATCGTCAATGACGAAGAAGCGCGAGAGCTCTCCGGTATCCACAACTTGGTGCGAGCGGCGACCGACATACGCAAGCGTGGCCCCAAAGCTCTCGTCATCAAGCGCGGCGAATTCGGGGCGCTGCTTTTCGACGAAGCTGGGACTTTTTTCGTACCTGCCTATCCACTCGAAGAAGTCGTGGATCCCACCGGGGCGGGCGATTCGTTCGCCGGGGGCCTCCTCGGGTATCTGGCAGGGCGCGCGGAGACGAGTCCAGCGGCGATGCGGAAGGCCATGTTCTTCGCGGCGACGCTCGGGAGCTTCTGCGTGGAGGGAATCGGGCCGGCCCGGTTGCTCACACTCAGCCGTTCTGAGCTCAAGGCGCGAATCGCCGCATTCGCACGGCTCGTCGATCACGGGGGCGCTCTCGTGACGCCTTCTACATGAGCGGCCTCGGGGACAGTGGCGCGCCCACCACCATTCCGGTAGACGGGGCTGCCGGAGAATGGAACCCGATGCCGATGTTCGCGCCTACGACGCGCTCTCCCAGCACGTCCGACTGACGGACGTCATCTCGCTGACCCGCTTTTTCCTCGAAGGCGCATCGAACCCGGAACGCTTCGGTGGCCCGTCACCCGCCGTCGCCTTGCGGGCTTCGGAGCTCGGACTCTCACGCGAGGACGCCGCAACCCCGTTCGGCAACGCGTTCGACGTGCTCGAACGAGGGCCGGAAGACGACGCGGAACGGGCCCTCGCTCACGCCCTTGCGGCGCATGCGTTGGCGGGCGAACCCCGTGGTGGGCGTGACGAGGAGGACCGGCGCGCCGCCCAGATCCTTTGGCTCGCGGCCCATACGCCGTTCGACGCGACGGGCCTGATCGCTCACGCGCTCGGCGGCGCGGAAGCGACGGCCCTTTGGGACGCCGTCGGAGAGCGGATTCGGCGTGTAGATGCTGGATTTGCGGCGTCCCTCGGACGCGGTGAGGCCGTGATTGCCGCGGTGGCTCTCGCGTCTTCACCATCGACGGAAGCCAAGAAGCTGGCTCTGTCACTTGCGACGGAAGTGAGAGACGAAAAGCTCGCATTCATCTTCGAGCGAAGGCGCCGGCCCCCTGCAACGGCGCCCTTGACCGGCGAAATCATGGCGCCCCCACGCGGATCGTTTCTGCGATTCGTCTTCGCCGTGACGGGCATTTCACTGCTGAGGTATCTCGCTGGACTGCTCGCCCGAACCCTGCTCGCGTTCCGGCAGCCCGCCAGAGTGGCCATTTCTGACGACGGTGGACTGCGCGTGCAATGGCACGTCGAAATCTTCGGACGGACACTGCGAGAGTGCACAGTATTCGTTCCAAGCGACGGGCTCGCTCGGGTGACGCGAGAGGTACGTTACTCGGGGATCGCCCTCTACGCCGCGTTGCTGGCCCTCGCTCTCGGAAGCTACGTGGGCATGTCCGCCTTCGTCGACGGCGTTCGCGCCGGTTCGCCCTCGCTCTTGGCGTTCGGGATCATCATCGCCATCGTCGGACTTGCGTTCGACTTTGCCGTCTCGAGCCTGCTTCCGGGCGCGCGTGGCCGCTGCCGTGTCTTGATCACGCCGCGCCGTGGTTCGCCGATTTGCGTCGGCCCCATCGACGCCTCCTCGGCAGACGCCTGGCTCACCGCGCTCGTGCGACGCTGATGCGGATGACTACGAGCCGTCGACCGGCTCAAGCCTCTCGCCCACCACGGCCTCGAGATGGCCGGCCGAAGCGCGCGCTTCGAAGCGAATGGCGCGCGGGCCGTCCTGCTTTGCGCACGCACGTACGGCGGCCGCGAATGGGGCCTCGCTGCGATCCACTTCCACATCGCCATCGTCGAACGCGCGGACCTCGACGCCTGCTCCCGGCCCCTCCACCCCGAGGGCCACGCGTAGGCAAGCGCCCGCCGGAACCGTAGCCGTCCACGGCACCGTTTTGGCCCCGTCGAGCGTGAGCTCTCGCGCCCCGACGTCCTTGCCCATCAGCATCGAATCGGGACCGCGCGCGACGCGCGCGAGCATGCGCGATGCAGCGAGGGGATGCGCGGCAAAGGCCGCATCGCTCGCAGGTTCCGGCCGAACCAGAAGAGCAAACGGGCCAGCCCGTCCACGCGCCTCGAGCTCCAGCCGCGCCACGCCGGTCGCGCAGACAAAGAGGGCCACGGACGAGGACGCATCGCCGGACGCAAGCAGCGCTCCGTCGTTGGACCACACACGGGCCTCGACGAGCGCGAGTGGACTTCCGGCCACGACGTCGACTCGGCCACAACGGCCGCCGAGCGACCGCAAGTCCAAGGGAATGCTGATTCGACGGCCTATCACGAGCGAACCGGAACTCGCGGAGACGGGTGGCGCATAGCCCCTCTTGGCAAGGAGGGCATTTCTCGCGTTTCTTTCGGTCTCGAGGGGTTGCACGGGCGCGACCCAGGCAATCTCCGGCCTCCCGGAAAGTCCTTCGCCGCGCTCCCCAGTGGCCCGAGCCAGCACGAGCGCAGCGAGCCCCCGCCCAACGTGGGGCCGAATCGAAAACGTGCCAGCGACGGCAACGGGCGAACAAATCGTGAGCGACCGAGTCCCGGTGCCGTCCTTCGCACGCGCCACCACGCGACCCACGTCGTCGAGCGCTTCGACATCAAGGAGAGCGACGTCCTCCGCAGGAACGATGACGGCGTCGATGCACCCATCCGGCTGGATCGGCATGGCTGCGTACGTCGGCAGGCGCGCGTCCAGCGAGACGGCCTCGCGCCGAAACTCTTCCCACTTGCCTCCAAGCGCTTGTCGATGACTGCGAACCGCTTCCTCCAACCCCGGCCACACGTCGGCCGCTCGGGGGTTGTCGGCAACAGCGCCCCGCGCGCCGAGGGCGTGCGCTACGATTGAGGCTCGCTCGAGCGGTACGAGTTGCGCTCCGACGGCAACGATGCCCTCCCCTTCGACCACGTGGGCCGTTGCGTAGACCCGATCGGAATGGGGCGGGCACAGGAGAACCGTCGGGTGCACGTCACGGCCTTCGTCGACGGCAAGCGCGGTTCCCTCATCGGAGTAGACGGCGACGTCGACATCCTCGATCGACGTCGATCCTCGCGCGTAGGCCAGCAGGCAAACGTTGGCCGGAACCATGATGAAGCCGCCGATCCAGCCATTGTCGACGACCGGCCCCGATGCGACGAGCGACGCGGCTCCGGCCCCGAGGCGGAGCGCGCGGGATGGAAGATCTCCGAGCAGGCTGCCGACCTCGAGATCTCTCGAAACGACCTCAGGGGCCGGCAGGGCCGCCGCCCCCTTGGGCCCGTCCGGTCTCCCATGGAGAACGCCGCAACCCAGCAGGGTGACTGCCGTCGCCATGGACGCGACTCTCATCGCAGGAGCTCCCAAACCCCGCTTTCGATCCGGTACAAGGCGAATCCCCAGCCGAGCAGTGGGGTGCCGTGAGCTTCGACCTGCGCACGTGCTTGTGCGTGGTCACCTGCACAGAAGGCGACAACGCCCCCTACGTCGTCAATGCCCCGGTCGTCGCTCGCGTCCCGAACCCCAACCCTCACGCGCAGCCCCAGGTTTCGCGCTGCACCTTGAACGAGGGCGACCATCGCCAGGTAACAGGCGCCGGGCTCGACGGTCAACGGAATCGGGACTGAGCCGGTCCCGCCCTGCGCGAGCAGGATGGCTGTTTGGCCGACCGAAGTGACATGCCGCACGAGCAGGAGGTGCGCCATGCGGGCGCGCGCCTCGGGCCCCCAGACGGTCGGCAGGCCGGGAGGCAACGGCCACGCGAAATGCGCAACCAGGACCGGTGCATTGGGGGGTGACCCGACGAACACGATGCCGACCCGGGTCGCTTCCCCGACGCACGCGCCGAGCTGGGCGTCCGGCGCGTCGCTCCGATCGCGGGCGAGAAGCCGATCGCTTAAGCTATCGCGCATCTCCGCGTCGAGATCGAGCTTGCCGCGCACTCCTCGGTGAAACGTGCGGGGATCCATGGCGAAGAGTTCGAGGGCATGACACCCTGGTTCTAGCGTTTCCTCACGGGCGCCGGCGCCATCGAGGCCCGATTGCGAGGTGCTGCGTGCGTCGATCGTCGCACCGTCTCTTTGCGCACGCGCCTCTGCGACTTCTGCGCGCTTGTCCGGCGGCGGCAGAGGGGCAAGGGCCCCGGGCTCGACCAGCGGACCCAGCCCCCCACCCGTCCTCTCCGGCAGGATCGCCTGAAGGGGGGGGAGTGGACTGGCCGAGCGCGCGACGACGAGTTCGAGCGCCCCACGGCCCGAGTCGCTCGTGACGAGCAGACGACGGTCGGGCGCCGAGCCGCACTGCTCGATCGAAAGCGCCCCGGCCTCGCTCGGCAGCTGGCGGTGGAGGTTGCCTTGGCGGCCCTTCGCGTCGCTCACGTGAAAGCCAAGGCCGCGCGCGCCGAGCAGAACCGTCGTCGTGCACTCGCCATCGGGTAAGTCCGGCACGATCACCGAGAGGGTCTCGTCGTCGTTCAAAAAGTGCGTATCGTCGACCAGCACGGTCGCGCCCACGGCGCGCCACGCGGAGGCGATGCGCTCGACCGCGTGGCGAAGCTCTGTCTGCGCTACGCAAAGCCGCTCGGTGATGAGCAGGGCCACCGCGAGCCCGCACGCCGCAAATGCCGCGGGCCGAGCGGTGTCAATCACGGCGCTCCGTCCACCTCGAGCCGACTCTCGACAAAGCTCCGCCCCTCGGGCTCCCACACGAAGAGTTTCCGGTCGTCCACGTGCCCGCCACGTACGCTCGTCACGAGGTAAGCGAGGTCCCACGGGGGCTCCCCCTGCCCCATCTTCGCAACTTCCGCATCCGTGGCCGAGAAGTAGGCTCCCACGTCCAAATGCGAATGGTAGAGGACCTTAACCGGGCGGCCCTCGGTTTCGCCTCGGCGGATGGCTCCGTCAAACTTCATCGAGTCGATATCGAAGTAGGTGCGCCCGGTGCGCGGATACTGCTCCGGGTCGAGCTCATGCAACCGGTTGGCGCGATTGATCATCGGGACAATGCCGTCGATCCGGCGAGCATCGACCGCGGGCCCGATCAAGAACCCGCAGCTTTCCTCGTCCCTTGCATAATGACTTCGGGCCTCGTCGTCGACCGCCGCCAGAATCTCGCGGGGTACGACGAGATCACCGAACACCCACGGATGCTTCTTCGCGTCGCGCATGACTCACCCTCTGCTCACCAAGTGTAGCGGCGTTCCCATTTCATCGGGGCGAAGTAGCGGTCGCCGCGGTCACAGACGATCGCCACGACACATCCCCCACTCCCGGCGTTTTGCACCTCTCGCGCCACTTGGAGTGCAGCAAACACGTTGGCGCCGGAAGAGTGGCCCACGTGCAAGCCTTCTTCGCGCGAAAGACGGTCCGCCATGTCCCAGCCGTCTTCGGTCGTGACCGCCAGCCGGCGGTCGGGCACGCTTGGATCGAAGATCGGCGGCACCAGGCTCGTCGCCAGGTGCTTCAGGCCCTCGAGCCCGTGAAGGGCATCTGCCGGCTCGACCGCGACGCATTGAATACGGCGCGGCTGTTCCTTGAGTCGTCGGCCGCATCCGACGACGGTTCCCGTCGTCCCGAGCCCCGCGACGAAGTGCGTGAGACGATCGCCGAGGGCCATCAGAATCTCTTGCGCCGTTCCGTCGTAATGTGCACGCCAGTTTGAAGGATTCGAGTACTGGTCTGGGTAAAAGAACCGCTCTGGCTCCTTCGCAACGAGCTCACGCACCAGGCGGATGGCGCCGTCGGAACCCTCCATCGGGTCACTGTAGACGATGTCGGTTCCGAAGCTCCGAGCAATGTCTTTGCGAGCTTTGCTGACATTCGACGGCATGACGAGACGAACCCGAACGCCCAGTGCGGCTCCGAAGAGCGCGTAAGCAACACCGGTGTTGCCGCTCGTGGAGTCGATGAGTATCTGGTCGTGGCCGAGCCGCCCGTCAGCAAGGGCATCGAGGATCATCCGCAACGCCGGACGGTCTTTGACGCTCCCCCCTGGGTTCGCAAATTCGAGTTTTGCCCACACTTCGACGTCGGGCACCTCACGGGTAACATTCCGCAGCCGGACGAGCGGCGTATTTCCGACGGCGTCGACGACGGACTCGATGCGGCGGCTTCGACCGAGACTCATTGGCTTGCCTCGATGACCATGCGGAGCGCGCTGAGCGCCGCGTGCGCTCCGCGCGCGAGTGCGCGCGGAGCCTCGTCACGCAGGCCGAAGTCCCGCTCGTCGTCCACGATGGCCAGTCCAGGATCCACGTGCGCTCCGATCGAAGGGTCGACGGCCTTCACTCTGGCGAGAAGCGCCCCATCCCGCACGTCCAAATGGCCCACGCCCGCTCCAGCGAGATACCGCGCCGCGATGTCTCCGGCGAAACCATCGACGAGGACCGCCATCCGACTCCCCCGGATGCGAGCTTGGCCGCCTGCACCGATCTCCGGCAACCGCGTCTGACGAGCGTATCTCTGCATTGCGATCTCAGCCGCCAGCAATGGTCAAACCATCGAGAAAACGTACGTCTTCTTCGCCGACGTAGATGTTGACGAAGCGCCGCACGCCTTTCTCGTCCAACAGGCGCTCACGAATGCCGGGATGACGCCGCTCGAGATCCTCGATCACCTCACCGACGGTGCCGCCTACCGCGGCGATTTCGTCGGCCCCGCCCGTCAAGGTTCGTAGCGGCGTCGGAATTCGCACGATGGTTTCCATTCCTCTTCTCCTCTTCTTCAGACTGCGCACACAGTCGAAACATACGCGTTCGGCTCGATGCCTCGAATCGCCGGGGCATCACCGCAAAGGCGGCAGTCGGCGCGCCGAAACACGGTCCTGCGCCGGAGCGCGTCGGTCTTGCCATCGAAGCTGACGAGCTGTCCTTCGGCGGCCACCCCATCGATCATCGCCAGTGCGAGGTCGACCTGCACCGCAGCAACGACGCCCAGGACGGGGCCCATCACCCCGGCTTCGGCGCAGTTTGGCGCATCCCCCTCGGGCAGATCTTCGAAGACGCAGCGATAGCAGGGACGCGCCCGACGACCCACGGCAAGGACGGTGCCGACCCAGCGCACGGCAGCGGCGTGCACGATGGACACGCCACGCAGCGCGCACGCGTCGGCGGCGAGGAACTTCGTCGCGAAGTTGTCGCTTCCTTCGAGCACCAGGTCGTACTCGGCCACGATGTCGACGGCGTTGTCAGGCAAGAGGCGCATCGGGTGAACGCGCAGCCTAACCTCAGGCGCCGTTCGTGCGAGCTCCCGTGCAGCGGCTTCGACCTTCGACGTTCCGACATCGGCCTCTCCAAACAAGATCTGACGATGGAGGTTCGACCGTTCGACCGCGTCGTCGTCGCAAAGGCCAAGCAGACCCACACCCGCGCGTGCCAGCGCGAGCGCTGCGGGGCACCCCAACCCGCCGATGCCAACGATAAGGACACGGGATCGTTCGCGCTTCACGCGATCTCCACGAAGTACTCGTCGAGGCTGAAGTAGCGCTCCCCGGTGTCGGGCAGAACGGTTACAACATTTTTCCCTTCGCCGAGCTCGCGTGCCACGACAAGTGCGACATGAACGGCTGCACCAGCGCTGACGCCGACGAGAAGGCCCTCGCGCCGCGCGAGCTCTACCTTCGTTCGCCATGCGTCCGCATCGGTCACGGTTCGAACCTCGTCGACAAACTCAGGATGGTAATTTTTCGGTACGAAGCCCGGCGCGAGTCCCTGAATCTTGCTCGGGCCTCGCTCGCCGCGCGAGAGCGTTGCGCTCGAGTCGGGCTCGACTGCAATGATGCGAGGTGCAGGCCGGAGATCCCGTCGAAACGTCTTGCCAACCCCGCTGATGGTTCCCCCCGTGCCGACCCCGGCAACGAACGCATCAATCGATAGTCCTTTCATTGCTTGGAGAATCTCGCGGGCGGTCGTTTCGGCGTGGACTTGAGGATTCGCGGGATTCTCGAACTGCTGCGGCATGAATGCCCCCGGGGTGCTTCGCACGATCTCTCGCGCCCGGGCGACCGCCCCTTCGAGCTGTTCGGCCTCCGGCGTGAGGACGACTTCAGCCCCGAATGCCTCAAGGAGTTGCCGCCGCTCAAGACTCATGCTCTCAGGCATTGCCAGGATGCAGCGATAACCGCGTACCGCACACACGAGGGCAAGACCGATCCCCGTGTTCCCGCTCGTCGGTTCGACGACAGTGCCGCCCGGCTTGAGAGCCCCGGTTCTCTCGGCTTCTTCGATCATCGACAAGGCAATGCGGTCTTTGACCGAACCGGCTGGATTGGCCTGCTCCATTTTAGCCCACACGCCGGCGCGTCGGCCTGTACGACCAGGCGTCCGAATGGCGACGAGCGGGGTGCCGCCGACAAGTTCGAGGACATCGTCGACCTGTCGCAGAAGCAGCGGATCCGGCTGAGTCATCATCTGCACCGCTTTCCTAGCACGCCATGCGAGCGCAAGTGGAGGGGCCAGGGCTGCTCGCGGTTTGCGCGCGTGCGCTAGACAATCAGCCAATGCAAGGCTCCGATCAGGCCCGAGCGCTGCACGCTCTGTATCCGCCCATCGATCTGCATGCGGACACGCTGATGTGGGCGCGCTGGCTGGGGTACGACATCCTCGCCGCGCATGTCCCGCCACTCTGGCGTGCGGCCTTGGGCGGTCACGTGGACGTGCCACGGCTCCGCGAAGGAGGCCTTGGTGCCCAATTTTTCAGCGTCGTATCCCTGCCGATCACGCCACGCTCGTCGGGCCTCGCGCGTGCAGTGGACGAGCAAATCGAAATTCTCGAGGAGGCGATCATGAGGCGACCTGCCGACCTGCGTCTGGTCCGGACCGGGCTGGAGATCGAGCGCTGCGGCAAGCAAGGCGTCATGGGGGCACTGCTTGGGATCGAGGGTGCACACGCGCTCGAGGGGGACCTCGAACGCGTGGATCGACTGGCGCGGCGGGGATTAAGATATCTGGGCTTTTTGCACTTCACCTCGAACGAGGCCGGCCATCCAGCCGTTGGGCGAGGCCGGCGCGACGACGCGGGGCTCACCCCTTGGGGTTTCGAGCTCGTACGACGGTGCGAGGCGGCCGGCGTCTTGGTCG
>JBEKFX010000146.1:0-11787 GCA_050013115.1 Polyangiaceae bacterium
TGTGCTTCCAGTGATGCAGTAAAACGATGGGAACGCCCCGCGGGTTACTCGACATGAAGACGGCTGTTCCCGCCACCCGATGCGGTTTGTGATCGTCGACGTCCAAAAGGAACATTTCGGTCGGTAGCATCTTCGACGCGAGGTTTGCGCCGAGCAACATGCGTCCTTTCTTCCAGGTCGTCATCACCAGAAAGAGGGCGACCGCCACCGCAATGGGAAACCATCCGCCGCTCATGAACTTAAGTGCGTTCGCCACAAAGAATGGCACATCGAAGCTCAGAAAGAGCGCGGCCAAGAGCGCCGCCTTCCAGACGGGCCAGTGCCAGGCGCGCGTGAGGACGACGAAGTAAGTGATCGATGTGATGCCCATCGTTCCCGTGACGGCGATGCCGTACGCAGAGGCAAGTGCGCTCGATTCTTTGAATGTGAGGACGAGCCACACGCACGCCATGGCGAGGGCCATGTTCACCTCAGGAATGTAAATTTGCCCCTCGGCGCGCCCTGACGTGTGGACGATCGTCACGCGCGGGCAGAGGCCAAGCTGGACGGCCTGCCGCGTCAACGAATAGGCCCCCGAGATGAGCGCCTGCGATGCGATGATGGTCGCAAACGTAGAGAGAGCGACCATCGGATAGAGAAGTTCGGCCGGAACCATGGCGAAAAAGGGATTGGCCGCGGCGGCTGGGCGTCCGATCATGCACGCTGCTTGCCCGAAATAGTTGACGAGCAGCGCCGGCATCACGAGCAGAAACCAGGCGACGCGAATCGGACCTCGCCCAAAGTGGCCCATGTCGGCGTAAAGGGCCTCGCCCCCGGTGATGACGAGCACGACGCTGCCGAGCACCACGAAGCCTTCCCAGCCGTGGTTGGCGAAAAAGCGCGCCGCATGAACGGGGTGGATCGCGCGGAGAATCGCCGGCTGCCGCGCAATCTGGATGCCTCCGAACACCGTGATCGCCGCAAACCAGACGATCATGACGGGCCCAAAAATTCCACCGATGCTTGCCGTACCTCGCTTTTGCACCCAAAAGAGCGCCACGAGCAGCGTGACGGTGATGGGGACGACGGCGGGGGTCAGCCGCGTCGTCGCCACTCCCAAACCTTCGACCGCGCTGAGAACCGAAATGGCCGGCGTGATGACTCCGTCGCCGTAAAGCAGCGCCGCCCCGAAAATCACGAGCGCTCCGATGACGCTCATTCGCCCCGCGTTCTCGCGCCTTTCGTCAGTCTGCGCCAGCGCGAGGAGGGCCAAGATCCCGCCCTCTCCGCGATTGTCGGCCTTCATGATGAACGTCAGGTACTTGACGGTGACCACCATCGTCAGCGACCAGAAAACGAGCGACACCAGCCCGAACAGGTTGTCGCGCGTGGCCGCGACGCCGTGCGCGGGGTCGACGCACTCTTTGAGCGCGTAGAGCGGGCTCGTGCCGATGTCGCCGAAAACGACGCCGGCCGCCATTAATACGAGCTTGCCCACTCCTTCGTGCATTCCGGGTGACGACATCGTTCCGGTGGTGGACGAGTGAGACGCTGATGATTCCAATGCCGCGCTGGCGGTCCGTCCACTCATGGCGTCGTCCTTGCCAGTGACCCGAGGCGTGCTCCGCTGCGTTCGCCACGAGCGGTCATCAGGTTCGATGGCACCAAATGGGGCATGGTCACATCGGAAGGGGAGCTGCCCGCCCTGGGCCGGCGGGCAGCTCCTCCGCCGGATCAGCGACGGCTCATTCGGCTGCCGCCGTTTCGACCACGCCACTCGCTTTCATCGAAGAAGGCATCGTCGCGCCTGAACCGATGAGCTCTGGATACGCGGTGCCCCCGTGTTCGTGCAGATCGAGGCCCTCGAGCTCGCCCTCTTTGGATACGCGGAGGGTACCCGTGAGCTTCACCGCGTACATGAGGACCATCGAGACCGCGAAGGTCGCTGCGGTGATCGAAGCGCTCCCGATGAGCTGCGAGACGAGTACATTGCCTCCACCCCCATAAAAGAGGCCCGTTACGACCGTCGCGTCCGAGTTGTCCGGACCGGTCGGCCCCGGCGCGCCGTACTTGCCGCAAGCGAGGAATCCGAGGCTCAGGGTTCCCCAGATTCCGCAGAAGCCGTGCACGGCGACGGCTCCCACCGGGTCGTCGATGCGGAGCCATTCGATGAAATCGACGCCGAGCGCGCAGACGACCCCGGCGACGGCCCCGATGACGATGGCGCCGCCCGGCGAAACCCAATAGCAAGGGCAGGTGATGGCGACGAGACCGGCCAAAAACCCGTTGACGGTCATTCCGCAATCCCAAATTTTGCTTCGTGGGTAGACGAAGGCGAGGCCACTCAGCCCTCCTGCGCAGGCCGCGAGCGTCGTGTTCGCAGCGACGCGGCCACACCCCGCGGCGTCCATCGCCGAGAGCGTGCTGCCGGGATTGAATCCGTACCAGCCGAACCATAGGATGACGCCGCCGACGGCTGCGATCGTCATGTCATGACCAGGCATCATGCTGCCGCCGTCACGTTTGAATTTGCGCCCGAGTCGCGGGCCGAGCACGATGGCGCCGGCCAGCGCAATGAAACCGCCGATCGTGTGGACCACGGTCGAGCCCGCAAAGTCGTGGAAGGCGACCGGCTGGATGGTCGTCAGCCAGCCGTCGGGGCCCCACGCCCAGTGGCCGATGATCGGATAGATGAAGCCGCTTACGCCGAAGCTGTAAATCAGGTCGCCGACGAAGCCCGTGCGGCCGACCATCGCTCCGGACGTAATCGTGCTGCACGTGTCGGCGAATGCGAACTGAAATAGCCAATAGGCGAGGAATGCGACGCCGGTGCTGCCGTAGGTTTCCGGGATGCCCTGGAGAAAGAAGTATTGGTGCCCGATGAATCCATTGCCGGCACCGAACATGAAGGCAAACCCCCACGCCCAAAAGAGAATGCCGCAAAGGCAGGTGTCGACGATCCCTTCGAGGAGCACGTTGACGGTCTCGCGCGTGCGCGCGAATCCCGCCTCGAGCATCATGAATCCCGCCTGCATGAAAAACACGAGGAAGGCCGCCATGACGGTCCACATCGTGTTCAGCGGATTGACATAGGCCGGTGGTTCCGCCGGCGCTGCACCGTCGGCGAATGCTGGCGTGAATAGATAGGCACTGACGGCCTTGATGAGGACCAGCAGCAGAATCACGCCGATGACCTTGCTCGCCATCATCGTGGCGAAAAGGTTTCGGTATTCCCTCTGCCGAAGGCGTTCCTTGAGCTTCTTCAACATCGTACTCCCTCGGGGTTTGCCCGCTGCGAGCGGGTCGGTCTGGAGCGGGTCGGTCGCCGACGGCGTTTGCAAATGTTTTATTAACACCGTCTTAACGACTCCTTAATGGGACGCGTGTTTCTCGATGGTGTCGTCCAAACGTCAAAAACGTTGAGGCTTCTTTTTCTTTCGCGCCCGTCCGGCGCGTACCTTTGAGAGAGAGAAGCCCTTGCCAGAAACATGGAAGAAACATGAATCGAGATGACGAACCCCAAGATCCACCGATGGTGCCGGTGCCCGCGATGGTGAAGGTCCAGGCGATCGTGCGCGAAGAGGCGCTCGATCGCATCATCGAGCGCCTCCTCTTAATCGGCATTCGCGGTCTGACGATGACACCCGTTCGGGGCGCGAGCCGGGGCGACGCGCATACGGCCGTCTTTCGTGGCGGCTCGTATCCCGTCCATTTCATTTCGAAAGTGCTTATCGAGTGGTACGGTGACACGAACCAGGCCGACGCGGTCGTTCGCGCCATCGTACGCGCCGGCGCGACCGGATCCCCGGGCGACGGTAAGATCATCGTCGAGCCGGTCGAGGAGGCCGTCCGCATTCGAACGGGTGAGCGGGGACTTGAAGCCTTGTAGGAGCCGCGGAGTCTCCGCGATTGGGGGTTATGGCCCGGTTCGAGGGGCCGTCCGCATTCGAACGGGTGAGCGGGGACTCGAAGCCTTGTAGGAGCCGCCAGCCTCCGCGGTTGGGGGGTTATGGCCCGGTTCGAGGGGGCTGTCCGCATTCGAACGGGTGAGCGGGACTCGAAGCCTTGTAGGAGCCGCGCAGCCTCCGCGGTTGGGGGTTTATGGCCCGGTTCGAGGAGGCCGTCCGCATTCGAACGGGTGAGCGGGACTCGAAGCCTTGTAGAGTGTGCCGTTATGCATGCCGTTCGCGTCGCGCTCTACGTCTTCGGAGTCATTTTCGTCGCGGAGTTGCCCGATAAGACGGCGCTTGCGGCGTTTGCGCTCGCCACGCGGCACCGGCCGTTGCCCGTCTTTCTAGGCGCGGCGCTGGCGCTTGCGGTTCAGAGCCTCGTTGCCGTGGTGGCCGGGAGCCTCTTTGCCTTGCTTCCCGCGCGCCCTGTTCACATCGGCGCGGGGCTGGTGTTCGAAGTGTCCGCCATCGTCATGTGGATACGCAAGGAGGACCCCGAGCCGGTGGACGAACGAGCCAAGGCCTCCGGGCCGAGCCAGTTCTGGCGGGTCTTCGGGTCGGTCTTCGGCGTCGTCTTCGTCGCCGAGTGGGGCGACTTGACGCAAATTGCAACAGCGGCCTTCGCCGCGCGCGAGCGGTCTCCCTGGCTGGTCTTCGGCGCTGCGACTCTGGCGTTGTGGACCGTGACGGCGGTCGCTGTGGCGGCCGGCAACCGCATGTCGATGCTCTTGCGTCCCGAGCTGATGCAGAAAGTGGCGGCGGTCTTGTTCGCCGCGGTCGGCGTCGCACTCATCTGCGGCTGGCTATGAGCCGCTTTTCATTTGGCCGGAGTCCACGGTGCGCTCCGCCCCTGCTTCAGCGTCGACGTCGACCTCGCGCTCAAGCGCTTCCCCATTGGACGGCGCGAGGCCGCGCAGCGCTCCGCCCCTGCTTCAGCGTCGACGTCGACCTCGCGCTCAAGCGCTTCCCTATTGGACGGCGCGAGGCCCCGTCGTCTCGCGGCCGATCACTTCGTTGCCTGCGAGACGGTCCGAGCCAGGTGCGCGGGTCGTCTGAAGCGCTCGCCAGGCGTTCGACGGTCGTGACGAATCAAGGAAATCGACTCCCCAAGCTCTCCACATCTTGCGAAGGGATTGATTTAACCGCAAATTCCGACGGTCAAAAGACCGTTCGCAACCGGAGGCCCAGGCCTATTGACTTGGCCCCCGCTGTCCGTATCAAAGAGCGGATGAACGAAGCGCGGTGCACGTGTGGGGCGGTCCACGACAACCTCGTGCCCGCTGGCGTTCAAGAGGTCGACGAGGACGAGTACCTCGAGCTCGCGAACTGCCCTGTCTGCGGGTCGACGCTTTGCGTCCGCCAGTGGCGCTTGTCGGCCTCCGCCCGATGGAGCGTCTCCGTTCCGCCGGGCCGGGACCCGCGCTCGTCCTCGTCGCTCCGCGCGAGCCCGGTCCGGAGCGAGTAAACGGGGCGCTCTCATCGACCCCGCCTCAGAGCGCGGCCGGGGGCGGCAGCGGTTGTGAGATTCGCCGACGCTCGCCCACCTCCCATGAGACTGGTTGGCCTGTCGACTCGACCACCGACATCCACAGATCGCCGGCGGTGTCCACTTGCTTGCGAAAGCGGGTCGCCAGGGCCATGGGAACGTGGACGAACCGACTGTGCCATCGGCCAATCAGGATTTCCGTGTTGCCGGCCATCGCCGCGTGAACGGCGTTCCGCGCGAGATTCCAGCAGTAGACACTGTCGGCCGCCGCAGCGGGGACGCTGCGTATGTGGTAGCTCGGGTCGATGTATTTGAGGGTGACTTCGACCCGCTTTCGTCGAAAGTGCTCGACGATGCGCGTTCTCAGGACGCCTCCGATGTCGCCGAGCCGCGCGTTGCCACTCGCGTCCGTGTCACGTCGTAGCTCTTCGGCGCAGAGCTCTTGGCCGGCACCTTCTGCGACGACGATGACGGCATGCTTGTTTCGCTTGAGCCGGCGCTCGAGAAACTCGAGCAGACCGAACTCGCCGTCGAGGTGAATCGGGACCTCTGGGATGAGCACGGCGTCAACGTCCGTCGATGCGATTGCGGCATGGCACGCGATGAACCCCGAGTGGCGCCCCATGAGCTTGACGACACCCACCCCGTTGTCCGCGCCCGTCGCTTCGACGTGCGCGCTCCGGATGACGTCGACCGCAGCCGAAAACGCGGTCTCGAAGCCGAAGCTCCGATCGATGAAGTGGATGTCGTTGTCTATTGTCTTCGGGATTCCGATGATGCCGATCGGAACGGCCCTCTTCTCGATTTCACCGACCAGCGTCATCGCTCCGCGCAGCGTGCCGTCGCCGCCGATGACGAAGAGAACCCCGATGCCCATGCGCTCGAGGGTGTCGACCATCTTGGCCGGGTCCTGACCGCCGCGCGACGTGCCGAGCGCCGTCCCCCCCTCGTGGTGGATGTCCGAGACCGTCGCGGGCGTGAGCTTGATTGGCTCTTCGCCGAGCCCCCGGACGAGGCCTGCGTAGCCGTACCGGAAGCCGACGATTTGTTCGATGCCGTAACCGTGCGTCAGCTCGAGGACCAGACCGCGGATGACGTTGTTGATGCCCGGACACAAACCGCCGCACGTCACGATCCCGCACCGGAGACCCCTCGGGTCGAAAAAGATATGATCGCGCGGGCCCGCGAGCTCGAAAGCCGGAGCGCGCGCCAAATCGTCCCGGTATTCGCCGATCTTCGACATCCTGTCGTCCAAAGGGACGCGATCGGCCTTGCCGACGTAGTGCATTGCGGCCTGGGCCAGCCGATGCTTGAGCGGAGACGGGTAGAGGCACGCCCCGAGAATCTTCACCTCGACATCGCCCGCGACGACGCGGCCGGTGCGCTCAGGGACCGTGAGCCCGATTTCCGCCATCTCCGCCGATGCTACGGGCGCCTCCGTTTCGCAACGCTTTCGTCCAAGTTGCGGCTCGCGTAGCGCGTCGAGGGCCGGCGCCATCCGGTCGAGTGCTATGGTCGAGCGGCGTTTACGCCATGCGCCATCTCTCGACCATCGCGTCCGTCATTTTCTTGATGACTCTTGTGGGCGGGCCCTTGGGATGCAGTCGAAAGCGCCTGGCCGAGAAGCTCGATCGGCAAGCTCGCGGGGCGGACGTGTACCGGACGATGTGCGCAGTTTGCCATGGCCCCGAAGGCCGCGGCTATGCTGCGGACCAGGCCCCGGCGCTTGCCGCGCACGAGTTTCTCGCATCAGCCTCCGATGCTTACCTGCGCGATGCCATCGCGCTCGGGCGGAGCAACACGACGATGTCAGCGTGGGGCGTCTCGCGTGGCGGCCCGCTTTCGGGCGGGGATGTCGACGCCGTCATCGCCTTCATGCGACTCTGGGACCGAGGGCCCGTGGAAGTCGCGGACGAGCGACCGCTGGCGGGCGATCCAGGCCGCGGCGCCGAGATCTATGCGCGCGACTGCGAGCGCTGCCATGGCGCGCGGGGCATCGGCGGCCCTTACCTGCACATCGGAAGTTTCGATGTGCTTTCCGACGCGACCAACGGTTATCTCCGGTTCGCAATCGCCCGGGGCCGCTCTCGGACGCCCATGAAGCCTTTTGCCGCCTCTCTCGGTGCCTCGGGGGTCGATGACACGGTGGCACTCTTGCGAAGTTGGCAATCGACGGCCGAGCCGGCCCGTCGCTCGACTGCAGCGCGCACCCCGCCGCTGCCGCTCGGTCCCGTACCCCTCAATCCACATGGCCCCGCGCCACTCGGGTTTCGGACGGCGCCGGCGACGACGCCCGCCGCCGTCGTCAAGGATGAGCTCGACCGCCACGCGCGGCTGGCGCTGCTCGACGCCCGCGCTCCATCCGATTACGCGAATCAGCACATCATCGGAGCGGTGAGTGTGCCCTTCTATGATCCGGCCCCTTACCTCCGCCTGTTGCCCAAAGACGTTTGGTACGTCTGCTACTGCGCGTGCCCCCATGCCGAGTCCGGCCAGCTGGCCAAAAAGCTGATGGCGGCCGGCTTCAAGAACGTCACCGTCCTCGACGAAGGCCTGGGGGTCTGGCAAGCGCGCGGGTACGGCACCCGTTCGGGCGTGGATCCCTGACCCTCCCGATCACAGCGCACGAACGCGCCGGCGCTCCTCGGCGGCTCTTTGCTCGATGCCCTTTTGTACGGCGGGGCTGTCGACGAGCCACCAGACGTCGTGTTCGGCCGACGCGCCCACCGATTCGAGCGTCAAGGTGATGGCCCGCTCGGCGGCGATGGCGCCATTCGACCGGCCCGGCAGCTCGATGACGGCCCTCCTCACACGAAGACCCTCGAGCGCGCGAGCCATGTGCGCCACGCCATCTCGAAAGCGAGCCTCGTCGAAGCCGCGGGTTGACCCGAGACCGATGATCACGACCTTTTCGAAAGGCACGTGCGGTTTGCCCGGAACGAGCAGCGTTTCGCCCGCCTCGCCCCGCACGAAGCCCGACTGGAGGATCGCGCTCAGTCGGCCTCCGAGCCTCCAGTCGAGGACATCTGCGAAGCCGCGCATGGGCCGCTGATCACTCCAGATCGCGCAGATGCAGAGCTCCACGTTGGCTTCGTCCAGACGCCGCGGTAAGGGCGGCAAAAAGCGAAGCTCCACTCAGCCACTCCGCTCGTCCGTGCGCCCGAGGGTATCGGCAATTCGGTCGAGTACTCCGTTGACGAATGCGCTCGATTCGTCCGTTCCGAATTCCTTTGCGAGCTCGACGGCCTCGTCGAGGATGACGGCTCGAGGCACGTCGGGCCGATGGGCGAGCTCCCACGTGCCGAGCCGCAGCACGTTGCGATCGACCCGCGCCATGCGCTCGATTCGCCAGTGAGTCGAAGCCAGCGCAATCCGACGGTCGAGGTCTTCGCGCGTCGACTCGACGCCGCGCACGACCTCGTCGGCATATTTGCGGCCCTCGGGATCCGCGGACTCCCCGAAACTGCGCCAAAAGAGCTCGATCGCCGTGTCGGCGGTCACCCCCGAGGCCTCGAGCTGAAATAGCATCTGCAACGCCGCCTCGCGGCCTGAGTGACGCGCGCCCATTTCGCGAGAGAACTTGCCTTCAGAGCCCCGCGTCGTCCAGGGCTCGCGCAAGCGAGACCATCTCGATGGCGCTCAAAGCGGCGTCCCAGCCTTTGTTTCCCTGTTTGGTACCGGCGCGCTCGATGGCCTGCTCGATCGTGTCGGTCGTGAGCACGCCGAAGACGATGGGTATCGGGTTGGCGTGAGCGGCTCCAGCGAGACCCTTGGCCGCCTCGCCCGCCACGTAGTCGAAGTGTGGCGTGCTGCCGCGAATGACTGCGCCGAGAGCGATGATCGAATCGAACTTGTCGGCCGTCGAGAGGCGGCGCGCGATAATGGGAAGCTCCCACGCTCCGGGCACGCGCACGACGACGATGTTCGCGTCTTGAGTCCCGTGTCGGCGCAGTGCGTCGAGGGCCCCCTCGAGAAGCCGATCGACGACGAAGTGATTGAACCGGCTCGCGACGATCGCAAAGCGCGCGCCCTTGCCGACGACCAGGCTGCCTTCGATGATCCGTGTCGTCATGGGTGCATCAGTCTCCGCGTAGATCCTTCGACCGCAGCGGTACGCTCTCGATCACGTCGAGCCCGAACCCGTGAAGCCCCGCAATCTTACGCGGATTGTTTGTGAGAAGGCGAATGCGGTGCAAGCCGAGGTCGATGAGCACTTGGGCACCCAAACCGAACTCGCGAAGAGGCGGGTCATGCCCTGCCGGCTGGGGTGGTCGCGACGCCGAGCTCCCTGCGCCGGAGCCGGAGCTCGCGACGCCGTCGCTTCGCCATGACTCGAGCTCCCTACGTATGTCGCCGCGCGGTGCGATGTAAAGGAGGGCGCCTCGGCCTTCGGCTTCGATTTGAGCGATGGCTTCGCGCAGATGGCGGCCCCCGTCTCGTCGCGTCGCGAGAAAAGTGTCCGCCAGCGTCGATCCGGTGTGCACGCGGCAAAGCGGGGGAGGGTCGGTCATCACGTCGCCCTTGAGGAGAGCGACGAACTGACGATCGTCGATCGTCGTCTCGTAGAGGACGAGACGCCACTCGGTACCGGTCTGGTCCAAGGTGACCGCCGCCTCGGACGTTCGTCGGACGAGCCTCTCCGTGAACAGGCGATATCGTATCAAGTCGGCGATCGACAAGATGCGAAGGCCATGCTTGCCAGCGAAACGCTCGAGATCGGGCATCCGGGCCATCGTGCCGTCCTCGTTCATGATCTCGCAGATCACGCCGGCTGCCGTCAGGTCGGCCAGGCGAGCCATGTCGACCGACCCCTCCGTTTGCCCGGTTCGCACCAATACGCCTCCACGGCGGGCCTTCAGTGGAAAGACATGGCCTGGGGTGACGATGTCGTTGGGCCGCGCGTTCGGGTGGGCGGCGACCCGAATCGTCTGCGCTCGGTCGGCTGCGCTGATCCCGGTCGTGACACCATGACGCGCCTCGATGCTCACCGTGAAGGCCGTCCCGAGTGGAGGCGCGCCGCGCCCCGGCGTATGCATCATCGGAAGTTCGAGTCGCTCGATCTGTTCTTCGCTGAGGGTCAGGCAAATCAGGCCGCGTCCGTGCATCGCCATGAAGTTGATCGCTTCGGGCGTCACGAACTGTGCGGCCATCGTCAGGTCGCCTTCGTTCTCGCGGTCCTCGTCGTCGACGAGAATGATCATCCTGCCGGCGCGAACGTCCGTGATCGCGGCAGCAATGCGCTCCGTCAGCTTCGGGTCGATCGCGTGCACGGGGGTCAGCGTTCTGTGGACATCAGCCGCGACACATAGCGCGCGATGATGTCGACCTCCAAGTTGACCGACTCCCCAGGCGAAAGCGCGCCGAGCTTCGTCTTCTCGAGCGTGTGCGGGATGAGCGCGATCTCGAAATGCTCTCCACGGACGGCGTTGACCGTCAGACTGACGCCGTCGACGGTCACCGAGCCCTTCTCGGCCACGAAGCGCCTGAGTTCGGTCGGAACCCTCAGCGACATCCAAATCGAATCCCCGAGGGGCCGCCGCTCGACGAGTGAGCCGACGCCGTCGACGTGGCCGGTGACGAGATGCCCGCCCAACCGGTCGCCCGCTCGAAGAGCGCGCTCGAGATGGACGGGTGTGTCCGGCGGGAGGCGTCCGAGTGTCGTCCGCGCGAGGGTTTCGCTCGAGGCGTCCGCCTCGAAGCCGTCGGGATGGATGGCCACCACCGACAAGCACGCCCCATCGACCGCGATCGACTCACCGAGTAGGAGCGGGCCATCTTCGAATTGCGCGTTGATCTTCAAGCGTGCGCCCGGGCCTCGCGGGGACCGAGCGGCGAGCATGCCAAGCGTCGCAACCAGGCCGGTGAACATCGCGTTCATGTACCTACGCAAGCATACTCTAGCAAGGAAACCCTCGCGTCCCGCGACGCCTCGCCGCTGGCGCGCCCGACGGCGTGCCCCCCCAGCTCAACCGATTGCCCGAGCTTTGGCCATTCCTTGCCGACGCTGCCCGTCCACGCAAGATGGACCGTGGCGAGGCGCGACGAAATGGAAAAGGTGCTCGCGGCCACGCGCAGCTCCGGGGCGGGCGCTGGTCAGGGCTCGCCCATACCGTCCGCTCGAGGCGGACCGTGGCGAGGTCGAGGCGGACCGTGGCGAGGTCGAGGCGGACCGTGGCGAGGTCGAGGCGGACCGTGGCGAGGAGGCGGGGGTTGGTCGGGGCTTGCCGCATCAAAGGCCATGGAGTCGAGGTGGACCGTGGCGGGGAGGCGGGCATTGGCCAGGGCTTGCCCATACCGTCCGCTCGAGGCGGACCGTGGCGGGGAGGCGGGGGTTGGTCGGGGTTGCCGCATAAGGCCATGGAGTCGAGATGG
>JBEKFX010000147.1:0-15977 GCA_050013115.1 Polyangiaceae bacterium
ACCGGCTCGTGCCTGCGACGTTGCATCTCGACACGTAGCGCCGACAGCTTTGTCGCGCGCTTTTTCCGGGAGGTTCGGCGTTGCAGTTGAAACCACCCACCACGGGCTTGGCCCGCGATGTGTGTGAGTCCAAGGAAATCGAATGTTTCTGGCCGCGAACGGCCATCGCATTTGCTGTCCTTTTGGGCAAAACGCCCAAACCGCAGCACCCGGGTTTTCTCCGGGTGCAGCTCCAGGCCGAACTTCGCGAGGCGTTCGGCTATTGCCGAGCGCATCGTGCGTGCGTCCTGTTCGAACTGAAAGGCCATCACTTGGTCATCGGCGTAGCGCACGACGTAAACTTCTCCGCGTGCATGCCGTTGACGCCACTGGTGGACCCACAGGTCGAGCGCGTAGTGCAAGTAGATATTCGACAAAAGGGGGCTTATTCCGCCGCCTTGTGGCGCTCCTTCGTGCACCGCGCGCAGCTCGCCAACTTCCATGACGCCTGCGTGCAGCCATTTCATGACCAGCCGCACCAGTCGTCGATCCGCGATCTTGTGCTCGATAAACTTCTGCATCCATCCGTGCTTGATGGTGTCATAAAATGCGCGGATATCCGCATCGAGCACCCAGCTCACTTTCTTTCTGATGGCCACCGCGAGAGCGTCCAGGGCATTGTGCTGCGACCGGCCTGGCCGGAAGCCGTACGAGAACCCAAGAAACTCTTGCTCATAGATGGGCTCCAATACCATCCGCACCGCTTGCTGGACGATCTTGTCTTCCAACGAGGGGATACCGAGCGGCCGAGTGCGGCCTTCGCCTTTCGGGATATACACGCGCCGGACCGGCTGCGGGTGGTAGCTGCCGCGGTGAACGCGGTCTTGAAGGTCGCGGAGCCGGTCGTCTAGATTTTCGCCGTACTCGCGCCACGTAACCCCATCTACGCCCGGAGCCGCATCCTTATGCAAGCGATTGTACGCCTGTTTCAGGAGCGGTACCCGGATATGGTTCAGGAGGTTGGTGAACCGTTCTCCTTTCCTTTGCTTTGCTCGCTGTCCGACCCGCTCCAGGGCCGTGAGCGCGCCGACCCGGTCCTGAGCCCGGAGCGCGTTTCGTGGAGCGAGTTTTCCGTTGGCCGCGCGCTTTCCATCCATCGACTCCTCGGGCGTTACCCGCGAGTTCGCCGACTTCTTGCAGGTCGGTACTGTGCGCGCGTCCGACTCCTCGAAGGACTGCTGCGGATTGTCGCTTTCGCTTTCCCGCCCGTGCCTGCGAGTCACCATCGGCTCGCCGACCCCTCCGAGGTCTCCCGGTTCCCGTGCATGAGACATGTGTAGGCTTGCCGAACTCTTTGACCCCGGGGGGAGCGAAGATTCCATGTCCACGTTATTCGGAACTTCACCGTGGCTATCCGCACATTATGAGAGCGTTGGCTCCCCCGAATAGAAACGGGTTTCGAGGCTCGATCGCCCGGCCCGCCCACGCGCCCGCCTACGCTTCGCCGCGCAGGTCACCCTGCGCCACGCAAGGACGAGGCTTCCGAGGGGTGGACTCCTCCTCGGGTAGGACTTGCTCGATGCTCGACTTTTCTCGCATTTTCACTCACCTACTTTCTCATGCCGGTTTTCCACCGGCGCACCATAGTGGCCGTTAGCGGTTCCGCTGTTGCCGCAATCGCCGTCCCAATTGAGTGCAGAACGGTAAGGAGCGGCCTCCAGGCGGGCTTGATGAAAACTGCTCTCGTCCGTGTGAGAATCTTGCTCTTGCTCTTGGCGAAAGCGCGGCCAACACGGCATGCTCGGCGCATGAGTGGTTCGCTCACAGTCGCGGTTGCCCGGGAAGGACGCATCGCGCGCCTCGCGGGCGTCACGTGCACGCTCGGAAGACACGCGAAGCCATACCCCGAGGTGCACGCAAGCGAGGCGTGGATCGTCGCCCTGGTTCGGCGGGGCACCTTCGGCTACCGCGCCGCCAGCACCAAGCGAGTCCACCCCTGCGCCCGGGCTGGCTCTTGCTGGGCCAGCCAGACACGGGGTTCGAGGGCTCGCACCAAGACGACGCCGGCGACGAGTGCGCGACCCTGACCATCGCACGGGACGCTTTCCATGACGTTGCCAGCGCGGCGAGTCGTTCGGACGCGATTCTTCGCTCCGCGCCGCGCTGCCCCCCCGTGTCGTCGCTCTCCGGGGCTACGCTCCACCGCGGAGGTGCTCGTGATGGTTCTCATCTATTCAAACAGCGTCGGCGGCGTTGCCGTCGAGGTGTCGCTTGCCGTCAAGGCTCAGTACGTTCGCGTCAAACTCGGAGGCGTCGCGCTCGTGGTGAAGCAGCAGGGCCTGCGGAACCTGGTGAGGTTTGCATGGGCGATGGACCGCACGTATCCGGCGACCACGCTCGGGGGCGTCAGCGTGGAGCGGTCGGTTAACGCCGCGACCCAGGAGATTCGCATCCAGGCCGGAAACGCGGACGTTCGCGCGACGACGAAGAAAGACCGGAAGGAGTTGGAGCGCTTCGGTTGGGCGATCGTGAGCGGCGCGACACGGGGGCTTCTTGGCCCCAGAAAGGTCGCGAAGAAGACGGCTACCAAGAAAGCGGCGAAGTAGCCGAAGCCCGACGAGCTTGAGCTCCTCGCGCCCTCAGGTGGACGCGCCCCTACGAGTGGAGGCAGGCGCGCCTCGCCGCGCGGGCGCCGACGGCACAAGGGCCGAACGTGCCCCTAGCGCACCCGACGGCGGCGTTCCCCTGGAACACCTCGACGAGCCGCACATAGCGCCGCGCCACCTTCGGGCAGCGGTGGAGGGTCTGTCGCACGATCGCGTCGAGCGAGCGGCCGGCCCTTGCGGCCGTCGTCGCGAAACCAGCCCGGAGCGAGTGCCCGACGAGGCGATCAGAATCGAAGCCGGCGCGTCTGGCCGTACGCTTGACGAGTCCGCGACCGCCTTGTCACATAGCGCTCGCTCGCTGACCCGCCCGCGTTGGTCCACGCCCCGGAAGAGTGGCCCCGTGGTGATCACCGCCGCAGCAAGCCACGCATCGAGCGCGCGCACGGCACAGAGCTTTGGTTCGCGTGCGTACGGCACCCCCTTCGACTGCCCGTGGCCCTCCTGGTCGTTCTTCGAGCGCTGAAGGCGGACGGTCACGCCCTCCGCGCTGCGAGTGAGGTCCTCGACCGTGAGTGCGACGAGCTCGCTCCGCCGGAATGCCCCCCAACCAGCCCATCGTCAAAAGCGCGCGGTCTCGCAGGTCGGCGAGGTTGGCGCCGTCGAGGACCGCGACGAGCTGCTCGAGCTCGTCGTCTTGTACGGGTGCCTTCTGCGCCGGCGCCATGCCGTGGCGCCGCTTGCCGCTTGATGCCGCCCATGACTTCGGTCACGGCGGGGTGCGCACCGCGCGTGCGATGGGCGTGCGCGATCCCGGAAAGCGCACGCTCGATCGATGTCGGCCGCCGTCCCGCGTCCGCGAGCGCAGAGATGTACACTGCGATCGTCGCCGGCGCTGCGGGGAGTGACACGAGCCCGTGCCCCCCGCACCACGCCGCGAACGAGTCCCAATCGTGGAGGTACGTCCGTCGTGTCGCGGGCGCACGCGAGTCGGCAGCGTAGCCGCGCGCCCGCTCGACTAGCTGCTCGAGCGGGGCGGCGAGCTCGGAGCGGGAGGGACGCGCCAGGGCCTTCGTCATGCGATCTAGCATCCATCGCCCACCGGCCCCCCTCAATCCATCGGGGGAGGGGAGATCACGGGGTGATGAGCGTCGTGCGAGGTCTGAGCGAGGCCGTGTCAACTCGACGGCCGCGAGCCGGCGGGAAATCGTCTCGAAGTGCGCGGAGTCGTCGGCTAGTCTTCGACGCTCGCGGCCCGGCGGTAGCGTGCGCGTGCTGACGATCGGAAAGGTGGGCACAGGTGGCGACGACAATCTCTTTGATCAACATGAAAGGCGGCGTCGGGAAGACGACGCTCGCGACCCAGCTGGCCTGGTACGCGACGTACTTCCTCGACAAGAAGGTGCTGCTGGTTGATCTCGATCCGCAGGCCAACGTAAGCCAAGCGGTCATGAATCCGCAGGGCTACGTTAATTGGCTCAACCAGGGCAAGCCGACCGTGGTTGACCTGTTCGAGGAGTTCACGCCCACCGGTTCTGCGAGCAACTCGCCGAAGAAGCTAGACCCTGCAAATCTGATCTTCCGCCGCGTGAAATATCAGCAGGACGGCAGCTTGCTCGACCTCGTACCGAGCCGGCTTGAGCTCTCGTGGAGCCTCCGAAACCCCGCCGGCAAGGAGAACCTTCTCGCGCGGTTCATCGCGAAGGTCGAGGCCGACTACGACCTCGTGTTCATCGACTGCGCGCCGACCGATTCGATGCTGACTGACGCGGCGTATCTGTCCAGCCGCTACATTCTCGTCCCGATGAGGGCCGAGTTTCTCGCGGCGATCGGCTTTCCGCTCCTCAGCAGGAGCATCGACGCGTTCAAGATCCGCCATGAGAACCACGCGATCGACATCTGCGGTCTCGTCTTCAATGACTATCGAGAAAATCGGGAGAGCCGGCTTGCGCGCGCCGACGTCGAGAAGAACGCCGCGAAGTTCGGTTGGTACATCTTCGCCAACGAGGTCCCCCACTCGGACTCCTACCCTCGAAGCGCGCGCGAGGGGATGCCGATCAATCAAACGAAGGGAACGCACAGCAAGACGAAGGAGGATTTCACTCTGTTCGCCGACGAATTCTTCCTGCGGATCGGCGTATGAAACAGCGGTCACCGCGCGACGAGTACCTCGACCAAGCGCTCCGCGCGCTTGTTGCGTTCGTCGGGCTAGACGCGGTGAAGCGCGCTCTCGCCGCGCTCGAGGCTAAGAGCGGAGGCGCCGCGCGGCAAGGAGAGCCAGCACGTCGCTCGCATGGTTCAGAACGGCCAGAGCCACCGACGAAGGCGCCTCTCCCGAAGGTTGTTGCGGACCTCGAATCGTCCGAACCAAAGCGATTCGAGGTGCTTCGGCCATTCTTTGCGCGGGTCTACGACCGGGAGCTACTGAGAGACTCCGAGGACATTCGCCGCTTCGCGGAGCTCGCCGGGTCGAAGAGCCTCGTGGGGAAGTCGCGGCGTGATCTTGTTGCCAAGCTGCCTCCCCTGCTTCTGGTGCTGCCGCTCGATGATCTGCGAGCGCTGCTGGCGAAGGCTGAGGGGATCTCGGGCGAGGAGCGCAGCCAGGGCTACTCGATCCTCACCGAACACCTCCTGCGGAACACGTCGTCGACAAAGCCCTGACGTCGGGGGATGCAGCCGAGCCCGGTCTCCGCTGATGAGCAAGCTCGGGTGGGGCCGATGGGCCCCATGATGCAGCGGAGGGGAAGGCGAGCCCCATCCCCTCGAACCACTTCCGAGAAAGAAACATTATCGGAAGTGGTTTTCCCGAGACGGCGAATGCGCCGCGTCATCGCCCGCGCTCCCTTCGTCGGACTGTAGGCACTCAGCTCGTGGGCCTATGGGTCTAAAATCACCGAGCGTGATTGTCGATCACGCTGTTTTAGAGGATGGAAATAGAACGGCCTCTACTGGTGTTTGGGGAGTACCACCCCACTCAAACGCAACAAAGGACGTTCACGCAGACGGTACCAAGGATGCCGCGCAACGAGAGACGAATTCTCATTCGGCTTGGTCGCCTGAGCGGCGACCCGGACACCGCCGTGCGGTTTCGAACCGTCGCTCTGCTCGGAAGCGGTCGTAGCGGCTCTCAGACTGCGCGTGATCTCGAAATTGCCCGCTCCACGGTCGTGCGCGCGGCCCAACGCTTCGTCGCTGAAGGCATAGCCGGTCTGCTTGACCGGAGAGGCAGAAACGGAACCCCCAAGGCCGACGAGCCGTTCCGCCGTCGCGTCGCATCGCTGCTGCGCGGGTCGCCCGAGGACTTCGGCTGGTGTCGGCCGACATGGACGCGTGAGCTGCTGTGTTTGCAGATGCAGCGAGACGGTTGGCCGGCGGTGGCGGTGTGCACCATGGGGCGCGCGCTTGCCCGCATCGGCGCGCGCCTCGGCACGCTCAGTGGGGAGAGATGTCACCTATCGCGGTCTCGCCAGCGTGTGCCACGATGGCCTCCGCAACGAGATACGCCACTTCGTCGACGTCGGCATCCTCACGGCGACGCGCTCGCTCCAGGAGCACCCCCCGGCCGTCGCCGCCGGCATCCGCCGGGAGCCACAGGTCCGTACCTATCGGCGCCGACGTCTCGTCGCCCCCGTTCGCCTCGGGCGCTTCCGAAGTGCGCAGATGACAGCGCTCGCCGCCGTGCCGACGGCAATGATGATGGCGGGGATCGTGTCGACCAGGTGCGAAAGGGTGTCGGCGTTCATCGCCAGCGAAGCTAGGGAGCGACCACCCGAGGCCTTCCACCGGCTCCACCAGCGTTTCCTACGCCTCCGAACTCCCCGTTCCTTCGCCGAGGCCCGTAGAGCTCCGAGCAGACGTGAGAACCTCGAGTCGGGACCTCAACATGATCGGTTGCAGAAGAGGAGACGCCCGCAACATGTCCGCGTAGAGATCGCCTTTGTACTTTGGCGCAGTCACGGTCAGGACCGCGGCATATCGCGCCTGAAGGTCAGGCGCCAGCTTGTCCCACGACCCGCGCCCAAGGATGCCGATGGTCAAGGCAGGATCGAGCAAGGCGTCTTGCTGTTTCGATCGACGCCCACAGACGACGGTCTCCCACTTTGCTTCGCGCGCGCGCAGCAGGGTCTCCTTTCGTCGAACGTTCTGGTCCGACACGGGCTGCGCTCCCCGTTTCCACCCTTCTGCCTCACGAGCGACGATAACCGCCGCGTCCTTAACGAGGTCGAAAACGAGCGGCTTCTTCGGATGGTCGCGGTGCGTGAAACGGAACTTGTTCTTGTGGGGACGAAAGCCGTGCTCGATGCCCGCGAGCGTGTAGTCGTCCACAGCAGTTGGATCGACGTCGGGGGTGAAGACGATCGTCCACTGAAACAGCGTGTTCCCGTTTGGTGAGAAGGCATCGGGAAGCAGGAACGGCAGGCGCCAACTCCGTCGCGGATTGACGATGCCAGCGTAGGCGACGGCCACCCGTGTCCTCGTGCAAGCGAGAACCGTATCCAGCGAGGACGGGAGCGCCCCCCAGCCGAAGGCGTCCTCGTCGTGGCCTTCGAGGTATTCGGCAGCCGAGAGCAGGAGCGCTCGACAGACTTGGCCCGTGATCGGCGAAGCTACGCGGGCGATGAGAGCCCCGCCCATCGCGGATGCCGAGGGCGTCGCGAAGCTCGTACCTTGCGTTCCAACGATGGATCCCGCCGTTGCATCGAGGACGTGAAAGGGCGCATGAGGACTTCCGCCGAAGGCGACGATGTCGGGCTTGATGGCCCCGCCGCTTCGCCCAGGCCCCTTGCAACTGTATTCCGCGGGGACTCGCTCACCGCTCGTGGGCTCGAGCCGGTACGCACCGACGGCGATGTTGTTGACCGAGTCGGACGGGCCTTGGATGCGTTCAAGCCCTACGCGCTGACCCCAGTTGCCGACTGCGGTGAAGAATAGGCGTCCCGTCTCGTAGCTCAGTCGGTCCAGCGCGTACGTGAAGCGCCCGGGTGCGGCACTCGTCTCGATCGGACCGGCCGGCCCGAACGACAAGCTCACGATTTGCGCGGTCGGAGGAAGGAGGGGGACCTCTTTCTCGATCGCGTCGACCGCGCCATACAGCTCCAAGTCGTCGTCGCGGGCATCCGGTAGGACGCGAAAGGACATTACGCCGCAGACAGGCTGCTCAAGCTTGCTGTTTGGAGAGATCGAGTCGTAGAGAGCGGCGCTACAGACGGCGGTGCCGTGCTCGACGTAGGACTTCAAGGGCGCTTTCGTCGTGCAGTCCTTCGCCACCACCAGCCCGTCGAGGTGGGGATGGGGAAGCGTCACTCCCCCGTCGAAGATGGCGATCCAGTGCTTCGGCTCTGCGACGATTTTGGGCGGGGCCGGCGCCGGCGTCGGTAGGCCGATTGCCCTGCGCGTTAGCTCGACACGAGGGAGCAGCCGCGCCACCCGCAGAAAGTTGAGGTGGCTGAGGCTCGCGAGCGCTGCGTGGGGCACTTTACCAGCAACGAAGGTGGGCCCGTTAACGTAGGGACGCACGAGGAGCGCATCGGGGTCGACCTTGTACCGTGCGAGCAATTCTTTCAACCGCGCCACCGCCTTGTCGCGCTGTCGGCTATCCCATGCGAAGAGCACGATCTCGATCGCGATCAGCGCGCGTTCGTCTTCGAGAAGTCCGGCCGCGAGGCGCTCGCCCGCGGTGGGAAGGCGGACCTGTTCGAGAGCGATAACGTCCTTGATGGCTTCCTTGTTGCCCGCGCCGCTCTCGAGAAGCTGTTGCATCGCTCCGAGGGCCTTCTGGTCGCCGGATACAAAGAGCGACTTCGCGCGAACGGGCGGCGCAGGGGGCTTCGGCTTCGCTCCCTCCTTTGGCGCGGGCCTCGGTTTGGCCGGTGGTTCCCAGACGCCCGAGCCGCGCAGATTCAGTCCTACCGTCCTCAGTAAATCTTCGGGATGATAGCTCTTCGCAAGGTAGTCCTCGCCCAGTCGGACCTCTACGACAACCTCGTCGAGTCGCTGTGCATCAGGGATCTTTGCGACTGCACGCACGACGTCTTTGACTTGAGGTAGGAGCGTCTTCCGCGCTTGCTCGAACGTCCGCTTCGGCTCGGATGGAGGACCGTACTTCCGGTTCGCGATCTCCTCGCTATAGCGCTCGGCGCGTCCAAGGACGGTGTACCTGCGAACTTCGGTCATGCGGCCCCCTCTCGTGCAGCGATGTAGGAATGCGCCGTCGACTTCGCAACGCCGAAGAGTGCTGCGATCCGCGACACGGTGCGTTCCTTCTCCGGAAGGACAGGCGTCGCCAGCGCGCAGAAGCGCTTCCTTGCTTCAACGGACTCACAGCGCGCCGCAAGTCGCTCGAGGAGAAGGCCCTCTGCGCTCTTTTCTTCACCGAGCAGGCGTGCACGGCGAACATCATGTGCCAGCGCGCGCACGTCGCTGCCACTGACTCCGGCGAGAAGCTCTCCCGCGAATTGCGAGACCTTCGGCGAGACCTGTTCGGGAGCGAGATGTGCTCGAAGAATATCCGATGCACGACGGCTATCCGGCGGAGGGATCCGCAGCGTGAGATCGAACCGACGAAAGACCGCCGGGTCGATGAGTTGCTCGTGATTGGTCGCCGCGACAATAACGCTCGGGCCCGTCCAGTCCTCGAGTTCCTTTAGCAACACGCTCACGATCCGCTTTAGCTCGCCCAGATCGCTGTGGTCGTCGCGGCGCTTCGCGATCGCATCGAACTCGTCGAGCAACAGCACGACACGATGCGAGCGCGCGTAGTCGAGTACCTCCTTCACGTTCTGGCCCGTCCGCCCCAGGTAGCTCGAGATTGCTGTCGCGAGCTCCACCTGCAAGAGAGGCAGCTGAAGGCGCTCGGCAAGGGAGCTCGCGATCAGAGTTTTTCCGACACCCGGGGGACCGATTAGGAGGAGCGTTGAGCGCGCGCACAGACCTCCGCGAAGAAGGCGGTCGCCGGCTTGGAGTTCAGTGACGAAGTCGTCAAGCAAACGCGTCTCGGCATCGGGAAGGCAAGGCGCCACCTCGACGCGTGGCGACACGGGTCGCAAAAGAGGGACATTGCTTTCGCGTTCGAGGGGTGGAGCGTTTACGGGGTCGGCACGACGAAGCAGATCCGCACGTCGCGTGGACTTGCCGCCAAAAAGTTCGGCGTTCAGCTTCTCCGCGGTGGCGGGCGACACGTCTCGTAGGTGCGCTACGAAGCGCCTCATCGCCACGATGGTCCGATGGGGATCCGCTTCTTGAGCCGCGCGGAAGACGGCCGGAAGGGACTCCAGGATGACGTTTTCGAGGGGGTCGGGCATGTCGTTCGGTTCCTCATAGCTACTTGCTCGAGCCGAACGACGCAATGCTTTTGTGGCTACCAATGCACGTAATTCTTCGTTCGGTCCGTGGTCTTCGCACGATGCGACCGAATTTAACCCCGTGATTCACGATGGCCGGCCCGGGCCCCCTTAGTCGACGATCCCGCTCTTCTCGATGCGGTATCTACCCCCTGCGATGACGAGACCGCTTTCGTTGTACGCGAGGCGTGGCCGAGGGCGCTCGAACTCGTGCGTGTAGTCCGTCAGCTCGACGTCATCGCCCTTCTTCGTGCGGTAGACGACGACCACGAGCTCCCCGAGCTTCACGCTCGGAATGCGCGGGGCCGCCGCGGAGAGCTTGTTCACGTTCCCCGAGCCTCGCTGGCCCCAGTGGTCGCGCGTGTATTGTCTCGACGCCTCGGCGACCGTCGCCGGGTTGCGCGTCGTGACGGCCTCGCGCTCGCGACGCTCGAGCTCGCGGATGAGGGCCTCCGTCTTGTCGTCGATCGACTCGAGGTACTGGCTCGGGTGCTCCTCTGCGTAGCGTAGGAAAGCCTCGGTGCGCGTCTCGCGGGGCCCGCCCTTGATGGTTCGCTTCACCTTCTCGAAGAGGCCGACGAGCTCCGCGGGGATGTTGTTCCTGACCTCGTCGTCGGACTCCGAGCGGCGCTCCGCCGCGGTCGAGGGCTTCGCCGCGCGCCGGCGCGCAAGGTTGCCGCGCTCGATCCTCTTGCGGGTAGGAAACCATTGGCTGGTTCGGCAGGCAAGCCGTCGAAATCAAGTCCCGAAGGTGGTTCGCCGCGAAGCCTCACGGGCCCCTCTGATCTTGGCCGCCTCCGCTGCGCATCTCCCCGCCCGTGCGCAGGGCCGCGAGCTCTGCGTCATGGCCAATCGATTCCCGCGGCAAGTCGTCGAGAAAACGACTGCCGCCTGAGAACTGTTCGGCCACGTGCTCCACGAATTGCCTGAAGCGGCTCCCGGCGCTCTCTCTCGCCGACCTTTTGCTGCTTTCGGGGACGGGAGGCGTATGTGCAAACCAGAGGCGTATGAAGACGGCAAACGCCTCGGACAAAAGCTCGAGGTCTCGCTGGCCCCGAGCCACCGCACGACCGAGTCGATCCAGCCGTCGCAGATAGAGCGTCGCGTCACTGGTGCCATCGAGGTACTGCCGGATCGCGGCTGCGACGACGGCACTCTCGGTGGCGTGGATCGCCGCACAGAATTGGTCGAGTCGTTCGGCGAGTGCCGCTTCCAAGTAGGATTGCAGCCGCACGCGCCCGCTACGGGTGGTTTTGCTCATAAAGGCAACTCCTTCGCCGTCACCGGAGAGTCACTCGCCTCAGGCTCTTCGACGGCCACTGCCGCCTCATCGTGAGCACCGAATAAGCACTCCCAGTCGTCCTGGGCAACGGCGGCCGCGCCCTGGATTCCCGCCCGGGACTCTTCCGCCACGGCCCCCGGTGTGTGGGCCCGATCGGCGATGTCCCACCCGCTCGGCGCCGGCGCTTGGATAAATTCATCCCACGCAGTCGCCACTCGCCCAAGGAGCTCGCGCGCCTGGTCCTCGGCACTGTCGGGAGCCGGCCATCCATCGCGTCCCTTGAATTGAGGGTCCAAGAAATAGCGCACCTTGCGCCCCCGATACGGGAGCAGCCCGCCGACCAGCAGGATCCCATCGTCCTGCGGCAGCTGGTTGACCTCCGCGGGGGTGAGCAGCGGCCGGCCAAATTCGTGCTCGCTTTCCGTGCGATTGCCGAGAAAAAGGCCGGAGCCCGAGTAGCTTCGGTGCACCTTCTTCTCCGTGGCTTGAGATCGGAAAGTCGTTTCGCAGTCTTGTCGTCATTCGGGGCGTAGGCGAGCCGAATGTGGCAGTTATCGAGAATCGAGTGATTCGGTCCGTACGCCTTCTCGAGCTGATTCAGCGACTGCGCGATGAGGACGGCTTTGAGTCCGTACCCGGCCATGAACGCGAGCGCACTCTCGAAGAATTCGAGCCGGCCGAGCGATGGGAATTCGTCGAGAAGCAGAAGCAGCCGGTGCTTGTAGGCCGGTTTGGCGCCGACCTGCATTGACTCGGTCAGGCGGCGTCCGATTTGGTTCAGCATCAAACGAATGATGGGCCGGGTTCGGGCGAGGTCACTGGGCGGGACGACGAGGTAGAGGCTCACGGGCGCGTCGGCATTCATCAGATCGGCGATGCGAAAGTCGCTCACCGACGTGTTCCGTGCGACGACCGGATCACGGTACAGGCCGAGGCATGCCATGGCCGTCGAGAAGACGCCCGACAATTCATTGTCGCTCTTGCTGAGCATCTCCCGGGCGACTTGCGCAATGGCGGGATGGGGCGCGTCGCCCAGGTGTCGCACCTTCAGCATTCGCTCAAGCGTCTCGGCTTGTGTGGCGGCCGGGTTAGAAAGGAATTGGGCGACGCCGGAGAGGGTCTTGTCCTTCTCGGCGTAGAGCACGTGCAAGATCGCTCCCGTCAGGAGACTGTGGGCGGTCGTCTGCCAGTGGTCGCGCGCGTCCTTCTCTCCACTGGGGTCCACAAGAATGTCCGCGACATTCTGGACGTCGCGCACCTCGTTCAATCCTTTGCGGATTTCCATCAGCGGGTTGAAGCGAAGCGAATCCATGGCCGTCGGCTCGAAACGCCACACGCGGCTGAATTGCTTCCGCCACCCTGCCGTGAGCGCCCAATTCTCCCTTTTGATGTCGTAGACGAGAACTGAATGCGGCCAACTGAGGAGCGTTGGGACGACCAGGCCCACGCCTTTGCCCGATCGCGTGGGAGCGAAGCAGAAGACGTGCTCGGGTCCGTCGTGCCGGATGAGGCGGCCTGACTGTCGAAGCGCGATCCGCGTCTTCCCGTCGCGGTCGATCGACGTTTTGAAGATGGCATCGTTCGTTTGGCCCAGGACGACGCCTGCGACCTCCAAAAGGCCCGCCTTTTTCATTTCCTCGGTCGTGGCCCACCGGGAGCTCCCATGGGATTGGCTCGGGGCCGATCTCTTGCGGCGCATCGCGGCCACGGCGGCAATGCCGCAGCCGGTCAGGGCGCCGAGGGTCGTCAGGGCGCTCGCATGACGAAAGAGATCGGGGGCGCGCCGTTCGAAATACCCGGCCCACGCAATCCAGCCCCAGGGCGGGTACACGTGGACGGGCCCGACGACCGCCCAAGGCGGCCCGAGATCGGACGGGTAGTGAAGGCCAGCCGCGACGGTTTCGGTCGATACCCAAAGTCCGGCGAGCGACAGGACCAGCAGGACGACTAGCGAGAACGTTCGCATGGAGCCTCATGCCGGCGGCCCGTTTGGACCAAACGCTACGACCGGCTGCCGCAGGGTGATATCGGCGCGGCGGCGTCCGGCAATCTGAAGCGTTTATTTCTGTCTGTCAACTTCGATATCGATCCGAATCGCGGCTGACGGGCGCCACACGCATTGCGCCGGCCCATCACGGGCCTCTCCGCCCCCTCATCGCGACAGGCCAAACGCAACTCGGAGGGAGAGGGGGTGGCTAATAATTATTAGCCACCCCCCCCGGCTAATTCGTAGCCACCCCTTATTTGCGCTGGAATGATTCTCACCATTTAGCTCGCGTCGAAGCCCATTTTCGCTTGGTCCGTAAGTTGCTCAATGGGTAGGGCATGCGCGAACGCAGCCTCCGGAGACCACCCAAGGTGGATGGTGCCACCGCCGAAAGGCGGCCCCCCAATGCCCTGCCCGGCACGCCCTTCCCTCGAAGAGAGCGTGGCCTTCGAGAACCTCCACTTCAAATGCAGCTTTCCGGCTCCGGACCGCTGAATGCGATGGCCCCATTCATCGCGATCCAGTCTTTGACGACCGAGCGCAATTCGGGCCCGCAGACGCCGAAACCACGATTGCGGGGACAGGGCGAGGCTTTCCGATGACGACCGACCTTCACCGATCCGAGAGCCAGACGCGCCGCGCCGACGCGCTTGAGAGCGCGCTCGCACCCCTCCTCTCATTTCTCAGCGATGACCGCGTCGTTGAAATACTCGTCAATCCGGACGGCCTCGTCTGGGTCGATCGACTGGGCGAGGGTCTCGCTCAGACCCGAGTCCACATGACGCCTCTGCAGACGGAGCGAATTCTGCGCCTCGTCGCGTCGGAGCTCCGCGTCGAGTTGAACGCACAGCACCCGTCGCTGTCGGCCAAACTTCCCTCACCTTGGAAGGCACGCCTCCAAGGGGCCATCCCTCCCATCTCGGATGCGCCCGCGCTCGCGCTCAGGAAGCCCGCGCGAGTCGTCTTCTCGCTCGACGACTATGTAGAGGCCGGAATCCTCTCGAGCGTCCAGCGAAACGCGCTCACCGCCTCGGTGCACGCCCGGGACAACATCCTCATCGGCGGCGGCACGGGGTCGGGCAAGACGACCTTCGCGAACGCGCTGGTGAAAGTCATCGCCGACGAGACGACCGACCGCATTCACATCATCGAGGACACGCCGGAGATCCAGTGCAAGGCGCGAAACAAGCTTCAGATTCTGGTTCAGCCGGGCGTCCACTCCTGGCGGGACGCCGTGATGGCTGCCATGCGATTTCGGCCTGACCGGATCCTCGTCGGCGAAGTGCGTGACGGCAGCGCGCTCGAGCTCCTCAAGGCGTGGAACACCGGCCATCCCGGGGGCCTGGCAACCATCCATGCGAACGACACGCGGGCGATGCTCGACCGGCTCTGTCAGCTCGTCGAAGAAGTCGTGTATCCGGCGCCGCGCGCGCTCATCGCCCAAACCATTCAGGTCTGCGTCCACATGCAACGCGACCGAACGCAGCCGAGTGGCCGTCGCATCTCGGGAGTCGATCGCGTGCGCGGCCTGAACTTCGACGGCAGCTGGAAGCTCGAACGAATTGCCTGACCGCCCAGGAGAAAGAGACATCCATGATCGAACATCATCCCGCACCCGACCCGCGCATCGGCCCGACTCGCGTGCGCACCCGCGCGACTGAGGTCGCCCTCACGACGCGCGCGACGCAGATCACCCTCATTCTTCTCCTCTTGGTCATCTCTGCCGCGACCGCCCGGTCGGGCGGCCTCGGCGGGATGGGCGGCGGCATGCCCTGGGAGGGACCGCTCAATCAGCTTCTCGACTCGCTCACGGGTCCTGTGTCGCGCGTCGTCGGCGCCGTCGCGATCATCGGTCTCGGCGTCGGCATCGCCTTTTCGGAAGGCGGCTCGATGATGCGCAAGGCGCTCTGGGTCGTCCTCGGCCTCGCCATCGCGTTCAACGCGGTGTCCTGGGGCCTTGGGTTTCTCGGCTTCTCCGGAGGGCTCCTCGTATGAGTCGCCCGGACGGTTTCGAAGTCCCGCTTCATCGCTCGCTGACCGAGCCGATGCTTCTCGCGGGTCTTCCTCGGACGGTGGCTCTGGTCCTCTGGACGAGTGTTGGCGCGTTCGCGTTTGGCCTGCACCAGATTTGGGTGCTTCCCATCGGCATCGTTCTGCACCTCGGCGCCGCCGCGGTGACCAAGGCCGATCCGCACTTTTTCGACATCGTTCTTGTGGCGGTCAAAACGCAAAAGCGTCTCGACCCGTGAAAGGACTCGACCATGCTGTCTCTCCGCGAATACCGTGAACCGAGCTACCGATTGCCTGATCGGCTGCCGTGGGCGTGCCTCATCGCCCCGGGCGTCGTCCTGCAGAAGGACGCCATCTTTCAAAAGACGATCGCTTTTCGCGGACCGGACCTCGCAAGCGCGCTTGACTCAGAACTCGTCGCCGCGAGCGCCCGCATCAATAACGCACTCCGGCGGCTCGGCTCGGGCTGGGGCCTCTTCGTCGAGGCCCAGCGTTTTGAATCAAGCGCGTACCCGGAGTCGACGTGGTCCCACCCCGCCGCGGCCGTCGTCGATGCCGAGCGGCGAACAACCTTTGAGCAGGCGGGGACCCACTACGAGTCGAGCTATTACCTGACGTTCAGGTGGCAGCTGCCGCCCGAACGGAGCACCCGGACCGCGTCCCTCTTTTACGACGAGGGTGGTGGCGGGATCGCCAGCGAGCGCACGGCGCTCGCCCGGGAGCTCCGGCACTTTCAGAAGGCGGTCGCCGAGATCGTCGACATTCTCTCCGGCGTC
>JBEKFX010000148.1:0-11410 GCA_050013115.1 Polyangiaceae bacterium
GTCGCGTACGTGGCAGGCATCGATAGCGTCCTCCCGGCAAAGGGTCTCGGCGACCCTCGGCGACAGGTTCTCATCCAGGAGAAGCTTGACGTCCACGCGGCCGCCCCAGACGAGGGTAGGCCTATGTGTCGACGACCCCCACGTCGGAACACGTGCGCGCGTCAGCCGCGATCCCGGTCTTCTTTCCGCCCGTCTCCATCATGACGCCACCGCCAGCGCCGCTCGCCTAATCAATGCCCTAATGCCGAATTGAAAAGGAACCATTTGCCGATTGGTGAACGGCGCGAGAGCGGCAGCGACGCGCCGCCTACGGGAGGGCAGTCGCCGAACCCCGAGCGTAATCCGTTCACGAACGCAGTGCGGCCCGGCCCAGTCGGCTGCCGAACGTCCGTCGTGAACGGTGGCCCATGAGACTTCGTCGCCGTTCGCGCCGAATGCACTCTTCGGGAATCTCCGAGCCGTTGATTGCTCGTGGGACAACGGGAGGCTGCCAGGTGCGCGCGCCGACCCCCATCGCTGCGGGCGGTGGTAGAATGCGCAATCGTCATTGCCTCATTGCTTCTGGAAGACGAGGACCGACTGCTCGGGCAATGCAATCGAAAGCTGGCCCCCCGAGCCGTCGAGCTTAATGCCGTAGTTGCCCGAGTTGGCGAAGCCCCCGTAGACGGGCGCCTGGGAATTGAAGACCTCGAGCCATTGCCCGCCATCTCCTGCGAGGCTCACGTCGTAGCCGCCGGCTCCAAACCGGTTGCTCCCCAAGTTGACAACGAAGAGCAAGACGTCCCCCGCATTGTCGAAGCGCTTAAAGCCGAGGACGGCGTTCGTCGTATCCCGGTGGGTTGAAAGATAGCCACTTCCGCGCAGGGAAGCGTGGTTGGCGCGGAACCGATTCGCGTCTCCGACGAGACTTGCCATCGGCTTGCCGATCGGGTCGGCTAGGAGATTGTGGTCGAGCCGATGCTCCCCGTACGAATCCATGTATGGGTCCCAGTACCCCCAGTGGTGGCACTCGGAGCCCATGAACATCATGGGAAGGCAAGGCATCGCGACATTGACAACCCATCCGACGCGCGCGAGTGCCTGCGCGCTCGGCTGATTGCGACCGACGAGGACTCCGCCGACCCGTTCGACGAAGTAGCGGTTGTCGGGCTTATCGGTCGTGGGCGTCGCCCCGTTGTCAGATTCGTAGTCGGCGTAGATCTGATCGTGCGACCCGAGAACGTAGGAGACACGACTTCGGCTGTTTGGCAAATTGAGGGTGTTCGACACGAGGCCCTCGAGTGCCCCGATGTCGCGGCCGAGCACGAGATTCACGAACGTGTCGCAGCTATCCATCTGCCAGGACGCGTCGAAGCCCAGCGTAGTGACCGCGTAGAGCGGATTGTTGTGCTCGGCGATGAGAAACTTGCTGGGAAAATCCTTTCGAATCAGGCCGATCATGTCTATGAGGGGTTGCGGCCCGTAATTCGCACCTTGGATGGCCATGGCGGAGTCGAAGCGCAGCCCATCCACGCCATATTCGCGAAAGCACTGTCGCGCGTTGTCGACGAAGAATGTCTGCACCTCTGGGCGATCGAAATCGGGAACGGGGCCGAAGTTATCCTTGACGGAGAAGTAAATGCCCCGACTGTTATTGACCGTATTGCCGTCGAACTGGAGCAACCGATCGAACGCGTAGTCGGCTATCGCGTGGTTATAGACCACGTCAAAAAAGACGGCGAGGCCGGCCTGATGGCACGCGTCGACGAGCTTCGCCAAGTCAACCGGCTTTCCGTAGTTGATCTCCGGAGCGAAATAGTTCGCCGGCGCGTATCCTTCCTGGCTCTCCGGATCCTCTGTCGTGGGCAAGAACTGGACTGCGGTGAACCCGAGGCTCGCGATTCGGCCGAGCGCGTTCGCGGCGATCTGTTGAAACGTGGCCGTCCGATTGACCACGGGCACACTGTCGTTCAGCCCGACGAGCGACCCGACGTGCATCTGGTAAATGATGTAGTCTGCAGGCGTTTGCAGGCCGGTGACGGGCGTGGGTGCAGCCGTAGCAAGCGCGGGCGATTCGGCGTCCGACCCGGCGACGTCGCGAGCGTATGGATCAATCCGCTGGAAAATGCCCCCAGGATTGTTAGCGCTGCGCGTCGCATCATTGACGATTGAAAAGCGGTATCTGTCGCCGGCCGCGACGCCCGAGATATCCGCCGAATAGTAGGCGCCGTTTGTCGGATCGGCGGTCAACGGAAGCGCCGCGTAGGCGACCTTCGTGCTGTCCCACAGGAGGACCTGGACGGTCTGGGCATTAGGAGCCCACACACGGAAGCTCGCCCCACCGCCCGCCGCGAGCAGGTTGCAGCCCATCCCCGACGTAGGCGAGCTGTTTGCATTCAGCACAGCAAATGGCGCGGGCATGATGGGTACGATTCTATCCCGAGATGCCGCGGCGGGACAGACCGTTCGTGCGGCAAAAGGACATGGGGCGAGGTGAAAGTGCGCAAAAGAGCTCTCGCGCGACGAGTGCCTGCGTCTGGTCGTCGCGCTCGACCGTAATGACGTGTTCCCAGCCGGCGCCTAGACCATTCGACTGCACCATATTGGCCATGTGCGTGTTCCTGCTCGGTGGTTAGGTAAATTATCGAGGCTGTTTTAGATCGGAGTGGCTCAGGAGGAACATGCACCTTTGCGTATATGGGCGATGGTTGGGACAACTCTCCGGCATATTGAACAGGTCGACAAGTGCCGTCGCGCTTACGACAGCCGCAGGTTCCGAAGTTGTCCCGAACGCCACTGTAAACGTCAACGGCCACCGCCACCCGCCAGGACCGATCGGTCAGCATCATGCACGTCGTCGATCCGCAGGACCCGGCAATGGATCTCCTCGACCCGCCGCGTGCCATGCGCTCGGCCCAACCCTCTACACGTCGCTCGCAGCAGGCACTCAGGTGGGAGCCACGCGCGGCACGAGCCGCGTGACGGGTCGTCTTCGCGCAGCGAGCTGCAGCGAGCCCGTCGGAGCTAGCTCGGCGGAAGGCACGTCATTGGACAGGCGGGGTCTCGGATCTTGGGCTGGTCAAAGCCAACCTCCCATGACCAAGCCTGCACTGTAGGCGACTTCGCGGTTCTGAATGGAAGATGCTTGGGGCTCGTTGGGAAAGCTGACGCTGTCAGACAGCTCGGTGTAAACTGCCGGACCGAAGCCCACGAACACGTGCGGCGCCGGATGCACGAGCAGGGGCACGAATAGGTTCAGGGTGACGAGATCGGACACCTCCTTATTCTCGACCCCCAATTCGGTTAGGTCAGAACTTTTGGTTCCAAAGCCGAGCTCAATCACCGGATAGATGGAGATCCATTTCCCGATCGGAACGTTAAGTCCCAGTCTGGGGCCCAGCGTCGACGTAACGGTCGTAGCCTCGGCGGGAAGGATGGTGATCGTATCGATTCCCGAATTCCTCGAGTACGAAAGGTTGCCGGCAAGTCCAAGCGATATTTGACGGAACACGAACCAGTCCACGGATCCGCCTAATCCGGCGCTGAACAAAGAGGGTGCCAGCCCGGGGTAGATGAGTGAGTTGACAGAGGCCACGAGCGAGTTTGTGAATACGATTTCACCCTGATCGCCAAAGCGGGGCGTCACGGCGGGCGACGGCGCAGCGCCGCCGAGTGGCGGCAGAGCGGCTTTGGTCGACGCGGTCGAGCCTTGCTCCCCACCCCAATAGGCGCCGACGACGAAGGCGGCCCCAATCTGCGTTCGTTGACCGCCGACGCCGAGTCCGCTGCCTTCGCTGCCGAAGTCGTGGAAGAACTCGGGGCCGAACCCAAAGAAGAAGTGGTCAACCACGTGAAAAAGAAAGGGGGCATAGATATCGGCGTACAGGCCCGATTGCGCAGCCGACGCATACCCGAGTGGATTGACGGCAACCGACAGCGGCGGGCCCACGACGGTTCGGTCCGTCTGACGCGTCGACTCGTAGCCGATGGTGACTTGGGGAAACCAAGAAAGAGCGCTTCCGAGAGGAAGGTTGAATCCGAAATGGACGCCGCCGGACAGGGTGGTGGCTCTAAACTCGCCCAAGCTGCCGTCGACCCCATCGCCCTTGGCGTCTGCATAGGACAAGTCCAAGGCGAGGCCGACAGAAACATTGGGCAGGACGAAGTAGTCGATATCCGGTGAAAAGACGAGGCTCTCCACGCTCGCGCTGCTCGCTGAAAAGGAGCTTTTGGAGAAACTGATGTCGGAGCTGCCGAGGACGAGGGTCTGCCCACGCGACCCGAAGGCATGCGCCCGTGATGGTGGCGTGGGAGCTGCGGCGGGGGAGGTATTATCGCCGTTCAGCTTGGATTGCGCAGTTGAGTTGAGCATGCCGGGGTCGCCAGGCTGTCCCTGCGCAGGCTTTAGCGGGACCAGAAAGAAGATCCCGACCAAGGCCAGGCGGGCGATGGGCCGAACTCGAGACCGTTTCAAGACCAAAATACCCTCCGATTCATTCGGGTGCATTCCCCCCAGACGTCCGCCACGGTTGCACCTGTGGCGGACGCTGAGGGGCTCGCACTCGCGAGTCTCAGTGCGCCAGGGCTGTGACGTCCTGCGGCGTCCAGATGGGCGAAACGAAGTCGATCACGTGAACGTGCCCGTTCGCGTCAATGTAGGCGCCCTCGTCCTGGACGGGTGTGAACACGTTATTGATGGCGGGGGCGACTCCGCTGGTCAAAGGTGCGCTGGGCCCGCCCGAAATCACCGATACGTCGGTGTTGTGCCAGCCGTCAAAGCTACTGGGCACCGACCAGGCCCAAATCTCGTAGACCGTTTGGTCCGCCCCGACATAGAAGACCTCCTCCGACGGGTTGCTGCTGATGTTATTCAAGTGAGCCGCGAAGACGTGGCCGCCGACGGCGAAGTCTTGGTATCTACCTCGGCTGCCCTGTCCCGACCTACGTCGGACCCGCGTAGCCCGCTTGTAGAGCACCTGAAAGGAAGCGAGGGTGCAGGAGACGCCACTCCCGCACCCTGCACCGCTGCACGAGCGCCCGCGGATGGTCCTCGGTCAGTTGAACGACTTGCGGAGCGTCGCTACGGAAACGTGGGGCCAGCCGAGGCTCACCAGCTTGGAAGGCGTCGGCGGGGTCGGGTTGAGAACCGTGAAAATCGGAAAGTTCAGCACGACCATTTGAGCGTACTGAAGCTGCATGAACGGATCGCGAGTTTTCGGAATGACGCGCTCAATCCAGAAGGTCGCGTAGACGATGGCGGTCTGAGCGTTGGAGCCCTTTGCGCCGGTGGGCTCGCCGCCCTCGAGGAACAGGATGTTCTCAATTCCACCGGCCCCATCCGTAACGTTCACTGCGGACGTCGTGGCGCCGGGCTTGCTGTTCGGGCTCGAGAAGAAGGACAGGCTCTTTTGGGTGGCGATGTTGAGCGTGACGCCCTGGAACGCGCAGCCCTCGCCGACTTGCTGGTTTACGACCTGCTGTAATAGCGTGATCGGATCGTTGACGACGTCTTGCATCGCGACTCCGTTGATCGCATTGGGCAACGCCGGATCGGCTGGGTTGGTGTCGAAGGGCGTCCTGGGGTTTGCGGCAGACGGTGCGACACTGAGGTCATACTGCGTGAACCCAGGTCCGACTCCACCGGCGATGGCCGTAGCCTTTTCCGAGGAACCTGCCGCGTTGAAGATCGGTGAAGCCGGCGGCACCGCGGCAGGAAAGGGCGTGCTGTTGAAAGACGGGAACGTCGAGAACGCGTAGGGCGCGTTCCCGTTCTTGAGTGTCGGAGGCCCTTCGAAGCGCGCCGCGACGCCCTGCGCGAGGAGCGCATTGCCGTGGGGGATCGACCCCATCCGAGCGACAATCTGCGCGCCGGCGGGCGCCGTCTCCGGCGGATAGTCGGTCGATGGTTGCGTGATCCAGAGACCGGGCTCGATATGAAGCGCGCCCCCCGTGAAGAGGTCGCTGATTTTTTGTAGGTAATTCAAACCATAGAGCTCGATGTCGTCTTGCCCGAACCCACGATTCGGAATCGCGGAGCCAATGGGGTCTACTTTCAACACTTCGCGCGTTTGGTTCAGCTGCAAGTACAGGTTGGCCTTATCGTGGAAGTCGGGCCGTGCGATCAGGTTGAACCCTTGACCCTCCCAAGTTCCCGCGAGTTCCGCGAGAAGCCCAAGCTTCGCCAACACCGTCGAGTTGTCCGGCGTGATGCGTACTGTCTCAACGTGAACGTTTGCCATGATCGTTCTCCTTGGCCCGGGCGCGCGTCGCGTGGTCCCGTCGCCCCCCGAGGCTCCTGCCTTGCTATCGGCGGAACCCTGGAGCGGTCAATTTCAATCCGTTACAGATCACGCGCAGTGAGCCCGCGCACTCATTCAGCTGGTCGGCCCGAAGAAGCTTGACGTCCACGCGGCCGCCCCAGCCGAGGGTAAGCCTTTACGAACACCGTCGCGAACTCGAAGTCCTGGTCTTTTCAGGTACGGGTAGTCCTCCCGCAGGTCGCTCCGCGCCGCCCCTCGCACGAGCGCGTCGCCCACCTGGCGTACGGCAAGCGACTCTTCGGAAACACGGGCTCGCCGCCGAGGATGCGCTCGTCGCTCACGAGCTTCTTCTTCCACGCCTCGAAACGTTCGAGCTTGTCGCGCACCTCATCAGTCAGCGGCCCGAGCTTGAGATCGAGCACAGGACCCAGCTCGATCTTCGCAGGTACCGTGGCCAGCGCAATCGCCTTGCCGATGACGTCGTGAAGTTTGATGAGCAGCTCAGAGCAGCTCTCGAAGACCGTTCCGCAAGCGGTCGGCCGCCAACAGTAAGGCTCCGGCGCATTGCGCATCGGCGGCCGGTGGCGTTCAAACCCCCGCGCGGGTGAGGCGCAGAACTCCGACACATCGCCGGCGTCACCGCGCGTGAGGCGGCAAGGGCCGTCCGAAGAAGTCGGCCGCAATCGTCGCGGCCTTCGCCCGCTCGACGGCATCGGCCGGCGGATTGGCGGCTCGGACGGCGTCGATGGCGGCCAGGAGGCCGCGTACGCCCGTTATCACGTTGTCGCCCTCGAATGATCCCGTCAGGCTCAATACGGACAGGTCTCGGTACCAATCGACACGAGCGCCGATGGTATACGCCACCCCAAGGTCTTCCCGCACGTGGTGGTAGAGCGTCGAGTCCATGGTGCCGCCGACCAAGGCTGCCAGGACGGCAAACGCCGGTGCGTCGAGACTGCCTCGTCCCGGCCCGCGTGCGCCGACGGTGCCCCAGACCTGCTCAATGGATCGGTTGCGGCAAAACACGATGCGAGGCACGTCCGGCAGAGGAGAGGGGCCGGCCGGTGTGGCAGGGCGGCGCGCGTCGGAGCCGGACCGCGCGTCCACACCGGACCAGGTAGCAAACTTCTGGCGCGCCTCCCTCTGGACGGCTTCGTCGGTGGTGTCGCCGACGACCACGAGGGTGGCGGCCGAAGGAACAAACACCTCGGCGCGCAGCCGCTCGAGCTCCGCGAGCGTCGGGACATCCTCCGGCGAAGGACCGCCGTAGCGGTGCCTGGACCCGAACAACTGCGCTTTCAAGTTTCGCATGAGCGCGCTCTCCGCAAGGTCGAATTGACGCTTGAACACATAGAGGCGCTCCCGGTAGGCGGCCGGTGCCGTATGCGAGCCGGAAATAAGCTCGGCGATCCGGTCCAGCACTGGGCCGAGCTCCTCGGAGGGCCCTCGCGACGCCACGAAGCAGCTATCCACCCCGCACCCCCCGGAGGTCCAGGCCACGCGCTCGAGCGGCGACAGGAACGTTCCGCCGAGCAGGTACGCGCGACGACCACCGACGTCGTCTGTGGTCGCGGACGCGATCCCGATCGTCAGACGCGCCGCCACCATGGGAAACGCGTGGCGCTCGACGACGACAAGGCGCAGCCCGTTCTCGAGCATGGACGAGTGGATCACGAGCGGAATGGGCGACGCGCTCGCATTCGGAAGCGGACCCGAGACGCGGAAGGGAGCGTCCTCCGCGGAAGCGAACGCTTGCTCGGTCTTCTGGTATCGGAGCGCCGGAGTTTCGGTCATTGACCTGCGCGCCATGCGCAACAGCATCCGGCTCTGCAAAGTGTCCACGAGCTCACTCCGCACATCGTGCTGACGCAGATCGAGCCGCAGGGCACGCTGCACATCGAAGCGTGCGACACCCTCGAGCAGCTCGGCGTCGACGTGCTCGACGTCGGCCTCGGAAGGCGCGTCGCCTTCCACCACAGCGTGATCGAAGGCCTCGGCGTCACCGAGTACGAACTCGAATGCAAGGCCGCCTCCGAGGTCCGCAGGCTCTTCAAAAGCGTCCGTCGCCTCACCAGCGTGCCCTCAAGCCAGCAAGAGGGCGCGGGGGCGGCGCAACCCGCCGAGGACATCCCGGCATGAGCGCGCAGAAACGCAAGCCCCTCGACACGGCCGCACTTGCGGCAGCCTCCGTGCAGCAACCCGATCCGGTGCAGCTTGCGACGGCAAAGCCCGTCCCGGAGCCCGTAAGGAGGGCAGGGCGCAGCCGCGCCGACCGGGTGCAGATTCAGGGCTATTTCCCCGAGGAAACCCGCCGGCAGCTCAAGATGCTCGGCGTCCGCCAGGACCGCACCGTGGAGGACCTGCTCGGCGAGGCCATCGCGGACCTGCTTGCGAAGCACTCCTCCGCAATGAACTGCCGCTTTGCCATCGTGCCATCACGCCAGCGCAGATCCATCGCCTCTCAAAGCCGTGAAAGCTTGCGCACCGCCGGAGGTAGGCGCGGCGCAATATCTGCCTTGACATATTATTTGACCGTGTTCATACGTTATTACGTATGTCCACGCTCCTGGAACAGCTCCGCGCCGCGCGGCGCGAGCGCAAGATCGCGCAGAAAGCCCTCGGGGAACGCTTGGGGCTGCCGCAGAGCCATGTTTCGGCGATTGAGGCCGGAAAGGTCGACCCTCGACTTTCGAGCGTCCTGGAGTTCGCCCGGGTGCTGGATCTGGAACCGATGCTGATTCCGCGCGACCGGGTGCTCGCCGTGCGTGCCCTGCTCGAGGGCAAGCCCGATGCGCCGCTCTGGAGCGTCGACGAGGAGGAGGAAGAGGCCGGAGACGACGGCGGGGGCGGCCGGTGACCGAGACGCTCACGGTACTGCTGGGCGACACGACCATCGGCACGCTGACGCTCCTGCCCGACGACGCCTCGCTGTTCGCCTTCGACGAGCGTTACGCCGCCGATCCGGCGCGTCCGGTGTTGAGCCAGTCCTACTTGACGGCCTCGGGCGAACTGCGGCTTGCGACGCGCATCGCGCGCACGCGCCTTCCGCCCTGGTTCTCGAACCTGCTGCCCGAGGGGCCGTTGCGCACCTACCTCGCCCAACGCGGCAACGTTCATCCCGCCCGCGAATTCCATCTGCTCGGGCTGCTCGGCGACGACTTGCCCGGCGCGGTGCGCGTCGCGGCCGGGCCTCCCACGGCGCGCCCGCGTGCGGAGCGCCCGACAGACACCCCGGCCCCACGTGAGGCGCCGCTACGCTTTTCGCTGGCGGGCATCCAGCTCAAATTCTCGGCGCTCGTAGGCCAGCACGGGGGCCTGACAATTCCGGTGACGGGCACCGGCGGCGACTGGATCGTCAAGCTGCCCTCGGCGACTTACCCTGCCGTGCCCGAGAACGAGGCGGCCATGCTAACGCTCGCCGGTGCGGTCGGCCTTGCGGTTCCCGAGCATCGCCTCGTGCCGCTCGATTCCATCGAGGGCCTGCCCGATCTCGGGCCGTTCGCCGGCAAGAAGGCGCTGGCGGTCAAACGCTTCGACCGGAGCGGGCAGGGGCCGATCCACATGGAGGACCTGGCCCAGGTCTTCGGCCTGTTCCCCGACCTCAAATACGAGAAGGTCGGTATCGCCCGCATTGCGGATCTAATGCGCCTGACCATGGGCGACGCGACGGCGCAGGAGTTCATCGCGCGCGTCGCGTTCATCGTGCTCACCGGCAATGGCGACATGCACCTCAAAAACTGGTCGCTGCTTTATCCCGACGGCCGAACGCCGGTGCTTTCCCCGGCATACGACCTCGTATCGACCGTGCCCTACCTTCCGAAGGAACGCCTCGCGCTCAATCTTGCGGGCGTCAAGGAATTCGCCGCCGTCACGATGGACCGTTTCCGCCGCCTCGCCGAACGCGCCCACCTTCCCGAGCACGAGACGCTGGCAACCGCGGCACGCATCGCCGACGGCGTGCGGGCCCTCTGGCCCGAGGTGCGGCGCAACAGCGAAGTCCCAGAGGAGATTGCCGTGCGCATCGACGCGCACATTAAGGCCATGCCGCTCTAAGCTCGCTCCGTGCCCATGCCACCGCTTCGGAGAGGCCCTCGATCAGCGCCTCGCCGACGCCAGACTTCACGGGGCGCTTGTTCCTGCAGCAAACGGTCGCTCCTCGCCGTGCTCGAACGCCGCGTGGCGTTCTGCGCGTGGCTCCGGTGCCGGGCATCGAGATGTTGCCTTCGCTGGGCGGACGCCCGCCGTCTGCACCCTGCGCGCCTCCGAGAGAAAGGGGCGCTCAAGACAAAACGTCGCTGAGAAGGCCGAGTATCGAGACGAGCGTGCCTACGGCGTTCCCGGGAATCTTCGCCTGGCGACAACCGAGACTTTCGATCCCGGAACGACTCGAGAAGGGCGGCGATCACCCCTGGCACTTGACGCGCGTAGGGGTCAGTGATGTCGGCGAGCACGTCGAAGACGGAGCTGTCAGCGTTGCCCTTGTCGGCAGTCCGGAGCCACTGCCGCAGCTGGCGCCCCGTTCCCGCGATCGCGCCAATCTGAGCCCACAGCACATGCCGAGCCGGTGGACGCCGCTCTGAGACGACGTAGGGCACTGCGAAGAGCATCATCGCAGCGATGTCCTTAGACACATTGATGGGAGACGCGAAGATGCGCCGGAGCCGGCCGTTCGCCTTGAAGAGCGCCGCGTCCAGTGCCCCGCGCGACACGCTGCCAAAAGCAAACCACCACCGAGCATCGCGCCAACCAAGGCGATCCAGCATCGTAAGCCGCCTTTTCGGCGCGAATCCGCCTCGAGGCTCCCTTTTGGTGACGCCCCGCGCCCCGCAAGAAACGCGATACGGACACCCTCAAAGAACACGCTGACGCTCAACCGGCGGCGATCCCGTCCCGGGCGACTAACTCGTCAAGGCCATTCGCGCGTCCAACGCGAACTGCTTCAAGTGCGGCGGTCATGCTCGGCGTGGCGCACGCCGGTTTTGAAAACCGGCGTCGCGGTCCGTGATCCAGAGCGCGTCCTTGCCCGCGTACATGGCGGCCGTCACGAAGTGGGATGCCAGCGCTTCTCGCTGCCCGATGCCAGCGCTTGTAGGCGTCTGGGCTCTTGGCGTCGAGAGGCAGGTGACCGGAACGCTGGTCGTAAACCGTCGCTGCTGCACGGTGGTCTACGC
>JBEKFX010000149.1:0-11260 GCA_050013115.1 Polyangiaceae bacterium
CCGTCTGGATGCGGCCCACGCTGGGCCCCCCGCTTGGCGGATCGGCAATCGTGCTGGCCTGGGAAAAGCACGCCTCCGGAACGCCTCCAACCGCACGGCAGCACACGTCGATTTGCCCTCCTTGCGGCCAAACCCACCCGTTCGGGCACTCCGGGCACGCAAGACCATTCTCGGCGTCGGACGCCCCAGCAGAAACTTCACCGAGACCGCCGCTCCCAATGCATGCCTCGCCGCCTGTGCCATAGCAGCAAACCGGGCAATCCAGTGCGGAGTCGCTGTCGACGCAATCGTCGAAGACCGCGGACGTCGAACCCGCGGGCAGAGCGGACGGTAGATAGCCACCGGCGCCGCAGGCAAAGTAGCAGTTGAACGTCCCGCCATCATCTGGGATCGCCGCGATGTCCGCATCAAGCGGCAGACCGCAATCGCTCGGGCTCTCCAGCGAACAGCAGGCGGTCAGCTCGGGAAAGGTAAGCCATCCGGCCGTGCACGGACGAAACGGTTCCGAGGGGTTCGTTTGGCAGCCTGGTGATGCGCCGGGCCCAGGTTTGCAGCAAATGTTCGGGTGGGCGTAGCCGTACGCGCAAACTGGAACGCTCGCAGCAACCGGGAGGGCGACGCTGACGGGTTGAAGCGAGGGCGGATCGGCTTTGGTCGCGCTGGTGCATGCGACGAGCAGCGCCGCACACGAAAAGGTCTCCACGAGTCCAATCGGTCGTTGCAAGGCCACGAGACTTTCTCCCTCATGGGAGTATGGCTACGGGCGCAAGTTCCGTCAGCCTTCGGCTACTCTTTGTCGTGTCCGCCGGGGCGGGCGAACGCATTCGCATCATCAGCGCCCGAAAGGCATCGCCTGCGCAGCGGAAGGTGTACGAGCATGGCCCGAAAGCGTGAGACCGACTTGACCCACTACGATCTCTCCCGGGGGGAACGCGGCAAGTACGTCGAGAAGGCTCGGAAGTCGCTCGAGACCATCGTCGTCGACAAGAAGCTCCTCAAAGCACTCGGCGGAGCCGAGGGGCTTTATGCGATCCTCGAAGCCATGGCGAAGTCGATGGCAATGGCAAAGCGGAAGCGATCGGCTGCCTGAACCGTCGCATCGCTCGTGGTAGGCTGCGGCTGCTGTGCCTACGACCCAAGACATCGTTCAAAGCTCTGGAACCTTTGCAACGTCCTTCGTGACGACGGAATCACCTACCTCCAACACGTGACGGAGCTCACGTATCCTCTTCTTGAAAATGATCAAGGAGACGGGCACCGAGGCGCAGATCCCGAAGGGCTACCGCTGGGACGATCTGGCGAAAAAGGACGGGGTCGAGCTCCTCGATTTCTACAAGAAGCTCTTGATTGATCTCGGCAGCAAAGGCTCGGGGCGTGTCCAGGCCATCTTTGCCCGACGGCGTCAAATAGTGACGGACATCGGTAGCCGTTGAAGTTGGCCCCGAGCCGAGGGTGTCCGGATGCGAGGTCGCGCTCCCGATCGAGGGGACGACGGCCGCGCGTAAGGAGACATTAGATGAGCAATCTAATGGATGGGCGTCTGCCCGGGGCCCCGATCGACTCGTGTGATCGCGATGGCCGGGGCGAAGGATACGATCTTGAAGGCGCGACTGTCGCGACAGCCGTCGCATCCGCGGGCTCTGCCGACGCTCTTGGAAGCGATGGCGCTGTGGCAGGGCAGCCAGGTCCGGGCTGCGCTCTGTGCCGCCGAGCGGGATGGGGAGTCCGACTCGAGCCTCTATCGCGATGTCACTCTCGACTTCGGCGGCCCGCTGTACACCGTCGAATGGCTTCCCGCCGCCGCGCTCGTGCGCCGGCGTCCTGAGGACATCGACGGCATGGGCGCCTTTGCCGACTTGCGCGAGAGAAAGTCGCGCTGCACGGAGCGCACCTCGGCGGCACCACGAGTCGCCTCTTGCGATTGCTCGATCAGTACGGCCCTACCGACGTCGAATTCGCCCTGGCCGAGGCTCATCGTCGCGGCGCCTTCGCCGCCCAGTCCGTCGCTCACATCCTCGACCAACGACGGCGAGCTGCCAAAGCACCCGTCCCCGTTCCCGTCGTCCTACCGGACGACCCGCGTGTGCGCGACCTGCGCGTCCCGCCCCGATCGCTCGCGGACTACGACAATCTCGCTCGTACCAAGAACGGGAGGCCAAAGTCATGAGTGATTTACCCACCCGACTTCATGCCCTCGGACTGCCGATGGCCGGCGCCTCACTCGACGACCTGGTGGCGCTTGCCACCAAAAAGCGTTGGGGCCCCGCCGAACTGCTCGAGCACGTCGCCGACATCGAGGAGAAGGACCGCGCCCGAAGAGGCTTGGAACGCCGCATGTCGCGCTCGCGCCTCGAGAAGTTCAAGGCCATGGCCGACTTCGACTGGAACTGGCCCGATGAGATCGACCGACCCTGCGAATCCTTGCTCTCGCTCGACTTTGTCGAGGCGCGCGCAACGTCGTGCTCGTTGCCAATGGCGGCTTGGGCAAGACGATGATAGCCCAAAATATAGCCCACCGCGCCGTCCTCGCCGGCCGTCGTCATCATACGTCTCGGCGATCGTGAGAGTTCCGGGCTGAACGAGGTCGTCGAGATCTCCGTCGAACGGCCAGACCTTAACTCGCCCAGCCGATCGCGCATCGGAGCGAAGAGCCGGTTGCAACACTTCGAGCCATCCGGTTCGCGTTGCGCCCGCGACTTGCTTGATGGGCTTCGGCAGAAATACGCAGCACGCAGCACCTCGATCGCCGTGAGCGCGCTCGCATACACGAAGCCCGTCTTCGGTCAATTTCAAGCCCGAGAGAGCGCTCGCTTCCTCGCTGCCTTTCGGCATCGCCTTGAGGAACGGTCGCGCCGTGCTCACCTCTGCGACGGTGTCGACCGGTTGGAAGAGCGACTCCGGCGCCGCTCGTATCAGTTCAAGAAAGTCGTCGTCCTCTCGCGCCTTCGCGTATTCGTCCGGGACGCCAAGGGCGAAGTCGAAGCCGAGCAGCGCCGAGACCTTTCTGGCGACGAGGTCGTCGAGGTCGGACTTCATGTCAAAGGGGCGGGGCAGGCCGAGCACGTAGCGTTCACCATCGAGCCGGGCGGTCACTGACCATCTCTTTCGGGGTTCGGTTCCCCAATCGGCGTGGATGACGCGGTCAGGAAGATGCGGGAGGCGCTTCCCCGCCGGAAATTGTGGTGGAATGGCAACCGAACGCGCTGGTCGCGGCGTCGCGGCCGTTTCCCCCATGAATAAGAAGGGTCGAGCGCACGGCCTCCTCCTTCAAGTGCAGAAACCGCTGCCGCTCCTCGTCTGCCGCGAATCGATCGAATGCCTCCTCGCTCGGAAAGCGGACAAGATGGATCTCGTAAGGCCGGTCGATGGATCCCGCGAGCACGCATTCTTGGCTCGGACGAAGGCGTAGAAGGAGTTCCCCCTTGTGCTTCGAGATCAGGGCAAGAGCGTGCGCTTCGAACTCTTCGAAGACGCCTTCCTTGCCCGGGTGCAAGTAGACGAGCTGCGTGATGAAGACCATGGCATTGGAAGCGTATGCCCGTGCCGCTTGAAATCGAAGCCATCAGCCTCGCCCGCGGATGTCCACGTGCGCGCGCATTTACGACGGGAAACGGCCCTTCCCGAACAACCCCATTCGTTGGACGCGATGCGGCAGCTGGTAGCTTTCGGGGACGATGCGCTTATGGGCGAAGATGGGACTGCCTGTTGCTTGTGCCGTGGTGAGCGCGTGTTCGAATGGCGACGGGATGCCAAACGACGGAGCCGATCTGATCGGAGCAAGCGGAGGCTGCGGCGCGGTTGGATGCCCTTCAACGGGAGCGACGACCGTCACGGTCCAGTCGCCAGGCAACGCTTGGAGCGCAGAAACATATACGCTCGCTCTCGTGGTCGACGGTGCGTCAGAGCAGTGCACGACCAACGTGCCAGATCCGCCGAGTGCTGTTCAGGGCAGTTGTGCGGGAAGCACGTTCACCATGTTGGAGCTTGCGCAAGTTTGCCACCAATCCCCGCAAGTCTGCAACAGCCTGGCGTGCTCGGTGACGAATTCCTGCACTCCGGGGCAGTTCACCCTGCAACTGACGATCGTTGCGCCTTCGCCTATGGGCGATGCGCAACCTGACATTCCTACGATGATCGGAATGGACCTCTCCCTGGATGGCGCAGAACTGGTCAACGAGACGATTGCGCCCATGGTTACGACCGCGACGACGCAGCCCAATGGGGCAGGCTGCGGCACGTGCACAAGTACGAATGCGACGGCAACGGTAACGATCGAGAACGGCTGATCGCGAGAGCACCAGCGACGAGCCGCGACGACTGCAAAACGCAGCGAGGCCTGATCTCGCCGCAGAGACCAGGCGTCGCACTTTTCGTTTCAATGAGCGGGGCGGACGGACCCGCAAGGGCCGCAGCCGTACGGCCAGCGACCAGCCGAACAATATGGCGCCTTCGTCGATCGTCAAGCCCGCGCAATTGATTTACGCGGTGGGAATCTTGATTCGAGGGAATGCGACTGCACGCCCCCTGCACTTCGAGTCACGCGGCTTCCAAAAGTCCGCGGCTGTACGTGGCGACAGTTTCAACGGCGATGTGCGGTGACGTCCTTGAGCTTCGCCGTGAGTGCAGCAATTTCCTCGTGCGAGTATCGCGTGTGCCGCCTTGTGGTGCTCGCTGGGTCGAGCTCGAGACCCTTGCCGGGCCGATGGGCGTCCCTTGGGCGGATGGGCCTCCTCACCAGCTCCCCGCCGCAGTTCGGGCACACGTTCATGAGGACTCGGTCGGCACAGTCGGCGCACCACGTGCACTCGTACGTGCAGATTCGAGCGTCGTAGGATTGCGGCGGGAGGTCGCGATCACAGAGCTCGCAGTTAGGGCGTATTTCCAAGGCAGGCATCATCTCTCCTTTTGCGGTCGCGTGGGTGCTCGCCGGTACCCACGCCCATCGAGTGCTGGCATTCGCACCCGAAGTTACGGGAGTGAGCGTAGTGAATCAATGGTTAGGAAGTGAAGGATGGAGCACGGAGCCCCGCCTTTATGCACGCCGCCATCCGGGCCATGTCGGCACTACGGCGCTTTCTACAGGGACGCGAGCCAGGCCAGCATCGTCTCGTCGTTCCGCCAAACCGGCACACGCGCCTTCGAGCCACCGACCCCTGGAGGTGGGGCGCACTGCCGAAGGGCGGCCTCCTTGGTGGCTATGTTGATGTCTGCGCACCGATTCGTGGTGGCGAGGTTCACGTGGCCGAGCCAGCCGCTTTGGACGCCGCGCCAATGCCCTGCTCGACCACGTCGCGCGCCCGATCGAACCAGTCGGGCCCGGGGGGGAAAGAGAAGGCCGGGGTCTTCGGATAGCCGCGAGACCACGAGCGTCGCCGGTAGGAGACGTAGCTCAGAAGACCATTGCAGCCGCGCCGACCGCCACGATCGCGAACACGAGCAGATCCGTCCACGTGGCGACCGTCTCATTCGGGTTCTTGCCGCGTTTGGCGAGGTGCCGGAAGCCCGCGAAGCCGAGGTAGGTTGCGCCGGCAACCGCACCGAGAATGCCCCACCCCGGGGCGAACGCCGCGACGAGCGCGATCAGACCGAAGCTCAAGTTCGCGTACGCGAGCTCGTGGACGACTTGTTCGGCACCCGCGTTCGCGATGCCAAGGATGCCCTTGGCCGTCCACCGTGGGTTGAATAGCTGGCTGACGCCCGCTGTGGTGAGCCGCGTACCGACGCCCCAGAACGCCCACCAGCTGGCGAAGACGACGAGCGGCTTGCCACCGGCGACCGAGAGATGAATCGCGCCACTCGCGAGCGGCAAGACGACGGTTTGCAGAACCACGAGCAGGATGTACATATCGGCCTCCACCGTTGTGAACTTACACATGTAAGCTAACGAATGTTAGGTTATCGCGCAAGGGGGATGGAGAGTCGTTCGTGACGGAGAAACGCAGGCGGAACGCACGTGGCAAGGGAGAGCGGCTCGAGCAAGAGATCGTCGACGCCGCCGTGCGCCTCATCGACGGCGTCGACCAACTTCTTCCGATTACGTTGCGTGGGGTAGCTCGCGAGGCCGGCATCAGCGCGCCGTCCATTTACGACCACTTCGCGGACGTTCAGAGCATCACCGACGCCGTGCTCGCGCGGAGCTTCGCCGAACTCGATGCGGCCGTCGGCGCTGCCGTCGATGCCGCCGCGTCACCGTCGGATGCGCTCGTCGCGGGCTGCTTTGCCTACGTTCGATACGGCTGGGAGCATCGCGCGAGATTCCGTTTCATGTTCGGGGCAGGCGGCTTCGCCCCACGCGCAATCGTCACGTTCCAGCGCATCGCGCAGTCGCTTCAGGCGTGCATCGACGGTGGAGTGTCGAGCAGCAAAGACGCACGAACTGACGCGCTCCTCGTATGGATCGGCATGCACGGGATGGCGACGCTCGAGAAACCGGCACGCGGTCGGCTACGCAAGCTCGGCCCGCTCGATCGCGCAGAGCTCGTGGAGATCCTCGCGCGACGGCTAGGCGGCCTCACGACACGAAGGGTCACCGGCAGTCCGTGACAGCACAGGATGGGTGGCGCATTGGGCGCGAAGCGACGTCAGAGTGCCGAGGCCGACAGATCGGCCGCTCCAAGCGCAAGGATGAGGGCATGCTCGTCAGGGCGCGCAGTGAACGCCTTCGGCCGGCGCCTCACCCGGCGGGCGACCAGTGGCACCCGCATCGGGTGTCGTCGTACCCCGGCCCGCATCGTCGAATCCGGGGCACGCCGCCGGCTGGCCCCCGGCGCTGCAGCTCGCCCGCGACGCCCCGGCGCAGGCGGCGCCCGCACTGACGGCGAGTGACGTCACCCCGCGGTTCACGATTCCATCGGCACGCGCGACGACGCCTACGGGGCCGTGGCGGCGGGGGGCACGGCTCCGCTTCACGAGAACACCGGCGAACCGCTGTCAGAGCAGGCGGTCGACGCGCAGGCGCGGCTCGTGATGGGTCTCGCGCCCTCGCCATTTCTCGGCGGTGCGGAGGACGTGGAGGTGCGCGGTCACAAGTTGGAAGAGTCCCTTCCAAGGGACCTCAAGGGCTACCGCACGCGCGTCGTGACGGTCGACAGGCAGCAAATCCAGAACGCGGGCCAGCCGGACGTCGCCACGAGCCTCGAACTGCTCGCGCCTGGCCTCTACATCTCCCCGAAGAACGGGCCCTTCGACTACGTCGACGTCTCACTCCAGGGATCGCGGACACAGGACGTTCTATGGCTCCTCGACGGCGTGCGGCTGAATAACCGTCTTTACGGGGGAACGACGCCGCTCGACACCTTCCCCGCCTCCATTGTCGACCACTTCGAGATGGTGGAGGGGCCGGAGGCGCTCTTCTCCTCGCCGCCCGGAACCTTGCAGCGGAGCGGCCTCGATGCGGTTCCCGCGCCCGGCGCGCCCGCTGAAAGCCGACGTTCTGGCCGCCGCGCAGCGCTTTCAGGGAGCATTGAAGTTCCCCTCTGGGCTCGACATCGAAGCAGCCCTCGCTCGGTTCCACTCTTTCTACGGGCACCCCGAGGAGATCGTTGCCGCCCTTCGGAAGGAGAGGGTTCTGCCTGTTGCGACGGACCTCATCACGCAGTTCAACCCGGCGATCGTTAGGCACGACATGGCGGTCCGTGCCCTCGAATTGATCGCGACGCAGGTTGCGCCGGCGCTGGGATGGCAGCCCGCAGCGAACGCGGACGCCTCGCGCCGCAACGGCGGCCAACGAGTTGAAGAAGCTCAATAGCGTAGTTGAGGAATTTTCGCTGGTGAACCTGCTGCGCGCGGCCGATAGTGTCCCGCAGACAAGGTCGAAAGGAGACAACCATGACCAAGCGTCTGGTCGAACTGTTGGGGGCGTTGCACGCCGAACGAATCACCACTTGGCCGCCGGAGCAATTGCAGCGCAACATCGATCAGCGACGGATCAACGTCGAACGCTTCAAACCCGAGACTACGCCTAAGTTGGGCACAGCCATCGCGCCCTTCGTACTCGAAAACGTCGAGGGCGGCGAACTCCGATCGAAGGACCTGGTAAAGCGCGGCGCTGCGGTTCTTGTCTTCTTCCGTCACGAGAGCTGCCCGGCCTGTAATATCGCGCTGCCTTACTACAGTCGCAATCTTTGGCCGGCATTGTCGTCGCTCGCCGTGCCGCTGGTTGCGATCAGTCCCCAGATCGCCTCGGCATTGGTCAATGTCCGCAAGCGGCATGATTTCAAATTTCATGTGGCGTCTGACATCGGGGGACTGCTGGGTCGTCGGTTCGGCCTGACGTTCAAGTCCGAGGGAACACCCAAGCCCGAGTCAATCGCCCAGGGGCTGGCGGAGCTGACCCATCCGACGATCGTGGTCATCGATGCCAATCACGTCGTGCGTTTCATCGACGTGACTCCGGATTGGATGGCTCGTACGGAAGCCGAGCCGGTGATCGCGGCGGTCCGCAGCGTGGTGCGCAACCCGGACGAAGTACCGCTCCAGTCTACCGTCGCCTGAGAGCGGAGCTCGCTTCGGATCGAGCACCCATCCATCACAAAGAAAGCACTGGAAATGAGCAAACTACGTCTATGGGGCCATCCCAAGTCGATCAACGTGACGAAAGTTCTATGGGCTCTCGACGAGATAGGCGTCGAATACGAGCGGATCGACGCAGGAGGTCCGTTTGGCAGAGTGAAGGAGGCGGACTACCTTACGCTGAACCCTAATGGCCTGGTCCCCACGCTCGAAGACGGGCGCACGGTGATCTGGGAATCGAACGCAATCCTCCGATATCTTGGTGGAAGATACGGCAAGGCGCCATTCTGGCCCGACGATCTCGGGGTGCGAGCGCGTTCGGATAGTTGGATCGAATGGAACTCGTCGACGTTTTGGCCAGCGGTCCAGCCGCTCCAAGTCCAGCTGATTCGCACGGCTGAAGACAAACGCGATCCGTCGGTCATCCTCGCGGCTCGCAGGAAGCTCGAGTCAAGCTTACAGATTCTGGATCGTGAATTGGCGAAGAATCCCTTCGTAGCCGGTACCGAGCTCACCTTCGGCGATCTTCCCCTCGCAGCCGTTGCGCAACGGTGGTTCAACTTGCCCATTGAACGGCCCAACGCGAAATCGGTCGAGACTTGGTACCACCGCGTCAAAGAGCGCGAGGGTTTCAAGCGCTGGGTCGATCAGCCACTCTTCTAATAAAGTAACCGCAAACCAATGGAATCGAGAACGCTTGGAGACGATTCGCATGATCCAATCTCTGAACAATGTTGAGGTGATCACACTCTTCGTCGAAAGCGTTCGCCGTGTCAGGGGATTCTATGAGGAAGTCTTCGGTCTCACGGTGATCTTCGAGGACGAGGTCTCCGCTGTCTTTAGAATTCATGGCCTCATGCTCAACCTGCTCGAGATCTCGAAGGCTCACACGCTTGTGGACCCGGCAACAGTCGCGGATCAGGCTTCGGGCTCACGCTTCATGTTCACCATCGCAGTCGACGACGCCGACGCGGCCTGCGCCGAGCTCAGAGCACATGATGTCGCGCTGCTCAATGGACCGATCGACCGCCCATGGGGAAGACGAACGGCGGCCTTCGCCGATCCGGCCGGAAACGTTTGGGAGGTCGCGCAGGTCCTCCCCCGACCATGATGGCAGGGCGCCTGTGAACGCGCTTTCGCCACGGGCCCACTGAACGACGATCGACCACTCAAGCCCCGCCCCCGAAGCCACGTTCCCGACTTGGTCAGAAATGCGCGGTCAAGCTCGCGCGCACCTGCAAGGGTTCTACGGGATGGATGACGATGCTGTTCACGCCCGCCGCTGGCTCGGGAGGGCGCTCGCGCGCCGCGAGCAGCGCGTCCGGGATGCGTGACGGATACGCGTACGCGATGTCGTCGGCCTTCGCATCGAGCACGTTGAGCACCTCCGCGGCTAACTCGTACCGTTTGAAGCGAAACCCCAGGAGCGCGTTCAGGATGGTCGATGCCGGCTGCTCTATTGCGTCGTCTTCAAGGAGCGAGTAGGAAACCATTGGCTGGTTCGGCAGGCAAGCCGTCGAAATCAACCTAGTGGCCGTTAGCGGTTCCGCTGTTGCCGCAATCGCCGTCCCAATTGAGCTTGCCTTCCAAATCAGCCAACGGTTTCCTTGTCTCGCCTCTTCCCAAGCATGAGAACGTCAATTAACCTGGATGTAAGACATGACTATAAACATAGACTCAGACAGTGCGAGCTTGAAGAAGAATTCGCCGCTCTTCTGGTTCACGCTGTTGATACCGGTAGCCATCATCCTACTGGGCATCAATTTCTTAATTAACCCGGTCGGCGCTTCAACTGGCTTCGGCATTCCCATCCATGAACCTGCGGCCTTTCCATATATGTGGACCAAGGGCATTCGTGACATCTTTTCTGGCCTTGCAGTCCTGGCCTTCCTATTGAGGGGAGACCGACGTTCAACCGCGATCGTTTTCGCTATTGCGATTCTTATTCCGATCGGCGATGGACTGATCATTATTAGCCATCTCGGCATTGCGCCTCCCCTCCTCATACATTGGGGAACGGCGCTCTACATGGCGATCGTTGCGGCTTTCCTTTTTAGAGGAAAGAAAGTCTGACGCAAGGCGGTCGTGCGAGGGGGAACGGAAGCAGGACGTTTCCGTGAAAGAGAGTCGCCGAGGAGATCGGCCGACTATATTAGTGCTTAGCGAAGCCGTTGTAAGGAGATGGTCGCATGACGCACGAGAAGAGGGTTTTGGTTATCGGTCTCGATCCTAAAGTCGTTGACTACACACACCTGGCTGTGAAGCTTGACGAGCCGGCACTACGAGCCTCGCTCGCCGTGGACGAGAAGCACCTGCGCAACCTCGGATACGACGCGCGATGGCTCTATATCGATCGGGGCGAAACCGCCGAGGCCGTGGTGTTGGCGGCGCTCAGGGAGAGGACTTTTGACGGCGTCCTCATCGGCGCTGGCATCCGAACCGTCCCCGCATTGTTTCTCCTGTTCGAGAAGCTCGTCAACGTGATCCACGAGCACGCGCCCCACGCCAAGATCTGCTTCAGCACGGGTCCACAGGACACCGCGGCCTCCGTCCAACGCTGGGTCTGACGGCGGCGGTGGCAGCGCCGGCCTGCCCTCGACCTCCGGCACAGGCACTACTCTAGTTCTCGTCCCGGAAGGCGCGAGTTGGGATTCGCGAGCCCTATCTCAGCGGCTCGCGGAGGCGTTTGGGGGGGAATGAGAGGCCGTCGAAGGCCGGTGTCATGTGCATTATACAAGTAAAGTGGCAC
>JBEKFX010000150.1:0-12527 GCA_050013115.1 Polyangiaceae bacterium
TGGCTCCCAACATTCTCAGCGTGAGACATTGGAGCCGCTTGCTCGGCGGCCGGCTTTACGCCGCCACCCCGCGCATCGACTGGGCCAGCCTGCTGCGGCGAACCTTCGACGTCGACGTGCTGTATTGCGCCGGCTGTGGTGGCCGGCTTCGGGTGGTCGGCGAAGTCGTGGAGCCCTCCATGGTCATGCTCGTGCTCGAGACCCTCGGGCTCCCGACCGTTGCACCGCGGGCAGCGCGCGCTCGCGACCCCACCGAGGTCCTCGGGACGTGCGAGGTCGACTGAGGTTGCGGCCTGTCGATGGCGGCCCGCCCGCGTGGGCGGCGCCGCGCCTTTGTGCGTGTTCAAATGGACCGTGTTCCAGCCCACCTAGAACTTTCGGGAGGCTTTTCATCGGATTTGCAGCGTGACTGTACCCTCAAAACCGGTGGGTTTTGAGACGCGGGCGCTTGGCGGGGCGCCCCCCATTGAGCGACCTTCTCGCCCGATCCGCCAGCGTCTTCGGCCCATCAATCGCTCCTCGATGACGACCGGACGATACAACCTGACGTCGCGTCAGGTTCAAGCCGCGAGAGCGCGCGGCAGAATCTTCGTCACGCCCGCTCACCCGCGGGAATTGCTGTGGTCTTGGGCTTGGTCACGGCGGGCTCCTGAAAGGTCGCCTGCGGGCTTGCAGGTCGTTCGCGCGCGAGCGGGCCGCGCGGAGCTCCCCGGCAGAGCGGCCTGTCTTTTTCGGGGGGACGCTTTTGGGGGGAGCCGAAAAAGCAGAAGGCCGGTCCCCGAAGGGCCGAAGGTGCCGGGGCGCGACGCTCTCGGCGGACCGCCGAACGACTGCGAGCCCGAAGGCGACGCTGCTCAGGAGACGACGCGCCAGCCCGGGCTCAGGGCATTCGCGGGTTCGGTGCGCGATGCCCAGAGCCGTGTTCAAGCTCGCGCTCCTCAGTCTCCGCATCGAGGACGCGCGCCCGTTCCCGAACTTCGTACGCATCGACTCGCCACTGCTTGTTTACGAGGAGCCGGAGGCCGATGAGTCGTCGTTCCGGCAACCTCGAGCCTCGCGGCCTCGCGCAGCTCCTCGTCGCGTGAGCATCGCGGCGTGAGCATCGCGAGGCGCTTGACAGCATAGCCACGTGGCTACATAGTTAATTGGCTATGAATGACGACGCCCATCTGAGCCTCCTATTCTCGGCGCTCTCGGACTCCACGCGCCGCGCCATGCTGGCGCGGCTCGCGCAGGGGGACGCGACCGTGGCCGACCTCGCCGCGCCCTTCGGCATGGCGCAGCCCACCATCTCCAAGCACCTCCGCGTACTCGAGGAGGCCGGCCTCATCCGTATTACGCGCGACGCGCAGCGCAGGCCCCGGAGCCTGGTCATCGGGGGACCGCTCGAGGAGGTCGACGCATGGCTCGCGCCTTTCCGAGAGCAGTGGGAGCGCCGCTTCGTTCGCCTGGAGTCGTTCCTCGGCGCGCGCGCGAAAGCAAAGTCGAAGCAGCGGACCGACGAAACAACCGCCCCCAAGAGCACGAAGAAAGCGAAGGAGACCAAGTCATGATGCAGACGACGATCGCGCAAGAGACCTTCACGATTGCCTTCGAGCGCGAGCTCTCGGTCTCGCGCGCCGAGGTGTTCGACGCGTGGACGAAGCCCGATCAGATCGCCGAGTGGTGGGACCCTACGGGCGCGCGTCTCGTGACCTGCGAGATCGACCTCCGCCCTGGCGGCGCATTTCGCTTCGTGAACGTCGGCCACAGCCCGCCGTTCACGGGCACCTACGCCCTGATCGAGCGCCCGTCGCGTCTCGTGTTCGAGGCGATGGGCTCCGTGGGCACGGTGACGCTGGAGACGACGGGCAGCGGCACGCGCATGAGCGTCACGATCCGCTGCGCGTCGAAAGAGCAACTCGAGCACTTCCTCAAGATGGGCGTCGCGCCCAACACCGACCGCACGCTCGACAACCTTGTCCGGTACCTCGCCGCATCCCAGGCGGCGAGCGCAGCGTCGTGATGTCGAGCCGCGGCGCGCGGATGGCGCGCGCAGGCGGCGCGGCGACGTTCGCACTTTTCGTTTGGGGCGCGTTCGCGCACATGGTCATCCTTCGAGGCGCCGGCTGGGCACCGATCCCCGACGAGCACCGCTTCGTCGACGCCGCCATGCCGAGCGCGCTCCCACCGGGCCTCTACGCGTTCCCGGCCCCGCCCGACTGGCGGGGCGAAGAACCGACCGCCGAGCGCATGACGGCGTGGGAGGCAAGCTTCCGCGCCGGCCCCGCCGGCATGCTCGTCGTGCGACCGCGCGGCGAGGGGCCGCTCTCCGCTCGAAAGCTCCTCGTTCAGCTCGCTGCCGATGCGCTCGCGGTGGCGCTCGCGCTATTCGTCGTGAGCGCTGTGGCGGGGTCGTTCCGGCGACGCGCCGCGACGGTCGCGGCGGTGGGCGTCGTCGGGCTCGCGTCGGTCGGCGTGATCAACTGGAACTGGTATGCGTTCACGAACGCGTTCTTCGTTGCCCAGTGCGTCGACGTCGCCGTCGGTTGGATCCTCGTCGGCTGCGTGCTCGCCGCGCTCGTGCCGCAGTCGACCGCGACGCTGGCGGGAGAGGCCGCGAGCCTTCGACCTTCACGAAGCTCGTGAACTCGTCGCCTGATGCGCAGGCCACCAGCGGACCGGGCTGGCGGCGACCGTGCTGGCCCTGAGTTCTTCGTTACCTGGCATAGGTTCGCTCGTTGGCGAGTTGGAAAAGCGTAAGCCCTCCGCGAAGGGCGTCTGGATGGACTCGTGGGCTCGTGGCACGCGTGACGGCGAGCAGAGCGGCCCCTGAAGAATCCCCTCATATTACGGCGAAGATTTGGCGAAAAACCGCGTGCTGCGCGACGATGTTTCGGAACGAGTTCATCAGAAGCTCAAGGCGTTCGTCGGGCATCATCGGAATGCAGGAGTAGAAGAAGCAGCCTTGTCGAAAGAGCGAGTGGGTGCGTCGTTTGACGGTGTTGGCTTTCATCGTGCGGTCCAAGCCACAGTCTTCAGCCGCCGCGCCGAGCAGGGTGAGCAAGGCTTGCGCGAGCGCTCCGATGAGCAGGAGTCGGTCGCGGCGGTCGGTTCGCCCAATGTGCGAGGAGGACAGGCCCATCCCGAAAGCGCAGGTCCTTGGTGTCGCGAAAGTTTTCCTCGATGGTGAAGCGCTTGCCGTACAGAGCGACGATTTCGGCGGCGGTTCTGTCGCCTTGACGCAGACGACCGTGGCGACCGGGCTTCTGTCGCCGGTGACACGTGCGTCGGCGAGCTTGCGCGCTTGCCCGTTCTTGGGCACCCACTCGGCCGCCGTGCGGCTCTCTCCCTGCGCGCTCTGCACTCGGATATTGCCGCGAAACCGAATCGCGAAGTCCAAGCGCGCCCCTCCCAATGCTCCGTAGAGCGCCTGGTCGCCGAAGCCGCGGTCGGCCAACACGATCGTGCGCACCCCCACGGGCAGGATCTCGCGCAATCGCTTCAGCAGAACGTCCTCATGCTCATTGCGGTGGGCTTTGAGCGTTGCCTTCTCGTGCGTCTTCCACATGAGTGGCGTCGCCCGTCCGTGCGACGTCACCATGTGAAGCGCGATCGTGGCGTGACCATCGGCGTCGAACTCGGTCCAATCCAACGCAACGACGATCTCCGTGCGAGCGGCGACAACGAACGCCACCCAAGCCGGAAAGACCTCCAATCCCAGGTCGAGGTTGGTGTTGCTCAACAGGCGGTCGACTTGCTTGATCGCGCTCTTGCCGAAGGCCCCCGTCGCGCTGGCAAGTCCATGACCTATGGCGTGCACCGTCAGGGCGACGCCATGCACCGCGCCCACCGCCATGGTCCGTCCCACTCAAGGGCGGCAATACCATCGAAACACTCGTAGTGTCCCCATTTCTCAAGAACGAGGCAGACTCGGGGCGCGTGGAGCTGCGTGACAAGATTTTGGCTACATTCCAGCCAAACCTTTCGCGTCTGGACGTCTGGATTAAGCGCCAACATACGCGAGCGTTTCTGACTGCGGCGTCCGGCACGGACTCCGACGACTCCAAGTTGATGACGGATGGCTCGGGCCCGATCGCATTCCTTGGGAGATCACGTGGACAGAAGTACTTTACCACCCGATGATGCCGGGTTCACGGGGAAGGCGACCATGGGGACGGTGACGGGCGATATCCAGTTCAGCGCACCGTTGCTCGTTCAGGGCGACGTCCTTGGGATCGAGCTTCCAATGATTCTCCATGACGCGACCGGAACCATCTCGATGCCGCGCACGCCCAAGGAGTGGCCGCGCCGAAGTCCCCTGGCCCACATGGGATACTACCAGTCTCCCGGAATGGAAGAACCTACCCACCTTTGGCCCGATGGGTATTGGGGAGCGCCATTCCAAGAGCCCGATTGCCGTGGCCATGTCGCACGAGCTGGCGTTCGGTTTGAGGTTCCGATGAGCAGCCCGATGCTCGACGCCAGCGGACATCCCAAGCAGGAAATGTTCACGGCCCTGTACCAATGGTTAAGCTGCGTCGAGGACTGGCTGACGCTGCTTACCGAGCGTCCTGTCGACGAGCCGAGTTCGCGAGTGGAGCCGTCCACCAGCATCCACTTGCGGAGCACGGGACACGACGGAGCGCCTCGCTCGTCCGGAGGGATGGTAACAATCATCACGCCCTTCGACCCGATTAAGGAGCCCACCCGGGGTTTCGTCACTTTGGACCTCTGGAAGAAAGCCGTCGAGTCGGGTTCGACTCCCCTACCCCTCGAGTACAAGCTCCTGAATGCTGCTTTCGGCGCCCTCTGGCTCGGCAACACGCGTCTCGCGGTCCTCGAGTGCGCAACGGCCATCGAAGTGGTCCTGACGGCAGCGCTGATTAAGCAACTCGCAGGTCACGCCCCTGACTTTGTCGCTTACCTTTTGAAACGGCACCAAGAGCTAGGTCGAAAGGCCAGCCTCTGTAAGCTGCTCAAGGTAACCCTACCCGAGGGTATCGAAAGCGTCGTCGAGAGCCGAAATCGGGCTATCCATGCGGGCGTACCGCCCGAGCACGAAACCGCGAAGAAGGCCGTTGACGTGACGAAGGACGTTCTCCACACGCATCGCCCGTTGTAGGTCTTCTCGTAAGCCAGAGAGAACGGCACCGCCCCTAGTCTAGGGATTCTTCGTCAAGCTGCGCGATCGAGCCGAATAGGTGACGCTTGGCCCGCGGCCCGCGCAAGCCGCGCGCAAATTCGACGGATCGCCCCTAGAAAGAGCGAATAGGTGACGCTTGGCCCGCGGCGCGCGCAAAGCGCGCGCGAAGTCGACAGATCGCCCCTTAGAAGAAAGTCATCGTCCGTTGCGGCTGGAATGGCGCACCCATTTGGTAAGCCGGGCTGGCGTCGCCGCCGGGCGCTTGATGGCCGCCCGCGGCACGGGACGCGCCAATGGCGATACAGCTTTACGCGAAAGCGCGGCCTCTTGACCAAACGCCGTTGACGCGGGTCCACGGATCGCCGTGCGAGCAGACTGCAACGGCGGTTTGGGTGAAGACGATGACCAAGGTGACGATCGCTGCTTCATTGCGGGTCCTCGACCGAGGATCGTAGCTCCGACCGTGCGGAGCCCGAGCTCCGTCACGATCCCGGCTCCGACCTGACGGCACGGCGAGGCGCTGTCTCAAAAAACCACCCCGAAAGGTGCGTAGGCGTCTTCGGAAAAACAAGCGCGCACGACAGGCGAGCGGGGGTCGTCCCAATTGTGTACTTTTGAGACAAGAGGACACCGTCGTCCTTCGTTAGCCAAGAGCCCCTCCCATGTCTTCGTCCCGCCGCTTGGCGGTTATCGTCACTGCCCTTTCGATCGAGCGGACGGCAATTCTCGAACACCTGCGCGAGGTGTCCGAGGAACCCCCAATTGCTGGAACGATCTATCGCCGGGGTACCTTCAATGAATGCCCGGAGCCTTGGGTTGTCATTGTCGCCGAGATCGGCGCAGGCAACGCCGGGGCTTCGGCGGAAACCGAACGCGTTATCTCTCACTATACTCCGGAGGTCGCACTCTTTGTGGGTGTGGCGGGCGCGGTCAAGGACCTGAAGCACGGCGACGTCGTTGCCTCGACAAAGGTGTATGGGTACGAATCCGGGAAGGACGAGCAGGACGGCTTTAGGCCCCGGCCTGCGGTGGAGCTAGCCGGATACCCGCTTGAGCAACGTGCCCGGCACGAGGCAGGCGAGCCGGATTGGCGACAGCGTGTCAAGGGCGTCGCCCAGTCTCCACTCGTGCGCGCTCCGGATGCCAGGGTCGCGCCAATCGCCGCCGGCGAAAAGGTCGTCGCATCGAACCGATCGAGCACCTTCCGGTTTATCCGACAACACTACAGCGACGCTGTCGCCGTCGAAATGGAAGGGCACGGCTTTCTTCTCGGCGTGCGAATGAACCACCCAACGCTGGGGATAGTCGTCCGCGGCATCTCGGACCTCGTCAACGATAAGGACGAGGCCAATGATGAGACCTGGCAGCCAATCGCGGCCCGTCATGCAGCTGCCTTCGCGTTCCAGCTCCTCGCTAAGCACGCCGCATCTGCTGGCGGCAGAGATCGCGGGGAGCCGGCTCGCCGTCTGGATCGTGATTGGCAGGAGAAACACTTACAGGACGCACGCGTAACCGCCGGACCGCGGTACTCATCCGAACTTCAGGTCGGGACGCCATTGCACGACGTGTTCGAGGCGCTCGCCGATACCGATGCCTGGATCAAGGCGGTAAGAACGCGCCGTCAGAGCGTATCGAACCTCGTTGGTGACTTCCTTGGTGGCATGAAGACTTCCGACAATGGGGGATTGCGAGCACCGTTTCCGGAACATCTCCGGGAAGCTGGCAGCGCGCTAGCCGAGCCCTTACAGGCTGTCGTGGAAGCGTTCGCCGCCATCACGGATAGGGCGCCGGGCGGGACACCCGCAGCAGTCGGGGCAGCTGCGACCGCAACACTGCCGAAGATGCGGGAGCTACACGCCGCGTTAAGGATTGACCTTGAGACGCGGCACGGCAAGGGTGCGGCCGATTCGGCGTCCTTCCGCCAATTCCAGGCCGAGTACCAGGTGTCCCTCCCTGCCGCGAATGTCGACGCAGCACGCGACCTTATTTCCGGTCTCGAAGAGCTGGAGACGTGGGCCCGCTCTGGTCCGGGTCGCGCCAGAGGCAGCAAAGGAATTTTGCTTCTCGGCGGTGCGGGCGTGGGTAAGACCCACGCAATATGTGATATCGCCCACGATCGGTTTCGACGCGGCCTCTACACCGTGGTGTTGTTTGGTGATCAGTTCAGCGCGGCGGGCGAACCTTGGGAGCGGGTTCGGCAACTTCTCGGCTTCGGGTCGGCGAGCCGGGATGAGGTGCTAGACGCGCTCGACGCCGCGGGGGCCTCCTCCTGCGCTCCGCTTCTCTTGTGCATTGATGGCCTGAACGAGTGCCGGCCTCGCACCTACTGGCGCAGCTGGCTGGCGTCAGTGGTTAATCAAGTGGCGCGTTTCGCAAACATCCGGCTCTGCGTGTCGTGCCGCTCAAGCTACGAGCCCATTGTCGTGCAACAGGGGCACGGTCTCGAGCGAGTAGAACATAATGGGTTCGCCGGGATGGAGTTCACGGCTTGCCGACACTTCTTCTCCCACTACGGGTTGGAGCCTCCCGTGTCCCCGAGTTTTCACCCGGAATTCTCCAATCCGCTCTTCTTGCGGCTTGCCTGCGAGACACTCAAGGCCGCTGGCGAACGGCGGATGCCGCCGGGATGGCACGGGTTCAGCACGGCTTTGAAGGCATTTCTTCGAGAGAAGAACAAGGCGTTCGGTGCCGAGTTTGAGCGCGATGAGCGCGAGAGGGTGCCGCAACGGGCTATGCGCGAGTTCATCGCTGAGGTCGAGCGAACCCAACGGGCGTACCTCGGGTGGAGCAACGCGGCGGCGGTTATGGGCCGGGCGCAGCCTGCGGGCTTCGTGGGACCGAGCATACTAGAGTGGCTTGTCGCCGCCGGGCTTCTCATCACCGAGGTGAACCCGGAAGACAACGCGCCGGACGCCGAGGACGTAGTTCGTGTGGCCTTTGAGCGGTTGGGCGATCATCTATTGGCCGAACGCCTCCTCAGCGGAATCGAACCCGATAAAATTGCAGCAGCCATCCAACAGGGGGCGCTGAACTTCGCGTTTGCTAATGCCGAAGCCGTCTTCGAGTACCGGGGGCTCGTCGAGGCGTTATCAATCCAGGTGCCGGAATATGCGCCCTCGACTGAACTCGTCGAAGTGCTGGCTCCGGAAGGTCCGCGGGAGGAGGTGCTCCGCGCGACCATCGCCGCGCTCCCCTGGCGCGATCCAGAGCACATGACCTCGAGCACGCAGCAGCTTGTACGCGAAGCCTTGGCCACACCCGGGTACGCGTACGAAGCGTTCGACAACGCGCTTACGATAGCCGCCCAGGTCACCGCGCCCGATGCGTTCTGGCTGCACGGGTTGCTGGCGAAACAGTCGATGCCGTCGCGGGACGCTTTCCTGTGTCGCTATCTCCACGAGCGGTTCGGTGTCTCCAGCGCGGTCGAGCGCCTGCTTCGGGCCCCGTTCGAAGTGAAGTCGGCGGATATCCCTGAGCCGGTGCGCGTCCGATGGGCCACACTCCTTCTGTGGTTTTGTGTTGCGGCCGACCGTCGAGTTCGCGACCTGGCGACCAAGGGGCTCGTCGCGATCACGCAGGCACGCGCGAACATGTGGGTGACGCTCATCCGACAGTTCGCGCACGTCAACGACGAATACGTCGTTGAGCGTTGCTTCTGCGCCGCCTACGGCGCACTCCTTCGATCAAGAGATCGCGGGGCAGAGCGCGAGGTCGCGGTCGCCACCTATGAAGCCGTGTTCGAGGACTCGACCGTGTTGCAGAATGCGCTCGTTCGCGACTACGCGCGGTGCATCATTGAACTCGCTTTACTCGACGGCGTCCTCGACCCGAACATCGACATCGAGCGCGCGCGGCCGCCGTACGCCAGCGACTGGCCACTCACGATTCCTTCAACAAACGATCTCAAGGAGTACCAGGAGGCGACCCGAGAATACCCCAAGCTCTATTTGAGCTGCTTGGAAGACGATTTCCACATATACACCCTCCGCCGGCTTGACGCCTACGAGCATGGCCTTAGCCGTGATGAGATGAGTCGTTGGATTCTGAAACACGTTATTTCGGACATTGGCTATGGCGGCGAGGGGCTCGCGTCCTACGACGCGCACATGCTCTACGTTCACGGTGGTGGCCGTGGGCGACCCGGCTGGGCGGAGCGGATAGGAAGAAGTATCAGTGGATCGCGCTGAGCCGGCTCGCCGCGCGACTCGGCGACCATGTGAAACCCAAAGCCGACCCTTGGGAACCGAAGGTCCGCGGAAGTCCGCTGATCTACGCGGACGGAAGGGATATCGATCCTGGCCTACTCGCGCACGGCGGCGGTCCATCCAGGGAGGGGGCGGTCTGGTGGCTACCGGTGCAGTACGATTTCGCGGCGGTCGCCGCCCAGTCTAATGGCGAATGGACCACGGGCTCGATCGACGTTCCGCCTTCCGACGCACTGCTTCGGCCACTCGGCCGCGCCGATGGCGGGGCCTGGCAACTCCTTGAGGGTTACCCTCTCTGGTCTGAGAGCAAGCGGGACGAGCAGGACCGCTTCACCGCCCACCGGCAAGTATGGGCTCAGATCCGAGGTTACCTCGTCAAGCGGAAGTCCGCCAACCGCGTATTCACATGGATGGCTCGGCAACACTTCATGGAGCGGTGGATGCTTGAGGGTATCGAGTTCCACGAGGGCTATCTGGGCGAATATCCGTGGGGCATCCTCTTCGCTAAGTACACCGACGGTTCGCATGGCAGAGGGGGTCGTAGGCGGCCCCCCGCCCGCCACATCCCGATCTGCAACTCTATCTCCACCACTTACGAAGAGGACGCATACCAAGGTGGAGGCATCACCGTGCACGTCCCGGCGCGCATGTTCTTTGAGGGCATGAAATCGCTTCGTTGGGATGGACTTGGCGGCTACCGCGACATGGAAGACCACCTTCGGTTCCTCGACCCCTCAGCCGGAGAACCAGGCCCTTCGGCACTACTCGTCGACCGAACGTATTTACTCGATTTTTTGGGCCGTCATGATCTGGCCGTTGTGTGGTCGGTGCTCGGCAAGAAGATCTTCATCGGCGGTCACGCGCAGGCTTCCCCGAGACTCGAGTTCAGCCGGGCACACCTATTGGATCAGTCGGGAACGCTCCGAAGTTCGGACCTCGTCGTAGTTCCGGAGCCGCCCTTGCCGCCGTCCGCGGGCCTATCGGTTGCGCGCCGACGCACACCGCAAACTCCGCCCGCCTGACCGTCGCTGGAGCACGACAAACCCTGTCGCGCCCCTTCGTCACGCGAGCGCGCGTGACAGCGGCGGTCGATGCGCGCACTTCGCTGACGTCTGGCGCGATGCGGAGAGTCACGAGCGTGATGGTGCCGCGGGCTGCGATCGTCGCTAACGGCCGAACGCTACGTCCCGGCCGCCAGGGGGTTGAACTTGCCCCACTCAGCGTACGCGCGCTCTTGGCGGAAGCGCGTGCGTTGAGCGTCGGCGAGGTCAAGCAGCGTTGGGCCGTGAGCTCGGGCGATCTCCTCGAAGTTGCTCTTTACCCTTCGGTACCGCAAACGCCTGAATGTCGCCATTGGCGACTATATCGATAACGCGCAATGACTGATCGCCAGTGTCAAGCTCGTGATATTGAGCGAGCATCAAGTGACTCGTCTTGGTCAATGAACCGTCGACAGCATCAAACAAATACAATTGGTTTGTTTTTACGAATATCGTCGGCTGCGCAAAGTCGACGCGGGCCTGACGATGTGTCGTCGGCACCTCGAGCTGGAACTTGCTGCTCTCGCGCGCGAGGATTGCACTCCCGCGAACGACGTGGGCAATCGCTGAAGCCCACGGTGCAGGATGCCTCGCCACGTGCTCTTGCCCACCCCATTCGACCAGTGCCCATTGAATACAGTGCGGGCCGACGTTGAGGGGCTCTAAAGCCTGCGCCATTGCATGTGCGATGCCATTGGCTTCGCCGTATTCTGGGAATACGCCATTAGGATGGAACTCCCGCGAATCCGGCGGCACACTCAAATGGACCGTGTTCCAGCCCACCTAGAACTTTCGGGAGGCTTTTCATCGGATTTGCAGCGTGACTGTACGCTCAAAACCGGTGGGTTTTGAGACGCGGGCGCTTGGCGGGGCGACCCCACGGTCGGTTTTTCAGGCGCACGTTGCTGTCGAAGGCGGAGCCGGACAATCGTGTCGCCAATCAGTGAAGCCCCGGCGTCGTCGCCTTGCTCGAACCGGGCGACTCTGCGAGGGGTGAGTGAGAAGGAGGCATCGCGCTCCGTGGAGGATGTGGCTTCTCGCCTTCGCACAACCTACGCTGCGACGTGGGTACTGGGCGCGTTCCGCGGCGGAGTGCTCGTCGGCACCCTGGGTTCGTATCGCCATGCGGAATTGAAGGCGAGGCATCGGGCCACGCTTTGGGGAACGTACGTCTGTCCCGAGGAGCGTCGACGCGGGATCGGCGCGGCGCTCCTGTCGCGAGCCATCGAGCAATTGCGTGCGCTCGGAGATGTCGAGCAGATCGAGCTGACGGTCGTCGTGAGCGCCGATGCGGCGCGGACCGTGTATCGGGCAGCGGGCTTCGAGCGGCAAGGGCTTTTGCCACGCGCGATGAAGACGGGCGACGATTACTTTGACGAGGAGGAGCTCGTGTTGTGGCTTGCGGATGAACGGTCCGATGCGAATCCGTGAGCGAACGACGTTCAGCGGTAAGCGGGGCGTGCAATCCTTTGCAAGAACCAATCGGGTCTGGCCACTCCTTCTTGGGCTGCGGCGGTGATATCAGGGAAGGGCCATGTCGCACCCAACGGCAGATCGGGTCAAAGAGTTTCTCGACTTGTACGGGTCCGACTTTGCCTATGCGAACGACATCGTCGCGATCATGAGTGGTCCGTCGCACGCCCAGATTACCGTTTCGGATGCCGTCCCTTTGCCCGACTTGGCGCGTATCTATCGAACGCGCGCTCGGTGGCTCACCTGGTGCGAACAGAATGGCAAACTCCAACCGCATGTTCTGCCCACGCTTCCCGCAGAGGCACGTTCGCTATCCGAGGCTCTCGATGCTGCCAGCCGCCAAACCGTGAGGCTCTGGGACGTTCGCCTGACGGTCCGAATATCGTGGCTCATTTTCGAGCTTCGTGAAGAGCGGCGGATTGCCGGTGTGCTCAAAACGCAAGCTCAGCCTGGGTGGAATCCGCCACTTTGAACGGCTTTATTGGCGCCGTTTGCCCTCGCCCTCCCACCTCACTCCGCTCGTACCACTTCGTAAGGACTCGCTTTTTTTTCGTCGTTGGAGCTCAAATGGACCGTGTTCCAGCCCACCTAGAACTTTCGGGAGGCTTTTCATCGGATTTGCAGCGTGACTGTACGCTCAAAACCGGTGGGTTTTGAGACGCGGGCGCTTGGCGGGGCGACCCC
>JBEKFX010000151.1:0-11139 GCA_050013115.1 Polyangiaceae bacterium
GCGAAAGCGAGCTGGGCCACGGAGCTTACGCAACGCGAGCTGCGACCCGCGCCCGCGAAAGCGAGCTGGGCCACGGAGCTTACGCAACGCGAGCTGCGACCCGCGCGCGCCCGCGAAAGCGAGCCGGGCCACGGAGCTACGCAACGCGAGCTGCGACCCGCGCCAATCGAGGGCGCCGCAGCACTGGAGCTACGAAGCACGCCGCACACGCCGTCGGCTGCCGGCGGGGAGCGGCGCTTGTCGAGACCGCGAAGCCTCGAGGAGGGGCGCCAGATGCCGGCCGGTGAACGAGGCCGGCGCCGCCGTCACCTGCTCGGGCGTGCCTTCGACGAGAAGCAGTCCGCCGCGGGCTCCGCCCTCGGGTCCAAGGTCGATGACCCAGTCGGCGCATTTGACGACGTCGAGGTTGTGCTCGACGATGACGACCGTATTGCCGGCGTCGACGAGTTTGTTGACGACCGCCAGGAGACGCTGGATGTCCTCGAAGTGCAGGCCCGTCGTCGGCTCGTCCAGGACGTAGAGGGTGCGACCGGTTTGGATCCGGCCGAGCTCCCGACTCAACTTGACGCGCTGGGCTTCGCCCCCACTCAACGTGGTCGCCGGCTGTCCAATCTTCATGTATCCGAGACCGACGTCGGACAAGGTTGTGAGCGTCCTCTGCAGAAGTGGAAAGGCTCGAAAAAGGTCCAGGCACTCGTCGACGCTCGATTCGAGCACGTCGTGGATGGTCTTTCCTTTGAATCGGATATCGAGCGTCTCGGCGTTGTAGCGTTTGGTCTGACAGGTTTCGCACGGAATCCAGACATCCGCGAGAAAGTGCATTTCGACCTTGACGACACCTCCACCGCCGCAGCTTTCGCATCGGCCGCCCTTGACGTTGAAGCTGAATCGACCGGCGTCCCACCCTCTCGCACGAGCGTCCGGAAGCGCAGCGAAGACAAGGCGGATCGCGTCGAAGGCCTTGGTGTAGGTCCCAGGGTTCGACCGCGGCGTTCGTCCAATCGGCCGTTGGTCGATGGCGATGACCTTGTCGAGCGCCGACAGCCCCTCGATGGTGCGGTGCCAACCAACAGGATCGGCGCAGCCGTGTAGCGTCCGCGCCAGGGCAGGCAGAAGAATTCCGTTGACGAGGGAGCTCTTGCCCGCCCCGCTGACACCGGTTACCGCCGTCAGCACACCGACCGGAAAGCGCACGTCGATGTTGCGCAGATTGTGCTCGCGAGCCCCCCGAATCGTCAGCCAGCCGCGCGGCTCGCGCCGGTTGTCAGGGACTTCGATGCGCCTTGCACCTGCGAGGTAGCGACCCGTCAAGCTCGTGCTTCGGGTGAGCGCCTCCGGCGTCCCGTGAAACGTGACCTGGCCGCCGAGGTGCCCGGCGCCGGGCCCGAAGTCGACGACGTAGTCTGCGGCTCGGATCGTCTCTTCGTCGTGCTCGACGACGATGATGCTGTTGCCGAGATCGCGAAGCCTACGAAGCGTCTCGATGAGGCGCGCATTGTCGCGCGCGTGGAGTCCGATGCTCGGCTCGTCGAGGACGTACATGACGCCCGAGAGCTCGCTCCCGAGCTGGCTCGCTAGCCGGATGCGTTGTGCTTCGCCGCCACTGAGCGTCGGTCCGGATCGATCGAGAGTCAGGTAATCGAGCCCGACGTCAAGCAGGAACCGCAGCCGGGACGCGACCTCGCGTCGCGCCCCCTCGCCAATTGCCTTGGCCGATGCCGGCAGAGCCAGCCCGTCGAAGTAACCTGCGGCTTCGGCGACGGTCATGGCTGCAATCTCCGCGATACTGCGTTGTCGGTGCGCATCGGGCAGATAGACCGCCAGGCTCTCGCGGCGAAGCCGCCTGCCGCCGCAGACATCGCACGGACGCTCTCGCAGATAGCGGCGATGGAAGTCGCGGATGGCCTCGGATGTCGTTTCGCGAAACTTCCGCTCGAGCTGCGGGATGACCCCTTCGTATCGCATCGCCCAAGTGCCGGCGCTGTCGGAGCCCTCGCGGCCGCCCCAGCGGACCGATATTTTGGTCCCGGCCATTCCGTAGAGGACCAGTTGTTGCTTTTGCTCCGGCAGGTCCTTCCACGGGACGTCGAGCCCGACGTCGAACGCGCGCGCGACGCCGTCCACGATTCGCGCCGTCCATCCTTCACCGCGCGCCATGGCGGACGCCCACGGAGCGACGGCACCTTCTCGAATCGACTTCGATGGATCGGGGACGATGAGATCTGGGTCAACTTCGTCCCGCTTGCCGAGCCCCGTGCAGTCGGGACACATGCCGAGCGGTGAATTGAATGAAAAGCTCTGTGGCGAGAGCTCTGGGAAGGCTCGCCCGCAGCATGCGCGGGCCTGGCTGAACGCGAGCTCCTTTTCACCGGTGGCGACGCGGATCTCTCCCTTGCCTTCACGCAGTGCGAGATCGACTGCTTCCGCGATGCGAGCGCGCTCGTCCGCACGAACCTCGAGCCGATCGATGACGACGTCGATCGAATGCTTCTTTTTCTTGTCTGGGCGGGGCCGAGAGTCGAGCGCCGTGACGATGCCATCGAGGCGCACGCGGACGTAGCCGCGTGACCGCAGGTCCTCGAAGAGCTCCTTGAACTCTCCTTTGCGGTGGACGACGAGCGGAGCGAAGATCGTGACCTTCGTCCCCGCGGCCAAGCCAAGGACGGCCTTGGTCACCGTCTGCGGGCCCTGGGCGGCGACGTCCTTGCCGCAGTTCGGGCACCTTTGCACCCCGATCTTGGCGTAGAGGAGGCGAAGATAGTCGTAAATTTCGGTGATCGTTCCGACGGTGGAGCGGGGATTGGACGAGGCGGTCTTTTGTTCGATGGCAATCGTAGGGGACAGACCGCGCACGTGGTCGACGCGAGGCCGCTCGAGCTGCCCCAAGAATTGGCGCGCGTAGGCGCTGAGTGTCTCGACGTAACGCCGCTGCCCTTCGGCGTACAGCGTGTCGAACGCAAGGCTCGATTTGCCCGAGCCGCTCGGGCCCGTGAAGACGACGAGCTGTCGCTTGGGAATCGCCAGCGAAGGGATGGCCAGGTTGTGCTCGCGAGCTCCCGTCACCTCGACGAAGTCGGGTTCGTGTGCAGCCCGCAGCGACGGGCGCGGTCTCATCGGTCGGCCCGCCGAGGGCTCGCGCGTGCGATGACTCCGGAGAAGGGTTCCATCGGACGGCAGCATAGCCGTCGGCCAACCGCGCCGCGCCGGCGATCGCTTGGGAGCCCCCCGCGTCGGCCTATGCCTGAGCGCATGCCGGGAGGGCATCGGTTCGGACAAGGTCCGAGGTCGCGGTCCAATTGGCCGCCCTCACGCAGCCTCTCGCGCGGGGGAGCGTGGTGATCGCGTTGTCGTCCGGCGCGGCGCTGAATGGATCGCCGCTGAGCGGCGGATACGCGGGCGCGAAGGCCGCCATCCGCTTCATGACGGAGTACGCCGCGATGGAGGCCGCCCGCGCAAAGCTCGACGTTCGTTTCGTCTCGCTCTTGCCGATGATTACTGCGGAGGGTGGTGTCGGTCGCCCCTTCCTCGAAATGTACGCCAAACGGCAGCAAAGACAAGGGCGCGCATATTGGCATCTACGCCGAGAGACTGCGAGACACAAGGCAAAGCCGTACAGCTCTCGTTGCCGCGCTTCGCCAGACCCACGGGTCACTTCGAGACGCTCAAGCGTTCGGGCAAAAAGGAGGAATGCTGATGGCTACGCAAACGCCGCGGCTCAACTCCGAGCTCGTCGACGCTCTCAAGCGGCTGCGCCTCGGACGCATCGCGCTCTCGCTCCCTGAGCGACTCGTTCTCGCTGACAAGCAGGAGATGGCGTTCGATGATCTGCTTTTGATGATCCTCACCGACGAGATCGCCCGGCGCGACAACACCGCCGCGGACAATCGCGCCAACGAAGCTGGGCTCGCCCCGTCGATGCGCTTGGAGCTCTGGGACAAGACGGCCAAGGTCAGCTGCGACAAGCGCATGCTCTCGGAGCTCGTGAGCTTACGCTTTCTCGAGGCACATCGGCATGTCGTCGTTCTCGGTCCCGTCGGCCTGGGAAAAACTTTCATCGCCCAAACTCTCGGCCACATCCCATGCAGACACGGCTACCGCGTGCGTTTCACGCGTGCCGACGAGATGTTTCGCAAACTCAAGCAGAGTCGTTTCGACAATTCGCGTGATGCACAAATGGTCTCCCTCACATCCGTCGACCTTCTCATCGTGGACGACTTTGCTCTCGAGCCGATGAGCAAAGATGAGAGCAAAGACGTCTATCAACTTTCTCTGGAACGGACCTGCCGTGGCTCGATGCTCGTCTCGAGCAATCGCGATACCGCCGAGTGGCTTGCGATGTTTGATGACGTGCTCCTCGCGCAGAGCGCCGTCGACCGTTTCAAAAACGCCGCCTACGACTTCGTCATCGAGGGCGAGTCTTATCGACCCAGACTCAAACCGACCCTCGATGCGAGCGACCGGCCGCCCAACACTCCAGCCACCAAGCAACGACTTCATCCCCGATCGCGACCACGACGTAGACCTTGATCGCATCACTCACCGGACCGGCACGGACGGCCCTCTCAGTCGCCGTGCCAAGCCCGGCCCCATGACCCTGCAAAACTTCCGATTCTGGCGTTGTTCGGAACGACGATTTCGACCCGTAGACGTGAAGGCCGTTTCGAGGCAACCTCTCCCCTCGGTTGTTCAATCCGTTTCCGTGGCCCCATGCCCCTGCAAAAGGGTGGCCCCATGGGCCTGCAAACTGGCACGGACCGGAAGGACGGCGGCGTGCAGGACGATGTTCGCTACACTTCGTCAACAGGCGAACCCATGAGCCGCCAAGTTCCGCACCGATTGGCCCAGAGCTACGCCCTGGATCGCCTTTGGAGTGAGACGATGGGACTTTCGCCGGGGGACACGAAGGAGCAGCCGCTTCGGGCGGTCGTGACCGTTCTGGAGGCATCCAGAACGCCCTACGCCCTCATCGGGGGGGTCGCCATGCAGATGTTGTCAAAGGAGCCGCGCACCACGCTGGACATCGACCTCGCCGTGAGGACGTTCGCGGAGATCCCACGCCAGGCGCTCCAGAAGGCAGGCTTCGCCCACGAGGGGCGCCACGCACACAGCGACAATTGGCGCGCACCGGGCGACGGTCCCCGTTCGCGCCGGGTGGCAATTCAGTTCTCGGCGCAGGACGTCGGCATCGATGCCGCGGTATCTCGCGCCCGACTCGTCGACGCCGGGGGTTTCGAGCTGCGACTCGCGAGCCCTGGGGACATGCTCGTGCTCAAGCTGGCTGCTGCCGAAGAGCCGAGTCGCCGGGCAAGCAAGAGGCGCCAAGACCTCCTCGACGTCGTGACCCTCGCCGAACAATACCCCAAGGTGGCCGTGCGGCTGACCGATCTGCAGGAGCGCTTGGACCGCCTCACCAAGGACTTGTTGACGCTTTCGCGAGACCGGGGACCCCAGCGCTAGCAGCCATTCGGGTGCGGCGGAACCTGCTGGCGCGCTAAGCGGCAAGCCCAGCCTATCGGCGCAGGCTCCACCGAGGCCGCGTCGCGTCCGAGCTCGATGAGGAGGGTTCGCATATCCCCGACAACGCGAAGGACTTCGCCCGCCGGGAAGCCGAGAGCCGATTCGCAGAATTCCAGGAGTACCTCGTCGAAGCAATTCCAGGGTGGGCGCCGGTTCGTCGACGATCTGCCGCGCGAAGTCATCGCGGACGAGGCCGAGCTCTCCAGGATGGCCGCCAGCGAGGCGTCCGCGGCTCCAGTGAGTGGCGAGGCTCCTTCGGGGAGCGATGAAGAGTGATCGCAGGGCCCGCGAGCGAGCCCTCTCGGAGGCGCCTGCGACGACAGCCCAGCGCGACGTGTCCCCTCACCGCGCGAAACCGCTCATTCCTCCTCGTCCCGCCGGTCGCATGAAGGAGCGAGGGCCCCATGCACGCGACGAGGTAGGTGATCCGAGCCGTCTTCCTGAACCGAAAAAGGCGAGAACCCCGCGGCTCCTGCGACCGCGCCAGACGCGCAGCTTGGCCGTGGCCCCGGTCGTCGTCACGGATCTGTCGGCGGCGGTGGTCGTCGGTCTTGAGCGGCGGTCCTTTCGCGAACGTGTCCGCGATCTGGAGATCCCGCATGTTCGTCGAGGTCAGAGGACCCTGGATGTCGGGGTCTTGCGCGAGGTACTCGCTACCGCGTCGACGAGGGAAGTTGACGACGCGCCAGCGGGCATCGAGGGTGACGCCGACGAGAACCCGGGACCTACTGCGAGCGAATTGCTTCAACGCCTCGACCTGAGCCAGGGACCGCGCTGGCTGCGTGGCAAGACGTGGGATCCGAAAACGCGCCACAAGAACGAGATCGGGGACCTTCGAACCGCCGGCATCACGCGCTCCGAGCTCTTCGAGCGCACGGCGTCCAGGCAACCGATACGCCTGCACGACCTCTGAGCGACGTTCGTGACCGTGAGCCTGGCGAACGGCAGGACCGAGCAGTGGGTGATGGATTGCACGGGCCACAAGTCGAGCCAGATGATCGCGCTCTACGCGAGACAGGCGCGCACGTGGACAGAGCTCAACCTCGGACCGCTTTTGCCCCTGACACGCTCTTGCCCGAGATGAGGGGCGTTGCAGCCGGGCCCGTCGACGCGGCCTGCGTCGCACCGTCCGGCCTCCCGCAGGGGGCGCAAACTCGAGCGGGCCACGACTGGGCCACGCTTTGCTCCGGCTGCTGGACTCGAACCAGCGACCCGGCGGTTAACAGAAGAGGGCGGCGAATCACAAAGTGAGGAATTGCGAGCGCTTATACCAAGTGGGCAGTCTCGAACGGACAATGACGATCCGGCCCGTTTTACGGTGCGGCAGTGTGAATCGTCACGAAACGTCAAGGAGATAGATGTAGAGCGCATCATCGAGCGCGGCCACGGAAATCGGGCCGCCTCCGCCGCCGCGACGGATCTCGAAAACGCGATTCGCACCGTCATCAAGCTCGCCGTGGACGCGGGCGACTATGAGCGAGCCGCCGCGCTTCTCGAGATCGCGAAAGCGTCGCCGCCCAAGGGGGCAACCTGATGCGGAGCGACCCGTCGCCCCCGCCGGTGAGTTGCCGACGTTCGTGCGATCGCCGACGAAATTGGCGTCTTGTCGCGTTGCGCCCTCTGGCGGCGATCGCCGTCGCTCGACTTGGCCGACACAAGCCGCGGATCTTCACGCGGTCACGCGTGCCGCGGGGAATCGGACGGGGACCGGCGCTCGACCCTCGCTGTGAGGGCCGAGTGGGCCGCATCCCCCGCCAGCGACGTGGGAGGGAACAATGAACTAGCAAGCACGCAGAAACAAAAACGGCCCCACTGACTGCCAGGTCAGCAAGGCCGCTTGTATCGGTCTCACTCGAATTGCCAAACCCGAGTGAGGCTGACAATAGGCTTTCGTTCGTCCTCGCGCAAGCCACACATGGCGTCCGCGCTGAAGACTCCAAAGACGATTCGACGTCCAGTGTTGACGTCGTTCGTACGGAGAGCGCTTCGCTCTCCGCGTCATAACGCCCCGAGGCCGAGCCCGTCTATGTCGCGCTGGTCGCGACCGACGCTTGCCCGCGTTTCGGGTCCTTCGCCGCGCCCTGCGGTGCGGAGGGGGCATTCACGATGTCAGCTGCATCACGGCTCGTTCCGGCTGGTCCGGGGGAGCTACAAGAAGACGTATTCCCGTTACGCGAGAGGCTTCGCTTTCGAGACAGCTTTGGCTACGCGTTGCTCGAGCTGCGCGCGCGCAACGTCGCGTTTCAGGGCCTTGCGAAAGGACCGTGGGCGCTCTTTATCGGGATTGCCGTTCATTGGCAGGGCAACGCCGAGGCTTGGCCGGGCCAAGATACGCTCGCGCGCTTCAGCGGATGGTCGACACGCGCGGTTCGCGACCACGCGGATGTGCTCGAGCGCCGCGGGTTTCTCCGATTGCGCCGAGAGCGCCGCGCCGATGGCTCAGAGAGAATCTTCTATGCTCCCGGCGCGGTGACGCTCGATGCGCTCGCCGATTTCGTCGAACGCTTCCCACGCGATCGGCCCAAGTCTCTGCGGCCCGCACCGCTCAACCGACCAGTTGGCAGTCCGCTGCAGCCTCCTACAGCCGCTCACCCGTCGGAAGCCGCTGCCGCTACCCCACCGGAAGCCGCTTCCGAGGAACGTAGAGATCAAGATCAGATCAAACCTTCTTCTTCTTGCGAGAAGGCTCCGAAGGCCAGTGCTGAGAGAGCTTCCGGTGAAGAACAACAAGTCGTGTTCACGAAGGAGGATCAGGCTCTTGGCCGGAGAGCCCTCGCCGAGCGCATGCTCCGAAAGCACCCCGAGCGAAAGGCGCCGACCTGGTTCGACGCGGGTGAAGTTGCCATGGTCGCCGCATGCGTGGCGGCGATCGACGGGGACGCCGAGTCGAAGCTGCAGGCGCAGCGCGACGCCATCGCTGGTGCCTTCATCGCGTCGAAAGAGGGACCGCCGACGGTCCGGTTCGTGTGGGAGAAGCTCGATCACTTTTTCGACCACGTGGAGCGAGGTCGTCGTCGACGCCTCGCGGATCAGGCGGAAGGGAAGTCGCGGACGGAAGCGACAGAGATACCGCGGTCGCGGATGGAGAGACCCGGGACGGTCCCACCCGAGCAGATAGCGGCTGATCTCGAACGAATCTTCGGGCCCGGATGGAGGCGTCGCGGGCAGTGAACCAAGAGCAACCGCCCTGTCTGAGTTTCCTGATGTCAAAACTCGGTGTCATTCGGACGAACTTCGGTCACACCTCGCGAGACGCGTTTCAACTATCCGGCTAAAAGGGATAAACCCGGGCGTCGACAACCCGCCCCGGTGCCCCAACGTGCAAAATGAAGCTCACCGCGGCGTCGAAAGCCCTCTTTGCCGCCGGGTGGTAGGCCTCGAAAAGCAGCGGGTCGTGCGGCAGGTCTTCGGCCACTTGCAGCACGCAATCCACGCCCGCGGCTCGGAGCCGTTCAAAGAAAGCAACGATGTCGTCATGGAGAACTTCGGCGCCGCCGGCGGAGACGAGAGTGGGCGGGAGTGCTCCCAGGGGCCTGTCGGCCAGGGCGAGCGAAGAGAGGGCCGCCTCGCCGGCCACGGCACGGGCGTGGCGGAGCAAAACCTGGCGCGTACCCCAGTCGTAGCCCTCGTTTTGCTCAAATGAGCGGCCGGGCATGCCCATATCGACCCACGGCGATAGAAGCACGAGTGCCTTCGCTTCGACGTGAGCCGCGGTCTTCACCGCGAGATGTCCGCCCGCGGAGTCGCCGACGAGAACCAGCGGGGAGCCCTGGAGTTCGCGGCACGCGGCCACCGCGTCTTCGAGTTGTGCCGGCCAGATATGCTCCGGTGCGAGCCGGTACTCCATGCCGACTACCTCGAGCGAAGTGGCAAGGGCCAAATGGGCGCAAAGGTCCGCGTGCGACGTCGAGGTCGACCCGTAGATGTACGAGCCGCCGTGAAAAAAGACGATTCGCGTCGTACCCCGATTGGCAGGAATGAAATGCCGGACGGGGACCCCGCCGACGACGGCGTCCCGCACGTCCACTCGTGCCAGATGCGGATGCGGATACGGTTTCGCGGCGATGGCCGCTCGCTGACGAGGTAGGGGCCAGCTGGCGGTCTCGTCCCAGTCGCGCCGGAGCGATCGTATCATCCACTCGAACATGAAGGACCAGGACGGGCGCAGTGGGCCGCGCCGCAGCCGCGCGGACAGTGTCGGCAGGAACGTAACGAGCAAGAGTCGTAGCGTGCGGAGCATCGCATCCACAAATGCACCTTCGGTTCGTCCCGAGTCCACGCCGCGCGCGCCAAAAAAGCGGGTTTCGGGCGCCAACCTGCCGAGAATCTCCGGGCGAATGACGGCGCGCGTACTGACGCTTCTGGAGAGGCACGGCGAGAAGGTCGATGCGCTCGAGCTTCCTGTCGCGGAGCTAAGAAACCCAGAGGCGCGCATCGACATCGAGACGGTAGACCGGCTCATCGAAATCGCGGCGTCGATGCTCGGCGCGGCCGGCCTCGGCCTGAAGCTCGCCGCCATCGTCGACGTCGATACGTACGACGCCGCGGGCCGCGTCATGCTCGCCGGCCGTACGCTCCGCGAGTGTTTCGAGCTCGGCTTCAAACATCAACGACTGTGGGGCGACACCAATCGCTTTTCGATGCGTGCCGACGCGCACGTGCTGCGAATCGCCTTCAAGCACCCCGGCAAGAGCGCGTTGGCCAAGGCAGTTCTCGCCGAACTGGCACTGGCCGAGGTCGTGCGAGCGGCCAGGGTCCTCGCGCGTAGAGAGGCCGTGGCAATCGGAGTGAGGTTTGCCCATCGCCCGCTCGGCGATACCAAAGCTCTCCAGGCCATCTTCGGGTGCGACGTGACCTTCGGGGCTGCGAAAACGGAACTTCTGCTCTCTGCCGAGCTGGCCGACTCTCCACTTCAGATTCCTCGGGAGCTTCTGCGGCGCGCGCTCGAACACGACGCGGTCCTCGCACAGGCCGAGCTTCCTAGAATAGTTCAAATCGTGGACCGGGCGCGCGCCGCCTCGCGCGACTTGCCCTCCCTGACCGAGTTGGCGGGCAGACTGATGGTCAGCCGCCGCACCTTGCAACGGAAGCTCAGCGAAGAGGGCTCCTCTTACTTCGAGCTCATTGACGCGATCCGACGCGAGATGGTCGTTCGACTTACGGCGCAGGGACTCAGCGAAAAGACCATCGCTTTCGAAGTGGGATTTGGCGACGACCGAGCGCTCGCGCGCGCCCGTGCGCCCATCAGGCGAGCAAAGGACTGTGCTAGTGCGTGCCGAGTGGGTCACCCGGCCTGCCCGAGGGCGATAACGACCGCGCGGTGCGATCGAAGGCCTCCAGCGCCGAGCGCTGGCAGTCCCTCTCCCCGGTGGCATCGCGCGTGATCTTCGGGGCCCAGTAGTCACGGCGCGCTGGGCAGCGAAGCCTAGCGTCCGCGCTAGCGACGCGCGGCCCAGTAGCCCGGCTGCCGCTTCCCGTGGGCGATCGCAAGAATAATCGCCGTCCCCCGCCGCACGTAGAAAAAGATCACGTACGGGAAGGGCGGCGGCAGTACCGCCCGGCGGATCAGGTAGAAGAGCGGCCGCCCGTTCGGCACCGCGAGCAAGCCATGTTCGGCAAACT
>JBEKFX010000152.1:0-11138 GCA_050013115.1 Polyangiaceae bacterium
TCGACGCGTACCTGACCGGTTGGAATGACCACCCAACACCGTTCCGCTGGACCAAGCCCGCCCAGGCCATCATTCGAAGTCACCGGCGGATGCTTGACCGTATCTCCGTCGCGGTGCACTAGGCGGGGCGGACCATGCGGAATCGGCGCGCGCTGCTGTCGGACACGGAGGGGATCAAAGAGGTCTGGCCGTCCTTCACCGATGTCATGTCGACCATGGCACTGATTCTCTTCGTGCTCGTTCTTTTGGCCTACGTTCGCAATCTCAACAGCAGCAAGCGGCTCGCGGCATTTCAACGGCAAGTCAGCAAGTCCGAGCAGCAGTTGCGAGCCCTCCGGACCGACATCGACATCGGTCGGTCGCAGCTTGCTGCTTCGCAAGGCCAGCTGCGCGACCAGCAAGCCATCATTGCGGACAGCAACCGCCAGCTCGGGGATCTGCGTTCTCAATTGCAGAGCATGGCTGTCTTGCGAGTCGAGGTTTTGAGCAAGTTAAAGCATGCCATCGAGGAGGAGCTCGGACCGGCCAACGACGCGGGCGCAGCCCTCGTGACGATCGGCGACAACGGCAACATCATCATCAACGAAAGCCTCGTTTTCGAGTACGATTCGTTCTCAATCAAGCAGCAAGCCAAGCCGGTCCTCGATACACTGGCCCGCGCTTTGGGCCATGCCTTGGCCGACGACAGTGTTCGAAGCAACATCGACACCATCCTCATCCAAGGCCACACAGACAAGCGCGGCTCCGTTTCATTCAACTGGGACCTGTCGGCGAAGCGAGCGACCACGGTTCTCGACTACCTATTCGAAAGTAACAAGACACTCGCCGACGTGTACGGCGGTTATTTTGCCGCCGCGGCCTATTCGAAGTTTCGCCCGATCGACGGCGCCGACTCGGAATCGGCCTATCAGCGGAATCGTCGGATCGAAATCTCGATCGTCCCAAAGGATGCGACCATGCGCCAAGTCATCGACGCTTACGTGCAGAGCATCAACCCGACATTGGGGCGGTCGCCGACGAACCCGTAAAGACGGCCCGGGCCGTCGGCACCAAAGGCACGAGGGGCTGGGGCTGCCCGCGAGGTCGGCGCCTTTCCGACCGACAACTCACGCGGACGCGAGTCAGGCTTCGTCGCGACATGCCAGCGATACTCTCGAAGGTTCCGAGCCGACCTTGGTCATGTGGCGACCCTCTCGTTCCGGGGGGGCGCGTGAACGTGTCTCAGAGTCCACGCTCTGCGCTCTTACGACCGACTTGCGTAGGTTGGTTGCCGTTCGGGTCTCAAGTCGGCCCACTTTTCGGGTGTGCCGCGAGCCATCCGGCATGGTATTGGGCCTATCGAGATGCACATTTGGAGACTCACCGCGATCTTCGGAGCGATGGCCGTTTGCGGAAGCGCGTGCGTACCGAAGGGCCAGTACGATACGGCTCTTTCAGACGCTCGCCAGGCGCATGCGCAGCTCGAGGCCAGTGACAAGGCTCGCGCGACCGAAGTGGCCAACCTCAGCCGACAGCTCGCCGATGCCGTGCAGAAGTCGCAGGACTTGGAGCTGAAACTCAGCGACCTGTCGACCGCCGACCACAACCTACAGGTGCGGCTCGACGAGAGCACGGCGATCGACGCCCAGCTGCGGGCTGAGCTCGAACGGCTCGGCAAGAATGTCGATTCGATGCTGACGGAGAAGGGAACGCTCTCCAAGGCTCTCGACGACGCCAAGCGCCGGCTCGATGAGCTCCGCAAGGCACAGGCGGCGGCCGACGCGCGCGCGCAGCTCTTTAAAGATTTCATTCATAAGCTCAAATCGATGATTGACGCCGGCGAGCTCCGGGTCGCGATGCGCGCGGGACGGCTGGTCATCCAGCTTCCAAACGATGTGCTCTTCGACTCCGGTCAAACGGCCATCAAACATGCCGGAAAGCAGGCTCTCGCCGCACTCGCCAAAGTCCTCGCGACGACGCCGGGCCGATCGTTTCAGGTCGCTGGCGATACCGACAACGTACCCATTCAGACGGATCGCTTCCCGTCGAATTGGGAGCTCTCGACGGCGCGGGCGGTCGAGGTCGTGCACTTTCTCGTCTCCCAGGGTGTCGATCCGCGCGCCGTCTCGGCGGCTGGCTACGGGGAGTTCGACCCCGTCGCAAGCAACGATACGCCCGACGGCCGTGCGAAAAATCGCAGAATCGAGATTACCCTTCAGCCGAAATTGGATGAGCTCGTCGCCGCGCCGGAGATCAATTGACGGATGGGCGCGGGGTGGGTCATGGATCGCAACGGCCCCTGCGTCCGCGGCTCACCGCGCAGTCTGCGCTGTGCAGCGAGAATCACGGGCCGACGCGAACTCGGACCGAGCGCGTCGCACCTGCCGTTCCGCCGGCCAGGTTGCGCAGTTTGAGGGTGGTGTTCCAGTTTCGGGTCGTCGCTGCGCGCTTCAACTTTCGCTCGAAGAATGCGTTATTCAGCTTGGTGCGTCCGTAGCCGCTCGGACAATGCAAATAAATGACCCCATCGCCGCAAGCCAGTTCGTCCGGACGGTACTCGTCCTGCCCGAGCTTCGAGAGTGCCGTTTCGGCGAACGATCCGTGAACGAAGGTGACGTGAAGGGTCGAAGGATCACACCCGCGCGCAATGAATGGATTGGCCGCGACGATCGCATCCAACTCCGTTGCGCTCAACGCGAGCACAGCGACATCGTCGTGCCCGAACTTGGAGCCAATGGCCTTCGTCATCATCGCTGCGAGCTTCGAAGGCGGCCGGTCGGTGCTGAAAAGAACATTGCCGCTCTGCACGTACGTCTCCACTTCCCCAAATCCCAACGAAACGCAGAGATCGCGTAGATCGGCCATCTTGATCGGCCGCTGCCCGCTGACGTTGATGCCACGAAGAAGGCACACGTATCTGCCCATGTCGACCTCGCCTGCGGTGCCCTCTCCCCCCACCTATTTCGGCCCCTTGGGTGACCGCGATCTACACAACCCGCAAAACGTCGTCAACGCAGCGCCGGGCTTCCGCTTCGTGCGAGAGCGCTCCTCGTATCGACCTGTCGCCGAGGCGTGAATCGCGTCGAGGCGGTGCGACCGCCCGTTCGGGAGGGTCGCGTGCGCGCAGGCGACCACGACTCCGGCCCCCCGAGGGGCGCAATGCTCGTCCGGCTTTCGGCGGACTGGCGCCGCTGCGCTCGATGGGTGTCCGGACGGGCTTGCAGCAGTCTTGCGGCGGCGCGGCGGGCGTTTCGTCGGATGCGGATTGCCGTGCCGCGCGTGCTCGCGCCGACTCGTTGGCGGGAGCGGCACGGGGACTCGGTCAAGACACCGTCGAATCGATGAGCTCGAATTCGAGCTTCGGAACGGAGCACATCGTGCCCAGGACTTTCTCGATGGCCGTCCACGAAGGCGCCAGCAGAAACGGCACGCCCTCGGAGGCGCGCGTCGTCGCGGACATCGAAGCGATGGCCTGGCCTCGGCGCACGGCGTGCATTTCGAGTCGCGAGAGGGCGCTCTCGAGCTCGCGGACGCGCTCGCGCAGGCGGCGCTCGAGTCTCACGATTCGCTCCGCCGACTTGATCCGGCTCGCGAGCTCGCGTGGAGAGACCGTCGGCCCGGCGATGTCGTCGACGCCGGCCGAGTAAAGGGCCGTGCGTCGGTCCGGCGTGTCTTTCTGAAGAAGAACGATGAGAGAGCGATAGAGATCGTCGGCACCAACGACCGCTCGAAGAATGGGTTGGAAGTTGTCACCGGAGAGGTCGCCAGCGATGACGGCGATGTCTGGCGGGTCTCGCGCAATCGAGAACGGTTTTTTCACGTCCGGTTTAGTGTGCGGGAGACGGATTCGACCGGCCGCGCCCCACTGCCGAGCCGCAAGAGTGCGCCCGCCACCCCGCCCAACGGGACGACGAACTCCGCAGCGCCGCGCGCGATGGCTTCCTTCGGCATCCCGAAAACGACGCATGTCGACTCGTCCTGCGCCAGGGTGCGCGCGCCCGCTCGTCTCATCGCCAAGAGCCCGTCCGCGCCGTCCGCGCCCATCCCGGTCAGAATGGCGCCGACGGCGTTGGCACCGAGCGCACGTGCGCACGATGCGAAGAGAACGTCGACGGACGGGCGATGGTGTTTGACCGGCGAGCTCGCGACCAAGCGCACGAACGACTGAGCCCCGTTTCGTTCGACTTCCATATGGTGCGTTCCCCCCGGTGCGATGAGTACGTGGCCCGGCAGAATGCGCTCACCGCTCGTGGCTTCGCGCACGCGCATGGCACAGAGCTTGTCGAGGCGCGCGGCAAACTGCCGCGTGAATTGTTCCGGCATGTGCTGCACGACCACCACGCCGGGTGCGTCGGCGGGCAGTGCTTCCAAGACCTCGAGAAGCGCTTCGGTGCCGCCCGTGGAAGCACCGATCGCGAAGACAACATCGGTGGTTTTGCGGAGTGGCCCTGCGCCGGACCTTTCCGCCACCATCGCGCGGACGGACGCCGACGGTTTCGCGCCCCCGCGGGCACGCGGTGTCGCGCGCGCCGCTGCCTTGACCTTAGAGATGAGTTCGGCGCCGATTTGTTCGACCCCCCTCTCCATATCGAGGCGGGGCTTGGCGACGAAATCCACGGCACCGAGGTCGAGTGCGCGAAGGGCCGTCTCGCCGCCCTTTTTGGTGAGCCACGAGCACATCACGACCGGCATCGGGTGCGCGCGCATCAATCTTTCGAGGAACTCGAGCCCGTCCATTTTGGGCATCTCGACGTCGAGTCTCAGAACGTCCGGGCGACAAAAGGCCCGCGCGGCTCGGCCAAGATCGCGTCGCCAGCGATCTTTCGTTCCATCTCCACGAGCAGGTCGTCGAGCGACCCAGGCGGCGCCTCCTCGCGCTTCGTCGACGTGACGAGCTCGCGAAGGGTGTCCGTGGCTCGCAGCAGGAGATCGACGAGTGAAGCGTCGAAAGAGAGACGCTCGTCGCGTACGAGCTGGAGCAATCCCTCGAGCGAGTGGGTAAAGCGCAGCAGGTCGCCAAAGCCGAAGGCTCCGCTGCCGCCTTTGATCGAGTGCGCTGCGCGAAAAATTTGGTTGATGAGCTCACGATCATGCGGGGCGTGCTCGAGCGCGAGAAGCGCGGCCCCCATCGCGGCCAGGTGTTCATTGGCTTCGTCGAAGAAAATCTCCCGAAGCTCCAACATGTCGATCGTCACGACGTTGCCGGAGCACGTGGGGAATCGACGTCGCCGCTGTCCAAGGCCTGACTCGACCCGAGGGCCTGGCCACGGGCTTCGACGGAAAGCGGGCGATCGAGCCCGACCAGCACGAAAAGATCCAAGATTCGTTGCGGAACCGCTCGCATTCGCAGCGCACGCCCCAACGGTTCGAGAGCCCTCTTCAGTGCTAGGACGATTTGAATGACTGACGCGTCAATCCTCTCGAGCGCGGCGCAAGCGACGACGATGTCTCCGACCGCTGCGTCTCTGGCGACAGCGAGTTTTTCCCGGGCGATCTCGACCAGGCGAGCTGCGACCCGCACGTCCGCCACCCCTTCGAGACGGAGCACATGCGGTTCGACCGTCCCGAGCGTCATGGGCCCGAAGACGTCACGAGGCAAGGGGCCGTTAAGGTGAAGGTGCCCTTTCCGCGCGCTTGGCCTTGCACACGTTGGGGACTACCGACCGGCCCGATCGACCCATGCGAAGGGACTCCCCGCGTGCGGTCTTGAGCACGGGATCGGCGCCCAAGTACAAGGCTACGGCGTGGAAACTCTTGACGAAGCCCTTCGCCAACGGAGAGGTCCATCGCGTCCGGCTTCTCGCGCAACGTCGTCGGCTTGCAGCGACGAGCAATCTACATCGTCGAAGACGACAGCGCCGGTGGTTCGGCAAAGCAGGGCCGCGACCGGAAGACGGCGCTACGCGCGGTCTTGGCGATCGCCGACATCGTCCCCGGTTCATGGACAGCGGAGCCACCATCGACGATTGTGTTGACCGCAACGCACGTGTGTGCAGAGAAGAACGAACGCGCCGACCCCCCGGCAACCGGGGCTGGAGGGGGCGCAGGACGCCGACACAGCATGCCTCGACGGCGATCGACGAGCCCCGGGCGCCTCCCGACCGGGCGCCGCCCGACAGACGCGTGGCAAGCCGCTGGCCGCTTCCGCACGGCCCGGTCGCCCGAGCCGTCCCGTGGCGCGCTCAAATCAGGTCAAGCTCGTGCTTCACGAAGCGTTTGCGAATGATCACGCGGCGTTTTTTTCCACTGGACGTCTTCTCCAGTGCGTTTTTCTTCGCGAAGACCACACGATTGACGAGTAGGCCGCGCTGGTCGAGCACGTGTGCCCGAAGCATCGCGCTGCGCTCGGCGGCCTGTTCGGGCGACAGTGGGTGATAAACCTCTACGAGCAGGACCAGTTCGGTCGTACCCGTTTCAACGACCGGAACATCGATGAGAACTGCGCCTCCCACGGGCACGCCGTCCACGGCCTCGACGCAGTCCTCGATGTCCTCGGGGGAAACATTTCGCCCCCCGACGACAAGGACATCGTCTTTTCGCGTCACGAAATAAAACTCCCCATCGAGACGGAATCCGATGTCCCCGGTGCGCAACACACCGCCGACGATGTGCTGCAACGTTTTCGCCGAATCTCTGAAGTAGCCCGGCGTCACGCAAGGACCCTCCACGCAAATCTCGCCGAGGGTAAAGTCCGGCCGCACGTTGCCCTGTTCGTCTCGGACCGTGACGATCGTGTTCACGTGAGGTCTGCCGATCGAGACGATTTCCACCGCCTCGGGATCGTCGGCTTCGGCGAAACGAAGGCCAGCCTCGCTGTCGAGTCGGACGCGCACGCATCGCACGGCCCCGTCCTTCGTCGAGGCAACGCCGAGAGCGTTTTCAGCCATGCCATAGCCGACGCGCACGTTTTCCCGCGGTGTTCCAAGTCGCGCGAGCACGTCACAAGTCTGCTCGAGCACGACCGGCGAGACCTTTTCGGCGGCCAGATAAAGATGAAAGTGCGACAGATCGACCGCGGCTGGATCGAGCAGCCGGAGCGACCGCACCGAGTTGGCCATGGCCAAATTCGTGGTGAAGTTCCAGTCGACGCGGTGTGCCGCCTGGAGACGGAACCAGCGCTTCGGATCGCGCATGTAAAAAAGCGGAGACGCGAGGATATTGTGGGCCCGGGCGAAGAGGGGATAGAGAAGTCCTATGAAGAGGCCCATGTCATGATAAAAGGGCAACCATGAGCCGGACGAACGGAGACCTGCGCCGACGCAGGCGTGCCGGAATTCCGCGTCGAGCTGCCGGACCTGGTCGCCGACCATGCCGTGCGACACGATGACCCCCTTCGGGCGCGAGGTGCTGCCTGAAGAATACTGGAGAATGGCCATGTCTTCCCGCGCGAGCGGCGTCGCGCGGACCGCGGGCGCGCTCTTCGCCAGCTCCGAGAGGCGGCCCTTGCCCATTGCGCACCGACCCGAAGCGGCGACCCATGCATCCCTGATGCCCGCGTCGAACTCGTCTTCGACAACAAGCACAGCGAACTCGCAGTCATGGTCGACCTCCCTGATGAAGCCGGCCAGGTCGAACTTCTGGCCGCCGTAGGGGCGGAGCGGAACGGCGATCGCACCCAACGTCCAGATTCCGAGTAGAAGCGACGTGTATTCCGCGCAGTTCTCGAGCATGAGGCCGACGCGATCGCCGGCTCCGACACGGAGCGAAGCCAAGGCTGCTGCATACTCGGCTCCGGCCGTGACGATCGCGCCCAGCGAAAGCTCGATATGCTGCGCCGGAAAGCGCCACACGTGCTCCCGGTCCTTCGCGACGCCGGCGGCTTCAAGGAAGTCGGGGAGCGGCATGTCCCTTCGGGCTCCCTTAGTCGGCGGCGAAGCGCCCGCGGCCCGCGCGTATCTCGGACTCGAGGTACGCCGCAACGCGAGCGATCGTGCGCAGCTCGGCGACGAACACGGCCACCGGAACGACGACGCCGAACGACTCTTCGACGAGCGCTTGCAATTGGACGAGACCCATCGAATCGACCTGACCCGCTTCGATGAGGTCGGCGTGGGGGTCGATCGGAACGTCCCTGAGGAACAGGCCCTGCTCGATACCACGAGCGAGCAGGGCTTTGAGTATGTCTTCGCGTGCGACCACCGGGCCTCCGGATGTCAGATTCGCTCGGCGCGGTCAAGCCGCTCGAGCTCGAATGAGCATTTGAGCTGACGCGCTGGGGTGCGCGCGAACTCCTGCTCCAATATATAAATGTCGTCCTTGTCGAGCGCCGGCGTGATACCGGCCACCGACTCCGCGAACTGGACGGCCTCGACGCACCGTCTCTTCAGAGCCGCCTTCGGGGGTAACCCGGCCGCGGTCTCTTTCTTGTAGTCCGCGTCCCTTTCGAGCCGCTTGTAGTCAGGGTAGATGAACACGCTGAGACATTTGTCGTGAGGTCGTCGCCGAGCGACCATAGCGTCTCTGACGAACATGTTGCGGGTGAGCAAATTCGACATGTACTCTAAATCGATGAGCGTCCCGTCGTCCCATCGAATCACCTGTTGCTCCCGTCCGACGACGTCAATCCGGCGGTCGTCGCCGATCGAGCAGAGGTCGCCCGTCACGTAGTAGCCGTCTTCAGTCAACGGAGCAGCAACGATTCCGCGACCCGTCTCGATGTACTGCGCGGCCACGGTGGGCCCCTTGACGAGCAGGACTCCCACTTCGTGAGCGACGTTCGGGATGGTCCGCGGCGCGTCGAGGCGGTATTCGAGGCCCGGCAGTAGACGGCCGGAGCTTCCAGCAGGAGACCCATTCAGCTGACTTCGTGCGACAATCCCCGTACACTCCGTCGTGCCGTACAGGTCGATACAGACAATGCCGAGCTGTCCGAGTAAATGGGCGAGCGCGCTGTCCATCTTTGCCCACGAAGAGAGGCCATAGGCGAAGTATCCCCCCAGCCTATTGCGCAGAAGAATGCGCTGCGTCGTGAGCTTCGCCTTGTCGCGGCTTCCGAGGTCGTGCAGCGTTCCGCTCGGCTCGATCGCAGATAGGCTCTCGTAGAGTTTCTCGAGCGCCGGTTTATTCTTCATTTGTTCGAGGACGTCTTTGACGAGCTGCACCCAGAGGTCCGGGGTGCCAAGGAGAGCCTTGATGCGCACTCCTTGACGGTGCAGCTTGGCGATCTCAGAAACCAGAGCCTCGGTCTCGGGCTCGCGGGTGAAGTAGACGACGGAAAGTCCGCGGAACTTCGAGAGGAGAAACTCGACGAGCGTCGTCACGTGCGTGTACGGGACGACATTCAATAGCGTCTCGTTCGGCCGCAGGTTGAAGAGGTCGTACGCCGAGTTGACCTGGGCGAGTATGTTCGCGTGCGAGACGCGCACGATCTTGGGCGACGCGGTGGTACCCGAAGTTGCGTAGTGGGCCAGTACGGTGCAGCCTTCCGCGAGAAGCGGGCTGGCGCGCACCGCCGCCAACGAGCCCTGCGAGCGTGGGTACGGTGCGATGGCGGCCTTCATGCTGCGTTCGTTGTCCCAGAGCGGCGGCCGCGCGGCTCCGGCGTCCTCGACGCATTCCATGATGTCGGCCACGAGGACCGTCGTTCGCAGGTCGAGCTTCTTCGCTATCGTGCGGAAGCGTTCGAGCTCCGCATATGAAACGAGAGCGTAGTCCGGGTTCGACAGCGAGAGAAGGAGCTCCATCTCGGCCGAATTGAACTTCGTATCGATCGGAAAGAGGATATTGGCCGTGTAGAACGAGGCCATCGCCGTCACGTCCCACTCGATCCTGTTCTTGCTCAGCGTGGCCACGACCTTTTGGACTGCGTGTTCACCTTGCAAGTAGCGGATCATCTGGACGACGAGTGCGTGATACGCGACGAAGTCCACCTCGTCGTACAGATGACCGTTGTCAAATCGAATCGCGACGCGATGGCCGCAAGCCACGAGCCGTTCATCGACGATGTCGGCCAAGCTACCGATGCGGTCGTCCGATTCCGAGGCGACGGTTGCCCCGGCGTCGGCGTTCACGGTCCTCAGCCAGGCCTTGCTCACGTGGTGCGGCACTGCAGCACGACCTTGTCGTCGAGGGTGAGGGGGCCGAGGGTGAAGCCGTATTGACCCGCCCAGCTCATCGTCATTTCGACGAGCGACGGGTGAAGGACACCCTTGGCGAAGGAGTGATTGTGACCGTCGAAGGCGAGCAGCAGCGTCTCGGCCAGACAGCCGAAGGTCATCCCGTGCTTCGGGAAGCCGACAAAGCGGATCTCGGACCGCTCGGGCAGGCGGGCGAGCCCGCCGGAGAATGCGAGGATCTCGCTCGGCTTGCCGAAGTCGGCGTGCAGGTTCGACGGGACCGAGGTGCAGCAAACGATCGCATCCCGACGCACCATCGAGGGGTGCAGAAGGGATGCATCGGGGGAGTTCGTCGCGATGACCACGACGTCGACATCGACCAACGACTCGAAGTCGGAGGCCACGTCGATGAAGGCGGGACTCGTGGCCCGGGCGACTTCCGCGGGCGTCGTGGATTGGGCCGCCTCTGCGACACGCAGGACTTCGCGGCCGATGCGGCCGACGGTCGCGCGCTCCGGCCCCATGCGCAGGGCGTCCTCGACGCAAAGCTTCTTCGTGAGATGCAGCCGCGCGACGCTGTCGTCCCGCGTGCTGCCGACGAGCAGCAGCCGCCCCACCTGGGGCGCCAGCACCCGCGCCGTCGCCTGGCCGATGCTGCCGTTGGCTCCCACGACGGCGACCGCAATGCTGGACCAATCCTTGCCGCGTGCGCGGACGGCTTCCTTGATGCCAAAGACCGTGAGTCCAACGGTGAACGCGTTTCCGCTCGTCGTGGCGACCTCGTAATCGTTGATCGTCAGACCATTGTTCGTCACGATGGACGTGAAGGCACCGAGACCCACCATCGTCAACGGGATGCCGCCGTCGCCAAGCTCCTTGGCGACTACGACCGCCTCTTGGACCTTGTCGCGAATCTCCTTCGCACGATGGGGGGAGTTCGCCGTCATCATGTACTCGGGAAGGTAGGGCACAAGGACGAGGTTGCTCTCCACGACGAAATCGTTCGAGCGGATGTAGTCACTTCTGACGTGCATGGGCTCGAGGAAGCGCGCAACGTCGTTCCACCAGATGCGGAGGCGTTCCCGGTCGATCATGCGATCGGCG
>JBEKFX010000153.1:0-11117 GCA_050013115.1 Polyangiaceae bacterium
CTGGCCGCTGTCTCTTGCCTTTTCGAGCAGCGCCTCCGCGCTCGGCGCTTTCACGATGTACATGCCTAGGGCTTGTAACCGCGAAGTTCGCCCGAGCGCACGAGAGCGCGCAGTTTGCGGGCGCTCATCGGTGCGCTCTTCACGTTGATGAGGTGGTCCGCCTCCGGCCCGAGATGATGCCGGAGCTCCTCGCGAACGATGGTGCGATCGAGGTTCTCGGTGGAGGCCCCTGCACCTCGGAACGCGTCTTCGATGGGGTTGGTCATCGCGGAAGAATGCCAGCCAGCGACGTGGCAGGGGGATCATCGCACTGTCGCTTCCTGGGGCGGGTCGGTCTAGCGTGAGGACGCCATGAACGGTGGCGGGCTTCCCGCGCGCGGCGGGTTCGAGTTCCAAGACCTCGTCTTGGGGGTGCGCGTCGTCCGCTACCTGTCCGCCCACCTCGCTGCACGGCTGCAAGGGCGATCGGTTCCCGCCGAGCCTGAGTTCTACGTCGAGAGCCGGCCCGCGCACGGAGCCGCGCAGAAGGCGCCCGACTGGGACTTGATCGAGGAGGTCGCACCCGGCACCCGGATCTTCGAGGAGGTCAAAGGGGGCGCGGTTGGAAAGGCTGACCGCACGACCCTTTGGGTGCGAGTGCGGCAGACGGTCGGCGCCTACGGGGCGGCCGACCTCGTTCCGCGCCTTACCGTGAATCAGGAAAATCTCCCGGTCGGCATCGCGCATTTTCGGGGGCTTAGCGCTGCAGCGGCAAAAGCCCCCCGTCCGACCAAGACCCCTGCAGGGAATGTGACGTCGGCCCGCAAGCTCGCCGAGGAAGCCCTGTTTTGGCTCACGCGACCGACGAGCAAAAAGGCTCCGGGGAGCCCTGTTTCCATCGCAAATGCACGCGCACTGCTCGCGCGCTTCGACCTCAACGAGTCGCCGGGTCGCGATTCTCTGCGCGCGACGCTGGAGAGCGAGCTCGCGAAGCTCACGCGCTCTGTCGCCAGCGACGTCGTCCTCGCCGCCGTCCACGGCGAGCTGTCGCGACGTGCAGCTGATCCGGACGAGACCGCGCGCCGCTTCCGGCCCACTGACCTTCTCGCGCCCCTCGCGCTTCTGTCAGCGCTTCTTCGCGCGAGTGCCGCGGCCGTCCACCTGTGGGCGGACCTTGCGGCGCGAACCACACCGGTACCATCGGATCTCGGCTCACCCCTCGATTACCAAGACTGGCGCCTTGTCCAGCCCGAGGCCGCAAGCGCTGAAGGGGATGCCTCCCAACGCAAGCTGGCGCTCGTCGGCCGGGGAGGCGTTGGCAAGAGCGTTTTGCTTGAGCACCTCGCGGCGGAGCAAACGACACCCGGACGGCGATGCGTCCTGGTCGACGGTTCGGTGTTTCGTGCATCCACCCCGGCGACGATCGCCGAAGCCGTTGCGCTCGGGCGGTTCGCGGCCGCCCATGATGGGGTCGAGCTCCTCTTGCTGGTGGACAGTCTGGAGTCATCGGCCAACACCAGCAGCGAACTTGCTGACATCGTTGCCGCTCTAGGACGCGTCGAGCCCGACGTGCGCATCGTCGTCGGCGCGCGGCTCTCGGAGTGGCGAGGTCTCTCGGTCTCCAATGCCCCGCCGCCTGGATGGTCCGAGGCCCCGATTGTCGAGTGGTCGCTCGAGAGAGTGCGCGCGTTCGTCGTAACGACCGCGCGCCCCCTGGTCACTGACGAGCTTGTTCAGCTACTCGCAACGCCACTCTTTCTGGACCTCTTTTTGCGTCTGTTCGGCAAGGAGAAGCCGGTCCCGCCGGGGCTTCAGACTCGCCATGGCCTGCTCCGTGAGTACTGGGATCAGCGGGTGCTACCCGACGACCATCCCCAATCACCGGCCCGCCGCCGAGTGCTGGACCAAGCCGCGAACGAGGAGGCTGGCGGGCGCGATGTGCATCACCTCCCCCTGGATGATGCGACCAACCGTCTTGTCTCAGAAGGGATCTTCCGCCTGCGCCGCGGTCTGCATGTCTTTCGCCACGCACTCTTGCGCGACTATGCGCTCATGGGGTGGCTCCTTCTCACACGGAGCAGCGCCGCCGACGTCGCGTCCTCGATCGCTGGCATCCCGCGCCTTCTCGTTCGCATGGGCGCCCTGCGTGCCGTGCTTGAGGCGCTAGCGGACCGCGATGGAGAGCAATGGCCCCTTGCAAACACGGAGGTCGCTCAAGCCATCACGGCGCACGACAACCTTCGCCTCTTGTCGGCCGAGGCGTTTGCGGAGCTCGATGATCCATCGACCACCGACCCGGTGACCCTCATCCGGGCGCTTGGCGCCGATGGCACGAGCTTCTTTGAGCGCCTCGTAGAAGTAGCCCGGCATCGAGGACTGCGCGCTTGGGCTCAACTGCTCGTGAAGTTGCCCGCGCGAGCGGACTTTGCCGAGACAGAAGTCTGGATCAGCGCGCGTGGACTGGAGCTCCTGAGCGATTTTACCGAGACGCTCGACGCCGCGGCCGTCGCCGCGGAGCTCGCACGACTTGTGCGTGCGTGGTCCCAAGCCGCTCGCTTCCAGGCGCTTCTCGACGCGAACGACGCTTGGCTGCGTGCACGCGTGGTGCGTGCGGTTGCAGCCCGCGCTCCAGACGTCGCAACGTTCGCCTGGCTCGAGGCTCTCGTCGCTCCGAGCTGGCGGATGAGGACCGCTATCGTCGATACTCTCCCCGCGCTTGCCTCAAACCTAGAGATCGAAGAAGAGCGCCTACGGGCACTGTTCGTACGATCCGCCGGATTCGAAGAGAGTGCAGGCCGGCTCCGGCCAGGCGCCGTCGGTCCTGCGTTTCAGTTCGATAACGCACTGCGAGCGCTCACGGGTGCCGGCAAGCGCCCGGGGCTTCTGCGCGTACGACCCGACGCCATGCTGCCCATCGCGCTCGGCCTCCTCGCTGGCCGTGCGGCGGGGTCGGCCGGAGCGGAGGGCGACCCGCGCTCGTTCGAGGACGTGCTACGAGCGCTCTCGCAACACGAGTACGACGAGCTAGATCGCGCACTCGAAGCGGGCGCGCCCGCGAAGCTTACGCCGAGCGAAGCATTTGGTGACCTCGCATTGGATGTCGAGGAAGCCACCGGCTTGCGCCATGAGCCATCGTGGGCGCTGCTGGTCGCCGACCTTCGCGAACGAGCGAGCCACGGAAGCGCCTCAGAGGTCGAGGCCCTGGTGCACGTCGTGGAGAAATCCGTGTCGCTTCTCGCGAGGCTCCTCGTCTTGCGTGCCGCTACGCAGCGGCTGGCAGAGGACGGCTTCGCGCCGATCGTCGACAGGCTCCTTGCCGATGAACGCCTCTACTTTTTCCGGTCGGCCGCGTTCGTCGTGCATAGAGCGCTGCACGCGCGCTGGCCCACCTGGGATAACGAGGAGAGACGACGCGCACTCGATCGAGTTCGACGTGTCCTTCGGCGACCAAGCGCGGCTCGCATCTATGACCTGGCCCCCCTTCTCGTTGCACTTCCAGAGTCAGACTGGCCGCCCGACCTGGGGCCGTTCGTTGAGGCCTACTGTCGACGTTTTGGTGACCCGACCCCCCTCGACGCCGATCGCCAGCGGCCGAGGGTGCACTCCCGAGCCGTACCCACCGACCATCTGTTTGACTTGGGGCTGCCCGCCGGCACCCTTCCTGAGGCGAAACGAGCCGTCTGGCGGGAACTCAGTCAGACGATCACGCTCCTGCAGCGACAGCCGGCGGAGGACCAAACCGCCGTCGCGGCGCATCCGCTGGTCGAGGGGATCGACCGTGCGTCGCAGGCTCTGCCCGCACCGAACGATGGGCCTCGCGCCGTCGTCTTCTGTGCTGGTGAGTTCACAACCGCGCTTTCGGTTCTTGCTCAGCGCGGGCTCGAGCCAGCGCCGGCAGCGGTCCAAGCCGCTGGGGCCTGGTGCATCGCTTCGATCCAATCGCTGGATCCCGCCGAGGTCCACGCGGACCGCTCCCCCGTCGGACAAGGGCTTTTTGCAACCTCGTCGGGCTCGTCGCGACTCGACGCCGCCCTTCGGCTGATCTCGATGCTGTACGGAGCGCTGGACGATGTGGCCCGCGGAGCGTTCTGGACAGCTCTTGAAGGTGTCGTCGGTCGTGATCCCGCTCCGCAAGTGGTGCGTTCGCTTGCGACGCAGCTTGCAGGACCGCTCTGGGCGACCGACGCCGGCCGGCGGCTTTATCGTGGCATCTCTGGCCAGGTCACAGATGGCGATGCACTAGCCTGGACGTTACGCATCGTTGGCGAGCGATCCGATTCGGAGCAAGCGGAACTCTTTGAGGCCTGGGTCCTTCGCCAGCCGCCAATCACGCCGATCGAAACCCTCTTGTCCAGTGCGCTCGGGCAGTCGATGGTCGGCGGGGGGCGTGCGGTCGCCGCTCTCCGGGACCGACTGCTCGCGCAGCAACCTACACGGGGCTTCCTGGCCGCGCCCTCGGCCTACGGGAATTTCTCGGGAGGTGTGGCTCTGGGCTGCGCGGAAGCTCTCGAACTGGGTGGGCCACCCGAGGAGATCGCGGCGGTTGCCGCGGCCGGCTGGGCGGCTCTTCAACGCGCCCAACCCGATTCTGCTCACCGCCCGCCGAACTTCGCGCTGATCGTGTTCCGGGCCGTGGGCAGTGCAGCCGGCGGGCGCGCGGTAGCAATCTGGCGCGCGCTCGAGCCGCTCGCACGCGTCATCGTGCAGCAAGGGCCCCTGAGCGAGGTCTCCGACTTGCTCTTCGACGTGGGCGAACCGCGTGCTCTTGCGGTGTTAGGCGCTCGGGCGCTTCTGCCCACGGCCGATGCGCTCGCCGTGCGGCTCGCAACGCCACCGCCCCTTGGGCGCGAGGACGACATTGGCCTGCCGTCACGGGCAAGCGGCTTCGCGAGCCGGCTCGGCTGCGACACCCAACTCTCGGAGGTTGAGCGGGAGCGAATGCTCGACGCGCTTCAGAAGTGGAGCGCACCTCCGTTGGCGTGGCCCGACGCGGTTCGAGAAGCCCTCCGGGTTCGGCAGTCGCTAGCGTGACACCCTTTCGCTTTTTCGCCGCGGCCTCCGGGTCGCCACTCACCGCGGACGGAGCTGCTCTGATGAAACAGGCGTCGGTAGCCGCAAGCCATGTCGAGACGGCGCTAGAATCGCGAAGTACATGAGCTCGAGCGGTTCCGCCATCGGTCGACCATCTTTTGACGACGGTCGCTACATCGTGCGTGGCGAGATCAACGCCGGCCATTTCTCGCGCATCTACGAGGCGTACGACGTGGAGCGCGACACCAAGGTGGCGCTCAAGGTGCTCTCCGTCGCGGGAACCCACCGCATGATCGCGGAGGCGATGTTCCGCAAGGAGGTTGGAGCACTCGAAGGCGTCACGCACCCGGCGATCATGAAGCTCGAGCGCCACTTCGAGGATCGTGAGCACGACGCGCTCGTGATCGTCCTCGAGCTCGTTCCGGGAGGCCGCAACCTCCAACAATTCCTTGCCGACGTCGCCGCGGGGCGACAGGCGGCCCCTTCGCTGCAGTGGCGGGCGAAGCAGCTCACGCGTCTCCTTGGCGGACTCGAACTCGCGCACATGCGCGGAATTGTCCATCGCGACGTGAAGCCCTCGAACGTCCTGATCGATGTGGACGAACAGATGCGCCTCGCCGACTTCGGCATCGCACGCGTCTTCGAGAACTACGGTCGTGGCGCGGAGGCGATGACGCTCCGAGACTTCTTCACGCGCCCATACGCGGCGCCAGAGCAAGTCCTTCGTCGCGAGGCCGCTCCCGCGGCCGACCTTCACGCGTTCGCCGTTCTGTCGATCGCCGTGTTGTCTCTTCGCCTACCGGACGACGACTTCAACGAACAAGCGGCACGCGTGGCACTGCGGGTCTTGCGCGGCGGCAGTCTGGCGGACTCCCTCGTGGACAAGGTCGAAGACTTGCTCGTGAAGGGGATGGACGCCGACCCCCACCGGCGCCCTAGTGGGCACGAGTTTGTTGAGGGGCTCGAGGCACTACTCGCAGGTGTGGCGACGCGCTCGCCGGCATGGGTTCGGTTCGCCGACTCCGCGCGCGATGGCATTCGTCGATGCGGCTTCGACAGCCCCACCGCGGTTCTCGATGATTTGAATCGAGATCTCCGCGCCATCTACACGGAGGCGCCAGACAAGGCATGGGCGCCGCGGGCAACCGTGATCGCTTACGGGCAGCACCTCGAGGTGAAGTTCGTGCCCACGAGGGAGAACGCGGAGCGGCTCTTGGCTGTGTCTGTTTCGCGCATGCAGCCGTCGCTGCTCAACAAGCGACGCCAGGAGGCTGTCTCGATGCCCTTCCTCCTGAGTCTTGGCGACGGGAGTGCCGCAGAGCTGATCGAGACGGTTTACGCCGCGTTCGACGATGCACGGCAAGAGGAGCAAGCCGTCGCGAAGGTGCGCGAGCTCTTCGACCTGGGCCGCTTCATGCTGAGCCGGCAGCGCGCGAGACTTGTGCATCTTCGCGTGCGGTGCCGGCCCGCCGATGGTGTCGATCGGCGAAGAGGGCGACGCCAGCGTCGGCGCGGGAGCACGCTCGAGGGCAACGTCCAGATGAAGGTCCTCGACGTCCGTCCGTGGGATGACCCAGACGGAGGAAGCGATGACTTGCCCTTGCGATGGGCGGACGCGATGGACGACAAGTCGTCGTTCTCCGTGCGAGGTCGTCGTACCGGCAAGTTCCGCGCGTTTGATGCGGGGCGGCAGCTGCTAAGCGTACGTTGGGAGGTGCCGACCCACGTTGATGGCATCGTGGATCTCGAGTTCAAGGACGTCGCGCTCGAGACGTCTCTGAATCGGCAAGAGGCCGCGTTGCGGGCGCTTGAGGCGGGGACCACGACCAACGCGACGCTGCGCAATCTCCTCGTCGACCCTTCCAAGAACTATGTCGACCGAGTCTCGGTCGACGAGCTCATTCAGGATCAACTCAGTCCGCCGGAGGAGACCCGACAGCTTGTCGCGACGATGCTCGGCGCGCGCGATCTGTTTCTCCTACAAGGTCCGCCGGGCACTGGAAAGACGACGCTGATCGCCGAGTTCGTCGGACAGGTGTTGCAGCGGGCGCCGCGATCGAAGGTGCTGCTCGTGTCACAAACACACGATGCCGTCGACAACGCGCTCGAGCGACTAGAAGAACTGGCGCGCGAAAAGGGGCTTGCCTGGCGGCTTGTCCGCGATCTCTCCGCCGAGGCCCAAGCGGCGGGACGGCTCGGGTTTGAGAACAGCTTTCGCGCGTGGGTCGACCGCGTCCGAACGCGGAGCCAGCAAACGTGGGCCACGGAGTCACCGAGCCTCTCGCCCGAGCAGCAGACGATCGTCGGCGCAGCGCTCGATAACTGGCGCGAGAAGCTGGATCAGGCGACGGATGTTCGGGAGGACTTCGCCTCGAGCGTGCAAGTGATGGCGACGACGTGCCTGCGCGCACCCGCGGTGCTGAAGCAGCTACGGGACGCGCAGTTCGACTGGGCGATCGTCGACGAGGCGGCCAAAGCAACCGCGACTGAGGTTCTCGTGCCACTGGCCGTCGCGGGACGTGCGTTGCTCGTTGGGGATCACCGTCAGCTTCCGCCGTTTCTCGACACCGAGACGACGACCGATCTTCGAAACAGCGGCCACGACCTCGACCGGGCGAAGCGGTCGCTGTTCGAGGAGTTGTTCTCCGCGGTGCCCCCGTCGAACCGAGCAACGCTGCGAGTGCAGTACCGAATGCATCGGACGATCGGCTCCTTCGTCGGCGACCTCTACTACTCGGACATCGGCGGCCTCGAAACGGGCGTGGCCGACGGCGCGAGAGCGATCGACGTCCCGCAACTCGACGGCGAGTCCCGTGTCTTCTGGGTCGATGTCGATGGGCGGGTCGCGCAGGACGGAACCAGCTCGTACAACGTCGCCGAAATCCAGGCAGTCCGGCGCGTCGTCGAGGTGCTGTTTCGAGAGCGGATGCCGCCGCTCGAGATCGCCGTGATCGCCCCCTACCTCGCGCAGGTTCGCCGCATCCGCGACCTCGGCTTGCGCGGGAGAGGAGCGCACGTCGTCGTGGCGACGGTCGACGCGTTTCAAGGTCGTCAGGTTGACGTCGTCATCTATTCCTTCGTCAAAGACATGCCTGATGCGGGTCGGTTCGTGACCGACCCGCGACGCCTCAACGTCGCGTTCTCCCGCTGCAAGCGCGCCCTGGTGCTCGTGGGTAGCGCGAGCGCAGCGCGAGCGAGCACTGCCCTCGCGTCGGTCCTTCGTGCGATCCCGAGCGCGAACATCGTTCGAGGAGGATTCTGATGGCGGACCGCTCCGCAGAACTCGCGGGCGACGGCTTCGTTCGACGGGTAACGATCCCCGCAGCCCTCGCTCATTGGGTGTGGACCGTAGACCTCGTGTTCGAACAAGACCGACGGTTACGACTGGTCGACGAGACCGTCTTGCGGCTCGTCGGCGCGGGCGTGTCGGACCCCGACCAGATCGCCCGCCTCATGGGGCTAAGCGAGTCGGAGATCGTCCCCGGCGCCATCGCGAACCTGATGAGGCTCGGGGCGCTCGTTCACGACGGCGGCATTCACGTCACCGAGGGTGGCGGTGCAGCACTCTCGCGCTCCGCGATTCGTGAGCCTCGACGAGACACGATGCAGCTGCACCTCGATCTACATCGAGGCACCGTCGCCGTGACGGCCGGACGCATGGATCTGCTGAGCAGCCACGAGATGCGAGGCCGCGCGCTCCATCAGCTGCCACTTCCGCCCGAGCCTACGCAGCGCGACCTCAACGCGCGGCATCTCCTGGTGCAAGCGTCTCTGCAGGCGCGACTGCGAGATGCCGCTGGAACGTCCGCCGTCGACTTGCTTCGGGCGATCCCCACGGACACTCCGCAAGCGCTCTTCGAGGAGGTCGACGTCGAGGTATGGCACCGGCCTGCGGACACGGCGTGGCGATGGCGAGTGTTGGTCGATGGCCTCGATGACGAAGCGGTCACGCGTTCGCTCCGCACGCTCGAAGAAGAAGGCGGCGAGGTCATTCCCGCTGTGCCGGACCGACTCGACGACGAACTTGCGGAGGCTGACAAACTCCTCTCGGAGTGGTTCGCCAACGCGGCGCCGTCCCAAGACCAGGATCGCTTCGCGGCGATCGGGTCGGGCGGCGAGATTACGTTCGTAGTCCCAGCGTTCCCGCTCGCGTTCGCAGACCTGGCGATGCTGCACCACCTCGAGCAAGAAGAAGGTCGTACGATCCGTGTGGTGGTCGCTGCGGCTTCCGAGGGCACGGGTGGCAAGCGCGCCGCGGACCCGCTGCACGAGCTCTTCAACAGGCTTCGTCGCGCCGGGGTCTCCACGAGCGAATGTCGGGGACCGTTCCGGCACGGACTGCTTCTGTGCGGCCCCCAGGCGTTCATCGCGCGCTACGGGATCGATTCGCTCCCGGCGCGGCCCGGTCGCGGCGTGCCCCGAGTCGAAGTTCGCGCTGCTGCTGGAGATGTCCTCCCAGCCATTCGCGAGTTCGTAGCGAGGATCGCGGGCCAGGGTCGTCGGCCGTAACGTCCCACGGTCGGCGAGCGCGATGCGGGAGTCGGGAGACGCCGTCGCAGGTCGAACCGTCGTGCCTTTGTGCCCATGAGCAAACTATTCGGGCGGTAGCCACAAGAGGGACAAGGCAGCCCCCAAGCCGCCGAAGCTCAACGTGTCCTCGTACAAGTCGCCGCTCCCCTTGTCCGTCCAGGCTCGCGCAGGAACAACCTGCGGCCCCTTCGGGACGGGCTTTCCCGCGAACACGTCAGCCGCGTGGGTGTGGCTATCGAGCCGCTTTCCGAACTCGATCCACGGATAGAAGTCGTCCCCGCGCACGGCCCACTTGATCGCGCCGGCCTCGGACCAGACGACCGCGCATGCCTCGGGGCAGAGCCGAACGAAGCGGATCGCGGTGGCCGTCAACGTCGTCGCGAATTTCTTGGAGAGCCGCTCGACGATCGCGAAGGTCGGTTGCCGCACGTCGCAGTCTGGCTCGAAGAGCGGCTTCGGCATCAGCAGCTCGGCGGCGAACCAGTTCGCCTCCTCCTCAGCATCGCCGTTCGAGTCGTACTTGAGCAGGTCGGCCGCCGTGCAGACCAAGAGCTTGCCCTGGGCGACGTGCACGAGATGGTGTCCGAGTTCGTGCGCGATGATGTAGCGGCGACGCGGCTCCTGGGTGATTCCGTTCGCGATGCGAACCTTTCCCTGCTTGCCGTTGCTCGCCAGGCGTCCCTGTGCACCGGAGAGGCCACCGTCGTACACGCGAAGTCCGTAGGTGAATGCGATGGCCTCGATGTCGATCTCTTCAGGAGCCTGGATGCGCAGGTGGCGGAAGACCTCGATCCCACGCAGGCGACCGCGCTGGCCAAGCTCACGTCGGGTCTTTGTCGTCGTCCAGCTCATCGAGGTCCATCAACATGGTGCGCAAGTCGTCGTCGGTCTGCTCGTTCAGTTTGTGGAAGGCCACCTGCGCTTGTCGCTCCTGGACAAGGGCCATCAGCGCACCGCGATCGAGCTCCGTGGAGTCGCGGTGGGCTTTCTTCGGTTTCACCGCGGCGAGGCCTCGGCGCGCCTCGGAAAGCCATGCGAGCCGATCCTCTTCCGCTTGGGCCTTGATGCGCCCCTTGACGCGACCGAGGACCGCGTGAACGTCGACACCAGCCGCTCGCAGCTCGGCCTCCGCTTCCTCGAACGTCTGGTCCTCGTCGGCCGACAGATCGAGCAGCGCGTTGATCACCTCGTGCGGTGGTTTCTTGGAGCTAGGCATCCTTCACCTCCGGGGGATTGAGTTCACGAGCGAGAACCTCCCGGACCTTCTCCCACGCTCGCCAGAATCGCTTGAGCCCGTTCTTGACGTCCGACACGGGTACGCTGAGCTGCGCCGCAAGGGCCGCGGGTTTCTGGTCCACTCCGCCTTGCTCAAGCGCGTCGTAGAGGCGAAGAAGGAACTCGTCCTCAAGGATCTCCTGCACAAGTAGATCCGTGGCGCGCTGGCGCCAGGGCTGGAGCTCGCGATCGATGACCTCGCTCACCGGGTCGTCCTCTGAGGCATGCGCATCGGCGTTCACCTGGTACTTCGCCTTCCGGTTGTCGTAAGAGCGCGAAAGGGTCGAGAGCCTGCTGTTCAC
>JBEKFX010000154.1:0-11116 GCA_050013115.1 Polyangiaceae bacterium
GGCGGTCCCCGAGCCTTGGGGCGCGACGCACGACAGGGCGGCGCCGCAGGGCGCGCCGGGCCCGCACGCCTGCCCCTGCGCGCCAGGGTTCACGCAAACGAGCGTGTCGGTCGTGCACGTCAGCGTCGCGCCGCAGCTCGTCAGCAGCGCGCACGAGTCCCCGGCCTGGGGCGGCGCGGCGCATGCACCACATGTGCTCCCGGGGACGAGCGCGCAGAACGAGCTCTGGCACTGCGCCGCGTAGAGGCACGTCGCGCCGCTCGCCAGCGTGCCTTGGGCGGGCAAGCAGGCTGCGGGGAGGTTCGTCTTGTTCCGGTAGTCGTCGCACCCATAGGCGGCGTAGGCCTGCGCGCACGCCTCGACCCGGCCGGCGTTGGACCCGGTCGATGGGGCTGACAGCCCGTCGAGGCACGAGGCGGTCACGCGGGTTTCGCAGATCGCCTCGCTCCCGTAGGTGGATTCGACGTTGGCGGGGGTGCACGTCTGCATCAGCATGCAGACCGCGCTGGCGTTGTTCGAACACGCCGTCTCCGCGCTCGGTCCGCTGCCCTGCGCGCTGAAGCGGCTGCCGCCGCACGCGGCCGCAAGCATGGAGAGACCCGCCCCGAGCGCCCCGAGCGCCCCGAGCGCCGCTCCGATGCGCACGATCGTGCCCGCTGCCAGCCTCGCGATCATCATCGTGCTCGTCGTTCGCGTCAGCCGTCGAGCCACGCGGGGACCATCTCATCCGAAACGGACGGATCTGTCGACAGCGATGTCACCCCAGCTGGCGACAGGCTGTCGCCCCGTCCGCAACCGGCGCGCCTGAACGAGCATCACACGCGGGGTGGAGGCGCCCGCCGGGAGCCAGTGTCGTGCTCCTCCGGGGGAGTTCGTGCCGGTCGTCGATCGCACGAAGTGCGAAGGCAAGGCCGACTGCGTGGAGGTCTGCCCGTTCCACGTCTTCGAGGTCCGCCGGATGACAGACGAGGATTTCGCGAAGATCGGCGTCTTCGCAAAGCTCAAGAGCGTGGCGCACGGGCGCAAGACGGCCTACACACCGCTCGCCTCGTCCTGTCAGGCATGCGGTCAGTGCGTGGCGGCCTGTCCCGAGAAAGCAATCAAGCTGGCGCGTGTGCCACGTTAAGCATGGCGAACGCGAGGCGCGCCCGTCCGAGAGACCCGATGCAGGACCACACAGAGCACCGAGGCGCGCAGTCCTCGAAGGGCGTCCACGTCGGCCTCTGGATCGCCCAGGGCCTGCTCTTTCTGATCTTCGCCGGGGGCGGCCTGTGGAAGCTGGCACGCCCGTCCCCGAACTGGCCACGAAGATGCCGTGGATGGGTCAGGTGTCACCGAGCTTCCTCTACGCCACCGCTGCGTTCGACATCCTCGGTGGGTTCGGGTTGCTCTTGCCGTCCATCACACGCATTAAGCCCGGGCTGACCGTGCTGGCCGCCCTCGGGTGCGTCGCGCTCCAGGCGTCAGCCATCGTTTTCCATTTTTCGCGGGGGGAGGGGGTGAACACGCCATTCAACTTCCTGCTCGTCGCACTGGCGCTCTTCGTCGCTTGGGGACGGTCCTGGCGGGCTCCCATCTCACCTCGTGCGCAGACCGCACATCTTTGACCACGAACGCAAGAAAGACGTGCGCGTCGCACCGATCGTGGGGGAACGCGCGCGCACATCTCGCCGCGTTCGACCGCGCTGCCCTGCTCGACCCCTCGATTGTTTCACGCCGGCCGAACTAGGAGGCAAAACTTGCAAGTCTCGCTTTCCATCTGCATCATTTTCGCCGTGGCCGGGGAGACGACCAAGCGCAGCGAGACGACCAAGCGCAGCGAGATGGTGGCCGACGAGCTGCGGCAGGCGATCCGCAGCGTACGCTCCTGACCGCCGTCGAGCTTCTCCCGGCAGATTGTTGGTTGATGACCACCCCGCTCGTGGCCGACCCAGGCAAACCAGCGACAGCGGCGACACCCGGCGGGGACATCCAGTCACCGGCATCCTTGGTGCTCGCGCTGGCGCCCGGGACGCTGCTCGCCGGCGTTGCTGGCGGGATCGCGTTCCCCATTCTCCCCATCGTCGGCTTGCGCCTCGGCCTCTCGCTGCCGTTCATCGGCCTGATCCTGGCCGCCAACCGGGCGATGCGCGTGGTATCGAGCCCCGTCATAGGCGTGATGACCGATCGGTTCGGGGGCCGTCGGACGTTGCTCGTCGGCCTTGGCGTACAGGTCGTCGTGCTTGCACTCTTCGCCCTCGGGATCGTCGCCCATTGCGCCGGCCCTCTCTTCTTGGTGGGCCGGTTGCTCCACGGGCCCGGATCGGCCTGTATCTTCATCGCCGCCCAGGCGCTCGCTCTCCATGCGGCTGGGCCGTCGGAGGGAGGCCGCGCGGCAGGGACGGTGCGTGCTGCGATGGTCCTTGGTGTTCCGATCGGGCTTGCGGCTGGGGGCCTCCTCTCGGAAGCCGTCGGAGACGCGGCCACCTTCGTGATCGCCGCCTGTGCCGTTGTGCTGGCTCTCGTTGCTGCGTTCCTCCGCGTGCCCGACTGGCGCGGCCCCATCGGCAAGCGCCCACCGTTTCTTGAGACGCTGCGTGCGATGCGGGACCGAAGACTCTTCGCCCTCGGTGCGCTCAATATGGTCCTCAACTTCTCGGTCGGCGGGATGATCCTCACGACGCTTGCGCTCCTTGTCCACGAGCGCCACCTCTCGCTCTTCTCCCGCAACGAGCAAGGGACGGCAGGTCTTCTCATGGGGTGGATGATTGTCGTGGATGCTGCGCTGACACCGCTCGCGGGCCGACTCGGCGATCGGTGGCGCGCTCACGCCCGCGTGGCCGCGATCGCCATGGTGTTTCTTGTGGCGGGGCTCGCCGTCGTCGGTCTTTCTCATCGAGCGGCGGAACTGGGGATGGGCCTTGCGCTCGTCGGTGCAGGCGGCGCCGGACTCGGGCCGTCGCTGCTTGTCGTCATGGGAAACATCGTCCCGCGCGATCGACGAGGGACGGGCGTCGGGCTGATGCAGTTCTGCGGTGACGTCGGCGGGATGCTCGGGCCGCTCGTCGGGACTGCGCTTCTCGCGGGGACCACGGCCGTGCCTTACGTCGGGACGGCCGTACTCGCGGCGTGTTTCGTCCCTCTGGCCGTGTGGTTGAGCAGGGTCGAGACACGCCGGGCGGTCGGCACCCTCTAGCGAAAATTTCAGGCCCTCACTTCGAGCGCGCCGCTCTGCATGGGCCGAGTGCGCTCCGCAGTTCGGCATCGACCGAATGACCGTTCGCGGAGGCCAGTATCGCGTCTGCTTTGCTGCAGTCGCCACGCTCGTTGGCCGCCCGAGCCATGAGAATGGCAGCCTCTTTGCGTCTCGACCGTCGCGCATCGGGCGAGGTCGGCGGTAGCGTCCGTCATTTTGATGAATCGGGACGTGTTCTTCACCTTGCAAGAAGGGTATGACCGGAGAGGACGCAAAGGCCCTGTCGATCTTCGGGACCGTGATGGGGCGGCGGCACTTGTGACGCGGGAGCACCATGCCAGCAGTCAATCCGAACGAAATTCGCATCAACCTATCCACCCTGGTCCTTCTTCTCGCGGTGGTCGGCGGAGGCGCCTACGCCGCGGGCAGCGCACTCCCAGCCGGCGCGGCGCCGAAGACGGCCACGGGAGTCGCTGTCGAACCACCTCTGCGAGAGGAAGGCGAGAGCGAGCCGGAGGACCTGCCGCCGGGGCACCCCCCGGTCGACGACACAACGCCCCAGCAAATCGGGGGGATGGGGGTCACTTCTCCCGAGGAAGAGACCTCGCTCGAGTGGAAGGCTCCGGTTCGATGGCAGCTCGTGCCGAATACGAGCACCATGCGACTCGCGACATACCGCGTGCCACGCGCAGCGGGAGACATCGCGGACGCTGAACTTTCGATCACGCGGGCCGGAGGGTCCGCCGATGCAAATGCCGAACGCTGGATCCACCAGTTCGACGACGCTGGTCAAAGGACCGCCAAGCGGACGACGCGAGCCGTCGGACTGGCGGAGGTCGCGATCGTTGAGGTCGAAGGCACCTACTCGGGTGGGATGAGCAAGGAAGGTTCGTCTCAACGCGGGTGGGCGCTGCTCGGCGCCATCGTATCGACCCCCGGGACACCCTACTTCTTCAAGCTGACCGGCCCCGAGAAGAGCGTCCACGCTGCGCGCAAGGAGTTCGAGGCTCTCATCGACAGCCTCGTACAACACCGGGACCGAGGGACCTGAAGCCCTGCCGAGCCGCTCACGCGCCGTTGAAGGGGCAACCGTGGCGCCCAGAGATGCGTGGCCGTCGGTCGCAAAGCTCAGCGCGAGCCGTTCCGGGTCCGTGGCTATCGCGTTCACACCACGTTTTTTTCGGATTCTTGGATCCCATGCGGCGATGGACCGACCGAATCCACCGCCCCGAGTTGACTCGGCGGCAATCGCGATTGCATGATTCGCGGCAACACTTTTTTGCCCAGTAGCGCCTAATCGTTTGACGCGCCGTCGGGTCCAAACCGGTCGACGCGAACCAATGTTTTGAGATTCTTTTGGTCCTTCTCATCCATGTTGGAACGGCACAAACACGCCTCCTTCGTTGGGTGCAGGGCTTCATTCGCCGGTTGTCGACGTTGGCTGCCGACCCCGCCGATTTCGCGCGCGCGCGTGGAACGAGGCCATGATTCGTATTCACGTGGACCCGGCTGCGGAGGCCCGCATTGGCGTTCGACGACGCCGCCCCGACGCCGAGGACCGCGCGAAGGCGGCTCGAGGTAGGAAGCGATTCAGTGTGGACGTCGGACTACAGCCTGCCAATAAATCGGGCCGAAACCGACAAAAGCGTTTGATGACCCGTCCCCTCGCCAAATAATGTGATATAAGAGACGCGTTCGGCCACTGACTCAGTCGGCCGCGCTGCACGCTTTCAGCAAGGCGAGGACAACCATGGCCATTGGACGGCAACGTCTTTCACTGCTGCCTTTGTTCACACTTCTCGGCCCCATCGCCTGTTCCGGCGGTGCGGCCTCGTCCTCGGCCAGCTCGGGAGGCACGGGCGGCAGCTCTTCGTCCGCCAGCAACGCGGGGGCGCCGAGCTCTTCAGGCACCACGCTTCCCAGCAGTGGGTCAGCGCCAGCAACGGGAACGTCCTCGGACACAGGAACCGGGTTGGGCGCCGGTACGGCGTCGTCCTCAGCAACGGGAAGCGCATCGGGCGCAAGCTCGTCCGGCCCGGCGACGGGGTCGGGTGGTGGCTCGGACGCCGGCACGGCCTCCGGCGGCACGGGCATCGTAGCGGGCTATCCCGCGCCGACAGCGGCCAACTACTCGATGTGCCAGAAGGTACCCGTGGGAGCTGGTTCGCAGCAGCCTACGAGCGGCGCGATCAACGCGTGCGCCGGACAGGACACGACCGGCGTTTGCATTGAATGCCTGTTCGGCGGCTCCACTTACAATACGACCCAGACGCCGACCGCGGACGGGACGTCCGAGGCCGGCAATTACCTTGTGACCGTGACGGTGGGTGGCGCTGCGGCCGGCTCGACCTACATCAGTGCGGAGTCCGAACGCGGCCTTTTGGCCCCGGTGACCACGGCTGCGGGCCAGACGATTGACTACTCCTTCGTCGTGAACGCGCGCGCGATGGAAGGCCAGCCGAACCACGTGGGTGGTCCGGGCGGGTACCCAGGGCTCGACCTCTTTTTCTACGGGCCGGCGGCCACGCCCCCGCAGGTCTCCGCGATTGGATACCAGCTCGCCACGACGGCGACGAAGCCGATCATGATCTACTTGGCCAGCGACTCGACCGAGTGCGATCAGACGGGCGGCGCATTCGGTGGCTGGGGTCAAATGCTCCCCGAGTTTTTCGTTCCGCCGATCGGGATCTCCAACTGGGGCAACAGCGGCGCGAGCTCCTCTTCCTTTTACGGGGCGTACTGGGGCGACATCAAGTCGCGTTGGACAGCCGGCGACTACGTGATGATCCAGTTCGGTCACAACGACAAGGGCGTTCCCGACGCAACCGTCCAGGCGAACCTCGAAAAGTACATCACCGACGCTCTGGCGGCGAACGTGACTCCAATCATCGTCTCTCCTCCCGCCCGCGTGCAGTTTGGCAACGGGACGACGGATGGCGACCAGTCGAGCCTGCACGAAGTGGCTGCGAAGGCAGCTGCGGCGGCGCACAACGTCGGTTACATCCCACTCACGGACCTCACGGTCGCCTGGTACAACACGCTCGGTTCGCAGGCTGCGTGCCTCAAATTCCACGCGAACGATAGCGACGCAACGCACACCAACCTCGTGGGCGGCCAAAAGATCGCGGCGTTGGTGGCCGGCAGCATCCAAAGCCAGGGTCTCCCACTGGCCCAGTACTTGAGGCCCGGCGCGGTCGAAGAGCTCAGTCCCATCGCCGTCCCAGCCACGACCGATGGCGGTGCGCCGGCCGGCGGGGGTTCGTCGAGTAGTGCTTCAAGCGGAGGCGGAAACGGCGGCGGCGGCTCGATGTCGATTGCGTGCGGTGCAACCATGTGCGACATGCCCAATGCCTGCTGCGAATCCATGCCGGATGCTGGCACCAAACAGGGCCCGACCTGCCTCGTCGGATGCGACTACACGACGCAAGTGCAGCTCTGTGGAAACAGCAACGACTGCCAAGCCGGTCCCCAGAACTGCGTGAACGGCATTTGCGTCAATTAGGGGCTTATTGGGAAGCGCTGCCCCCGGCGTACGAAGAAGACCCCCCACACATCTGAGGCCCAAACCACTCCGACGGGCCCCGCTTGGCGGATTCAGGGGCCGGTCGAGCGTCAATCGCGGCGCGCTGCATCCACCGGTGCAGGATGCCCATGCGCAACTGCCCGGACGACGACGTGGGCGCTGCGGATCGTTGCGTGGCGAAGCTACCTGCGGCGGGCGACGCCAAGGATCGGCTCTGACGACAAGCCGAGCCCGGCGCGCAGCATGACAAGATCGCGCGGCGACTTCGTGAACCCCGCACCAACGGTCCCGATATCGCATCTTGGCCCGCCGTTTGCGTCAACGCCCGCACCACACGCTTGCGAGGGCGAATGGCCATCTGGACCGTTTATTTCTTGGCGTTGCTCATCGGCGTGGTTTCAGGGCTGCGCACGATGACACCACTGGCGGCGGTTGGCTGGGCCGCCCACTTCGGGGCTCTGAGGCTCGAGGGCACGTGGCTCGCCTTTCTGGGCGCGGCGATTGCGCCGTGGATCCTCACCGTTGCGGTGATTGCAGAGCTCGTAGCCGATCAGCTGCCGAGTACGCCGAGCCGAAAGACGCCCGTGCAGTTCGGGGCGCGCATCGTCAGCGGAGCTCTTTGCGGCGCCTCGCTCGGCTCGGCTGCAGGTTCGTGGCAGATCGGGGCAGGCGTCGGTGCCATCGGGGCGATCGCCGGGACACTGGGCGGCTCGGACGTGAGGAGCCGGCTTGCCCATGTCTTCCGAAGGGATCGCGCCGCCGCGTTCATCGAAGATGCCGTCGCGCTCGTCGGTGCCGGCCTCATCGTCGGTGTGTTCGGATGAAGCGCTTCCCTGTGCGATCGTGATCGGGGCTGGGCCTGGCGGCCTGCCTCTCACCAGAGCGCCTTTCCTCGGCTGGACAGACCTTCGCGATCGTCGAAAAGCCGACGAGAAAAGCCGGTTCCGGGGGGAGCCAGCAGGCAGAGCCCGGTCAACGATGCAAGTTTCGCATCGTCGGTGACCGATGCACACCGTTTCATGGAAGGACGATGCGCCCGGGAGCTCCGTTGGCGCCAGCGACCGAGTGGCAGGAGTTGCAATCCGCGCTCATCTGCGGCGTCGTCATCTGGCCTGTGAGTCCCTTGTACGTGATCTCCGCGGTAATCGGGAATGTCACGGACGTCGACGAATAGAAATTGCCCACCGTGTTGGGAGTGAGCGTGATCTTGTTGTTCTTTGCGTCCGTGATGGTCACGCTCGCGCCCGAGACATCGACGCCGTCGCAAGCGTCCGGCTCGTGCGCCGTCGGGTACACGGTACCTGCGATCGAGAAGGTCCTGTTGTGACAGGATGGGCAGTCGGCCCCCGGTTCCATCGTCGGGCCCGTGCCGCCCATCCACATTTTTCCACTCGTACAGACCGTCGCCGAATTGACGTTGAATCCACCGTCGGCAGACGCAGTCTGGCCCGTGGAGGACGATGTCGAGACGGTCGACGTCGACGACGTACTCGCTGTCGACGACGACGCCGACGCCGACGACGACAACGCCGACGCGGACGGGAACGAGGACGATTCGATGAACGAGGATGAAGCGTTCGAAGATCCCGATGTCGCCGACGTCGACGTCGACGAGGCCTCATTGCTCGAGTTGCCGCTCGATTCCCCCTGCACGAGCGCTCCGGTGGCTGCTTCGGGAGGGTCTCCGGCCGACGGCCCAAGGTAACAGGCGGCGGACGCCCCCGCCCAGATGGCGACAAGGGGCATCGGCGCGAGACGGTCGATGAATTTCGTCTGGACTTGCACTTCTCAGGCTCCCTGGATGTTGCGATCGATTCCTACGAATGATTTTGCGATCGATTCCTACGAAACGATCGACCGCGATTCGCTTCGCTCGCCAGGCAACGGAGGGCCTTGAGCGCCAGTGTCTGCGAACGCAAAGCAGCGTTTGATGGATTCGCAGCACGTTTTCCTGAAGCGGACGACGCCGAGCGTCATCGCCGGCCCCGGGTATTCGATAAAAAATAGGAGCGAAGCCCGCGCAACGCGCGTGAACGGACGGCGCAGGGTACGAAAACCCCAATCAGTTGCCCGCCTTCGTCACGCGCGACTGTGATCGCCACCCCGTCAGTACCACGGAGGCGACGAGAGCAGGCTGGTGGTGGACGAACCAGCGGAGTTGGAGGACGAGCCGACGTCGCGTATGCCGGCTGGGCGATAACGCGCCGCGTCACTTACGCCAGACCGTTCGCGCTGGAACGCCACGCCGTCCCCAGCAAAGAATGGCCTAAACGATGCTCCTGGGGACCGGCCTCCCGGGGTTGGACGTGCCTGCAACGTGGCACAACACAGGTCGCTCGCCTTGCAAGTGACTTTCCGAGGACACCGCCGTGAAAGACTTCCTGACGGGGCGAGTGCCGTCACGCGGGCTCGCCGAGCGCCTCCGCCCCGGGGCCCTTGAGAAGCGCGGAGCTCCATGCCACGAAGGTCCAGTCATGCCCCTCACCGCCGAGCAGCGAGCCCACTTCGAGAAGCTGATCCATGCTGCCCCGATCGTCCTCTTCATGAAGGGAAACCGACGGTCGCCCCAGTGCGGGTTCTCCGCCACGGTCGTCGGGATCCTCGACGAGCTCGGCGCCGGTTACGAGACGGTGGACATCCTCAGCGACCCGACGACCCGCGAGGGGATGAAGGAATTCTCCAGCTGGCCGACGTACCCGCAACTCTACGCCAACGGCGATTTCGTCGGTGGCTGCGACATCGTGAAGGACATGTACGCGTCGGGCGAGCTTCAGAAGCTTCTCGGCGTCGAAGAGAAGCAGGCGACGACGCCACGCGTGACCATCACCGCCGCAGCCGCCAAAGCGTTCCAGGATGCCGCAAGCGACGTGGGGGACGACGTGCTCCGCCTCGCGATCGACGCTCAGTTCAACTGCGATCTCCATTTCGGCGCGAAAGACCCCGCAGACATCGCCGTCACGTCGACGAATGTCGTACTCCACGTCGATCGCGCCTCGGCGGACCGTGCCGACGGGATCACCGTCGACTTCGTCGAGGGGCCGTCGGGCGGGGCGTTCAGGATCGACAACCCGAACGCGCCCGCGCGCGTGAAGCCGATCTCCCCCAAGGCGCTCAGGGCGCTCTTGGACGAGGGGCGGGTGGCGATCTTCGATGTGCGCCCCGACGATGAAAGGGCCAAGGCATCGATCCCGCAAGCGAGAAAGCTCGACGCCGAGGGCCGAAAGGCTCTCTTCGGCCTCGGCAAGGACGCGGCGATCGCGCTCCACTGCCACCATGGCGTACGGAGCCGAGCGGCCGCCGAGCAACTCCTCGGCGAAGGATTCACCAACGTTTACAACCTGGAAGGCGGAATCGAAGCGTGGTCACGGGACGTGGATGCGACAATACCCAGGTATTGAGCTCGGCGAGCCAAGCGATTCCGTGAGATAAGTCCAATTGTCGCGACCACGTGCCGGGGCTCTTCAGACCACCCTACATCCCATACCCCGCGGCAACGATGTTCGCCTGGACGGCGCTCGTCGTGGCGTCGCTGGCCGCGCCCGATGTCAAAACCCCTTCGTAGAAGTCTCCCTGGGCGCCGCTCGTCTGGTCGCCGCCGACGCCGAGAACGATGGCGCCCTGCTTCTTCATAGGGTTATAGCCGTTCGGACGCGCACCGTCGTAGAAGGTCGTGAGCGTTCCGGCTTGCGCATTGCTCCCCCTCAGGGCGAACGTCCCGGACCTCCCGATTACCATGGCCGTCACATACGGGGACGTGAGCGGCGTATCCATTGGATTCGCGGCAAAACTCGCTTGGGCGTAGACGCCATTTTCCATGTCCGCCATGACCCATGGGCCGGCGCCAGCCCCCTTGCCCTGAGCCGTCCAGTTGCCAAAATACACGGCTTCCATGGTGCCCGCGCCATCGTCGTGATTGTCGGTCTCGGCGTTTCCGTAATCGAAGCAGCAACTGCCGTTGAAGAAGGTGCCGCTCGTGACCATGTATTCCGTCTCCGGCTCGTCGCCGGTCGCGATGCCGGTGGTCGCGTCGACTCGGTAGCCGTACCCGACGGGGAGGTGGACGCCGTAGACCTTGTGACCGGAGATCGTGAAGAGGAGGGCCGTCGCATTGGCCACGTTGTGTCGGGCGTCGCCTTCCTCTGACCAGCGGGCGCCTGCTTGAGGTGGTTGTTCTTACCAGACTGGTCATAGATGATGGTGATCGTGCACGTCGTGCCCGTGCAGAAGGTGTCCTGCGCCGCCGAGTCGGCGAAGCCTCCCGCGCTCAGCACCCCGATGTCTTGCGTCGTCTGGTCCGACGCACGCGTGACTTGGTAGAGCTTTCCGTCGTACGCGCTCGAGAGCGCACGCACCGTGCTGTGCGCGGCGACGCACGGGGTGCTTCCCGACGCGAAGATGTCGCAGACCCCGGCCCCGGG
>JBEKFX010000155.1:0-10975 GCA_050013115.1 Polyangiaceae bacterium
GACCCCGACGTTGCCGACCCCGACGTTGCCGACCCCGACGTTGCCGACCCCGACGTTGCCGACCCCGACGTTGCCGACCCCGACGTTGCCGACCCCGACGTTGCCGACCCCGACGTTGCCGATCCCGACGTTGCCGACCCCGACGTTGCCGATCCCGACGTTGCCGACCCCAACGCCGGCTCTTCAGCGGGTGCTTCGATCGTCTTGATGTCCTTAGTTCGCCCGGAGGACATAGCCGACGCCCCGCAACGTGTGGATGAGCTTCGGGGAGAAATCGCGATCGATCTTGGACCGGAGGCGGCTGACGAGGACGTCGACCACGTTCGTTTGTGGATCGAAGTGGTAGTCCCACACGTGCTGCAGGATCATCGTCTTCGAAAGGACGCGCCCTTGATTTCGCATCAAGTATTCAAGAAGGATAAACTCCTTCGTCTGAAGCTCGATGGCTCGACCGCCGCGGTGAACTCGGCGGGAGACGAGGTCGAGCGTGAGGTCGGCCGTCTGCAGGGTGAGCTGGGCTTCGGCGTGCGGCAATGCGCGGCGCCTCAACGCCCCAACCCGCGCGAGCAATTCGGCGAACGAAAATGGCTTGGTGAGGTAGTCGTCGGCGCCCGCGTCGAGTCCCCGAACGCGGTCATCCACGGCGGCGCGGGCGCTGAGGACGATGATGGGGACGGCCATCTTCGCTTCCCGCAGCGATCGGATGATGGAGAGACCGTCACGCCCGGGCAGCATGAGGTCGACGATGGCGAGGTCGACGCCCGGCTGCCGGGCGAGCGCCAGGCCCTCGTCACCGCTCCTGGCCCAGGAGACGACGTGGGCCTCTTGCTCCAATCCTTGGCTCACGAAGGCACCGATCTTCTCGTCGTCTTCGATGAGCACCACGTGCATGTCCGGCTCCGTCAGATGCTCTCGTCGACGACCGTCAGAAGGACGCCGGACACCACCCATCCATTGGCGCCGTCAGGGGCACGCACGCGAACGAAGTCGCCGTAACGCTCGCCGACCCGCACAACTTGCCCCGTCCGCAGGTCGGCGGACGCGCCTGACGCGCCGTACGGTGCGACGTGGGCCCCCGTCGGCACCATCACGACAGCCAGGGCCCGCGAAGCGAGGTTCGACTCGACGACACCGCCGACGCTTAGCACGAAGGCGAGGCCCGAGCCGAACGCCAGGCGACTCGCGAAAGCGCCCTTTCGCTTGCGGGCGATGAGAACGGCGGCGCTCAGCCCCGTCGACCATCCGAAGGCCACCGCGAGAAACGACCACTCGCGCGGCGTGATCCAGGTCGGCGCGCGAGCGGTCCACGGCCCGGGTGCCGGGACATCGGCGGCAGCCAGCGCCGATCGCACGAAGTCCGCTCGGGGCGCCAGCAGGCTGGCTCGCTCGAACGAGAGAATCGCCGACGCCCGATCGCCCGTTGAGAGCGCTTTCGTCCCGAGGGTCACGAGAGCACGGGCCTGGCCCCTCTCCGTGGCGAGGCCGCCCGCGGCGAACGCGAGCATCGCTCCGAGGACGAGCGTGGCCACTGCGACGATGGAGTAGACGGCGGTCGCCCGAGCAAAGCTGCGATGCCGACTCATGTGGCGTCCCTCAGGCTGCTTTCGATGGTCGAACAAAAGACCGGTAGCTCGATCGGCCCCGGATCGCGCCGTCCAAAGCGCAAGGCGTCGCCCGTGGAAAGGGCGTCGACCAAGGGATCGGCCGTTGGGCCGAGGTGGTCGCGGAGGGCTTCCGCCGTCACGTCGGTTTCGGCCACCCCCCAGCGCTTCGCAAAGTGCACCACGATGAGTCGGTGGGCCGCCTCGAAGAACGGGGCCACCCGCCCCTCTTTGGCGGTCCGTCGCAGCGTGCGGCGAAGCGCCTTCTCTCCGCTGCGCAGCGGCCACAGCCTGACGGCGACCGCGGCAAGCAGAGCGGCTAGAGCCGGCGCCAGACTCAGGCCCACCGTTCGTGGAGCCGGCACGAGTGAGCTCGGCGATGGAATCTGGGAAACGTCCAGCGTCGGAGCGTCGGCAGCGGCCCCGGGGGCGATACCGCTTGCGGTCGCCGCTGGCGGAACGGACGGCGAAGGCGCCGGTGAGCCTTCGACGGCGACCGTGAACGGCGCTGTCTGGATCGAGGTGTACCGACCGGCGTTCGGCTCGAACGTAGAGAGCGTGATCGATGGAATCATGAGGCTTCCTCCATGGAGGGGGATGAGAACCTGCTCGAAGGTTTTTCGCCCGAGTCGCTTTCCAGCCGGTGCTTCGGTCTTGGATGTGGCGGGGTACGCTTTCCAGTCCGAAGACGTCTTGATCCCCGGCAGGTCGACGCGGTCCAGATCGCCTTCTCCTTGAACGGTCACCCGCAGCGTCACGGGGTCCGACGATCGGACCGGGCCCTCCGCGATAGAAGCCCGCATGTCGAATCGTCCGACCGCGCCGGAGAAGGTCGGCGGCTGGCCGGCCGCCGGCAGGGGCTTGATCTCCAACCGACCGGAGGCCGCCTTGAGCGTGATGGCTTCGTCGTGCACCCGACCGAGCGACGTCTCGAAGGGCTGGGAGAAGGACTGCTGAAAAGACCGGAGGAGCCGCTGGATGCTGGCGGGATCCGATGGATCGATGTCCAAACCCCCGAAGGGGTCACCCTGCATGCCGCCGAACGGGTCACCCTGCGAGGGATCTTGAAACGCCGGAGGCGGGGCCGCAGCCTCGCGGAAGCGAATCCGCACGGGCAGCTCGACGGAAAGCGCGATCGGGCCTGCGGTCGACGGGGTGATGGTGCCTGCCCATGTGGCGACGAGGGTGGGCTCCCCATCGGCGATGGCCGTCGATTGCCGGGGTTCTCGGGCAAGATGGGTGGTGAAGACGCTGTCGGACGTGATTTGCGGCGACCCTTCGAGGGTCACGCCTTCCACGTCGCGAAACTGCGCGCTGACGGTGATGGGAATAGCCTGCCCCACCCACCCACTTGACGTCCCGACGGTGAGACGAATGGAGGCACGGGAGCGCTGGGCCGCGGGGGTCGCAGCGGGCGCCGACCTCGAAACCGGCGGTGGGGGTGAGGCGATGGCGGCTGATTCCCCGCAGGCGATGAGACCTGCTATCGCGATCGCACCGAGCACTGAACGTCCGAGGCGCATGGTTCACCAATCCTTCCGGGGTGGCTCAGTTCCAGCCGAAGCCGCCGACGAGCCGAAGCTCGCGCCGCGGCGATCGTCGTTCCGGAGCGAATCGAGCAGGGCGCGCGCGTCGCGCGGAGAGAGCGGTCCTCCTGCCGCGACCCCGCTCTCAGCCCCGTCCCGCCGCCCCGCAGCGTCGTCCGCAGCACCGTTTTGGCCGCCGGGTTTCGCTGGTTCGCCGCCGGGCCGGGCCGAATTGGCGCGAGCCGCTTTGTCGGCAGCCGTGCCTGGCTTGGTGCCGGACGGGCTCTGGGTCTCTGCACCATTCTCGGCGGACTTGGACTGGCCATCTTTCGGCGATCCCGAGGACGGCTCGTGCGATCCGCCGGCGTTCGCGGCCGAATCCTTGGCCGCGTCGCGTCCAGCGCCTTCGTTCTTCGACGGCTGCTTGTTCTCGTTCTGCTTGTTCTCGTTCTGCTCGTTCTCGTTCTGCTTGTTCTCGTTCCGCTTGTTCTCGTTCTGCTTGTTCTCGTTCTGCTTGTTCTCGAGCTCGGAGAGCTTTCGCTTGACGAAGTCGCGGTTGTAGGCGGCGTCCTTGTCGGACGGTGCGAGCGCGAGTGCACCCTGATACGCGTCGATGGCTGCCTTCCAGCGCTCGATTGTCTTTTCGGGCGCATCGGAGAGCGTCGCAGCCCCGAGGCGGTAGCGCGCATCGCCCAGGTCATAAAAGACGCGCTGCTGCAGCTTGGGGTCTGCCGTCGAAAGGGCCTGGCCAAAGGCAGTTTCAGCGGCATCGTAGTGTCCCGCGCGATACGCTGCGGCGCCTGCATCGACCGAGAGCCGCGGGTCCTTCGGGTGCCTCGCGTGCTCGGCCTCGTACTCCCGGGCCGACGAATCAAAGCGGCCGGCCGCGTACGCCTTCTCGGCATCCTGTACGGACGCATGCGCGCTTGCCGGCAGCAGCAGCAGGAAAAGCGCCACTGCGGCGGGGGCTGCCAAGTGAGCGGGGCGAGGACCGGGAGACCGGCTTGTCGGCGCGCGGGGTCGTGGTCTCCGTCCTCTCCATCCAAGGAGCGAATCGAGCACAATCCCGAAGATCGACAGAGCGAGTGGCAACGCGAACCACTCGGCGTAAACGCGCCGTACCCGCGCACTGCGCTCGGTGTGCGAGAGCGGTGCGAGCGACTCGGCGTAGAGCCGATCGAGCCCGCGCCCATCCTCGCCCAAGGGTCGATAGGTCCCGTGGGTAGCCTGCGCGATCGCGCGGAGGCCCGCTTCGTCGAGGCGCGAGCGAACGGGGGCGCCGTTCTCGTCGCGCATGAGGCCGACCGTCGCGCCCTGGTCGTTCTTCGCCGGAACCAGCTCTCCGGCCGCCGTGCCGACTCCCACCGTATCGATGGTGATTCCCGCTTCGGCCGCACGTTTGGCGGCGTCCTGGCCTTGACTCTCGAGGTCTTCGCCGTCGGTGAGAAGAACCATCACCTTCTGATCGCCGGCCTCCGACTTCAGTGCGGCCGACGCAACGTCGATGGCCCGGCCCATATCCGTACCGCCGCGCCCGATGACCGACGTGTCGAAGGCGGCGAGCGTCTCGAGCAGTGCGTCGTGGTCGAGCGTCATCGGGCTCTCGACGAAGGCATCGCCCGCGAACGCGACGAGGCCGATTCGGTCGCCCGGGAACCGCTCGACGAGATCGCGGATCGCGAGCTTCGCGCGCTCGAGGCGTGTCGGGGCCACGTCGTCCGCGTTCATGCTCTTTGAGGTGTCGACCACCAGGACAAGGTCGGTCCCTTCGCGATCGAGCGTTTGCCACTGCATCCCCTTTTGCGGACGCGCAAGAGCCACAAAGCCCATTGCCACGGCGAAACAAGTCACCGCGATGCGGAGCCACCGACGAACCCGCGACGGCAGCGCGCTCGCGTTGACGAGGCGAGCGCCCGCCAACGCGGCCATCGCACGCATCGTGAGCCGCTCGCTCCGCGCGCGAAGGACGAAGAGGAGGCCAACCACGAGGGCGCCGACCAAAAGCCAGAACGGTTCTGCGAAACGCATGGGGTCTTATCTCCGGAAATCTCAGCGAGATCTCAGCAAGGGACGCGACGAAAACGGGTCGCTGAAAGACCGAGCTCTCCGATGAGGAGAAAGAGCCCGGGGATGGCAAACCAGGCGAAGCGCTCTTCATGGTCCGTGAAGCCGCGGAGGGTGCGCGTCGTCTTCTCCGATCGGTCAATGGCCGCATAAACGTCTCGCAGCGATGGGGTGTCCGTGGCGCGGTAAAACGTGCCCACGGTGATCTCGGCGACGCGCCTCATACTCGCCTCGTCGACGTCGACGCGCGCCTTGACGAGTTGCTCCCGGCCCCGGTCGTCGGCGACGGGAACGAGCGCCTCGCCGGTCGACCCGACGCCGATCGTGTAGACTTTGACGCCGAGAGCTCGCGCCGCCTCGGCGGCCGCTGCGGGCGCGATTTTTCCAGCGTTGTTTTGCCCGTCGGTCAAGAGAACCAGGACTTTCGACTTGGCATCCTGGGCGTCGAGGCGGCGAACGCCCGAGGCGATGGCCGAGCCGATCGCCGTACCGTCGGCCGCCTGGCCGGCCTCGAGACTCCCGAGCCTTTGCAAGACCCAGTCGTGGTCGAGCGTGAGTGGGCTCACGAGGTACGGCTCTCCGGAGAACGCGACGAGACCGACGCGGTCGTTCGTCCGATCCCGGACAAAGCGATCGACGACGTCTTTCGCGGCAGCGAGCCGGCTGCTCGCGCCATCGGGTCCCAGCATGTCGCGTGCTTGCATCGATCCGCTGACGTCGATCGCCAGCATGATGTCCACACCCGACGCGCGGATCGCGGCGTGGTGGTGCTCGACGTCGGGGCGAGCGAGCGCCACGACGAGCAGCAAGGCCCCAACCCACCTGAGGAGCGGCAAAACTCGGCCCCAGCGTGTCCGCCGTGCGTCGGCGACCTCTCGAATGAGGTCCGTGTTCGAGTGCGCGACCGCACTCGGACGCCCCGGGCGTCCGAGCCACCAAGCGATGGCGAGGGTCGGGACGAGCAGAAGGAGCACCGCGGGATGCTGAAAGTGAATCATCGGGTCACCTGTGGCGAGGTCGCGGACGAGGGCAGGGGAGGCGCGAAGAGTCGCCTGGTCCAATCGCGTGCGCCCTCCGTCGAACGGACGAGCGAATCCGTATCGAGACGGGCCATCGCAAAGCGCGTGAGGTCGCACATCGACAAGAGGTCGATGACGCATGGCGCGTCGGCCACGACGTCGTAGGGCGGTGTCACCCAAACCACCGACGCCAGCTCACCGGTCGTTTTCGGGCAGGCGTCTTGTCCGATTCGCGCCGAGAGCGCCGCGCGGAGCGTGCGGGCGACGAGATCCGCCCATTCGCGGGAGCGGCCTTCCCGGGCGAGCGATTCGGCGCGCAGGAGCGCGCGCTCCGCTTCTTGAAGTGGCGTCAACGGTCCCGCCGAGCGACGTCGCCACAGCCAAACCGCAGTGGCGGCCACCGCCAGCGCAAGTGCCACGGAGAGCCAAAGGACCATCCCGTGCCACCACGGCGGGATCAGAATCAGCGCCCGAATGTCTCGGATATCGTCGCCCGGGGCACGGGTGGCGGCGGTAGCCGCAGCCGCAGCCGAAGACCATGCCGTGGCCACCAGCAGCGCGCTGCAATTGGCAAAGAGGCCCTGTCGCGTTGAGGCCTTCACGTTCGACCTCCACGAGTGCGAAAGAACCCGATGAGCGGGCCGAGGTACGGGCGCATCGTGTCGACTTCGAGCAGGTCCACGCGCGCTTGGCGAGCGAAGCCGCGAATGCGCTCGTCGACGTCTTTGGCGATGGCTTGCAGGCGCGCTCGTCGTGATGCACGACGGGTATCGATCTCGACGACTTCGCCCGTCTCGGCGTCCTCGAGCGTGAGGAGGCCTACGGGGGGAAGCTGTCGATCGAGCGGGTCTCCAAGCCGGATCCCGACGACGTCGTGTCGTTGTGCGAGGGCGCGGAGCTCCTCGCGGGCCTGATCCATGCCGCGTTGGCCAATCAGAAAGTCGGACAAGATCACGATGACGGCGCGCCGACGCTGACGCTCGCGGACGAAGCGGAGAGCCAGTGCGAGGTCCGTGCCTCGTCCCTCGGGCTCGAACCCCACGAGGTCGCGTACAAGGCGAAGCGCGTGGGGGCGCCCGCGCGCGGCCGGCACGAACGACTCGACGGCATCTGTGAACGCCACGAGACCGATTCGGTGGTCGCTCTGGACGGCGGAGAGCGCGAGGACGGAGGCCATCTCCACCGCTTGATCACGTTTGCTCGAATCGCCCGTGCCGAGGGAGCCTGACGCGCTCATGTCGAGCACGAAGAGGACGGTCAGCTGCCGCTCTTCCCGATATTTTTTGACGAACGTGTGACCGGCGCGCGCCGTAGCGCTCCAGTCGATCGACCGGACGTCGTCGCCCGGCTCGTATTCGCGGACCTCGTCGAAGTCCATCCCACGGCCGCGGAAGCGCGATTGCACGCCCCCGTGAAAGGCTTCGGAGCTGAGTAGCCGCGTCGTCACTTCGATGCGCCGGACGCGATCGGAAATGCGCCGGGTTGCGTCGCCCGTCGGATGGGGCTTCACGGCGCCGCCACCGCTTGCAGAACGCGCCGCACGATCTCGTCTCCGTCGACGCCGCCCGCTTCGGCCTCGAAGCTCAGGGCGAGTCGGTGACGAAGAACATCCGGTGCAACCCCCTTGACATCCTCGGGGGTCACATAACCTCGGCCCTGAAGAAACGCCATGGCGCGGGCGGCGAGTGTGAGACCGATCGTACCGCGGGGAGACGCGCCGGCGCGGAGTAGCCCTTCAATCGGGATCTTGAGCCGCCCTGGTTCCCTCGTCGCCAGGACGATGCGGACGATGTAATCGCGGACCGAGTCGTCGACGTACACGGTGTCGACGACCCGACGGGTGCTGCCGATGGTCGCGATCGACACGACGGGGGACACCGATGTGCGCGGTTCGGTCACCGCCATCGAGTCGAGGATGACGCGCTCCTCGAAGGCGTCTGGGTAGCGCACGCGAACCTTCATCAGAAACCGATCGAGCTGCGCTTCGGGAAGCGGATAGGTGCCTTCCTGTTCGAGCGGGTTCTGTGTAGCCAGTACGAGAAAGGGATCGGGCAGAGCGAAGGTTTCGTCGCCGAGCGTGACGTGCTTTTCCTGCATCGCTTCGAGAAGCGCGCTCTGGACTTTGGCCGGTGCACGGTTGATTTCGTCGGCCAGCACGAAGTTCGCGAAGACCGGTCCGCACTTCGGCTCGAAGGTGCCGGTCTGCGCGCGATAAATGGTCGTCCCGACGATGTCGGACGGAAGCATGTCGGGAGTGAACTGAATGCGACCGAAGCACGCGCCGTCGATGCTGCCGGCGAGTGTCTTGAGCGCGAGAGTCTTGGCGAGCCCAGGGACGCCCTCGAGGAGGATGTGCCCGCCGGTGAGCAAGCCGACGATCAGTCGATCGACGAGCGCGTGCTGCCCCACGATCACGGTACCGATCTGGCGCTTCAGGGGAGCGACCCACCGCGACGCATCGACAATCCGCTCTTCGAGTTCACGAATTTCCGGCCCGACGCGCGGCCTCGGCGCCGCGGGGCTTCCGTTCGCTCTTTGATTTTCGTTGGCATGCGACATCGCCATAGCTTCGCTCCCATCCAATTCGGCTCGACCCACGAGCGTGACGGGAGAATGCAACCTGACCCTTGCCGCCGGCTTTCGCGATCATGACACGCGTGAAAGGGTCGGCTCTTCGACGATAGGCTCGGCCGAAGCCGGGTCCTGGGCATAATCTGGTTGCCACGCTTGTTAGCCGGATTGGAGTGACGAGAAATAGCCATGTGCCATGGGCCACCGGTCGATTCGAACGTTGACGTCGCGGCGACCGCGGCCGCCATGGCTCCGACCGGCGACTTAGCGCCGGCCCGGAGAAGTCGCCGCGCGCCGCGGGCGACCGTCGCCGGGTGACGTATGGACGGGGGCTCGACGCGTTCCTCACCGACCGAGTGTCGCGGCGACCAGGTCGAACTCCACCGCCTTGACCGGGAGCGTGCTCCGCATGCGCCCAAGAACGAACGGGCGCCGTCGTTGCGCCGCTCGATGTTCGTGCTCGGCGGCGTTCTCGTCTCGGTCGCGCTGGTCGCCGCGCTCGCGCTCGTCGTCATCACGACGGTTCTCAGCCAGCGGATGAGTCGTGTGACAGCAGAGGACGCGCGGCTCCGTGCCTCGCTGCGGACGAAGGTCGCGCTTCTGGCATACGCCCGGGCGAGCGACTGGGCCGTGTCCAAACGATCGGGCCCCGCACGGGACGGTCGAGCGCAAGCGGAGTCGAGCCTGCATGCGGCGCTGCGCGAGGCGAGACGTCTGGCCACGCCCGAAAGGGCGTCCGAGCTCGATGACCTCGTTTTGAAGGGCGAAGGGTACGTCGCGACCCGGGAACGGCTGGAAGTGGAAGGTCTCCCGTTGGGTGTGGTGATCGAAAGGTCCACCCCCGCTCTCGAGGCGGTCTTCTCCGATCTCCAGCGGCTCGTTGCGTCCGACGATGCAGCCGTCCGCGCTGCCGAAAAATCCTCGCGAGATTGGCACGCCGTGGCGATTGTCCTGGGCGTGTCGGCGGGAGCCCTTCTGCTCCTTGGCTCCGCGGTCGCGATGACCGGTGCGAATTGGCTCGTGCGGCGCCCGCTCCTCGCCACGACCCAGACGATCGCGCGATTCGCAGCCGGAGATGAGGGCGCGCGGACGATTCCATCGGGCGCACGGGAGCTCCGCGAAATGTCGGCGACGTTCAACGATCTGGCCAATCGGCTCGCTCGCCAGGATAGCGATCGCCTCACATTCCTCAGTGGCGTGGCGCACGACCTGCGCAACCCGCTCTCCGCATTGAGAATGGCGACGGACCTCGCGCGCCGCGGCAGCAAGCCCTCCTCGCCCGAGAAGCTGGAGCACACATTGGCGATCGTCGAGCGCCAGATCGAGCGCTTGGACCGCATGGTTGGGGACTTGCTCGACGCAACGAGGATCGAGTCGGGGCGCCTCGAGCTGCGGTGCGCACCGCACGACGTCCGTCCGATCGTCGGCCACGTCGTCGAACTCGTTCGGCCGGCGTCGCCGGCGCACCAGATCGTCGTCGTCGAACCAACCGAGGCTCTTGTCGCGGTGTGCGATCCGAACCGGATCGAGCAAGTCGTCATCAACCTGGTGAGCAACGCGGTCAAGTACTCGCCGGAGGGCGGCCGCGTCACCGTGTCCGCTTTCGCCGACGGCTCCGAGGCCGTCGTGTCGGTCTCGGACGAGGGGGTGGGCATCGCGCCCGAGGAGCGGGAACGGATCTTCGAGCCCTTCCGCCGCACCCGCTGGTCGCGCGAACTCGTTGCGGGTGAGGGCCTCGGGCTTTCCGTGGCGCGTAAGATCGTCGCCGGACATGGGGGGACTCTCGAGGTCGAGAGTCGCGTCGGCATCGGGTCCACCTTTCGGGTGAGGCTGCCCCTCGTCTCGGCGCGGTCTATCCACGGGGCCCAACCCGAGGCGTTCGCTTGAGACCCGTCGCAGCCGGGCTGCCTTGAATGCCCGGTCTGACCGACGATGTGCTCTGCGCCTGACCGCCTGCTCTCACCGAAGCGCCCTCAGGCGCCTTGCTCCTCCACGCCTCCCTGTTGGCGGGAGCAGCGCGTAGTTCGTCGTCTCATCGCACGGTGGCGACCGGGTGAGCAGGGCGCCCGAGTTTAACACTACTGTCGCAGCTTATTTGTCCATCCCGTCGAGTTCTGCGAAACGTCGCGTATGGCCTACGTTCTTGATGCGGCGGGTCGGGCGCGACTGGATCTCTACTTCGATGGGATCGGCA
>JBEKFX010000156.1:0-10870 GCA_050013115.1 Polyangiaceae bacterium
CGGCCCAAGAAGGAAAAGTCCACTGCTGTGCCCGGCGGCGGGATGGGGGGCATGGGCGGGATGGGGGGCATGGGGGGCATGGGCGGGATGGGGGGCATGGGCGGGATGGGGGGGGACGATTTCGACATGGACTAAACGTCCTCCTATCCCTGCCAGCTACGGTCCTGATGCGTTCTTTGGCGCTCGCTCCCCAGCGAGCGCCGAGGGGCGCTAGTCGCGGCCCAGCAGCTGGCTTCGCGCGCCCGAAGGGGCAGCGCCCGGTTTTCACCGCGCCTCGAGCTCGGGCCTGACTCGCGCTCGAGCCTGATCGAAAGAAGTCTGCCCCCTTGCCTTTAGACGCGCACGGTCTCAAATAGATCCGTTCGCAGTGACGCGGGTTCCCTCCACTCTCGAGACTCAGCTTGCCCCGTCGTCCGTCCCGGGCCTCGAGGACGACGTCGAAGGCAGCCATATCGTTGGGGAGGAGCTGAAACTGCTGTGGACCGTGCTCCGCGCACTCAACGCCGCTGCACGAGGAGATGGATCGGCGGCCCGTGGTCAGGCGCTCGACGAGGAACGCATGCTTGAGCTCCGCGACGACGTCGCCGTGGCGAAGCCCGAAGATCTGCCGGCTCTCTTTGAGCAGATGCATCATTTGGGCGCGCTCCGCGCGCAGCGCGGGCGTAGCGTCCACGGCTCGGTGGACCGAACATGCCCCTACTTCGGCCACTTGCGGTTGGAGGAGGAGGCATCGAACAAGACCTCCGGAGGGCCCGCTGGCCCCCGGGCGCGCAGGGCGCCCACAACCCGGCGCCGAGACGTTCTCATCGGGGCTCGATCCTATCTCGACTCAACACAAGGCATCCGCATCGTCGATTGGCGACAAGCCCCCGTTAGCCGAATTTACTATCGTTATAGCGAGGGGGACAAGTACGAAGAAGAGCTCGGCGACCAGCTCGTCGACGGATCCGTGGTCACACGCCGCGGGGTGACCATCGTGCGGGGGGAGCTTGTTCGCGTCTCAGCGCCGCAGGGCACGTTCATACGTCGAACCGACGGAACGTGGCAGCGGGCGGCCGTGCAGCGTGCTCAGCTGGAGACTGAGAGACACTGGAAGGCACGGCATGGCGTGCAAGAGGAAGCCCGGCTCGGCGGTACGGGCGCCAGTGGCCAGGTGCGGGCCGACAAGTACCTGCCCGCGATTGCCGCCATGCTGGACGAACGGCAGTTCAGTTTGATTGCAGATTCTGACGGGCTCGTCGCCATTCAAGGCAGTGCGGGCAGCGGCAAGACGACCGTCGGCCTTCACCGCGTCGCCTTTCTCGCCTTTCAGGATCCACAACGCTTCCGACCCGAGAAAATGTTCGTTGTCGTCCCAAACGAAGCGCTCGTACACTATGTCTCGCGAGTCCTGCCATCCCTCGACGTCGATGGTGTACCGGTCACGACGTTCTCGCGGTTCGCCTTTCGGCTCGTCGTGCAGCTGTTTCCGCGCGTACCCACCGTCATCAGCGACGAAACTCCGCCTCTCGTTTCGCGCGCAAAATCACATGAAGCGATGCTACGCGCCATCGAACGGGGCGTGGCACGCGTCGAGAGCGAGGTTGAGGCTAAACTGCTTGGCGCGACGGCGCGGTGGCCTGCTGGGCAGGTCGTGCGGGACGCGTGGATCGCTTCAGGATCGCCAGCACCGTTGGGCAGTGAACGCCGACCCGCGGTCGATGCGCGCGTAACAATGCTCGCGCAATGGCTGGCAGGCAAGCGGACGATTTCCGGCGTACCTCCGGCTCAGCACCTCCCCGACGTGACCCGTAGTGCGTTTGACCAGCTCGCTGGTGAGCTTCGCGCACAGACGCGTTCGGTGGTCACGGTATGGGATGAAATTTTGACATCCCGCGCTTCACTAGCCGAGACGTTTGCGTCGACTCCCGGGTTTGGTCCGGCTCAGCTCGAACAGGTGCACGAGTGGTGTGTACGGCAGTCACGCATTCGCTCCGAAGGCGAACGTGACGGGGAGAGACCGACTCTTGACCAAGAAGACCATGCGCTGCTCCTGCGATGTTGGCAGGTCCTGCGTGGGCCGTTGGTCGACGCGGAGGCGAGGCCAATTCGCTTCGCCCATCTATTCGTCGATGAGGTTCAAGATGCAAGCCTCATCGAGTTACGTGTCCTCCTCGAGCTGACGGGTCATGCACCGAGCGTCACTCTTGCGGGCGATACCGCGCAGCGTCTGCTGGACGATGGTAGCGAGCGGGGCGAATTCGACTGGAATGGGCTGCTCGATAACCTCGGAATAACGCACACCCGCATCGAACCCCTGCGCGTCAGCTATCGATCGACTGCTGAGATTACCGAGTTCGCACGGAGCGTTCTGGGGCCTCTCGCCCACGTAGAAGTCCCGGAGACGACGCGACGAGGGCCGCCGGTCGAACTTTTCCAGTTCGCTTCAGCGGGCGAGGTCGTCGCATGGCTTGCCGAAGCCCTCAAGCAACTTGCGCGCGACGAGCCTGATGCAAACGTCGCGCTCGTCGCTCGGTTCTCACAGCAGGCGGACGTGTACTTCGAGGGGCTATCTCGTGCCGAGGTTCCGAACGTTCGCAGGGTCGCGAAGCAGGACTTCTCTTGGGGGCCCGGTGTGGATGTCACCGACGTACGCCAGACGAAGGGCCTTGAGTTCGACGAGGTGATTCTGATTGAGACGACTGCGGCAACCTATCCGGCGAGCCCGGTCGCGCGCCATGCCTTATACATCGCCGCGACGCGCGCCTCGCACCAGCTCTGGTGCGTTGCAAGTGAGACACCTTCGCCCCTCGTAATGGCTGCGCTCGAATAGCGTGCATGCCCACATAATGCAGAGGCCTGAGGGGCTGCACGTGCAGACAGTTTGCCGCCGAGCGGTTTTGCAGCTCGCTCGGACAGCAAGGTTCGCGCGCTCTCACGAGTCTGGTCGTTTCTGCTCTGCGTCATACGGCGCGCAGTCAACATAATGCTACTTAGCGGGCCTACGGATGTAGGCAACCCCGAACGCGCGTTCGCTTCTTCTTGGTCTTGGGAAGCTCGCCTTCGCCATCCTTTTTTGCGTCGGCCGTGCGCGCGCCGGGCTGGAAGTCTACGAGGAGCTCGCCCCCGCCTATTGGAAGCAGACTCTCCAGCAAGCTGAAACTCAGAAGAAGCTGAACGCCAGCATCTTCCGGCCTGTTTCGCTCGGCCTGCCGCCACTTGGCTGATTCCCGTCGCCCCATCGCGAGACAGGGTTTACGCCGCCGCGCTTCCGCCGTCATGAACGCGGAAGACCGAACCGATACGTTACCGCCAAGGCCAAAGAGGCGGTGGCGTCGCTCGCTCAATCGGTGGCTCGATTTGCAGCGCAAGCAATGTTCCCGCATTGGTCAGGACGAACGCTCGATTTCCGAACGAAGCCGGCGTCTGGGAGATGCCAGAGCCGAGGTCGATGCCATCGATCGGACGACCATCACGGGGCGACAGGAGGAAAGCGCCGTAGCGCGTTGTGCCGAAGAGCAACGCCCCAGCCACCGCGGCTGGCGCCGTCACGCCGCCCTCCGGGAGCGGGATTCGCCAGATCGTGTGGCCGTTGACAGGGTCAAATGCCCAGACGCCGGTCGATGCACTGGATGCGAGCAGCAGCTCGCGTGTCGGTACGGAGGGACCGCCCGGCGCGAAGTCGGGGCTGCCCGGATTCGGCGTGTGGAGCGGCTCGCGCCACAGGGCAAGCTCGGTCACTCCGCTGGCTTTTTCTTCTCGCCAAACCGACACACCTCGCTCTTGGTCGATAGCGAAGACCCCGCCGGCATAGCTCGCCACAAAAATGACTCGCCCCATGCTCCCGAGATCGTCGGGCACGGGCGTGGTATCTACGTCGAGATACCGAACTCCTTCGGGGCCTTGCGATTGCTCTGCCTCGGCCGAAAGATCTACAGGTGGCCAACGTTCGCTGCCATCGCGGGCGTCGTAGGCGCCGACATGTCCGTCGGAGTACGCGAAAAACACGCTGCCCGCATCGTAGGCCGCCCCGGCGCAGCCGCTGATCTCCATGCCGAGCGCAGGGATACGGTGAACACGCCACGACTCCACTCCGCTACGCCGGTCGACTGCAAAGAGATTGTCGGCGGCATTGCCGAAGTAAAGCGCCTCCCCTACCCGGACTGGCCGCCGCGTAACCTCCGCACCACTGTCAAAACGCCAGATCAGCCGACCGTCCGCCGCGTGGACGGCATAGAGCGCTCCGTCATTGGAGCCGAAGTAGACGACGTCGAGTTCAGAGTCGTAGGCTGGCTCACTCTGCACCATCCCGAGCGTTTCGAAACGCCAGAGCGTGCTCCCGTCGGTGGCGCGCAACGCATAAAGCCCGCCGTCGCTCGAGCCTACGAAGACGCGCGACATAACGGGGTCAATCTCAGGACGTCCCCGTTCGTAGGCCTCGCCGGCAACGAGGGAAGGCGCGGTCGTTGTGCGCGTATAGAGGACGCGCAGAGAGCTGCTCGCGCGATGGATCCAAAGCGGTTGTTCAGGATTGACGTGATCGTTGGCTGTTTCGGTAGTGGCGCACGCCGCAACCGACAGAGCGCTCGCCAGGAGTATGATAAACGCGTACGTCCTCACCGCGTCGGCTCCTTTGCCGGCGAAGTCGACCCCCCTTGGGGAGAGCGCTGCTGGAGCTGCCGAAGGATTTCTTGAATCTTTGGATCGTTCATGTCCACGCTACCGGCGGGGCCGCCGGCTCCGGTTGCAGTTGCTCCTGCCTTCGGCGCCCTCGGCGGAAGTGAGCTCGGGTCAAGCTCGCCGAGCCGATCTTCCACAACGAACTGCAGGTACGACGGAGACCCATGATCGGATCCGTTGATGCGCTTGCTCGCTTCCTTCAGTAGCGCGATCGCCTTGGCCTTATTTCCCTCGGCCGCGAGCACGCGCGCCTGATGATACATGCCGAACTCCTTGAACTGATTCACGTCGACTGCTTCGAGCGCCTTGTAGTCCGTCAGCGCCGCGTCGAGGTGGTTCGATCGGTTTGCACCCTCGCTTTGGGCAAGTAGCTCCTCTGCAAAGCCGATCCCCTCAAGTGCACGTCCTCTCACTTCGGCATCGGCGCGCGCGAGAGCTGAGTCCTTTACGTCGTCGTAGGCGGCGATGGCTTGCTTGGCGTCTCCGGCATCGAGAAGTAGTGATCCCTCCGACAACCGCGCGAGGATTGCGGCGCCGCTGCCACTACACGTCGACTCGACAGCGCGGTATGCTGCGAGCGCGGCATCGCGTCGTTCTACGATTGACCTAAATCTGGGGTAGATTTCGTGAGTCGGTGACTCGTCGTCGGCATCATCATTGGTTGCCGCAATTCGGCCGTGTTCGTCAGCGATTGCGCGCGCAAGCAGTGACGAAGCTTGAGCCTCCCGCCGATGCTGCAAGTAAAAGCTGCCCGCCACGGCGGCCAGGCCGAGAGCGGCGCAGGCGATGAGCGTACCGAAAACACCCTGATGCGCATGGATCCACTTCTGCGCGCGCGCAGCCTGCTGGAGAAGCGGATCCGCCTCAGGAATCGCGGCGAAGGCCGGCGGCCGTTTGACGTAGCCCTCTCCAATTCGATTCAGTCGCTTCGACGCCGCGGATTCGAGGCCGCCCTTCTTTCGCTCCTTGCGCAGAAGCAGTTTTTCCTCTTCTTCACGCGCAACGCGGTCGCTCGTCGTCTCCTCGCCCAACCGGTCGATGCGTTGCGCAATGGCCTCAGGGCGAAAACGGTCTTCGTTGGAGGGCTTGGAATGGTCGTCGGGCACGTCTGGACTTCTTTCTGGCATCACTTCAGCGGGTTCGGCCCGACAGGGTCCGGACTGGCTGGGAGAGGCAGCGTATGGGCGGTGGAAACGCCGGTCAATCAAGTCGGCCTTGGGGCAGTAGCCAGAGCGCGACGAGGCTTCCGCTCGATATGCCGAGGTTGATGCGGACACGGCGCCCGTTCAGCGATCGCAGCTCAAGCATCCGAACTTCACCGTTCTGTGCTCCTGGCGAGAGCACCGCTCCATCTGCTGCCGCCGTGAGCACAGCGTTTGGATCCGAAACGAGCAAGGCAACGCGGGTCCAAGAGCCGGATGGGGCAAGCACAACTTGCGCCTTTGCGAGGCTTGCAGGCGCAAGCCAATCGTGCACGCCGAGTGCCAGCAAAGCCCGCGCTTCGTGCGGACGTGTGGTTACGTATGGCTCGTCGCTCAGTTGGTCGAGAAGTGGAGCACGTGCGCGCTCGTCGCCCAGTGCGCCGAGCGCGTCGACGACATAGGGACGGGCGCGAACATCCTCGAGCGCTCGCACGAGCGCTGGGACCGCCGTTCGGCAACGGGCGCTCGCAGTTGCTGCGAGTAGCTCCTGTATCTGTGCAAGCTCCAAGGCGAGCTGCGGCGGCTCGCGGTGGTCTAACGCCTCGACGGAGGTAGCCGGCCACGCGTCGCTCCACGCCGCCGCGAGCTCGCTGCAAGCGCGTGGGTCGGCGCGCTCCCCGAGAGCGAGCGCGGCCGCTTGCCGCCAGTCGCGCACAGGGTCTCGCAAGAGGGCAACAGCCGCCGAAGATTCGGCCTCGCCTAACCTCGTCAGCGCGAGCATGGTCCAGCGACGCACCTCGTCGTCTTCGTCGCGCACGGAGGCACGCTTCAGCTCGGGAAGCGTAATCGGGGCGTGAAGTAAGAAGCAGGCCTTGGCGGCCTGACGGCGGATGGTCACGTCAGCGTCGTCGAGCAGCGACGCGACATCGGCTGCAGCGTCGGCCTCGCCCTGTAATCCGCGGCGCAATGCTTCAGGCCATGACGCAGTTCCGCCAGCCTCGTAGCGGCCGTGATCGCGCTCGGTCGCCCAAAGTAGGGCTCGGAGCTGCGCCAAACGTCCGGGCTCGCCAGGGCCTCGATCGCGGTGCTCAAGCGGGTCCTCGCTCGGCCGAAACAGCCCACAGGCGGCCACCCGTCGCTGGCACACCAAGCGGTCGGCTCCCGCGGCGACGAGCGCGTAGTCATCGGTCTCGGCGAAGGCGAAGCCCGGATCCTGTTGAACCGACGAGTGGCCGCTCAGAAGCGGACCCAGATCTCGGCCACGAAGGGGTGCAGGGCGAGGGATGCCAAGGGCCGAGAGCACCGTGGGCAAAAGGTCGATCGTCCCTATGACGGTGTCCTGTCGCGCTTTGGAGCGGACGCCTGGCCCTGAGATGACGAGCGGAACCCGCACTTGCTCTTCATAGACGGTCGTTCCGTGATAGCGCCCGCCGTGTTCGCCGAACTCCTCGCCATGATCGGCCGTAATGATGACGACCGGAGCGGTGGTACGACGTTCGCGTACCAACCGCACGACACGACCGATCCCGTCATCGGCCGTCGCCACTTCGCTGTCATAAGCGTCAATATCCGGCAGTGAAGCCCCTGCAAACGGATGGTCCGGGTGAAGGACGTAAGGCTCGTGGGGCTCGAAGAAGTGGACCCACAAGAACAGTGGGCGATCGGGGGGCGCGCTTGTGAGGTACACCGAGATCTGACGTTCGCGAAGCGTTGGATCCGCGAACTCTACCTTTGCATACTCGAATCCGAGATGGTCGTGCTCGAAACGCTCAAAACGGCTCTCGTCGACGAAGAACACTGCGGGGGGGTAGAACGCTGCGGTTCGCCATCCGTATCGCCGCAACTCTTGCGCCCAGGTCTCTGAATCCTCGCCGAGACCAAGCGCGAGGAGCGGCCTCAAATACTTCCCGGTCATGAGCGATGTGACGGAATATGACGTATGAGGGGTCGGGCAGTAAGCCTGCTCGAAGAGCGTGCCGTCGCGGGCAAGGGCATCGATGTTCGGGGTTGTGGCGCGAGCGTAACCGTACGCGGAGACATGGTCGGCGCGTAAGGCGTCCACCGTCAGCAGAACGATGTCGTGGCCAACCCAATCCAGTGATCGCGCGACCTCGCCTGGCGTCGCGGACGAGTCGGTGGACCCGGACTTGAACGCGTCGATGTCCTCTGGAGGATGCCAGCGCACGGCGACGGCGACGGCGCGTCCCAATAGCGGTGCGTGCTCGCTGAGTACCAGCCGCAGGTTCGCCGCGCGGTCGAACGCTTCCATTGCACCACGCGCTGTCCACGCCCCCCGCACGACGACTAGAGCAATGACGAAGGCGCAAAGCTTCGCTAGTCGACCCGGGGCCGTTTCGTCCGAGCGATACGACAACGCGGCCAGCGCCGCGCCGGCCAAAATAAGCACGAAAAGCGCGTTGTGGAAGGCGGGATACAACCTGGGCAAGAGGTAAACGTCGCCGAGCCACGCGCTGAAGGCGAGTGTCGCGCCGAGAACGGTGAGCCTGACCGGATGATTCCGCAGTCTTGTAATGTGCGGCATTGTGCGTGCAGCTGCGGCCGCGCCGGCGAGCACGAGCAGGCCGACGCATAGAAGACGAAGCGTCGGGTTGGCGAAATGGCGACCGACCGTAAGCCCGAGCCCCAAGGCTCCGGCTCCGAGACCGCCGATCGAGCCAAGGATGCAGATCGCGAGGCGCGATCCGCTTCGCGCCCTAACCGCGCCGTGCCAGCCCGCCGCGACGGCGGGCGCGAGCGGGGCTAGCCCAGCCGTTGCAAGTGGAACGACGTAGCGCCGGGCAATCGCCAGCTCCCAAATGCCTGAAAATTGATCGCGCCAAAGGAAGCCGAGCGCGATATTTTCTGCAATGAGTAGCCCCAGCCACGTGCCCAGGATAGCTGCGGCATCGACGAGCCAGGCCGCTATTCGCCCGCGCGGCGTCATGCGACCCGCTCAGCCAAAGGCGATGTCGAGGACTTCGTAAGTCCGCTCGCCGCCTGGCATGCGTACCTTAACTTCTTCGCCGACCTGCTTGCCGATGAGAGACCGAGCTAGGGGGCTGGAGATGCTGATGCTTCCCTTCGCCAAATCGGCCTCGTCCGCTCCAAGAATGCGGTAGGCGACCTCTTCGCGTGTATCGGCGTTCGCCAGCTTTACCGTTGCTCCAAACGCGACACGATCCCCCCCAAGCTTACTGGGGTCGATGATTTCCGCTCGGGCGAGCTTGTCCTCGATTTCCTTGACCCGGCCCTCGATGAACGACTGGCGCTCGCGCGCGGCGTGATACTCAGCGTTTTCACTAAGATCGCCGTGCTCCCGCGCAACGGCAATCGCTTGGATCACCGCCGGACGCTCGACGCTCTTGAGCTGAATGAGCTCCTCCCGCAATCGGGCCGCACCCTCCGGCGTTATCGGGTTTTTCTGCATGACCGGATCGGTTTAGTCTCGCTTCTTGAAGAAGTCATCCCGATCCCTTCGGATACTGAACGCACCGAGAAGTGAAGGTGGATCATGGGCGTCGTCGGGCAGCATCCAGAGACTGGCCTGCGCGTGGAGATGGATCGGCCAGAAATGGCTGCACCCTGGGAGTACCACGGCGAGGCCGTGACTCCCTCGGCTCGATGGCCTCTCCTGGTCACCGTGTCAGCCGAGGGGCTCGTGACGGTCGTCTTGTCGACGGAGGCGCCTGCCGGACTCAGCGAGCGCGTCCGCTTGCTCATGCGCGCGGCTTGGAAGCACGGCAAGGACGAAGGGCAGCCACCCCCGCGCCGAATCGTCCGATGGCGCGCAGACCGCTGACAATCGATGCCGCACAAACGGCCCCGAACTCTGCAGGAGGCGTCAGCGGAACCAAGAAGCGCGACCCATCGCCGCACGAAGACTGGAAGCTCGCTGGCGCACCGCAGCCGTCCCGATTAGCGTCCCTTTCGATGGGCCCCCGTTTGTTCGCCTTGTCGTTACTCGCCGTCATCCCCGTGGCGCTTGCCGCTTGCGAGCCGGAGCCTCCGAAAACGGCTTTTGGGTACACGGAAAACGCCAAACGAGCCTACGATGTAGCGCTTGCATTGTTCGACTCGCATCAATGGCTGGATGCACAGAGCGCCATGCGTGAGGTCAAGCGAAAGTACAGCTACTCGAAATACGCGCGGCTTGCCGAGCTTCGGATCGCCGACGCGGACTACGCTCAGGACAAATTTGCAGAGGCGCTCCACGAATACAAAGACTTTGTGCATGCGCACAGAGGAGATGAAGAGGACGTGGCCTATGCGAGGTCCCGCATCGCCGAGGCCACATACGCCCAAATTCCGGAATCATTTCTTATGCCAGCGAGTGAGGAGCGCGACCAGGGCTCGGTTGTCGACGCGTACAAGGAGCTGAGGTCGTTCTTGGCTGATTACCAGACGGCAAAGGAAGCGCCTCGCCTGCGCGAGCTCTTGAGCCAGGTTGTAGGTCGCCTTATTCGCCACGAGCTCTACGTTGCCCGGTTCTATGCGAGCAAAGAAAACTACAATGCCGCCGTCGCGCGAATCGAGTACGCGTTACATAACTACGGCGACAGCGCCCCGGGCGGAGGCGGGGGAGTGGGGGGAGGCCTCGAAGACAGAAGCCTCGAGGCCGACGCCCTGCTTCTTCTCGGCGAGACATATCTCAGGATGCATAGGTGGAGTGACGCGCGGCAAGCCTTCGAGGCGATCCTGCGAAAGCACCCCCGTACACTTATCGCCGTCCAGGCGCGAAACTACATCGAGCACATGAAGGAGCGCGGTGCCTAAACTCGAGCACCGATTGTGTATATTCCGCATTTAATTCAATTGGTTTGGTTGGGATGTTTTGGTTGTGTCTCGGACACACTCACCTCATCGCGTTCGCCAAGGGGCCATCGTCGCAACATGATGGGAGCCTCGGCGTGCGGCGGGCGCATCGCTCCCTCAAGGGCTCCTCGAGAGTGGCGGGCTTCGCCCCGCGACGTCGCCGTCACGAAGCCCGTGAGCACGCGTCGCTCATGCCGTCCGGCTATCAGAAGCCTCCAAGGTTCGCGAACGGCCAGCCCAACGCCTCCGGCTCCTCG
>JBEKFX010000157.1:0-10831 GCA_050013115.1 Polyangiaceae bacterium
GCCCGTCGAAGCCCGTCGAAGCCCGTCGAAGCCCGTCGAAGCCCGTCGAAGCCCGTCGAAGCCCGTCGAAGCCCGTCGAAGCCCGTCGAACGTCGGGCGCGTGTTTTTGGGGGACGGGCTCACGAGCGCCAACGAAACCGCCTACCAAATGTGCGCAAAAACGGAGCTTCGGTCGAGCGTCTGGAAGATGTCGGTCGTGATCGCGACACCAAAATACGGCCGCAGCATGTAATCCGACTTGACGTTGAAGTCGCTGGCCGCGGGCAGGAGCATGCCTTGCGCAAGACCGGGTCCCAGGAAGTCGCCTTTCAGGAAGGTGCCCCCTGCGCCGAGCGCAAGTCCCGAAACCGGCTCGAACAACAAACCGAAGTACCATTCTTGAAAAAGACTGCTCAGGCCAGTCCCAAACTGAAACCCGAGCCAGTTCTCGACGCAGCTCGAATAGCGGCAGTGCTGAAACGAGGACGCCTGCCCCTTCTGTCGACCCAGCGGAAAGAAGTCGAGCATGACGGCGCCGTTCACGTGCCAGTCTTCGTTCAGTCCGACTTGAAGCTCCGTTCCGGTCGGGGTGGACGTCAATGTGCCGACCCGGCGTCCGCGGAAGACGAATGGAACGAGCAGCGACAATTCGACGTGGTACTGCCCGTCATCGACCCAGATCGAATAATGCTGTTCGACCGAAGCGGAGGCGATGCCCGCCTCGGCCCTCGAAAAATCGATTTCAAGCGACGGCTCACCGAACGGCACTTCGATCTTCGCTTCGACGGCGGTAAAAGACGGGACCCGATCGCCGCGAGCCGCCAGCCATGCCGACCAGTCTGCGAAGATATTCGCGTTGGTCGCGTTCATCCAGTAGCCATCGTCCGACGAGCCCTGCGGAATCCCCAAGAGCTCGAGTCCGGGGCGTAGCGTGAGCCGGTCGATCGGGTTTGCCGCACTTTTCAGGTCGTCCCTCTGCGCCGGCGTCAATTCGCAACTCACGGCCGCATGCGGATCGGACGCGGCGGAGCCAGCCGTCGCGGGGGCATCTTCGAACGGACCCGCAGCGATCCGCGACTTTCCACCGGAAGTCGATACCGCGACCTTCCCGCGGTCAACGACGGGAAGGATGATCTCGATGGCGAAAGACTGATTCCCCTGCAGCTTCTTCGGAACCTCGTCGGCGTCGGCTTCGCCGGTCCGGTTCAGACAAAGGACGTCCGCCTTGGCGCAGCCCCGATCGGCGTAAGCTGTTCGAAGGGCCTCGTCGTAGCGAGCTGCCCATGCAGCAAGCCGATGGACGAGGGTGGCCACCTCCTCGTTCGAGCAAGCGATCGCGAGTGAAGAAACTTTCGGCGGCGCCGTGGGAGTCGACGAAGGGGCGCCAGACGGCAGCGGCGGCGCAGCAGCGGCGCGAAGCGTCGCCCCGCGGACGGCCGAGCCGCTCGACGACGCGGACGGCGCCGCGTCCGCGGACGCCGCGCGGACGCTCGCCGCCGGCCGTGTGGCCGAACCGCCCGGCGCCGCCGGGCTCACCGCGCCCGAAGACACGGCACGGGTACTTGCGACGGTCGAAGCGGCGGGGGCGCCTGTCGAGCCAGAGCTCGGCGGGCCGGGGGCCGGCGCAGGTCCGGACATGGACTGAGGAAACGGCCAACGGCTGAGCAGCGGCAGCATTGCGAGTGCGGCCACCTGTCCCCTCCACCGCCGCGCGCCTGGCGTCATGGGTCACCTGCGCTGGAAGGAATGTCTGGCAAGGCGGACGCATCGAGGCCGGACAGTACAGCCGTTCCAAACGGCGCTTCGACGCTGGCGACCAGCGTTCCTTCGAACTCGCACCAGTCGAGCGCCGAAGGTCCGGCCGGAGGTACGCCGCCACTCGCATCGCAGTCGCAGACCCAATAGAGCCGCGCCTGCACGACACAGGGCACACCGCCCGGCTGCAGTGTGAGGGACAGGGGCTGCGCTGAATCGTAGGGCACTTGCACGCAGGATTCGGTCGCTCCCGTCAGCGCCGCCACGTCGTGCGTGCACCCATCGGTCACGATGCCTACGTAATTGCCTCCGCGGGCCTGCAGGTAGACGTTCATGCCGAGGGTCGGATCGACAGGCTGCTGGGCCGCCAGGCCGATGACGATAAAGGGCGGCCCGTTGTCGCCAACCGGCGGGCTCTCGCTCGGATCGCACCCGATGCCGACGACGAGCGGAATGCTCAACGAAAGCACCGACCACGACGATGCGGCGGCGGTCAAGCCGCGGCGAGCAAACCTCATGAGAGCGAGCGTTCGTAGCCGCGTTACCGTCTACGAGTCAACGGACAATACAGGGTCCAATCGGTGACATTACGGCATCGGGAGCCAAAGCATGTGGCATTGCGCGGGAAACCGTGATTGTCCTTGAACCTTCTCGGACCCGCCGCAATGATGCGCGGGGCTCGCAAGTCGCCATGTTCGCTCGTACGACGATGCCGCTTTTCTGCGTAAGCACCGCGTTTGCCGGGCTGCAGGCCGGTTGCACGGGGACTGACGACTATTCCCGGCCGCCCTGCCGGATTGTCTCAGGCGGGGCGGCGATCGTGGATATCGAAACTGCCGCGTGTCCCGAAATCGTATCCTTTGACGTCCTGCCGACGACCACCGAGGTGGGCGGATTCATCATGGTCTTCCCGACCATCAGCGAGCCAGGAAACGCGCAGCCTGCGTTCGGGTGGAAAGCCAATTCGGGAACATTTGTCGATGCCGCGACCGAGGTTTCGTCGTTCGAGTGCACATCCCCTGGCGCGGCGACGCTCACCCTGACCGTGACGAACGCGCTCTGCAGCGTCGAGGGAGCGGTCGTGGTGCACTGCACGCCGGCCCAGGCTTCGACCGATGCAGCCGTCGATGGCGACTGAGAAGGGTCTCGGCGTCGAGATTCCGATTCTCGGAAAATCGCGTTCGATTTTCGGAATTTAGCGCGAATGTGCATCGCTCCGCGGGCGCTCTGTGACGGGTCAGCTCCCTGATTGTCATGGAGAGTTCACAATAGGCCTTCAAACTGCTGATATAAGCACCACACCTCGACAGTTTCGGACTCTCGCCAGCTGAGTCCAGCGGCGGCGTTCGGGCTTTCGATGGACCATCGCTGGCCGTGCGAGCCGCGGGAGGAGCAGTGCGTGCAGATGACTCGGACGGCCCGGGCGTGGTGCGCCACGGCCAGGAGCCACGGTTGCGTGGGCACTCGGGGTGGGCATGGACGCGGGCGCTCATTCATGCCCGTGAGCCACTCAGAAAGGATCGTTTCATGAACGTCGCGAGCCCCGTACCGAAACGCTGCACCCCGGGCAGTCCGAAAGCCCCCGAGCCGGTGAGGGACATTCGGGCGAACAAGCTCGCCGCGCGCAGCCGGACGTTGGCCGGGGCGGAACTTGCCGTCACCTCCGCGTCGATCGCACGGCACGAACTTCGAACCTTTGGACGCGTGCTCTCGCGAGCCACGGCGATGCACGAAGTTTTCGATGTCCTTGAGTGTGTTGCACGGACGGATGCGACCGTCAGCATGATGGGCGAGACCGGGGTAGGGAAGGACCTCCTCGCCCACTCTCTGCACGAGAAAAGCGGACGCGCGAAGGGCCCGTTCGTCATCTTCGATTGCGGATCGGTGGCGGCCAATCTTGCGGAGAGCGAGCTCCTCGGACACGAGCGGGGCTCGTTTACAGGTGCCGTGTCCACACACGCCGGGGCCTTCGAGCGTGCCCACGGGGGAACTCTCTTTTTGGATGAGATTGGCGAGTTGCCCCTCGAGCTTCAGCCTCGCCTGCTGCGAGCGCTCGAGAGTCGCCGCGTCCGCCGCGTCGGCGGCCGGATCGACCACCGCGTGGACGTGCGCGTCGTGGCGGCGACAAACCGTGACCTCCATGCCGAAGTCGCCGCCGGACGGTTTCGTGGAGACCTCTACTATCGACTCGCGGTGGCTGTCGTCCACGTTCCACCCCTTCGCCGTCGGCTGGACGACTTGCCCGAGCTCGTTCGCTCCCTGCTCGCCGATCTCGGACGAACCGATCTTCGGATGGCCGACGAGACGCTCGCTCTTCTCCGTTTGCACGCATGGCCCGGAAACGTCCGCGAGCTCAAGAATGCGCTCTCCTGCGCCATTGCTTTTCTCGAACCTGACGGGACGTCGCTCGGGCCCGAGCATTTGCGGCTGCTTCGCGACGCGAAGAACGACGGTTCATGGATCGACGGTTTGCCGCTGGCCGGGCGCTCGCTCGAGCACCTTGAGCGCGCCGCGATTCGGCAGACGCTTCTCCAAGCCCGGGGAAACAAGACGTACGCAGCCCGCGCCCTCGGCATCGCGCTGTCGACGCTCTACGATAAGCTCAAGAAATACGGGGAATAACCCGAAAGACGCGGCGCCGGCGGGCGATCGCCGAAAAGCGGCGAATCGTTCGGACTGACGCGCTCTTCGTGGCTGCGAGGCGGGTCCAGCGGGCGCATCCGAGGACCGATTCGCGCGTGGAGGGGTACGCCAAAATAAAGAGGGCACCGGCCTTGCGACCGGCGCCCTCCCACTTCATCCGCCGAGATCATCCGCGCGCCTCGCAGGCGAGCTTGGACCTCGATGTGTAGCGCCGGCTCAGTTCTCGTTGCAGCTGTGGCTGGTGACCAGGGTTGCAATGAGCGCGTTCGCCTGCCCGCCCGGGATGGCCGATGCGCAGGAAGCGCCCGTGCAGCCCGCGCCGAACTCGGTCGTGATCTTGGCCGGGGCCGCACCGAGGTAAGCGGCTTCGAACTGGGCAACGCACAATCCGGTCGGAGCCGTGCTGCAGCTGGTCGACGTGCCGCAGAATGCGTTGGGGACGCCGCCCGAGGCGGGTGGCGTTGTGGTCGACAAGCCGGTGCCCTCGCCGAGCTCGCACTCGAGCTCGTTGAGGCAGAGCTGACGATAGGTCAGGCCGCTCGTCGGGTCGACGGTCGCCGGAAGGTCCTCGCACTCCTTGTTGGAGTCCGAACCCGAGGTGTCATCGAGCGCACCCTGATCAAAGGCGGCAGCCAAGCAGGTGCCGTTGCCGTCCTGGTTCCAAAGCGCAAGCTCGGTGCCCGAGCATACGTTGGTGACGTTCTCGAGGCTCGCCTGATTGGCGGCCAAGTAGGCGTTGCATGCGGCCTGCGGGCCGGCCGACGACGAGCTGCTCGAGCTCGAGCTGCTGGTGCTCGAGGAACTCGAGCTGCTGGTGCTCGAGGAACTCGAGCTGCTGGTGCTCGAGGAACTCGAGCTGCTGGTGGACGAGGTCGAGCTGCTCGACGAGCTGGTGGACGAGGTCGAGCTGCTCGACGAGCTGGAGCTACTGGGCGAGCTCGAGCTGCTCGACGAGCCGCTGCTTGCGCACTGCACCGTGACCGTCGTCGTGTCTTGCGGCGCACAGGTCACGCCGGGACCCACCGAGCCATCGCCGACGACGAGCGTCAGAACCACCGCGCCGGGAACGGTGCAAGTGAAGTTCGTGCTGGCCGAGGTCGCGGCCGAGAAGGTGCCCGACGGGGCGGTCCACGAATAAGTGAGGCCCGCCGTGTTGGGACCGGTCGCCGTGGCGTTGACGGCAACGGCGTTGCCAATCGTCGTCTGCGCCGGAAGGACCGATACCGATTGCCAGGTGGCGCACTCGCTGATCTGACCGATGACGGTGACCGAGCCCGCATCTTGCGCCGGCGTGGTGCACGTCAGCTGCACGGTGACGGTGGTCGTCGCCTGTTGGGTGACCGCGAAAGGCGCGGACCCGATGCAAGTGCTGCTGCCGTCGGTCGTCACGCCGGTCACTGTGACCGTGTAGCTGCCCGACGGGAGACCGCCGATCGTGAACGCGATTTCAGAGCTGTTGGACACGTTGACGGTACCCTGCGCGACGACTGTCGTACCGCTCAGGATCTTGTACGAGACGCTGTTGAGCTGCAGCCCACCCGGAAGCGTCAGCTTCATTCCGACGGAACCGATGTTCTCGGTGCCCGGCAGATTGCCGCCGGTGCTATTTGCGCAGCCGGCGACCGAGACGGTCGCGAGGGCTAGCCCGAGAACCGCGTTACTGATGAATGCTTTCATTGCGATGTCCTCCGAAGAAACGTTGTGTTGCGCGCTCGCGCCCCGCGGGAGCCCCGGGCACGCTTCGCATCGCCCTTGTCCAAGACCCGGACCAACATTTGGCCGGGCGCCGAATCGTGTCGAAACCCCGGTACATTTGAATTCGACGCACGCAACGTAACCCCTGCCAGGAGCGCACCACCATCCGATTTTCGGAAAAAGCGCTCCGATTTCCGGAAAGGCATCCATCGCATGCGTGAAATGGGCCGGCTCCTTCTTCTTACTTCCAGGCGCGTTTCTGTGCCGAAACAGCGAAGGAAACGAAAATGATACGAAAAAAAACGTATAGGAAGTGAATGCGAGGCCGCGCGCCGCATGGTTGACTGAAGTCGCGCCGCACGGGATATCCGTAGGGCCTGCTCACACGGGCCGCGCGTAATTCCTGAATACGCCAGCGCCCAGACCGGGCGAGGGGCGAGGGGCGAGGCGTCCTTCTTGAATTCCCTGCAAATCGGGGCGTTCTGGTCCCCCCCCTTCCAAAGTCGTCGGGACTAGTCACTTTAGAAGTCACATCGTTGTCGCACGAGCGCGGCGATGCTTATGGTACGTCGAAGCGCCTCGAGGAGAACAAAGGAATCCAAGACGATGGAGCTTACGCGCGGCGCCGTTTTCGCCACCGTCGCCATTGCGCTCGCAGTCCTCGGCGGCTGCGCCCAAGAGGAATATCCGGCGGCGCTTTGGGAGGCGCAGCACGCGTCGACGGCCGCCACTTCGTTTTCTTCGGCGGCCGCCGCTCCTTCGTCGGTTGAAGTTCAAGGGATGTGCCGGCGGGCGATCGCGCAACCCATGCCGGCGCGCCTGACGGCCATGTCCGCCCAGTCGTCGGGCGGGGGAACCGTGGTTTATGAGACCGATCTCTTTTCAACGTTCGTGAGCATCTGCGGGTCCTGCCACGGGCCATTGGTGGACCCGCCCGGCTTCGGCGGCTTTCAAATCTCTGATGCCGTTGCCTTTAGGACGCAGATGACGAAAGGCATCCTCGCGCACGTCATGTCGGACGAGGCCACGGCCCAGAGTGATCCGGCAAGTGACCCGAACGATCCGATGCCGCCCCCCGGCACGCCCGACGGTGAGCCGTTCTCGCAGCGTCTTCCAACGGATCCGGTCTATCAATTCGCCATACTCATCTCCCAGTGGCTGGGGGCAGGCAGTCCAGCGTCCTTCACTCTCGGCCAGGGCACCGATGGCGGCACCTCCGGATCCGACGGGGGGGGATCAAGCCCATTTGCGCTCACGGTCGCGGCCGGCGACGGACTGACCAATTTGGGCGATTGCATTCCCGACCCGGCGCTCGTGGCCCAGGCTTCCGTGCAGCCGACGGTCGCCGCTTTGGACGCGATGTTCGCCGCACTTACGGCCGAGCCGCCGGGTCCCAGCGTGACGAGCCAGGCTCAACTCATCGGACTCCCCATCGACCTCGCGCAGACCGACCTCGTCACCCTCGACACGGCGACGCTCGCGCAAAATGGCGTCATCGCCTACCAGCCGGCCTATCCACTCTGGTCCGACGACGCGGGCAAGCTGAGGTACGTGCGCGTCCCGCATGGTCAGTCCATCCGCTTCGACAAGGCCAGCCAAGAGTTCGAGATCCCAGATAATACCCGCTTCTACAAGACCTTTCTCAAGCGGATCGCCGACACGGACGGCAGCATTCGTTGGCGCAAAATCGAGACCCGTCTCATCGTCGCCCGGCACGACACGCTGAATCCCGACGGAAGCGCGAAGCAGAACGCGCTCTTTGGCACCTATCGCTGGACTGCGGACGAGTCGGACGCCACCCTCGTCGAGACGCCGCTCAACGATGGCTTACCGTTCGGGGACACCGAGTTTCTCTACAACACCGACGAGCAGCTCGCCGCCGACGTGCTGGCCCAAAACCCGCTCGACCCAGACCAAGCTCTCGTCGCCGCCGGCGCCGCGCGACACTACGGCATTCCGTCGAGCACCCGGTGCGTCGAGTGTCACATGGGAAGCCCCGGCCAAACGTTTGTCCTTGGATTCCGCCCGCTGCAAATCAACCGGCGACCGAGCGGCGAAGGTGGCACGACCATCGAGCCCGGGCAGGGGCCCGCAACGGCGGACGAGCTCTCGCAGTTGCAACGGCTCATCGATTACGGCGTGGTCACCGGGATCGACAACCTCTCCGACGTGCTGCCGCTCGAGCAATCGGAGGGCTCGCGGACACCGCGAAACGCGTACGAGCTCGTGGCCCAAGGTTACATGGTCGGAAACTGCGCCCACTGCCACAATCCGCGCGGATACCCGTCGGTGCAGTTCCCCATGTTGGCTCCCATCTTGAGTTTTTTGCCCGGGCCGACCGGGGGCATTTTTCAATTTCCTCTCGAGAGTTACAGCCCGCGGATCAATCGGAGCATCACGGGAAATACGCCAATCCCGTACATCACGCCGTCGCTCCTCGACCTGTCGGAGTCGTTCAAGGCGTCGACTCCACCGTTGCTGGCGAGTTACGCGCCATGGCGGAGCCTCATCTACCGGAACGTCGATACCCCATTCACGTATACCGACGACTACGGTTTGTACCCTCACATGCCCATGAACACGCCCGGTTACGACTGCCGGGTGAAGCAGATCATGAGCGACTGGATGGTGAGTATTCCCGCGACGCTGAAAAATTCGCAGAGCTCCGAGTACACGACGTTTCAAGCCTTCGCATCGGAGCTGACGCTGCCGTCTTGCTCGGACGACAGCCCGTGCACGGGGGCCAACCAGTCATGCGTGGGGGCCACGGCGACCACGCAGGGCAAGTGCGTGCCCGCCGACGACACCCCGCAACCCTACGTCGAAGTCATGCCTGGTTCGCCTGGATACGACGACGCCGTGACGAGCGCGCAAGCGCGACTCGCGATCTTGCACACGGGGATCAATCCCAGCGTATCCACCACTACGACCTGGTCCTATTACGGGTATTGCCCCGACACGTCCGACATTCTCGACCCGGCCGTCGTCGCGGATCCGACATGCCATCCCGTTCCGACGGGAACGCAGGGCCCGCTCTCGGGGCAAGCGAACGGTAGCTCATTTTCCTTCACTCGCAGTCTCGCTGGCATCAACGACCTTCCCGACCATGCCCACTGGGTCATCACCGACACGACGCAGCGGCCCGGCCCCTATGCACCGCGCCAGGGCACCTGGGTGCAAACTCTGGTGCAATTGCAGCCCGAGCCGGTCGCTCAAGGTTGCACCGACGCCAATCTGCAGGCGGCGCAGCTCGAACAGCAAGAAGTCACGGTCGCGGTCGATCTGCTCCAAAGCGCGTCGCTGGCCGACGTCAATCCGGTCGGTGGCCCGCTGCCGCTCTTCGCCACGACGCCCTATCCGATGGGGCTCTGGCTCAAAAGCAGCGGCTGCGACTTTTCATCCCAGCACCCCGTCAGCTGGTACGACGGTCATCCAGGCGACGCCGGGGACGCCCAGCCCGATTGGCTGACCAACCCGGCGGTGACCGCGACCGTCGCGCCGTCTGATCCGGTTTACGCCGAGTGGCCTGGAGCGGCCGTTTTCAATCTCATTTGCGTCAATTGTCACGGACCGAACTACGACGGGACGGGGCGACTGGCCGATAATCTTCTCACGATGACGGGCGGGAACACCCAGGTCGCCGACCTCCACGACGGGCTGTTCGGGCCGGTGAGCAACCCCGGAGCCAATCGTGCATCGGCCCAGGCCTTCGGGTTGGTGCTACCCGCTCCCTGGGATTCTGTCTCCGTCGACGACCGCGCAGCGCGCTACATGGCATTCATGGGCCTCGGCGGGACCGACGCCATCATTCCGGAATCCATTTTGCAGATCGTGGGCAACACCGCCATCCTCGGCGTCCACATCGTGCAGCCCTCTGGACTGACGACGGCCAACATGCTGTCCGTCGCGAAGTACAAATGCCTATCGCTCCTCTTTGGCAACATGGACGATACGGCCATAGCCCCCGACATTCACGGAACGGTGCAGGTCGCCACGCAGCCCTTTTATACGCCCGACCCCAGCACGGACGGCACTTTTCTCGCCGGCGACGATCACCTCCTCGCCATCAACGGAGACGCCGAGTTGTGGATGCGCTTGTGCAGCTTGGACAACCCGCCGCCCATCCGCGCCGTCGACTTCTATGGCAATCTCGAGTATTTCGTGGATCAAAACCTGCCGTCCGGCGAGGGTTTCGTCTCGACGTCGCTCTTTCCGCAGAGTGCCTATTCGTCGGCGCCGGCGGGTCCGTGGACGGTCGGCAACGATCGAAGCACGGGCAGTGGCAGTGTCGACACGAATGGAGTGGCAGCCGACAATTTGCGACCCTGGTGCTTACGGCAGTCGGCGCTGAACAACCCGCCGTCGGGAGGCGACGGATTGCCGGCGAGTCCCCCACCGTCATGGTGGCCCATCTGCCCGCCCACCATTGACGACGGCACGACGGTACACAATGGCGGCGACAACTTGCCCGACAGTCTGACCGGCGAGCCGGACTGCACAAACGGGTGCTGGAGCGGCCACGACGCGGATCGCTGGGCGGTGCGAGGGGCGATCAACGCGGGGCTGGCTGTCTTTCTCTACCTAGACGCATTGACGAAAGGTACGACGACGGCACTCCCCGGCTACGACGCGTGCCACTCTCTTCCGTGATGCGCGCTGCGGCACGCGTACTCTGGACCGGGGTCATCCCCGCGCTGCTCACCGGCCTCGTTTTCGAGTTCCTCGTTCCGAGCCCCGAGAGGGCCGACCTCGGGCCGAT
>JBEKFX010000158.1:0-10829 GCA_050013115.1 Polyangiaceae bacterium
GCCGATCCCATCGAAGTAGAGATCCAGTCGCGCCCGACCCGCCGCATCAAGAACGTAGGCCATACGCGACGTTTCGCAGAACTCGACGGGATGGACAAATAAGCTGCGACAGTAGTGTTAAGGGCCCGGACGGAAAGACGTTCAAGACGACGAAGGGCGCACCCCAGGTGATCCTGGAGCTGTCGGCGAATGCGGGCGCGGTGAAGCCGGCCGTCGACAAGGCGATCGCCGAGTTCGCCGCGCGCGGCTTTCGTTCGCTCGGTGTGGCGCGCGCCGACGGCGATGAACACTGGCAGTTTCTCGGAGTGCTACCGCTCTTCGATCCGCCGCGCGAGGATGCCAAGGCTACCATCGCGATGGCGAGCCGGATGGGCGTGAAGGTCAAGATGGTCACGGGCGACCAGCTCGCCATCGCGAAGGAGACCGCGAAGAAGTTGGGAATGGGTACAAACATCCTCGATGCGAGCGACCTCGGCGACGCCAAGCGCCAGGAGACCTCGCAGATGTCCGACACCATCGACCAGGCCGATGGGTTCGCCCAGGTGTTTCCCGAGCACAAGTTTCACATCGTCGACATCCTTCAGAAGCGTGGGCACCTCGTCGGGATGACCGGCGACGGCGTGAACGACGCCCCGGCGCTGAAAAAGGCGGACTGCGGCATCGCCGTGTCGGGTGCGACGGATGCGGCGCGCGCGGCGGCAGCCATCGTTCTGATGACAGCGGGTCTTTCGGTCATCATCGATGCGATCAAGGAGAGCCGCAGGATCTTCCAGCGGATGAACAGCTACGCGATCTACCGCATCGCCGAGACGCTGCGCGTCCTCTTCTTCATGACGCTTGCGATTCTGGTCTTCAACTTCTTCCCCGTGACGGCCGTGATGATCGTGATGCTGGCGCTGCTGAACGACGGCGCCATCCTCTCCATCGCTTATGACAACGTCCACTACAAGGACCAGCCTGAAGCGTGGAACATGCGCACGGTCCTCGGCATCGCGACGGTGCTGGGCGTCGTCGGAGTGATCGCGGCGTTCGGCCTCTTCTATCTGGGTGAGCGCGTCTTCCATCTCGATCGACCGCACATTCAGACGCTGATGTACCTGAAGCTGTCGGTCGCAGGACACCTGACGATCTTCCTCACGCGAACACGCGGTCCGTTTTGGTCGATACGCCCAGCGCGCATCCTTTGGATGGCGGTACTTGGCACGCAAACTGTGGCGACTCTGATCGCGGTGTACGGGCTGTTCATGACGCCGCTTGGCTGGGGCTGGGCCGGGTTCGTGTGGGGCTACGCGATTGCCTGGGCCGTCGTGAACGACCGCGTGAAGCTGGCGGCGTACTGGGTTCTCGATCGGGCCGACAAGAAGGCTGCGACGAAGCGCAAGGCCGAACCGAAGCCCGATGCCACGGCCGAACCGAAGCCCGATGCCAAGGCCGAACCGAAGCCCGACGCCAAGGCCGAACCGAAGCCCGAGGCGCCGCCGGCGCTCGTCGAGCGCGTGCACCAATTCTACGAGCAGCTAGGACGCGAGGACGTGCGCACGGTTCAGGACTGGGACAAGAAGCATCAGGCCGAAGTTCAGAAAGGCCACTCCACCAAATGAGCATAACTGGACGAGGAGATCGGCCGTCCGTTGATGACCGGCGCACAATTTTTTGGCGACCTTGACGCGACCCGCTACGAGTGGCTCCGGCTGGCGACGTGCGGCCGCGGACCTGAAAATGCATTTGCGTTATCCGCAGGACTTGCTTGCAATCCAAGCGACGCAATACCAGACCTTCCACATGACGGATCCTCAGGTGTTCTACAACCGCGAGGACTTGTGGGTGCCCCCGCAAGAGACCTACGACGGAAGAACAGGCCCGATGGAACCGTACTACATCCTGATGAAGCTTCCCGGCAGCGACCAGCTCGAGTACATGCTCATGAGTCCGTTCACGCCGCAAAACAGGGACAATATGATTTCCTGGCTCGCCGCGAGGTCCGACTTTCCCAATTATGGCAAGATACTGTTCTATCAACTACCGAAGGACAAGCTGACGTACGGGCCGAACCAGATCGCTGCGATGATCAATCAGAGCACGACCATCTCCGAGCAGCTGACCCTTTGGGACCAGAAGGGGTCGGGAGACGGGCCCATCCACTTCGCCTCGCACGACAATGCAACGACGACGTCATTCGTGGGAAGCTCATCGTCATGCCGCTCGAGAATTCATTTCTCTACGTTGTTCCGCTGTACCTCCGGGCCGAGGGCACGAAATTTCCTCAACTCAAGCGGGTCATCGTAGCGACGGCAGACAAGGTCGTGATGCAACCGACGCTTGATGAGGCGTTGTCCGCTCTGTTCGCTTCTCCACAGGAAGCTCGGGGCTTGCCACAGTGTGACGCACCCACCGGAGCTCACCGGTATCACCGTGACGCCGGCCACCCGCCCGGGCTCCGCTCGCCGACTCCGACATCGCTCAGACCATCGAGCGATACTTCCACGACGAGGGTCTGCTCCGCTCCGAGCACGTGCAGGTCGCCGTCACGCAGGGGGTGGCCCTCCTGTCGATGACGCGGCTGTCACCGTCGATTGGTTCGCGCGGGATGATCAAAAACGGGTGACCGACTTCGGTGACATCCGACTCTGAGAGATTGGCCGGGCCATTCACGCCGCTTTCCTCCTTGATCCCCGGCTGAAGAAACTCATGCCGGAGGTCGCCGTCCAGAATACCGTCGTTCTGAGCGGAACGGTCGACACTCCAAACGCGCGGCGTGCGGCCGAGGGCGACGCCCAGGACACCATGGGTGTCTGGAACGTTCGCGATGAGGTTCTGGTGCAGCCGGTCGGAAAACCGACGGACTTCGACATCGAACGCGCTGTCCGGCGCGAGCTCGCCGAGGACATTTTCCTACCGGACGGCAAGTCCATCCGAGTATCGAGCGCGAAGGGAAAAATCGCGCTCAGAGGGTCGCGCCTCGACAAGGAAGTGCACGTATCCTTTTCGGGGTCCGAGGGAATCATCGGTCGACACAAGGGAATCCGCTTGGCGGGGGAACCCTGAGCCAGGGATCACGGGGATCCGAGCGCGCAAGGTCGAAGCCGCTCTGAAAGCGGCGTGGCGACCACCGCGGCGGGGCTCTGTCCGTCGACGTCACTTCAGGCAGAGCGCCTCGGTCTTGCATTCTGCCAAATGCGAGAGGCTGTCGCGCGAGTGGCCGCACGACTCGCCGTCCACGGCGGCCCTGCAGCGGTCCACGCCGTCGCTGTTCAATCCGTGTGGGCATTTGTAGCTGGTCAGATCGTTTGCGGTGTTGCCGCGAACCTCTTGCATGCACAGGTTTCGAGACACGAAGGCCTTGCCGGCACCGATATCGTTGCACGCCAGCGCGCGCTCGCAGCGTGAGGTGGCCAAACGCCCGGCAATTTCGAGGTCGGCGGCATTCTGGGTGTTGGCGACCCCTTCGGGAACGCCTGTTCCTGGTTCAGAACTGGGCGCGTTCGCCGTTGGCGCGCTGTCGTGCGCGCACCCGGCGATCGTGAGTCCAGTCAGAATCGAGAGCGCGACCGCGAGGTGGGATGATTGGGTCATGATCACCGCCGGACGCACAAATCACGCCCTGCTCGAAGCGGGCGTCGGCTGCCTGCGCGGGCCACGTTCGTCCTCGGCACGTGCGGCATCGCGGCTCAGGTTGGCTCAGGTACGACGCCCCCCAAGCCACTCGATCATGGTGCCGCGGTCACGGGGGAGACGGCGCCGCAAGTTCGGCGACCGGCTCGCATGAGGACCCGCGGTCGGGCGCAAGGTCGGCGGCGTCCGCCGAAGACGGGAATCGCGCCGTGAAGCCCCCGGTCGTCCACGCATACGCCGGAGGCGCCTCGGGCGAGGCATGCCGCTCAGGCCGCCTGGTGGCCAAGGCAGAATGCGAACGCTTTGCAAATTGCAAGGCCTCGCAGATGCGGCGCACCACCGTCAGTTTGTCGAGACGCGACATGCATACGGTCTGCGATGATGAGGTCGGGCCGCGGCAAGTCGTTGGCCGTTCCGTATCCGCCGATGCCATCTACCTCCCGCCCGACGCCAACTGCCTGCTCTCCGTCTTCGGACGAACCGCAACCTGCACGTCCGCGGATACAAGGAAGAGGGCACGATCACGACCGCTTTCGACATGAGAGTGCAGAACGATCTGGACCGGTTCCATCTGGTGCAAGACGTGGTCGACCGGACGCTCCACCTGGGCGCCGAAGGCGCCTATCTGAAACAGATGGTGAAAGACAAGCTCATCGAGCACAAGCTGTACATCGACAAGCACGGCCAGGACCTTCCAGAGATCCGGAACTGGACGTGGCGGGGTGCCCGATGAACCATCCAACGTTTCGGATACGGCTGCAAAGCTGGTCGACGGCGACAGAGGTCTGTTGGCGATCGACGAAAGCAATCCCACATGCAACAAGCGATTTGCCAATCTGCATATACCGCAGAACGCCGAGACCCGCCGTGCGTATCGTGATTGGATCGTCGCCACGCCCGGTCTCGCGGATTGCATCAGCGGCGTGATCGTCTGCGACGAGACGCTCCGGCAGGAGACAAGAGACGGGACTCCGTTCGTCAACGCCGTCGCGCACGCGGGCCTCGTGCCTGGCATCAAAGTCGATACCGGGGCGAAGCCCATGGCCGGCCACTCGGGCGAACGAGTCACCGAAGGTCTCGACGGCCTGCGCGAACGTCTCGCGGAGTATTCCCAGACGCGCTTGGGTCGATGCGCGGAAGCTCGAGTGCTGCTGCCGTCGGTCGTCACGCCGGTCACTGTGACCGTGATGTCGCTACGCGAAGAGATCGTGGAGCTCTGCGGGGCGCCGTCCGGTCATGAGGCGTCGTGGTGCGATCTCGTGGCCGGTGCCATCATCTCGCGCCACATGCCGTATGGTCGAGAATCCCTCGCGATTTCGCTCGTGACGCTTTGGTTGCTCGGTTGCCACCGCGGAGACGCATCGGCGAAGCGTGCGCCGACTGCGGCTTTGCCATCGGTATCGATGGCCGATCCGACGGCCATTGTATGGCACTACATGATCGACCCCCGGAGCACTGCGCGCGTCGAGATGCAGGGGCGCAAAGAGCGCATCATAGGCGGTACGACGGCTGCAAGTGGAGTACTCGACCTCGCGCCGAGGGACCTTACGCAATCGCGAGGGCACGTCCGCGTCGATCTCTCCACGTTCACGACGCATACCTTCGGAAACCACCTTTATGATGAGCTCCAAAGCCAACACGCACGAGCTTGGCTTGGTGTGCAGGTCGGCGAGCAGACGCAGGAGGACATGCGCTGGGCCGATTTTGTGATTCGCGCGATCGACGGGGCGAGCGTTCGCGACCTCGCGGAAGCGACCCCGACGTCGGACGGAGGGGATGAAGTCCGAACTTGCACGATGACGGTTCACGGCGACCTTGTCGTCCACGGACACAAAGTCCAAAAAGATGACGTCGTCGACGTTCTTTTCCGCTACCCGACGGGCGCTCCAGCCGACTCCAAGCCGATGCGAATTGCGATCCGGTCGAAAGAGCCGCTGCGTGTCGGGCTCAAAGACCACGATGTTCGACCGCGCGACCCCCAAGGGCGATTGCTCGAGTGGACGACCCGATTGATTTCGAGCGTTTCAGAAACGGCGGAGGTTACGGTCGACCTCGGTGCGATTCCCGAGCCTTGACCTACGCTGGGGACGCGAGGGGCCGCGTCTCACTTCCCGCAACGACGCCCGCACGAGGCCGAGGCGGGGAGCGCCGGGCGCCCGATAACGGCTGCAGGATCACGAGCATCGCTCCGAGTTTCGCGCCGGCCGCGGTCCCCCATCCGCGAATGGATCGGCCGACGGGTCGGCTGGGCGGGTATCCCTTCACACTTGTCATCTCGCCGCAAGGCGCAGGTCATCGCAGATCCCCAGTGTAGGAGTAATCGTGTGACGCTGAGCTCTCGAAGCTCGTCCGTCGCATCACGCGCGTCGACCCCGTCGACCCTGGAGTCGCCATGAAATGCCGAAGGTTCATCTCTCCCCTGGTCGGGTTCGGACTTGTTGTCGTCTTTACCGCAACGGGCATCGGCCGTCGGTCGGCCGCCGAGCAGCCGGAATCGCGCACGACCGAGGCCAACATCACCCGCCTTACGACCAATCTGCTCGAGCAATCCCAATTCGCTCATCACCGGTTCGACCGCGATCTGGCCGGGACTTTTCTCGATCGGTACCTCGATTCCCTGGACGGAACGCGGTCGCTCTTCTTGCAAGCGGATGTAGACGAATTCGGGGCTTATCGCGCAACGCTGGCGCAGGCGACCCGCGGGGCTGGTGACACCCGTGCGGCCCAGGCGATCTTTGCGCGCTATCTCGAGCGGCTCGCGCAGCGGGTCTCGTACGTCACAAATGTCCTGCAGACGGCAAAGTTCGACTTCACCGGTCACGACGCCTACTCCTTCGACCGCGAGCGCGCGCCGCGACCGGCGGACCTGACCGCGGCCGAGAAGCTGTGGTTGCAGGAGCTCCGAATGGAGTATTTGCAGGAGAAGCTGGGTGACAAACGACCAGAGCAGATCGTGAGCGGGCTGACACACCGTTACGCCCAGCAGCTCCAAACCATGAAGGCGTTCGGACCCGACGAAGTGCTCGAGGTCTACTTGGACGCGCTGGCTCACGTTTACGATCCGCATTCGGACTATCTGGGGCATGAACAGATGGAGAGTTTCTCCATCGGCATGAATCTCGCCCTGTTCGGCATCGGCGCGACCCTCGAGAACGCGGACGGCTACTGCACGATTCGCGACCTCATCCCGGGTGGTCCAGCGGCCCGAAGCGGTCTCTTCAAGCCGGGTGACCGCATCGTCGCGGTGGCGCAAGCCGGCAAGGAGCCCGTCGACGTCATGAGCATGCCCCTCTCTCGCACCGTGGAGCTGATCCGGGGCCCGAAGGGCTCCACGGTGACGCTGACGATTCTCCCCGCGGGCGCGGCGGATGGGGCGCTTCCTACGACGGCGTCGATCGTCCGCGACGAGGTCAAGCTCGAGGACCAGGAGGCGAAAGCCTGGATCGTGGACCTGCCGACCGGCAAGGGCGCGATACGTCGACTCGGCGTCATTGACCTGCCCTCGTTCTATGCCGACATGGGTGGCCGCGAGGACGCCGGCCGCCGCAGCGCGACCGCGGACGTCGCCCGGCTCCTGGCCAAGTTGAAGGCGGAGCACGTGGAGGGCGTCGTGCTCGACCTGCGAAAGAACGGCGGCGGTTCGCTCGATGAAGCGATCACCCTGACGGGCCTGTTCATTCGCCAGGGACCCGTCGTGCAGACGCGCGATCAAGCCGGCCATATCGAGGTGGGCGCAGATCCCGATCCCGCGGTGGCCTACGACGGACCGCTTGTCTTGCTGACCAGTCGGTTCAGTGCGTCGGCCACGGAAATCTTGGCGGGCGCGTTGCAAGACTACGGGCGCGCGGTCGTCGTCGGCGATTCCTCGACCTTTGGCAAGGGGACGGTGCAAAGTATCGTGCCGCTGGCGCGCGTCATGGACCGTGCAGGCCTCCCGCACTCCTATGATCCGGGCGCCCTCAAGGTCACCATCAGCAAGTTCTATCGGCCGAGCGGCGCTTCGACGCAGTTGCGGGGCGTCGCCTCCGATATCGTTCTGCCGTCCACGAGTGGCGTCAGCGGTGTGAGCGAGTCCGCTCTGAAGGACCCGCTGCCGTGGGACGTCGTGCCATCCGCGCCCTACGAGCGTCTGAACCGCGTCGAGCCCTACGTCGCTCGGCTGCGAGCCAAATCCGCTCAACGGGTTGCCGACGAGAAGGACTTCGGCGATCTCGCGGGCGACATCGCTCGCCTCAGGCAGAGCCTGACTACCAAATCTGTCTCCTTGAATGAGGCGGACCGGCGGCGGGACCTGGCGCAGGACAAGGCGCGACACGAGAAGCGGGAGGAGGAGGATCTTCGCGCGAGTCGGCCCATGACCTACGCGATCACGCTCGAAAACGCCTCCTCGCCAGGTCTCCCACCACCCGTCGTGTGGACGCGCGACTCCGACAGCAGGTCCTCGGCGCTCGCTTCCCCAACGAGGAACCGTCTGGACGACTCCCCGAATGGACAATCGCCGGCCAATGACATCACCCTGGACGAAGCGGAGCGTATCCTTGCCGATTACCTAGACCTTCGGACAGGCCCCTCGAGCTCGTCTTGATCTCTTCTCTCGACGGTCCTACGCTGAGGATCAGAGCCCGAGCTCGCTGAGGCCCGGGTGGTCTTCCGGCCGCGGACCGTGGGGCCAGTGAAACAGGCGCTCCGCCTCCGTGATCGCGACGTCGTTGATGCTCGCGTGGCGCGCAGTCATGAGCCCCGACGGATCGAACGCCCAGTTTTCGTTGCCGTAGGAGCGGTGCCATGCGCCGTGGTCGTCGTGCCATTCGTAGGCGAAGCGAACCGCGATGCGGTCGTCGCCGAAGGCCCAAAGCTCCTTGATAAGTCGATACTCATGTTCGCGCTCCCATTTGCCTTCGAGAAAGCGCTCGATGGATGCGCGTCCAGCAATGAACTCGGAACGATTTCGCCACCGGCTATCGATACTATAGGCGGCGCTCACACGCTTGGGGTCGCGTCCGTTCCAGGCATCCTCGGCGACGCGAATCTTTCGGATCGCCGTGGCATGGGTGAAGGGAGGCGCCAGGATGATCGGCGTCGCGACGGCGGTCTTGGGCGTGGACATGGGCTCTCCCTTCGGATCCGGGCGCGCGTTGGCATCCTGGCGCCGCTCTGACGTTACTCACCTACGCTCGGACCGAAGGGCTTCTCAATGATGACCCGCCCCTCCGCGATGCACGCGGTCTACACCGAGACGCGCGTGCCCCTTCGCGATTCGGCATCGACTTGTCGTGCACCTATGTCACATCGAGCACCATGGCACGTTTCGTCAGGGAGATTCACCGTCGCAGCCCACCACTCGAGGTACTCGAACTCCCTGATCGAGAATCGCGCTCGCGAATCCTAGTTTGCGAGCATCACGTCGACACGGCGATCCCGGGCCCATCCGCTTTCATCGGTGCCGCTGGCATCCATCGCGCCACGAGAGCTTGCCTTGACCTTGGCGTTTGTGAGGCCCTTCTTTTCGAGGTACGTCTCGACCCCGTCGGCCCGGGACTGCCCTAATGTCATATTGTATTCAGCAGCCCCACGGGGGTCGGCATGGCCGACGAGCTTCATCGCATGGCCCTTGAGCGCGCCCGTCGTGAAGCAGACCGCGATGGCGTTAAGTGGTAGAATGTCTTCTCTTTCGAGTCGAGAGGAATCGAAGGAAAAAAACGCGTCCGCACTTGAAAGTCCGCACGCTTTGAGGATGTCGACCGAGACCTGCACATTGCCCCGAGTCGAGGCTTGCGCCGGCGTTTCGAGGTTGGCCGTGGCAGCGGGGGAAGATGAGCCCGCCGGGGCCGCTGCGGTGACTTGCGAGCCGCCGCAGGCCACGACGAGGCTGAGGAGCGAACCAAAAAGGCCAACCGATGACCTCGCTACAATCCCGGTCCCGGAGCACCGCGCAAGACCAATCGTCATTCTCATGAGCGCCGCCTTTCCGTGTGCGAAGTATCACGGGTCCTCTTTGCAAACAAGGTGTGTCGACGAGAGCCGCCCAGCCGCCGTGCTGAATTGCCCCGAGAGAGAGCTGCCCCTGGCGAGCATCTTCTAAAGAGCCATTCAGAACACTCGCCTGCCGCGGTGTTGGGTCATTTGGACTCTCCGGGTCAAATTGACACAATCCTCGTTTGCCGACGGAGACGTGGATGCAACCCCGCTTGCCAGCTACAGCCCTGGTCGCTGGGCCCGAAGAGTGCGGAATAAACGGCCGCGCCGCCTGGTCTGCTCTCGGACGCACAGCGGGACATCATTGTACGATGGGACGCGATTAGAGATGCCAACCGCACTTTTTGAAGGATTGTCGCTCGTCGACACCACCGGGCGCCTCATCCTGGCGACGACGCTCGCGTGCCTGCTTCTCGGTGCCGGCGCGACTTTCTTTGTTCGCTCCCGCTACGCCAGCATGGAAAGAGACTTGAGGGAAAATGGGCCGCATCATCGGATCTTCGCCCATCGCGTTCTCAATCTCATCGTACGCGACGCAGACGATGCCTTGCGTAGGGCGCCGGACAGAAACACGCAAGCCATCATCGAAGACAACTTCCAGTCGGAACTCAAGCCACTCCTCTTTGCCGAGCGGTTTGTCAAATCAGCCACGGGCCTGGTCATCATATTGGGCCTTCTCGGCACGTTTTATGGGCTCACGTTGTCCGTCGGAAGACTCGTCCACCTCGTGTCCTCCGACGCCGGCGAGGTCGCCGACGTCTCGCACGCCCTGACCACGGGACTGACCCAGGCCTTGACGGGGATGGCGGTGGCCTTCTCGAACTCACTTCTCGGTATCGGGTCCGCGGTCGTCCTCACGTTGGTGTCCGTGCTTTTCAATGTCACGGATCGCCGCATCGCCTTGATGGTCCAGCTGGAAACGTACCTTGACCGGCTTTTGCCGGCACGAACGGTCACCCTTTCCGACCCGAACCTCGAACGCGCCGTGGTCGGCTTCGGAGAGTGCGTTGCTCGACTCGACGCTGCGGTTCAACGCTTCGAGTCCGCGCTACATGGCTTCGCGTCGAACACGAGGGAATTCCACGTGCAGATCGTCGCATCGAAGCCGCACGACGGACGCTAGTGCACCGAGACGGAGATGAGATCAACGATCGGGGACGGATTGTGTTATCAAAACCTCCATGGGGAAGACGAAGCCACTGCGCCTGACACCTGCCCAACGGCGCAAGCTAGAAAGTATC
>JBEKFX010000159.1:0-10720 GCA_050013115.1 Polyangiaceae bacterium
CAAGCGAAATCGTCGGATTCTGCACGATGGCCACGGGATATCCGTCGCGTCTCAGGATTTTGTAGACACCTTCCCAACCCGAACCGTCGACGAAAGAGCCGTGCACGAGCACAACGGAGGGCGGGGGCCCCTTGAGCGGAACGTTTTTCATATTTTGCTTTCCTCCTCTCCCATTTTTTTAAAGCGTCTTCCCCCCACAGCGACGGATGCGGGCGGTCCGTACCTGCTGCACCCGGGAATGCAGGCGCAGTCGTCGGCCATCGCTTCAAGTCGATGCTCCGAGTCGCGCTCGGTACCCTAACCCGTCGCGAGCGCGCGACAACGCCGCGCGGGATCGATTCTCTTGTGAATACGATTCACGAATCGGCGCCGCCACGGGTTACGCTCGTGCGATGCCAAGGGATCGGAGACCGCACGACATCGCGGACGCAGCGCATGCTCTTCAGCTGCTCGTCGCGATTGCCGACGGGGGTTCGTTCACCGCCGCCGGCGCGCGCCTGGGTCTGTCGCCCTCCGCCGTCAGTAAGGCAGTAGCGCGCGTCGAGGGGCGGCTCGGGGTTCGGCTCCTCCAGCGAACGACGCGCCGAGTGGCGTTCACGGACGCTGGCGAGGCGTACATCTCGCGCGGGCGCGAGTTGATCGCCGGCTTCGAAGGGCTCGAGCGCGAGACGTCGTCGCGAAGCGACACGATGCGCGGGACGCTCCGTGTGTCCGCGCCGATGGTCTACGGCTCGGTGAAGGTGGCGCCATTGCTCGTCGCGCTTGCGCGCAAGCACCCGGCACTCGACGTGCACATTAAGTGCGAGGATCGGCTGGTGGACATGGTCGTCGAACGCATCGACGTAGCGGTGCGCGTGCTCTCGGCGCTACCGGCCGAGTTCGTCGCGCGCGCTCTCACCGAGGATCGGCGCAGTTTCTACGCCAGCCCGGCCTACTTGCGTGGCGCGCGCGCGCCAGCAACGCTCGACGATCTCGCTTCGCACGCGGTCATCGCGTACAGCGGAGGGGCGACCAACCTGCGACACGGTCGGGTCGTGTTTGCCACCGACAGCGTTCTCGCAGCACGCGAAGCGGCGCGTGGAGGACTCGGCATAGCCGAGCTCCCAGACTACCTCGCGCGTGACGACGCGGCCGCCGGATTGCTGCGCAGGGTTCTTCCCGGCGCGGTGCCGGTGACGAGGAAAATCTATGCGCTCTACTTGCCATCGCGTTACCTGCCTCCGCAGGTGCGCGCGTTCGTCGATCTTCTCGTGCGCGACGCCACGTCACGCCCGTGGTGATTCGGAGACAGGCGCGGAAGGCGCAAAGGCGACGACGAGGCCGTCCCCGCTGATTGGAAGCCGAATGGCGAGAACGTGCCGGCGCGAACGCACGCAGTCGCTGAGGAGGCAGGCCAGGCTGGCAGCCGAGATGCTCCGCCGTTCGCGTTCATCAGGCGTGAAAACGGACTGGGCCCCGGCGGCCCGCCCCCGACACCCTCGGTCCCACGGCGCGGACCTTCGCATGAAAGAATAGTTGGCGAGGTTTGCGGTGCAGCCTTAGAAGAGCTGAGTACCGTGCGCTCACGAGCCAGCCGGCGGCTGCAATGGTGGAAGGGCGCCCGGGCGCTCGTGGCCGCCTTGTCCCTGCTCGCAGCAACGCTCGCTGCGGGTCACCGCTACCTCACCTGCGCCAGGATGACCGGCGTGCTGCTCGAGCCGTGCTACCAGCATGGCGCCCCTGGCTCCGAGGCGAGGATTGACGCCGACGCCTGCTGCCATGCAAGCCATTTCGCGAGCCCCGACCAGGGCGTCGTGGCGGCGTCGCGCGTCGTCATCGCAGCCCCGGCCCACACGATGGAGGTCGTCGGACTGAGAGCCCCCGTCTCGCTCTAATTTAAATTTAGCCGCGGACTCCGAGTTGACGACCGAGACCGCCCTCGCGCGACTCCCTGCGACCTGCTCCCGCTTCGAGGACAACGCGCACGACGCCTGCGGCCCGCATCGACGGCCGAGGTGATGGCTCAGCGTGGGCGCCGGCAGGTCGACATCCACTTCGGGCGCCTTTGCGGCGAGTCGCGTCAGTTGCAGGGGAGGACGCGAAGAATGTTTATCTGGGTCGAGCCATTGCCCGGCGCAGGATAAGCGACGCTGCCGTCCGGGTAAGCGCGAAAGTCCTGGTAGCGGCTACCGAGGACGGCGACTTGCAGCGGACCAGCCGACGTCGTTGTGGAGCCGCTGGGCGGCGCGCCGCTCGTCCTGTCGAGGACTTCGAGGTACATTTTTCGGTCGGGGTCGCTTTGCAGCAAATCGCCCGTCGCGTTCGACTCTTCCCAGGCCGCGACCATCGAGCTCGACCCGTATAGCGCAAGGTGGGGCGCTCGATCGTTGGCCGCGTCGCTGACGAGCTTGATGTTTTCGTCCGGTGCGTTCGGTGCCACGACCCCTCCTGCCGCAAGGGTGAAGTGCCAGAGGTCGACATCGGCGAGCCCGTTGCTTGCGGGCATTTGACCCTGGCGGATCTCGCTCGCAATCACCCAGGCCCCGCCGTCGCCCGCTGACAGCACGCTCCCGAGGTCCGAATAGGCGAGGTCGACGGAGTGGATGGGATTGGTTGGAAAGTTCGGAGCCAGCGCAATCCGGCCGGCCTCGCCTTCGTCTGCCAAATCATTCTTGCAGACGGGCACGTACTGCGCCCCGATCGGATCCCACGCGATTCGTTCGTACCCGCTGTGGCTGCACCCCCAGTCGAAGCCGGCGCTTTGCACAACTCCGCTCGCGTCGATGACCTTCAGCCTGTCGCCCTGGTGGATGTTGACGCCGGTGCCGAGCGCGCTCGCGCCGACGCATGCCTGATTGGGGACCGTGATGGCGGCTCCGAAGTAGGCGGCGTAATTCGACCCGTCGAATGCGATCCGACCGTTGTGTGCGTACTCGGACCAGATGAAGACGACGTTGCCCCCAGCGGTCGCGCTCGTGCCATAGGCCGGGAGAGCGGCCGCCGTGTCCGTCAGCTTCGTGGACCACGTCTCGCTCGTACCATCGAAGCGAACCAAGTACATGTCGTAGCAACTGGCCGCCACGGGATAATTCGAAGTCAGACCGCAAAGATTGTCGATGGCGCCGCAGTTGTTGTTCGCGGTGCTGCCCATCGCGGCTCTGCTCATCAAAACGACTCCTCCGCTGTCGTCGGCAAAAATGTCCTGAAAGTCGTAGCCCGGAAGACTGAAGACCGACCCGGCGACAAGATTGTCGCTTGCGTCCAGCGTCGCGACGTGGATATCGCCATCGGCCCCGAGGAAGCCCATCCGCGAACCGCCCGAGGGAATCGGCGAAATGGCTAGGGGGGTGAGCCCCAGGCTCGGACCGTTATTGTCAACCTCGTTGTAGTCGTATTGAACTCCGAGGTCCACAGTTGCAATCCGAATTCGACTTGCGAGCGACGAAGAGCAGGATCCAGCGTCTGCGCTAGGTCCATAGGCCGCATTCTGCGATGTGATGAGCGCCTGGCGGGAACTGGTCGCAGTGGAGGACACCGCGCGTGAGCTACCGGAGGACGGCGAGGGTTCCTGGCTGACAACGCTGGATTCCGAACTCTCGTTCATCCAGCGGGATGTCGCCCCCACCGCCGTTATCGCTTGGAAGGACGCCGGGGTCGATCCGCCAGCCGACCCACTTCGTGTGGACACCGTACTCGAGGCTCTGCACCCGACATACAAGGTCGCACACGCGAGCCCGATTGCGCGTGGCCAACGCGGCCAGCCTTTCAGGAAAAAGACGATCCCCATTATCTCACCATGACATGAAAATACGGTCCACCATCGCCAGTACGCAGCGCGAAGTAACATTTCAAAGCGAATACTCCGAACGACACTTTGCGAGCCGCTGCCGAGTTCGACCACAAGCCCCCATCCAGTAGGATGCAGCATTCCCCGCCCGATCGTATCGGGGCGATCGTTGCGAGTCGCTGAGGAGGTCCGCTTGGGCCGCGCCTCGGATTCAACGTGCCGATCCGCAGTGGCATATCGTGGTTTCCGCGCGTAGCGTTCGGGTATCAGTCAATTCACGAAACGTACGCAGCACCTTTTACGGGAACGGTACTTTCCGCGGGGACGACGGCGTCATCGTGAGCGACAGGTTCCACGGGGACGTCGGCCGGATACGTCGCGGTCTACGCCCCGTTCGTCTTTCGCCTAACGGACCATTTCTTCGTCGGTGTAGGCCCCACAATCTCCCGTTCGCTCGCCGCGTTCAACGGCTCCAACACCTCCAACACAAGAAGCATCTCGACCTCGCAAACCCAATTCGGGGTGGCGACGGTGATAGGCGGAGCCTGCGACAGCGCAGGCCCTCAATCGATCGGCCGGCGGCACCGAGTCGCTCGGCGCAATGACCAGCGGCACGCTGAGCGCGGCCCCCCGGCGACCGCCCCTGACAGATTGGGCCTGCTCCAAGCTACGCATGTCGGACGGGTCGCCGGTCGACGCCAAGGGGGTGGACGGATATCGACTCCGCCCGTGCTTACGAGCGGGGACAGGGTCATTCGGCCGCGGCGTCGCCTGGGCCCCCGTCGGGCGAAGTCGTTCCGGCGTCGGCTCCGGCCTCGCTAGAGGCGTCGTCGGTCAGCGATGACATGGCGTCGAGGGGCACGAAGTCCACGCGGCACCACGCGAGGTAGCACACGCAGGTCGCGTTCGTGACTTCAAAGCCGCCGCCGAACGTGCCGGCGTCCGTGTCGGTGCGGCGCGTGTTCAGGTCGTTGAACTCGGAGAGCTGTCCCGCGGCCTGGGCGTAGTTGACGCCACTGCCGGGGAACTGCGCATTCGGGCTCACCGGTCCCGGAGTACAATCGGGTGTTGTCGGGAGGCCAACGTAGCAGGTGGCCGCGAGCGGGATGCGTCCCTGGGCCTCCGGGGGAAACCAGATGCGCAGCGTGGCGGCTCCACGGAAGGTGAGCCAGTTCCCATCGAGAGAGTTCGTGACGAAGGTGTTCTCGTCGATCATGAAGCCGCCGGCGGCCCCGGCGTCATTCATTCGGGGGTAAATGTCCCGGGTGCTCGGGTCGCACTGATGGGTGTAGCACCTGGTGGTTGTTAGCGATGCGGCCATCGTGGCCATCATGACAAGCCCAGAGGCAATTCCCATCCGTCCTGCCCGCATTGTCCGCCGACGCTAGCCCAGCCCCGTGGTACCCGCCATATCGGCCATCATAGAGTGGCCTGGTTATTTGGCGAATGGTGGTGGAAACGCTGGCAATGAATCCGAGCGGAGTTCCGAAGGTGCACGCGGCAGCGCGCGAAGGTGGCTGATCGTGGTCGACTGGGAATCCATCAACTCGGTGCGCGAATTCCGAAGAATCGAGTCTTCGGCTATCTCAGTGTGCCAAACTACGGACAACCATTTTCTTCCGCTGCGGAGGGTGGACCTCTATCGATCCACCCACTCACCCGAATGTCGGACGAGCCAGTCTCCTGGCGGTTCCGCCATTGTTGGACCGGCCCACCATTTGATCACGAATTCGAACGACCACTGTGCTGGGCCCCTCAGCTCTCGTGACGACGCTCGGCTGTGGGGCGCATGCGTCAACCACGGGTCGAGACGGACCCGTGCGGTGGCACTGCGAGTGCATCCGGCGATCGACGAGGAGACCGCAAGAAAGGCCAATCGAGGAGCCCCCGAGCCCTGGCCGCGGCCGCGTTGATCGCGGCCGCTCTGGCGGCAAGTCACGCGGGCACAGATCCACTCCAACGCACGGCAGGAGACATCATGAACCAAGTCGAAGGAACCGCGTTTGCCAAGACTCGTCCGTCCGACGCCATGGCCAACGCCGCGATGGACCCACGCATTGACCCGGCGATCCGCCCGTTTCTCGCGGAGCTCAACAAGGATACGACCCCGTTCTGGGAGTTGCCGCAGCCCCGACCTCAGGAGATCGTCACGGCGCTGCAGAACAAGACGCCGGTCGACATGTCCGGCGTCACCACAACCGAGCGGACCATTGTCCAGGACGGCCGCACGGTGAAGGTCTACGTGATGACGCCGCAGCGCCGAGCGCCCCATGCGGGGGTGCTGCTCTTTCTGCACGGAGGCGTCTGGATTATCGGCAACTTCGAGAATCATCAGCGGCTCTTGCGCGACCTGGTCGTCGGTTCGGGTCAGGTCGGCGTCTTCGTGGAATACACGCCTCTGCCCTCGGCGAAGTTCCCGACGCAACTGGAAGAGAGCTACGCGGCGCTGAAGTGGGTCGCCGGGCACGCGAGCGAGCTCGGCGCCGACGCGAGCCGCATCGCGGTCGCCGGCAATTCGGTTGGAGGCAACATGACGGCGGCGATCGCGCTCATGGCGAAGGATCGAAACGGACCCCGCATCAGCTACCAGGTGCTCCTTTGGCCGGCGACGGATGCGAGCGTCGACACCGACTCGTACCGCGAGTTCGCGACGGGGCGATTTCTGTCGCGCGCGTTCATGAAGTACGGCTGGGACCTCTACGCGCCGGACGAGGCGACACGCAACATCCCGTACGTATCGCCGCTGCGCGCAAGCGACAAGGAGCTGCAGGGGCTGCCGCCGGCGCTCGTCATCACGGGGGAAAACGATCCGCTGCGCGACGAGGGTGAGGCGTACGCGCGCAAGCTCAAGGCGGCAGGCGTACAAGTCACGGCCACCCGCTATAACGGCATGATCCACGACTTCGGCCTCCTCAACGCGCTCCGCGACGTCCCGGGAACGCAAGCCGCACTGGCGCAGACGACGGAGCAAATCCGCGACGCGCTAGAGCGATGACGCGCGCACGGGCACGCCGCAGCGGACGGTGCGCAAGTCTGCTCGGCCCTGCGAAGCAACCATCCTTCAGTCGCGACGCCGATCAGGGCCGTGGAACTCCTCGCTCAGGCCGGGAACGCAAGCGCGGTCCGTACGGCATGTGCCTGAAGGGGCTGGCCCAGGTTCCCTAGAGCGGGTGAGCATCGAGGCGGCCGAAGAGCTCGAGGCGAGGCGCGTTCGCACGTGCCGGTCGGCCCCGCCTTGAGCTTGGGAGCACCGTCCGGCGTAGGCCGAGCCTCGGGTCGGTCGGCTGAGCGCGACCTGCCCCCCACCTCGCGACCTGCCCCGCCGCCTCGGGGGGTCGGCTTGGAGACTGCCGCGCTCGCCGACTAGGATTCCGTGGGTCGCCCGCAAAAGAAAATAAAGAAAGGGTCGCATGTCGATCCGGCCCGGGCTCGCTCGTCGCCTGATAGAACCCAAGGAGGAGCCATGAAATATCTCGCGTTCGTCCGACACCCCGAGTCGATTCGCCAGTCCCCGCCGCCCCCCGCCTTCATGGAGGTGATGGGCCAGTTCGTACAGCGGTGCCGCAAGGACGGCAGCCTCGTCGATACCGGCGGCCTGTTGCCGAGCAAGGATGGCGCCCGCATCCGGGTCTCCAGGGGCAACCTCACCGTGACCGATGGCCCCTTCAGCGAGAGCAAGGAGGTCATCGGCGGCTGGGCGATCCTCCAGGGCGATTCGAAGGCCGATGTCATGCGCGTGGCCACGGAGTTCATGGAGCTTCATCGCAAGCACTGGCCCGGTTTCGAGGGCGAGTCCGAGGTACGTCCGATGTTCGATCCGGGCATGGGCCCGTGAGAAAAGAGGAGAAGGCCAATGCGCGTGATGGTGTTCGTGCCGGGAGATGCCAACTCCGAAGCTGGGACCATGCCCAGTCCTGAGCTCGTTGGCAAGATGATGAAGTTCAACGAAGAGCTCGTGAAAGCGGGCGTCATGCTGGCGGGCGACGGCCTCACGCCGACGTCGAAGGCCAAGCGCGTGCGCTTCTCGGGCTCGCGGCGGACGGTCCTCGGCGGGCCTTTCGCCGAGACGAAGGAGCTCATCGCCGGCTACTGGATCTGGCAAGTCAAATCAATCGAGGAGGCGGTCGAGTGGCTCAAGCGGGCGCCGTTCGACGGCGATGTCGAGGTGACGCTGAGGCCGATCTTCGACCCCGCGGACTTCGGCAAGGAGCTTTCGCCGGAGCTGCGCGCCAACGAAGAGAAGCTCCGCTCCGAGGTCGCGCGCCAGCGCGGCTCGTGATCGCAGCCGAGGCCCGCGGTGGACGGTGAATGCGGCGGGGCCACCCGAAAGGCCGTCGAGATAGTTTGGCGGATCGAGTCCGCCAGGCTGATCGGGGGCCTCGTCGCCGTGGTGCGCGACGTGGGCCTCGCCGAGGATCTTGCCCAGGAGGCCCTCGTCACCGCCCTCGAGCGATGGCCCGAGACGGGCATCCCGGAGAACCCCGGCGCGTGGCTCATGGCCACGGCGAAGAATCGCGCGATCGATCTCCACCGGCGGCGGCAAATGCAGGAGCGCAAGCACGACGCGATCGACGAAGAGACTTCGCGGCTGCCGCTCGCCGGCATCGACCTCGAGGCGGTCCTCGACGATAGCGTCGGTGACGACCTGCTCCGGCTCGTGCTCATCACCTGTCACCCCATCCTGTCGGCGGAGGCTCGCGTGGCGCTCACACTGCGCCTCCTCGGCGGGCTTACGACCGACGAGATCGCGCGCGCGTTCCTCGTGCCCGAGCCGACCATCGCGCAGCGTATCGTGCGGGCGAAGCGAACGCTCGGCGAGGCGCGCGTCCCCTTCGAAGTGCCCCGGGGCCTGGAGCTGTCGGCGCGGCTGCCGTCGGCGCTCGAGGCGATCTACCTCGTCTTCAACGAAGGCTACGCTGCGACCAAGGGCGACGACTGGACGCGCCCCGACCTGTGCGAGGAGGCGCTGCGCCTCGGGCGCGTTCTCGCGCAGCTCGTGTCGGGGGAAGCCGAGGTCCACGGCCTCGTCGCCTTGATGGAACTCCATGCGTCGCGTCTCCACGCGCGCGTCTCTCCGTCCGGAGAGCCCATCCTGCTGCTCGATCAGGACCGCTCCCGCTGGGACCAGCTCCTGCTCCACCGAGGACTCGCGGCGCTCATCCGCGCGGAGGCGCTCAAGCAGCCGCTCGGCCCCTACGCACTGCAGGCCGCCATCGCCGGCTGCCACGCGCGAGCTCGGACGGCCGCCGAGACGGACTGGGCGGCGATCGTCGCGCTCTATGACGCGCTGGCCGAGCTCACGCAGTCGCCCGTAGTCGATCTGAATCGGGCCGTGGCCGTCTCGATGGCTTTTGGGCCCGCCGCGGGGCTCGAGCTCGTCGACGAGCTCGTGAACGAGCCGGCGCTCGCGTCCTACCACCTGCTGCCGACCGTGCGCGCAGACCTCCTCGTGAAGCTTGGTCGACTCGACGAGGCCCGCAGGGAGCTCGAGCGCGCGGCGGCGCTCGCGCAGAACGCCAGGGAGCGAAGTCTGCTCCTGGCGCGCGCGGCGGCGTGCACGACGGCCGGACCGTCGTGACGCAGACCCTCGACCGCCGACCGGACTCGAAGCGGTCCGGCGTTCCTCGATGAGGAACCGCTGACGGTAAAAAGGAGGCAAGTGCCCACCACCAAGATTGACGAGTACCTGGCCACCGTCGCCGGCGACAAACGCGCGGTGCTCGACAAGCTTCGGAGAACGATTCGTTCCATCGTTCCTCGAGCCGAGGAGTGCATAAGTTACAGGATGCCGGCGTTTCGATTGGACGGAAAGGTCATTGCAGGATTCCAGGCGACGGCGAAGGGTTGTTCCTACTACCCCTTCAGTGGAACGACGTTGCGGACTCTCGCCGCGGACATCGAAGGCTACAGTACGACCAAGAGCGCCCTTCATTTCACTCCTGACCAGCCATTGCCCGCAGCCCTCGTTCGCAAGCTCATCAAGGCACGTATCGCCGAGCCCCGATGACCGCTCTCGCTCGTCGTTCCGGCTACCTCCGGTCCGATTGGCAGGGGCATTCTCGCCGGCTCGCCGCGCCGGCAGAGGCGGCCTCCGCTGTCTTGGCGTTAACCGAGGCGTCGTGATGGGCTCGACCGGCAGACGACTTCGTTAGGCGCAGTTCGGCGCGCTGCCGCAAGCGGCCTACGGCCTACGGGCTGACGGCGATGACCTCCCCGTACGGCCTCCCGAGCTTGTGCGGCTCTCGCAACGACCTGGTCAAGATTCAGGCCATGTGAGGTCGAACACGCAGCCGCGCGGGGTCGCCCTCCAGCGCCCGACGAGCTGCCGCATCCGTTCCTGCACAGCGAGGACGAAGCTCTCGGTAAGCCAAGACGGCATCCTGGCGCCCAGTGATGACGCGAAGCGGTCCATGCCCGCGACGACATCCGCCGCCGACCTTCCTTTCACGCTCGCCGTGAGCGCGCCGACCATCTGCTCGATGGCTGTCATGTCGTCGTCCATCGGTCTCGCACGGTCATTCATCTCGACGAGGGTCGCACCCGCTGCGAGACGGCCCCAGAACCCCGAATCCACGCCCGCCTCGGATTCAACGGCGTAGTGCAAGAGGTCATGCGTGAGATAGCTGCGCGTCTCGCACTCCACGGTTTCCCATGAGGCCTGGTCTCTGGAGATGGCCAGCTCGTGTCGCTCGTCCGAGAGCTTTCGGAGCACGATTCGCATCGCCCGAGCTTATACCGCCTGGTCGGCCGCCTTCGTCGCCGATGATGGCGGGCGGAGCCGGTTCGTCGGTGGCGTATCCTGCGAGCCAGCGAATGGTTAGTGGGGCAGCGCCGCCTACAGCGGCTCTCAGTGACATGGAACGTGGAAGCCGCAGTGTGAAAACCAGCCATGCGCGTCGTCGCTCGTGATTTCCAGCAGGGCCCAGCGAAGGGCACGGGCCAGCTTGCGTACGG
>JBEKFX010000160.1:0-10695 GCA_050013115.1 Polyangiaceae bacterium
CCGCTCGGCATCTGGGCCGGTTCGACTGAGAACACCGTCGTGGTGACTGAGCTGCTCTCGAACCTCGTGGCTCGAGGTCTTCGCGCCAACGCCTCGATGCTGTTCGTCATCGACGGTGGCAAAGCGATCCGCAAGGCGCTGCGCGACGTCTTCGGTGACCGCGCGATCGTGCAGCGCTGCCAGGTGCACAAGGCGCGAAACGTCCGCGAGCACCTGTCCGAGGCGCGGCGGGCGTACGTCGCAAAACAGATGCGCGATGCATACGATTCGACGACGGCATCGACGGCCAAAAGGAAGCTGATGCAGCTGGCCTCGTGGCTTGAATCGAATGGTGAAGACGGCGCGGCAGCGAGTCTGCGTGAAGGCCTCGACGAGACGCTCACCGTGTTGCGACTGAATCTTCCTCCCTCGCTGCGGCGCACCTTCGCAACAACCAACGCCATCGAGAATATGAACGGTTCGCTCCGTCGCATCGCTCGAAACGTCAAACGTTGGAAGGACGAGAAGATGATCCGACGATGGGTCGCCCTCGGGATCGCCGAAGCACAGAAAGGCTTCCGGCGCGTGAAGGGCTACGTCCACATGCCTTCGCTCGTCACCGCCATTCGCCCCGCCTTCGATGCGACGGTGGCGCCTGAGAAGAAGGTCGCGTAAGAATTCGAACAAGCCGCCGCTGCTACGCGAAATTCAACGGGCCGCGGGGCGTTCCCTCCCCTTAAAGGGGGACGACGGTCGGGACGAGAGTCGCGGGACGAGAGTCATTGTCGTCCGGGACGAGAGTGGGACGACAGTGGGACGGGCGGACGAGAGTCACTCGTCCCCTCCCGGTCCGGAGTCCTTGGCGCGGGGCGGAGACTCGTCGCTCGGGGGAGCCATGTGCTTGAGATACAAGCGCACACCACGGCGGGGAGCCGGTCTCGTGACGACGTGGCCATCCGCCAGCAGCTGCCTGACGGCCGCGCGCGCCGCGATCGACGTGGACGACACGCAGACCCCACTCAGATCCCTCCCCTGCCCCTCGGGGCCGCCGGGCACGTCCCCGATGCGCAAGACCGAAGTCCCCAGCCTCGTGTCCCCGTCTATTGACGCCTGGCCATAACCTGCGCAAAGGTTCAGGTTCTGTCCAAGGCAGGCGGCTGGGAGGGTATCCCCCTAAACCTTGTCCCTCACGTAAACGCGTTCAAAGAGGCGGCGCGCGGCCTCGGATACGACGCTCGGATCGGCATCAAAACGAACGCCAGGGGCGCGCTTGTCGTGGCGCTGAGATTGTGGAGCCGCCGCTGCCGGGCCGGATCGACGGCCGCGAGGCGATGCGTCCGGAGAAGCTGAAGAGGAGGCGTTCGAGTGCCTCAGCCCCGAGGCGCTTGGGCCCCGGTCCTTTAGCCACCGCGGCGCACGTTTCGAAGGCGCCCGCCTAGGGCCACCAGAATGGGGTCCGAGGAGGAACCAAAGCTCTTGCACCGCCGACGTTTTCCGGCGGCGGTCCAGGACCACGACGTTCCGGGACGTGGGCTCCTCGCGCAGCGCCCGCTCGCCGCGGATGCGCCGGTAGACCGCGAGCACAAGCTCCGCCACCTGCGGCGCCATTCTGTAAGCTCTGGAGCCATCGATGACCGACCCAGCGACGGTGCCCGTGACTCGTGCTCGGCGAGAACCCTGCCTGCACCCGCCGAGTGTTCCTCACCGCGGCACGAGGCGAATGCCCGGTCGCAAGCCGCGAATGTCGTTGGTTGTTCGTCCTGCGAGCGGGCGATGGCCCGCAGCCTTCGTCGATGGCTCTGGAAGGCCGGCGTCCGGCGGCCTGAACTGCTGCACGAGGGCTCGGCGACCCGAAAGGCGTTAACCTGGCACGATCTGCGAGCCACGGGCGCAACCTGGATGGCCGTTCTCGGCGACGACCCGCTCAAGATCAAGCGGCGGTGCGGCCACACGACATTCAGCACGACCGAGATCTACATCCTCGAGGCGGAGGCCGTCCGCGAGGGGTTCGGGGAGGTCTTCCCCCCCCTTCCCGAGGCTCTGCTCGGGTTTGGGATAGTTTCGGATACGTCCGAAACTCCGGCGACGATCCAGCACAAAAAAAGCACTTTCGAGCGGGGTGGACGGGACTCGAACGCGCCTTTTTTCGCCGAAAAGGCTCAAATCGTCGGGGATCGTCGCGGTGTCGACGTTTTCATCGACGAGCACCCTCCCCTCTAAGCCTGCAGATCCCCGTCGCTGGAGAACCTCGGACGATTCCTCGGACGATTCGCGGTCACCGAGCAAGCTACTCGGCAGGACTGGAAAGACTTCGCCGAAGCCCTCCCGAACCGCCTCCGCTTCGCGAATGTAGCCCTGTGTGGTTTTGAAGTCCTCGTGCCCTGCCCGCTGTTGAATCCGCAGCGGATCGTCGCCCCGGATCGCCATCCAGGTGAGCCCCGTCGCGCGCAAATCGTGGAAGGTCAGGGCTTTCCTCGTCGCATCCGACACAAACAGCTCGGCGCGGCTCACTCCGGCGCGGTGCAGCCAGCGGCGCAATCCGCGGGCCAAGACCCGCTCGCTCGGCATTGCGATAACAAAGCCGTTGCCCTTCGACTCCTTGTGCGTGGCGCGCAGCAAAGGCAGAAGGTTCGGCTCGACGTTGATGCGGCGCGCATGTTTGGTCTTGGTCGACTTGGCACGACCCGTATCGCGATCACGCGCGCGATGGATATGAACGGTCCCATGCTCGAGATCGACGTCCTCCTCCCATCGCAGCATGCGCAGCTCCCCGGCACGCGGGTAAAGGTAAATGGCAAGTGCGACGAGGCGGCGCCACCGGAGCGGCACTTCGTTGCAGGCAACCATCCGAGCGAACTCCGACGGATAGAGATACTGCCTAGCCGCATGAATGCCGCGGTCGGGCGCCGCGACATCGGCCGCCGGGTTACCCGTGCGAACGCGCAACTCGTCATGCTTGGACCGCGCGGCGTCCTTGCACATGCGCGAAGCCGTTCCCCAGACGTTCCACGCCGTCTTCCATTTCAGCGCGCCAGCCTGCACCTTCGCGTCGAGCTCACGAGAGAGGCGCCGGAAGTCGTCGGCCGTCCAGTGGCGAACGTGCTTGCGGCCGATGGCGGCCACGATGTGATGCTTGTAGTGGCCCTCGCTCTCGCGCGTCGAAATTCCCTTCGCTTTGCGTGACGCCAGCCAGAGGTTCACCCATTCCGCCATCTTCCCTACGCCGAACTCGCCGCCCTTGCTGGTCTCGGCCGTCACGGACGGCTTCATCCCGAAGTCGGCGCCCTTGAGGTTCTGCTCGTGGGCACTCTTCGACCGTTCTGCGGCGACCTCGCGGATGCGCGCTTCGACCAGCGGTGACCGCGGACCGGGGTCGCAGTCAATCCAAGGCCTCGTGCCGTCGCTCAGCGTGATTCGATAGCGGTAGTGCCCTTGCGCTTCGCCCCTCTTCGGGGGGACCCACTCAACGGTTCCGGTGCGCGGCTTCGGCATTGCCCGTTCATTCCTAGCGCGGCGGACCCGTGCGCCAAGACCTCAGGTCGCGTCGAGGCTCGTGTTGTGGGTTGTTGGGCTCACGATGGGCTCGGGCTCGAGACGTGAACCTCGGCGCCGTCGCGACGCCGCGTCGAGAGCGGTGCCCAAAAACGTGGTCGTCTACGGGGCCGAGGACCCAAGCGTCGCCGGTGATGCTGCGACGACCGGTGCGTTCCGCTAGCCTCGCCGCCGATGCCGACGTCGATCCTCCATGAAGGGATCATCGCCCTCGTCCGCGAGCGACCCGGGTTTGCGGTGGATCTCTTGCGCGAGATCGCGCACGTAGCGGTTCCCTCGTTCACGGAAGCTCGCTTAGCCGAAGCTTCGCTCAATGACCTTGTGCCAACGGAGTACCGCGCCGACGCCGTGGTGCTCTTGGTTGAGGGCAAGCCCGTCTTCGGGATTATTCTGGAAGCCCAGCTGCGAGTGGATCAAGACAAGCACTTCGTCTGGCCGATGTACGCCATCACCGCTCGGGCCCGGCACCGCTGTCCGTTTGTAGTTCTCGTCGTCACTCCCGACCCGGCCACGGCTCAGTGGGCGGCCCAGTCGATCGATCTCGGCGGCCACTCCACGTGGCGCTCGCTCGTCGTTGGGCCCGACGGGATCCCGGTCGTCACGGACGTCGACGCGGCCGTGCGAGACCCGCACTTGGCGGTCCTCTCGGTCATGGCGCACGGTCGAGATGACGACGTGCCCCAGGCGGTCGCCGTCGCCTCTGCGGCGGCGGCCGGTGCCAGCCATCTGCCCGAACCGCTACGAATGCTATGCTTTGCGCTGATCGAGTCCTCGCTCGGCGACGCCGCCAGAAAGAGCTTCGAGATGCTGCCTCAGGGTCAACGGTTCATGAGCGAAACGCAGCGGCAGGGCTTCACCCAGGGCGAGGCCAAGGGCAAGGCTGAGGGCGAGGCCAAGGGCGAAGCCAGAGGCAAGGCGCAGGCGATCCTGCGCGTTCTGGACCGACGCGGCGTCGTTCTCGCGCTCGACCAGCGCGAGCGCATCCTCGCCTGCTCGGATGTCGCTACGCTCGACCGCTGGCTGGATGCCGCTGTCACCGCCGCGAGCGCCGACGACCTTCCGTAGTGTTGCAGAAACGAATCAGCGTGATCGCGCCCGAGCCGGCAACGTCAGCGTCGACCTCTCCCCCCAAACCAAACGTAGGCGCCAATTCCTCGGAAGCGCCTTCGTTCTTGCAGGCGCCAACGGCCGGCTGCAGCTTGGGCTAGAGACCGGCAAGGGCGTCATCCCCGTCCGTTTGACCAAAGAGGGCGGACGCTTGGCGTTCGGTTGGATGGCCCAGCCGCTGCCCCGCATCGCCCATACCACGCGACCACCGAGCTCTTCGCTGCCCTCGGCGTCGGCGAATCCCGACTGCCCGTCGATCTCTACGACAACGGACCGCATTACGTGTTCGTTGAGCTTGGGTCGCCGCAGGAAGTGTCCGCCCTGCGCCCCAATATGCGCCGTCTTGCGGCGCTCGGCAGCACTGCATTCAGCGTGTTCGCACGCAGCGGCGGCCATTGGGGGACGCGTGTCTTCGCACCGGGCGCGGGCCCCCCGGAGGATCCCGCCACGGGCGCGGCGGCCGGACCGCACGCGGTGTACCTGGCCCGCTACGGCCACGTCCCGTTCGGCGACACGATCGTGATCGAGCAGGGGGCGGAAATCGGGCGACCGTCCACGCTCCACGCCTGCGCGTTCGGGAGTGCCGAACGACTTGAGCGGGTCGAGGTCGGCGGAAGCGCAGTCGTCGTCGCGCGGGGCGACTTTCAGTTTGCCTGAGAGGAAGCGCGAGCTCGCGTCGATGCGCTTTCGAGAACGGCCAGAGAGCGGAGTCTTCACGTGACGCTGACGGCGCCGCCCTGAAGCGCCATGGGACAGCGGGATCGCCGTTGGAAGCACCGGGCCCACGCGCTGCTCGTCGGTGGATCAATAAGTCGCCTGTGGCGCAACTTGGCTCATGGCGTCGCGAGCAAGTGCAAGAGTCGATTGGGCGGGGAGACGGCCGAGAGTTTGCCTTTGCGCTGCCCACATGCACGCTTGGTCGAAGGTCTTGGGAACGCTCGTCGTGTCTTCGCTGTTCGCCGGGACGGTCGGATGCGGAGGAACTTCGCAGTCCGATGCGGCAGGACCAAGAAATGCGGGACCCGTCATCGGATCGGACGACGGCGAGTCCGCGACGGAGATGGGCTCAGCGGGGGTGGCCGCAAATGCCGCAAGCGCCACATCGCCCGAAGAGGATGGATCCGGCATCCCGCCCCGGACCGGCCTCGGGGTGACCAGCCCCGGAGCCGTCACGGGTGTCGGCTCGTGCTCGGCCGGCGGCAGTGTCGGGCCGTGCATCACCGACGGCGGCGCTCCGGGGACTCCCATGACGTGTCCTGGCAATCAGTGCAGCGTGCTCGGCTACACGGGCCCCGAGGTCGCGATCACCGACGGCTGGGAGGGCGGGGCCTCGTCGGCGATTGTGGCCGCGGATCAGGCTTGCATCTCGGGCGAGACCGCCGCGTGGGCAAGCCAAACGTGGGGGGCCATGCTGACGTTCAACTTGGGCCCGTCGGTCGACGCGACCGGCGACGCGGACGTCCCCGGCTTGCCGACGGCGGTTGCGGCCCCCGTTCAGCTCGACGGATCGGGAATCGACGTGCAGATCTCGTTCTCGAGCGGCCAGACGCCGACGGCGCAGCAGATCCTTCTCGTCGTGTTCGTGGCCGACGCAGATGCGGACACGTGGTACGCGGACGAGTACTGTGCGGAGCTCCCCGCGACCGGCGGCGTCGTCTATGTGCCGTGGACGGCCCTGACCTACCAGTGCTGGCAGCCGGGCAACCCGGCATTGGGTGGCCCCCCTCGCACGGGAGTGGTGGGGGTTCAAGTCAGCGCCGTGTATCAATCGACGGTCGCGGACACGTACAACCTCTGCGTCGATCAGCTTTCGGTCTCACCCTGAACGCGGCGGCGCTCCACTCCCGTCCGAACCCCTTCCCGCGCGTCACGAAGCGTTCCTTTCCGCAGGCTTACGTGAGCTCTTAAGGCGCTCGGCAAGGCCATCCGAGGGCGGTCAGGATTTCGGCCGAGAGTTTGACGGTGACCTTTCATGGGCCGCTCCCTTTCGCTGATGCCAACCGACCGGAAGGCGGAGTGCGAAAAGTGAAAAGTCGGGGACCCCCAATCCATTGACACAAATGACGAAAATATTTTCGTCATTTGTGTCAATGCCTCGAACCGGGGTTCGAGTTCAAAAAAGGGGGTCAAGCGACGACCGCGGCGCCGAGATCCAGCGTCGTGGACGTGATTCGCCCGACGTACGTTCGATGGGGGAGGCGGATTTGATCTGGGTGGCAGGCGGACGAACGAGCCAAAACGAGCCGGCTCCCGGCTGCGCGAGCAACTTGGCATCTGCGCGCGGGCGATGGTGACGAGACGATGGGATCAGCCGGGCGACGCATGCCGATGCCCGCGTCGGCCGCGACGCCCGTGACCGTGAAGGAATTCGGGCGCAGCGAAGCCAAAGGGCTCTCGAACCCGACAGCGCGACCTGCGTTCGCCCGCGAATGCGCCGCCTACGTCGCGAGCTCCCCGGCACCCGAGGCGGGCCGGCGCCGACCGCACGGTTCGGGTCGCTCGCCTGTGCCCGCGAACCCGAGCGCTATCTTACAGCCGAGTGGCAACCGCAAACCTGAACGCCCTCATCGACAAGGTGCGGCGCCTGCCGCCCGACAAGCTTCGGCAGGTCGAAGCGCTCGTCGAGCATGTCGAGTCCCAGGCGGGCGAACGACCGAACCCATTCCGAGCGGTGTCGGGCACTCTGGATGCCGACGAGGCGCTGGCGATGGCCAAGGCAGTTGAGGACTGCGAGCGGATCGACCCGCGTGGCCGGTAGACTCCTTTCCGGACAGCAACGCGTTCATCGCCTTGATGCGGGGTGGTCCCGGGCTCGTCGAGATCTTCGAGGCGCCCTCGGAGGTCTTGCTCTCGGTCGTTGTGCTCGGCGAGCTCACCTACGGCGCAATGAACTCGCGCTCCCCGGATACGAACCTGGCAAAGCTCGCTCAGGTCGCCTCGGCATGTCGACTCGCCTCGGCCGATGAACAGGTCGCCCGCGAATACGCGCGCGTCCGACTCGCGCTCAAGCGCAAAGGAAGACCAATCCCCGAGAATGACATCTGGACCGCGGCGACCGCCATCTCCATGGGCGGCGAAGTGCTGACGGACGACGCGCATTTCCGCGAGATCGAAGGGCTAGCTCTCCGATCGCTTGCGACGCGGTGATCTTGGCTGGCCCGCCTCGCACGCGAGTGATGGGGGCTCAAGTCAGCGCACGTGTATGTCGTGGCCGCCCGCCAACGGGCCGGGAAAAGAGCAGCCCACCTCGGACGCCGAGGGTCCGTCGCAATCAAGCAAACCGCGCAGACTGGGAAAAACTTCGCCGAAGCCGTCCCGAACGGCCTCGGCCTCGCGGATATAGCCTTGCGTCGTCGTAAAGTCTTCGTGGCCGGCGCGTTGCTGAATGCGCAGTGGATCGTCGCCGCGAATCGCCATCCACGTGATCCCCGTCGCGCGTAGATCGTGGAATGTGATCGCCTTGCGGGTCGCGTCCGCTACGAAAAGCTCAGTCCGTGTGACCCCGGCGCGCTTGATCCATCCACGGAGGGCGCGCGCGAGGGTGCGCTCGCTGGGCATTGCGATCACTGGACCCCTTGCGTTCGACTCACTCTGCATCGTACGCAGCAGCGGGAGCAGATTCGGCTCGATATTGAAGCGGCGCGCATGTTTGGTCTTGGTCGACTTGGTCCCGCCGGTATCGCGATTGCGAGCGCGATGCACGTGAACGGTCCCGTGCTCGAGGTCCACGTCCTCCTCCCATTGTAGGACGCGCAGTTCACCGGCGCGTGGATAGAGATAAATCGCGAGCGCAACCAAACGACGCCAGGCAAGTGGCACCTCGTCGCACGCGACGAACCGAAGAAACTCGGACGGATAGAGGTACTGCTTACTCGTATGCGCACCCCGGTCGGGCCCCGCGACGTTACGGGCCGGGTCATCATCGCGAACGCGTAAATCGTCTCTCTTGGAGCGGACCGCGTCCTTGGACATGCGTGAGGCGGTTCCCCAGATGTTCCACGCCGTCTTCCACTTGAGGGCGCCTGCCTGCACCTTGGCATCGAGCTCGCGCGAGAGGCGGCGGAAGTCGTCGGCTGTCCAGTCGCGAACGTGCTTACCACCGGTCGCCGGCGCGATGTGGTGCTTGTAGTGGGCCTCGTTTTCTCGGGTGGAGATTCCCTTGGCCTTGCGGGAGGTGATCCACGCGTGGAGCCACGTCACCATGTCGCCGGTCTCCCTGCACTCCGGGCGGCAGACCGGTGGCCTCGGCTTCAGCCCAAAGTCTTCGGCCTTCAACTCTCTGTCGCGCGCGATTTTCGACCGCTCGATAGCCAGCTCGCGCACCCGCGCTTCAGCATCCGGCGAGGCGGGCCCCGGCGCGAAATCGACCCATGGCCGTGCGCCATCACTCAACGTGATGCGATAGCGATAATGGCCTAGGGGCTCCCCCTTCTTCGGAGGCACCCATTCAACGGTTCCCGTGCGAGGCTTGGGCATCAGCTCACCCTCCTGCGTCAACCACGACGCCGTCCGTCGGCATGGCGGAGTGCGCGTTCGAAAGAGTCGGCGGATGTCAGCTCGGCCGTCGCGCTCCCGGCCGGCTCGGGCCCTGGAAGGACCTTGTGCGCCTCGACGAATGCCTCGATATCGCGGCGTCGGTACATCACGACCCGCCCGGGTTTGAAGGCTTCGAGCTGTCCCGAACGCTCGGCGCGCTGCAGGACGCGGCGCTCGACTCCCATTCGAACCGCTTCCGCGCGCGTCACAAAGCATTTAGGAGCGAATCTTTCCGGTGGCTTACATGCGTCCTTTAAACGCACTACTAGAGCGTCAGCAAGTGCGGCCAGGCTTTCAGTCGAGAGTTCGACGGTCACCTTCACGACGCGCCCCCCTCTCGCTGGAGGCTGCCGATCGGGAGGCGCGGCGCCGAAAAGTGAAAAGTCAGGGACCCCAAATCCAGTGACACAAATGACAAAAATATTTTTGTCATTTGTGTCACTGCCTCGAACGGGGGTTGAGTTCAAAAACGGGGCTCGAAGGACGACCGCGGCGCCGAGGTCCGGCGTCGTGGACCTCGCGCAGGAGCGACCGCTCGACGAGAACGGCAATGGCGGCATCCAGCTCAGCCGCACATTGGACGCGAGCCTGCAGGGCACGATGAATGGTGTGCCGGGTGATGGGGCCGGCGTCCGAGCGACGACACCAAGCCCAGATGTGCTTCGCCAAGGTCGTGGCCGGATCGGCGCCCATCAGACCGAAGGCTACGCGGGCGTGCTCGACGGCGTAGCGGCCGATGGCGAGAGCCCGTCCCATCACCTCGTTCTCAATGGGGATTTTCACGGCGTCGGCGGCGTGATCGCCGACGTGAAGGATCCCGGCAAGTCGAGCGACGAGGCCCGGAAGCTTGTTGCCCCAGTCGGCCATCGCCTGCAGGTCGCCCCCGGGTCCAAGGTGCGGTTCGATCTCCGCTTTGAAATCGATGAGCCGACGGCGCGCTGGATCCGAGAGCGGAATGGGTCGGGCCACCAGTTCTCCGCGTGTGTCAAACTCCTCGGCGATCTGCGCGACCGCTCTCACGACCCGACCGTATTCGTCGCGGACGGCGTCGGTAACCGGCAGCGGGTTGGCTTGGCGACCGCCCACCCTCGATCGCGGCAGAGCGTAGAGAAAGCGGGCCAGAAGACCAAGGGTTCGAAACGCGGGTGTCGACGCGAGCCCCGCGATGACGGACGGTTGGACCGTGAGCCCAATAGTAAGGAGGGGCGCCGCGAGGTGAATGCTGGGCCGGCCGATGCGGTCGAGGTCGTAGGCGTCGCCCGAGTGCGCCTTGCAGAAGAGCTCGCAGTTGACGCGGCCGTCTGAATAACGGCCGGCCAGGATGGCGAAGGGGCCTCCCTCCGAAGAAAAGACCCCCAATCGTCCATGCTGCTCGGCGAGGAGCCGGCCTACGGCTTCGGGTGTCGCGTCGTCGGCGATGAGGCGCGGCGACGCCGGAGAGCGGCGATCCACGCGCTCGACGGCCATGGCTCGAAGCTCGTCTTCGAGGGCACGTCGTTCGATTTCATTTCGAATCCTCGC
>JBEKFX010000161.1:0-10646 GCA_050013115.1 Polyangiaceae bacterium
TGCATGATAGCCTGCGCGAGCCTGATGGCCGTCCATGTTCCGTCCGCACCTCCGCCCGGCACCCCGGCGCCCCGCACCGTTCTCGTCGTCGACGACGAGAAGAACATTCGGCGAACGTTGCAGCTCGTCCTTGAGGGCGAGGGCTACTCGGTGCTCGGCGCCGAGACGGCCGGTCAGGCCCTCAAAGTGCTCGCGAGTCCGGAGAAACCTGTCGACCTCGTTGTCCTCGACGTGCAACTGCCCGACATGAGCGGTCTCGAGGCGCTCGCAAAACTTCGCGGCGACGAAGCCACTCGAGACTTGCCTATTATTGTCATCAGCGGTCACGCAACCGTTGACGATGCGGTGCAGGCGATCAAGTTGGGCGCGAGCGATTTCTTCGAGAAGCCGCTCGCGCGCGAACGCGTCGTTGTCAGCGTACGCAACGTCCTTGACGCTGCCAAGACGAGACGCGCGCTCGAGCAAGTTATCGAACAGCAGGTCCAGCGATACGAGATGATCGGTCGAAGCGCCGTCATGCAGAGGATCTTCCACGAAATTGAGAAGGTCGCGCCTACGAAGGCTTCCGTGCTGATCACGGGTGAGAGCGGAACGGGCAAAGAGCTCATCGCGCGCGCGATTCACCGCTTGAGCCCACGGTCAGACGGCCCCTTCATAAAGGTCAACTGCGCTGCGATCCCACGGGAGCTCATCGAGAGCGAACTATTCGGCCACGAGAAGGGCGCGTTCACAGGGGCCCTCCTGCGACGGCGCGGACTTTTCGAACAGGCGCACGCCGGGACACTTTTTCTCGACGAGATCGGTGACATGGACCTCGTTGCGCAAGCGAAGGTCCTGCGCGCCGTCCAATCCGGGGAGATTTCGCGTGTCGGCAGCGAGCACGTCATCCGTGTGGACGTGCGCGTGCTCGCCGCGACAAACAAAGATCTCGCACGTGCGGTCGAGAATGAAACGTTTCGCGAGGACTTGTTCTTTCGGCTGGCCGTCTTTCCCATTCGCAGTCCAGCCCTTCGCGAGCGCGTCGAAGACATCCCGCTCTTGGCGCATGCGTTCATGGACCAATTTGGAAGTGAAAACGGCGTCAGAGCCAAGCCAATCGACGACGCCGTCATGCAAGCGCTCGCCGCGCGCAAATGGCCCGGAAACGTTCGCGAGCTCAAAAACGTCGTTGAGCGCAGCGCGATTCTCGGGGGAGACCGTATCACGATCGCGGATTTGCCCGAAGACCCGCACGCTAGCCCGTTCGAGGAAGAGCCCGAGCCACCCGCCTCCGCGGCCGAACCGTCGGAGGCCATTGATGACGAAGCCGCCGAACCAGCTCGCCAGCACGGCCCCGTGGGGGGGAGCGGCAAACACCTGACTCTTCGCGAATACCGTGAGAAATCGGAGCGCCAGTACATCGTCGACACATTGCGAATGACTGGCTGGAACATCTCGCGCACAGCGATCCTGCTCGGTGTCGAGCGGACAAATCTTCACAAGAAGATTCGCGCGTATCAGATTCAACGGGGCGAACGCTGAGGGCGTGGCGAACTACGCGCGCCCCGTCGAGCCGTATCCTCGGTCGCCGCGTGCGGTTGGTTCGAGGTCGGGCGCCAGCACGAGCTCCGCACGCACGACCGGTGCGATCACGAGTTGAGCAATGCGGTCGAGAGGACGGAGCGTGACGATGGCATCGCTCAGATTAACCAAGAGCACGTGCACCTCACCCCGGAAATCGCTGTCGATCGTGCCTGGCGCGTTGAGTACGGTGACCCCCAACCGGGCGGCGAGCCCCGACCGTGGACGCACCTGCCCTTCGAAGTGCGTTGGAATTTCAAAGACCAACCCGGTGGGCACACGAATGCGCGCTAGGGGGGCAAGCGTAACCGGCTCCCGCAGTGCAGCATGCAGGTCCATTCCAGCGGCACCGTCGGTCTGATAGCGAGGTAGCGGGACGTCCACTCGTCCCATCCGCGCCACGCGGATGCGGAGGTCAGGGTCCATGACCGCGAGTATAGCGGAGCTTGACGCCACTGAGCCGACTGGTAGTCGATTGGTGTATGACGGCTTCGCGCGAGCTCGTCCTCGTTCTCGACTTCGGCTCACAATACACGCAGCTCATCGCGCGTCGTATCCGCGAGCAGCGCGTGTACTGCGAGATTCATCCGTACAGCCTTGCCTTCGACGCCTTGCGCGCGCTGGAGCCACGGGCCATCCTCCTTTCCGGTGGGCCGGCTAGCGTCTACGGCGAGGGCTCGCCGACGCTCGACACGCGTCTCTTGGGGCTGGGCGTACCCGTGCTCGGCATCTGTTACGGCCTTCAGCTCGTGGCCCATCTGCTGGGTGGCAAGGTCGAGCGCGCAGACGCACGCGAGTACGGTCATGCCCGTGTCGTCGTCGAGCGACCGGAGGGGCCATTCCATCGCTTTTCGAGGTGCGAGACGCTTGATGTATGGATGTCGCACGGGGACCGAATTGTCACCCTTCCCCCGGGCTTTCAAACATTCGGTGTCAGCGCCAATACACCCTTCTGCGCGGTCGGAGACCCACGCCGGCGCATCTATGGCGTACAATTCCACCCTGAAGTCGTGCACACGCCGCGCGGGGCCGACGTTCTCGCTTCATTCTTGTTTGATGTCGCGGGCTTGAGGCCAAGCTGGACGCCTGGATTGTTCACAGAATACGCCGTTGCGGACGTTAGGGCCAAGGTTGGCGCTCGCGATCACGTCTTGTGTGGCTTGTCTGGAGGCGTCGATTCTTCCGTCGCGGCCATGGTTTGCCACCGAGCGTTGGGCGAGCAGCTTACGTGCATTTTCGTCGACAATGGGCTCCTACGACGAGGAGAAGCGGAGCAAGTCGTCTCGACCTTCCGCGAGAGCTTCCATTTGAATCTCGTGGCGATAGACGCGCGTGAGCATTTTTTGCAAGCACTGCGTGCAGTGACGGATCCCGAGCAGAAGCGCAAAATCATTGGCCGGCTTTTCATCGAGGTGTTTGAGGAACACGCCCGGGGATTGGCTGACGCCAAATGGTTGGTCCAGGGCACGCTTTATCCCGACGTTATCGAGAGCGTCAGCTTCAAGGGCCCGAGCGCCGTCATCAAGAGTCACCATAACGTCGGCGGCCTTCCGGAAAAAATGAGTCTGAAGCTCATCGAACCGTTGCGTGAGCTTTTCAAGGACGAGGTGCGCGCAGCGGGTCAGGAGCTTGGAATGCCGCGCGATTTGCTCTGGCGACACCCCTTCCCCGGCCCCGGTCTAGCGGTACGGTGCCTTGGAGAAGTCACTGAACGACGGCTCGAATCCCTTCGCGGCGCCGACGCGATCGTTAGCGACGAGATTCGGACGGCGGGCCTGTATGACGCGATTTGGCAGGCGTTTGCCGTACTATTGCCCGTCAAGAGTGTCGGCGTGATGGGCGACGAGCGGACGTACGAAGAGACGTGCGCAATTCGCGCGGTTCATTCGGTCGACGGAATGACGGCCGACTGGGCCAAAATTCCGTATGAGACGCTCGGACGCATGTCGAACCGAATCATCAATGAAGTCAGTGGGATTAACCGAGTTGTGTTTGACATCACGAGCAAACCGCCCGGAACAATCGAGTGGGAGTGAGACAGTGGTTCGCACTCAGCGCTCCTGTGACGGATGGCCATGGTCGATCGCAACGATCGTGGCGCTGGTGCTTTCCCCGGCGTGCGAGCCCGCGCAATCACCAGCCAGCGCATCGCCGACGGTCAGTCTTCGTTTAAGGGGAGAGCCAGCGAACGCAATTGTCCTGATCGACGAGGAGACGATTGGAACGCTCGACTTCGTGGCTGACCATGGGGTCGCGCTGCCACCTGGACACCATCGCGTTACGGTGCGCTCCGATGGCTGCTTTGCTTGGGACCAAGAGGTCGAGGCCAAGAAGGGGTCGGGACCGCTCTCGTTGAGCGTCAGGCTGGTGCCCGTGCCAGACTAAAGGCCCCGCGGGCCTATCGGAGCAGGGTGAGGACTGAATGCCGCACACCGCAGGGCGGGTAAGGCTGCGCGCTGCGACCACAGACGCTCTACCGGCGAATTTGGTCGCTCCACTTGACCTCGCACCCTCTTCGCGACACTATGCTCCCAGATATATATGGCAAATCGTGCAATATGGAACGTGAGGAAGCGCCACGAGTGGCTCGCGCGGCCGCTCAAGTCACGCCGCATCAAACGAGCACAGCGTCTTCGCTGCGGTTTGCAGGACGCTATCGATCGGAAAAGCGGTGTGCAGGGCGCGGCCGAGGGCTAGCTGCGGGGAGGGCAACTGGGAGCTCAGCAGAGGTCGCTGCGTCACGATGTCAGATGCCCGACGTTAGGTCGCAGCGGCCTTGAAGCCGCTGCCCAGCTCATGCTTGGCGCGTTTCGCGCGCAACCCAGGCGTCCGAGGTTATCGACCAATATAGCGCCTCCAGTGGCGTTCACACGCGCAGCGAGAGCGTGAATGACGTTTGCAGCCGCCAGCTGAGGCATCGCGCCACCTCCCATCGCGTCGGTTGCGGTCTTCGCGAATGCGATCCGCATGGCGGCCTCGCCAAAGCCTGTGAATGAGCACGCTCCGGTGACGTTGTCTGCATACGTTCCAGCTCCGAGGATCGGCGAGTCCCCAACCCGGCCCGGGGGCTTGTTGGTGAGTCCACCTGTACTCGTGGCGGCCGCCACCGTTCCGTAGCGATCCCGGGCAACCGCACCGACGGTACCCCCGGTCCAGTCGTCCGGAAGGTGACGAATGTTGAAGGCTTTCCATCGGGCGCGCGCGGCGGACGTGGTCATCGCTTCCGTCGTCGAGGCGACAAACCCATGTTCCATCGCGAAACGAGCCGCCCCAGCCCCGACGTAGAGGACATGACGACCTACGTCGAGCACGGCACGCGCGATGGCGATCGGGTGGGCAAACGGAGGCAGTGCACCAACGGCGCCCGCGCGGAGGTGCTCTCCATCCATGATAGCCGCATCTAACTCGATTTGACCGTCGGCGTTCAGGCAGGCCCCGGTGCCCGCATTGAAGCACGGGTCGTCTTCCAAAGCGGCTACCGCGCGTTGGGCTGCATCGAGAGCCATCCCGCCAGTCCGCAGCGCCTCAGCGGCTGCCTGCGCCGCGGCGCGGCACCCGGCGATATGACGATCCGCTAACTCCTGCGGCACATCCCCGGCTCCTCCGTGTACGAGAACGGCCCATTCGGCGGCATTGGTGCCCCAGGAGAAGCGAACCGGGTTCATCGCGGCGATCGATCGCGAGCAAGGGCCAGGACAGTGAGCAGCACCGCCGGCACAGGCCCCAGGACCGCTGAAACTCGGTGCGCGGCCGCCGCCTGAAAGATCAGGATCGTTGCCGCACCGGCAATCGCAGTGATTATGATGGTTTGTACCGATTCTTTTCCCTCAGCCGATGCCTTCGAGCATTCGGCCAACGTCGTGACGATCGCACGGCCGAGAAGTAAGGAAAGTCCAGTCCCCATCAGTGCAGTTTCGAGCGCAGCGGAAAGGCGCCCATGAGCGACCTCCTCTGGCGCTATGCCGTTGGTTGGCACACGATCGACACGGGAAAGGATGCCGTCGGCTCCGATAGAAAGACCCCGTGTCGAATCCATGAAGGCAGATCCATCCCAGTGCCAGTCGCCCGGGTGGGCGGCGGTCGGATAAAACCCGTCGATGCTCACCGTCGACATGATGCCGATGACCGATCCAGCGAGCATTGCCATGCCAGCTCCGCCGGCGACCGAGGCCGCCGAGACCTGCCATCCTGTTCGCCCAAGCGCTTCAAGTGCCCTCGCTTCGCCGCGGTTCCGAGCGGGGGTAAGCGCGGCCCATACACCCAGTGCAGCGCATACAGGCGCCACAGGAAGAGTGCGGCCTGCCCGCTCACCCCAACCAACGTTCCCCTCATCGGTCGCGCCCGTGATCAGCCAGACAAGCGCCAGGACGAGCAGCGCGACGCCCAAAGCTCGCAAAAGAAGGCGAATGTCCCAGCGGGTCACAGAGTCTAGTCGCACGTTAGCGCATCAACGGCCTGGCCGGAGGGGAGGCAAGAGACGAGCGCCAGCGCTGGTGATAGCCGGGGCTGGAGAAGGCCGGCACAGGATCGCACTGCAAGGAAGATTGTCTGGCCGCCCGTGTTATGGTTGGTTGAACGGCGCGATGCTTGGGTGTTCTCGGATGCCCCGAATTGGTTCGGTCGCGGAGTACCGCGATGGGCATGGCTTTCAACGGTGCCATGTGGCACCCCAGCAGGAAACACTCGTGCGGCCGCGTCCGGTCTTTGACTCAAGGCGCCAAGCCCCGGGTGCCGGCCAAGCGCCGGAGGAGGGAGAACGTCATGCAAAGTACGAATGGCTCTAGTCCGAAAGGGCCGCTGACGTAACTAGCCCATTGCGCCAGGCGGAGAGCCACGCGTTTTTGCTCGGATAGCTAAGGCGTGCTTCCTCTGACCGAGGCGTACGGGCTCGGACGGCAAGTTTGCCGGCGGCCGCACGACAGCCGGCCGCAAGCGTAGAGGCAACGGCCTTCTTGCCCTCCCATGGTGACGAAAGCCCTTTTCGAGATGGGGCCAGAACGGCCCGGGTGGAACCAAAGCTGCCACCCGGGCCGTCTTTTCTTAAGCAGGTGTCGTTGACAGGGTCGCCTGCCGAAGGCTACGTCGACGTCTTCTTTCGCGGGACTAGCTCAGTTGGTAGAGCGTCGGCTTCCCAAGCCGAAGGTCGCGAGTTCGAGACTCGTGTCCCGCTCCGGAAACGCCGGTAATCGCTTCGGATTCTGAGCCACCACGCGTCCCTGGCGATGCTGGGGCGATTCCCAAGAGGCACGCCGGAAGGACGGGGAACGGCTCCCCAAACCCCTCCCGGATGGCCTCCGCAGTCCGGATATAAATTTCGGTTGTGCTGAAACGGCGTGCCCGCACCGCTGCTTTATTTCTAGCGGGTCGTCCCCCCGGACAGCGAGCCACGTCGCGCCGGGCGCCGTAGACATCGCCCAGCCAATCTACGGCCGACCCGCGCCGTCACCAGCAGGCTGCGCGTAAGGGGCTTACCGCCGGGTGCGGTAACGCGTCCGGCGATGCGTAGGCAGGCGTGTCACCGCCGACGGCCGAGGGAACCAATTTCGCCAGCTTCACCGGTAGCAGGAGCCGACCCGCAGTGTCGTTCAGTGCTCGCGCGCGTCCAGGGTACGCTCGCTTGGCTCGCCGGCTCCGCCGCCGTGGACCCGCACTGCGCGCTGAACGCCAAGTCGATCGCGGCGATGGGCGGATGGATGTCTCCGACGGGGCTCCGAGCTCCGGATTGTCCGAACTTCTGAACATCCGCAGTGGTTCCCGGCTCCCTGGTGATTTCAGCGATTTTGGTACTCATGGAGACCGGTGGTGACAGCAGGCGAGCGCGCGAGCCGACGGACTGCGGCTTCGAAAATGACTGATTCGGGATGCCCAAGAGCCTGTGAACTCGGAAGGCCGTTATGCCCGTCACGAGGCAGGGGGGTATGACGCGTCCCGCGTGTACGACGCCGGCGCGTGTAGCAGGGACGGCCCAGGAACCCGGGAGGCCCCGACCTTTCCGCGAGCGAAATCCGGTGCCATGGAGACCCGCTCTCCGACGCGCCGAGCGTTCGCGGCGCGCACGCCCGGCCGCCCGAGTCCGGATGGACTCCGCGAAGAACAAGCACGCGGCGCCTGGCATTCGACTCGCGTAGCCCTTCTCAGGTCACCCAACGCCAAATGGCGAGACTGGATCACAGTCGAACGTCGTGCTGGCATGCTTTTCATGAGTGGTCCGACCGCCTTCCCCTCTTTTTCCGGATCCGAGTGGGCCATGAGGCCGCGCTGCTTTGCCAGCTGGTGCCTTGCATTGGCCTTCGAAGGCCTCTTTGGTTGCGGCGCGTCCGCCAGCGAACGAGATCGCGTCGCCGCAAACACCGGCGACGACTCCGGGGCTTCTTCATCGTCCCAGCCAAGCGACGCGACGACCGACGACGCAAACGCTCCGGCGGAAGGTGACGGTGGTGGGGATGCAGATTGCACGTGGACTCTGGGCTTGGGTGTACCTCAGGGCCCGGCTCCCACGCTCGACAACTCTGCCGATTTGACGGGAGCGGACTTCGGGACGGACACTTTCGATTCCGCCGAGCAACGCCGTACGGTGCCGGTCGACGTGACGGGGTCCCTGCCCCAAGGAATCTCACTCGGAATGGCCTATTTGACCGCGCAGGCGACAACCGACATGGTCGCTTATCTCATTCTTCCCGTGACCAACTCCGGAACCGACTTCCCGTGCTTCATTCAAACGACCACATACAATTGGCTAAGCGTGACCGGTCAGGTTCTCAATTCCGGATGCGGGCTGTACATCGACGGCTCGGTCGGCGCCATATCGCCCATGGTCAATTCGGAGACGTGCCTTGCGCCGGGTGAGAGTGGCTACCTGACGGACGTCCAGTTCGCGGCAAGCGGATCTCTCTTTTCGGAGGTTGCGTCGATTCAACTCGGGCTGGTCTCGGCCTCCACCGGAAGCAGCCCGGACGCGACGCTGCAGCCAACGCGCTACGACGTCGGAACATGCTCAGGAGTCCGAACCGTTCGTGTGGTCGGAACCGCAGGCGGAGCCGGCGTGTCCGTCGGGGAAAGCGTGAACGCAGACCTTGCACCGACGATTTTTCTCGATGCGGCCGGCCTGCCGATCCGGTGGTCTTACCTAACGCAAATGCAGTCGAGCAACGTGGCGGCGGGGGAGACCACCTATTTCGTCGACGACTTGTCCGAGCCCGAAGCGTCACGTGCGCGCGTGTTTCTCCCTTTTGAGCCAGCCGACCCCAGCCTCGCACTGATGAGCCTGCCAGCCAACCTGCTACACGAGGTGCAGGCGATGCGGGTCGCCCGCCAGGAGCTCGCACAAAGGTGGCAACATGCCGTCGACTCCGCGTCGAATGGACGAGGCCTGGCGAGTCGCTTGCCCGCGACGGTGTTGTCGCCATAGTGTAGCACAATCACACACCATGGTCGCGCCCTGCGCACCGAAAACGACCGGCGGATGCAGTCGCCCAGGGTAGGCGGTAGGCGCGAGAAGCTGCCGATACTCCGCTCCAGTGGGGGCACGGACGCAGCGCTCGCCTTTGCGTCGACCTACGCGGTCGTGCTCTCCGGTCGCCGCTCTCGCCGGTGTGACAAGGCTCTCGCCAGGAGACTTATCGCCGTCCATGCGCGAAACCACATCGAGCACATGGAAACTACATCGAGCACATGAAGGAGCGCGGTGCGGCCCCGACAATCGCCGACGAAAACTTGTCCGACCTGAATTTTGCATATTATGGCTTTTCCCATGGTCCCGCAGCCCATTGGGTACCTCTCTCATTTTTTAATTCCGCGGTATGGACGGCTCGTCTGCACGAAATTGCGCGGTGGCTCGCCGCGGTCTGGCCCCTTCGCTTCATGGAGCCCGGGCGGCGGCTCTCACGGAGGTGTGACCATCTCCGTCGCGTTCGCCGTCCTGGCACTGTCGTCCTGTTCACCCGCTGCGCTCCCCGGAACGGCCCTCGGGGCTTACAACACGACTGGCACCCTGGAGAGCAATAGCTGCGGTATGGGCCTCGGTGCACCAAGCCCATGGACCTTCACCGTACAAATGTCCGAGGACGGCACGACGCTCTACTGGGAGATGTCAGACGGAATTTTGCTTTCGAGCACGATGTCATCGCCCACTCAAGTGAATATCGAATCTGTGCAGACCGCTAACGTCGATGCTTCGGAAGCCGGCGTCCCGGGACCGTGCGACCTAACGGGCACCACCGCGATCGAGCTCACCCTTGCCTCAGAAATGCCCCCTTCCACCTTTACGGGAACCATTACCTACACGTTTGCGGCCGCCACGGGCGTTTCGAGCATGACCGATTGCACGGATCAGCTCAGCTCATCAGGCGGCGCCTACGATACATTGCCGTGCACGGCAGTCTACTCCGTTGCCGGAACGCGTCAGTGATTGAGAACGTCGATCGGAGCGCAATTTCTCCGTCCCGACCAAACACAATCCTGAACAGAAGCCATATCACGCAACGCGAAGATCAAGAGCAGGCCTCCCGCGACGAGCACGAATAGGACAATCAGCGAAAATACGCCGAACGGGTTTTCGTCACGATCTTCGTCGCGTCGTTCCGGGGGCGGGGTGCTCGGTGCTCCCGCACTCTCCCCCTGATTTGCAGATTCCCCAGCCATGTTCAAGTCGAGCCTCGGTGCTGCGGCGCAGAATGGTCTGTCAAGAACGGCCAATGGAGCAAAGCGCTTGCGTGTAGGTGATGTCCACGCCGCCACCCGGTCGGAGCTGAGGCGGTGCCGCTTGCAGATCCGGACCCGCGACTTTGACGGTGTGGGGCTTACCTCGGGGGCTTCGAACGACCTCGCGCCGCTTTTCCGGTCAACGGTAAGAAGTTGCGCCATGATCTGTCCCTGACGTTCCGCGACGCCCTTGCCGCGTACCATGTTTCCGTCAGTTTTGGGGCGTCTTTCGGATGCTTGGACGGGAAGATGGGTCCGGCTCCTACGAGGGCACGCCAACCGCACGGCTAGCCGAGGAGCGAGAGCATCTTCGGCCTCTGCCGGCAACGCGACTGCCGGAGCACAGTACGTACTTCGCGACGGTCCGGCACTGGAGCACCATCCAC
>JBEKFX010000162.1:0-10541 GCA_050013115.1 Polyangiaceae bacterium
GAAAGCTCTGGTGGACGGTGTACCAAGCGATGAATTCCGGCCGATCGAGAGCGACGCTTTCGAGAGCCGCGAGCAGGGCGCTGCCGGGCTTGAGCCGGAGGAGCACGTTTCCGAGCACAAAAGGGTCCCCGATGCGAGCGAGCGCAGAGGCCACGGCGTCGTAGTACGACCCGCCGGGCCGGTAACGCGCATGCTCGAAGAAACGCTCGACCTCGAGCAGACGCGCAAGCCTCGACGCTGGCAGGTGCAGCGGCATGACGGCAGGACCGTCCGTGCGACCGACGGCAAACCGAAGCAGGCGCAGGCGGTGTCTACGTCGAGCCGCTCGGCGGCGGCGTCCAACTCCTTGCTGAGCAGATCGGCCAGGGCCTTGGCCGGGGCCGCAGGCAGGGCGGGAAGGAAGCGGTATTCGAGGTCGAGCGCGAGGGACACCTGCCACACGCGCATCAGCGCTTCCGACGTCGTCGCGGAGACAAGGAAACCGTTGGCTGATTTGGAGGCAAGCCGCCCAGAATCATCATAACGTACGTTGGTGGTTCCGCTGTTGCTGGAACCGCCGTCTCGTTGGAGGAGGTGGAGGCGGTCGCGCGTGAGGCGGGCGACGTCACGCTCGTGATCAACAACGCGGGGATCACGAAGCACGTGGATCTCCTCGCCGAAGGCGCGCCAAAGGTCGTGCGCGACATCTTCGAGGCCAATTTCTTGGGGCCTCTCACGATGAGCCGCGCGTTCGCCCCCGTCCTCGCGCGCAACGGCGGCGGTGCGATCATCAACGTGCTGTCGGCGTTGAGCTGGGTCGTTCTGCCGGGGACGGGGCCTTATAGCGCCTCCAAGGCTGCTGCTTGGTCGATGACCAACGGTTTACGGAAGGAGCTGCAAGAGCAGAAAACGCAGGTGCTCGCGCTGCACGCCGGGTACATCGATACAGACATGGCGCGCAATGCTCCCGGCCCAAAGGTGAAGCCCGAGGACGTGGTCCGCACGACACTCGACGCCCTCGAGGCAGGTAAGGACGAGATCCTCGCCGACGACTTCAGCAAAAGGGTCAAACGGGGGTTGTCCGCCGAGCGCGGAGTTTACCTGGGCTAGCGTCGACACGGTCCGGCTGCCTCCGGAGCGGTAGCGGGCAGGTGCGGTCGACGAGGCGGCGGGCGTGGCCGTCACGAGGGCCCCGGCCCGGCGGTAAAGCGCCATTGACGTCCCGGGGGGAGCATCCTCAAAGAGGTAACGGCGTCTCGCGACCGACGCGGGGGCAGGAAGGGACCGGCGGCTCGCCTCCGAACCGATCCCAACCGAAGAAGAGCGCAGAACGCGAGCGTCGCCTCGTTCGGTTTCGCCGGCATCAACGGCCGGGCCCTCGGTGACGCCGCGTTCGACGTCGTCTTCACTCTCCTGGCCAACCGCGCGCTCGCGGGCACGGTCCCTGCGGACCCCGCGGCGAACGCGCGGCCCTTCCCTTACCTGGCGGCCCCCAACGCGCTCGCGGGCGACGCAAAGCCGCTCCGGGCCCCGTCGCGCTGACGCGGGCGAGCATAGAGAGTCGGTGGACGCCTTGGCTCCCCGAGCAGTGGCCGCGCCACGCCGTCGGCCTCCACGTATTCGCGGGCTCCAAGGGGGCGGTAGCCGTCCGGGCACATCGTGACGGCGTGAAAATAAGCGACTCACTCGTCGTCGCGTGCAGCGGCCCAGGCGCCGGGCAGCAGCCCGTCGATGTTGCGTGGGGGGTGGCCGCTCTTCTTCCACGCATCGAGGACACCCCGCGCCTCGATCTCCGTCCACTGTCCGTGCGCCGTCGTCCCCGCACGATCGCGACGGCCGTCTGAGCCTGCCCCGATCGCGAGGACGTGAATGCCGCATGACGCCCGATGAAGTGCGGTGATATCGACAGGGCCCCGGGACCTCGGCATGCGCGCGAGGACACTCTTTTTCCCCACCGGAAGGCCACCTTCGGCAGCACCCAGATCGCCACACGACGGCCGGCCGCAATCCCTGTTTCCTTCGAGCGAGAAGGTCGCGCAATGGGGGGCGCCCCGCCAAGCGCCCGCGTCTCAAAACCCACCGGTTTTGAGCGTACAGTCACGCTGCAAATCCGATGAACAGCCTCCCGAAAGTTCTAGGTGGGCTGGAACGCGGTCCATTTGGCATTCGCCGATATACACCCCCACATGCGCCAGCGCGGTCTTGACGCGCACGCGGCTCTCCCGAACCGAGGCTTCGGCGAGCCCCACGAGCTCGAAGAGAGGAGGGCCGCGCATGGCCTCGACTTCGACGCGGACGGGGTGGGCTGTGAGCCCCACGAGAGTGGCGCTGAGGGCGGTCGCGAGCATGGGCGAACGCGAGGGAGAGCGAGCCCCGTGCCGTGAGCGCGGCGCGTTTTTTCCCCCGGTTCTTCGGGATTGCGCACGTCTCGGACAGACCCGCGCTGTCCCGAGACGGGGTGAGATCCCTTCCGCAGGAGCTGCGCGCTCGCGCAAACGGTGCGCCTGTAGCCCGAAAGCGAAAATACGATCTTCGCTGGATCGGCGCGGGACACCAAAGTTGCACTCAGCGGCCCGCCATATGGGGGCCCGACGAGTGAGGCGATCTTACCGTCCGTACGTTGCGACGTACGGCATGTTTGATCACGCGGCGTTCCCTACGTACCGTGGGGGAGTAAGCGGGAGGCGGAGCTGATGACGGCGGGCGGGGGGATCGCAGACGAGGTCTTGCGACTCAAAGAGAGACTCCACGTGCTTCAGCAAGCGACGCACGCGTTCGCCGCCGCGACCGAGGACTACCCGGCATTGATCGATGCAATCGCCCGCGTCGTCTCCGAGGTGATCGGCGACGCATGTGCGATCTTTGTCTTGGCCGAGGACGGAGAGACGCTCGCGCTGTCGACACTCCAGTCCCCCCACGCGGACTTCGTCGACGCTTGCCGCCCCTTGCTCGCGGCCAGGCCTATGAAGGTCGGGTCGCGCCCGCCCTGGCAGCGCGTCCTGGCCACCCGCGAGCCGCTCCTCGTCCCGAAGGTCAGCCTCGAAGCGTACGCCGCGGACTCGGCGCCGGCGTTCGTCAGTCTCATCGTGCGGACCGGCTTGCACAGTAGCCTCGTCGTCGCACTGCGCCTGCATGGCCGCTCGATTGGCATCCTCGTGCTGAGTCGCTTTCGGACGAAGTCACTCCCCTACGACGAGGCGGATCGCGATCTCGCGCAGACGATCGCGGACCATGCCGCGCTCGCAATCGGATCCTCGCGCGCCTACGCCGAGGGGCGAGCGGCCGACGCCGCGGCGGAACGGATGCGGGAGCGCGCCCGCCTGGCCTCCGTCGTCGAAGCCTCGGACGATGCCATCATCGGCAAGACCCTCGATGGCACCATCACGAGCTGGAACCCCGGCGCGACGAAGACGTTCGGCTATTCGGCCGACGAGGTCATCGGACGATCCATCCGTATCATCGTGCCGCCGGGGCGCGAGTTGGAGGAGTCGGAGATTCTGGCGGCCCTTGCAAGGGGCGAGGGCCGCCGCTTCGAGACCGTTCGACGGCGCAAGGACGGAAAGGACATCGACGTCTCCGTGACGACATCGCCGCTGCGCGACCCCTCGGGCAGGGTTGTCGGCGTTTCGAAGGTCGCACGCGACATCACCGAGCGCAAACACGCCGATGAGATTCTCGCCCGCGCGAGAGATGCGGCGCTGACCGAGCGCCTCCGCACCGTCACCGACCTCGCGCAGGTCGGTCTGGTGGTCGTCGACGCCGATCATCGCTACCGCTACGCGAACCGCAGTTACGTGGAGATGCTCCGGTTGGGATCCTCGGACATTGTCGGGAAGCGGATCGTCGACGTTCTGCCTGCGGTCTACGAGAGTCAGATTCGCCCACGCCTCGATCGCGCGTTTGTAGGCGAGCGGCTCGCCTACGAGCTCTTGGTGCCTTCCCCGGATGGCGCCCATGATACACGAAGCTACGCGGTTTCCTACGAGCCCGGGGTCGAGGCAGGCGTGCCGGTCGTCGTAGTGGTCATCGTCGACGTGACCGACCGCAAGCGTGTCGTGGAGGCACTCGCGCAGAGAGAAGAGCAGCTTTCCCTCTTCATCGCGCACAGCCCCGCTGCGCTCGCGATGTTCGATCGGGAAATGCGCTACGTCGGCGCGAGCCGCCGGTGGCTCGCCGACTACGGTCTATCGGATGACGTCATCGGCCGGTGTCACTACGACGTCATCCCGACGATCCCCATGCGTTGGAAAGAGATCCACCGTCGAGCCCTCGCCGGCGCCGTCGAACGCTGCGAGGAGGATTCGTTCCTCCTTCCGGACGGACGCGCGAAGTGGCTGCGCTGGGAGGTCCGACCATGGCACATGGCCCAGGGTGCGATCGGCGGGATCGTGATCTTCACCGAGGACATCACGGATCGAAAGGAGGCCGACCTCGCCTTGCGAGAGAGCGAGGAGCGCTTTCGCGAGATGGCGGAGAACATCCGCGACGTCTTCTGGATTACGAGCGCCTCGAAGCGCGAGGTGTTGTACGTCAGCCCCGCATACGAAACGATCTGGGGGCGCTCCTGCGCGAGCCTGTACGCCTCGCCTCACGATTGGATCGAAGCGATCCACCCCGAGGACCGCGAACGAATCGCGGAGGCCTCGAGGACGCGTCAGAGCATCGACGCGTACCAGGAGACGTACCGCGTAGTCCGGCCAGACGGAACGGTTCGCTGGGTACACGAACGGGCATTCCCGATCCGCACGCCCTCGGGCGAGCTGGTTCGTATCGTGGGCGTCGGGAGCGACGTCACGAAGGAGCGGACGCTCGAGGACCAGTTCCGGCACGCGCAGAAGATGGAGGCGGTGGGCAGGCTCGCCGGCGGCGTAGCGCACGACTTCAACAACCTGCTTTCGGTCATCCTCAGTTACGCCGATCTCCTCCTCGGGACGATCGAGGCCGATGACCCAATCCATTCCGACGTCGAGGAGATCCGCAAGGCGGGCCAGCGGGCCTCGGAACTCACGCTCCAGCTCCTGCAGTTCAGCCGGCAGCAGGTGATCAAGCCGAAGGTCTTCGAGCTAAGCGCGGTGTTGTCAGGAATGCAGAAGATGCTCGCCCCCCTCATTGGCGAGGACGTGGAGTTGACACTCGCGCTGGGATCGAACGGGTGCGTCCTGGTCGACCCGGGCGGCATCGAGCAGGTCGTCGTGAACCTCGTGGTGAACGCGCGGGACGCGATGCCTAAGGGCGGCTCGATCCGCATAGAGACCTCCGACGTGCTCCTGGACGAGGACTTCGCCAGCGGCCATGTCGGCGTGAAGGCGGGCCGCTACGTCGCGCTCGCGGTGACCGACGACGGTTGCGGCATGGACGACGCAACCCAGGCGCACATCTTCGAACCCTTCTTCACGACGAAGGAGAAGGGCAAGGGCACCGGCCTCGGCCTGTCGACTGTCTTCGGCATCGTCACGCAGAGCGGCGGCAGCGTCGTCGTCGACAGCAGCCCCGGAGCGGGGACGACGTTCCGAGTGCTCCTGCCGCAGGTCGACGCGGAGCCCGGGGGCCACGCCCAAAACGCCGCCCCGGCGACGCTTCGTGGCACCGAGACGATCCTCCTCGTTGAGGACGACACGCAGGTGCTGGCCGTGGCCCGCAGCATCCTGAAGAGAAGGGGTTACACCTTGCTCGACGCCCGCAATGGGGCAGAAGCGATCGCACTCTCCGAACGGCACCAGGGCACGATCCACCTGCTCGTCACCGACGTCGTGATGCCCCAGATGAGCGGCCCCGAGGTGGCCCGCAGAGTTGCCATGGCCAGACCCGACACGCGCGTGCTCTACTTGTCCGGCTATACCGACGACAGTACGTTCCGGCACGGCATCCAGGAGGAGCGCCGCGCGTTCCTCCAAAAGCCTATCATGCCCGAGTCGCTGGCTCTCAAGGTGCGCGAGGTGCTCGATGCCCCGCACGCCTAAGCCTCCGCGACCCAGCATTCTCGTGGTCGAGGACGAGATCATCATCGCACGGGACATCGAGGCGACGCTGAACGACCTCGGATACATCGTCGGGCCTCCAGTGGCGACCGGCGAGGAGGCGCTGCAAGCCGTCGAGAGCCGCTCGCCCGACCTCGTTCTCATGGATATTCGCCTCCAGGGGGACACCGATGGGATCCAGACCGCCGCGGGCATTCGAGATCGGTACGGCACGCCCGTCGTCTTCCTCACGTCGCACTCCGACGAAGACACGCTCGCCCGCGCCACGCCGACGGGCGCTTACGGTTACGTTCTCAAGCCGTTCAACGAACGCGATCTGCGGACGGCGATCGAAGTCGCGCTTCAGAAGCGCGTCATCGAACGACACCTCTCCGAACGCGAGCGGTGGTTCGCGACGACGCTCAAGTCGGTCGGAGACGCGGTCATCGCGACCGATTTCAACGAGCGCATCACGTTCATGAACAGAGTCGCCGAGCGAATCACCGGCTTCGATGCCCCGGAGGCCGAGGGCAAGCTGCTCAGCGAGGTCCTGCGCCTCGTCGATCCGACTACCGGCGCAACGGTCGAGTCGCCCCTAAGCCGCGCCTTCCGGGACGGGTTCGCGGTGGAGCTGCCGGCCGGAACGTCGCTATCTGCGAGAGACGGCCAGGCGCGGCTCGTGGACGACTCCGCGGCGCCGATCGTCGATGATAGCGGGAAGACGCTCGGCGGCGTGGTCGTGTTTCGCGACGTGACAGAACGCCGGAAGATGGAGCAGCGCCTGATGCGCAACGAACGGCTCGCGGCCATCGGCACACTGTCGGCCGGGATGGCCCATGAGATCAACAACCCGCTCGCATACGTCCTTGCAAACGTGACGTATGCCGTCGAGGCGCTCAAGGACATGGAGCCGCGGGTCGCGGCCATCCCCGGCTCCGCCGTCGGGGCGTTGAGCTCGCAGCTGGGGGAGGTCGGCGACGCGCTCGCGCAGGCTCTGGAGGGGACCATGCGGGTCCGTCGCATCGTTCAGGACCTCAAGAAGTTCGGCCGTCTCGATGCAGCGGAGCCCGGCATCGTTGATGTTCCCGTCGTCCTCGAGACGGCGATCCGTCTCACGGAGAACGTCTTGCGGCACCACGCGCAGGTGCGGCGGGAGTATCGAACGACACCGTTCGTAACGGCGAACGAGGGGCAGCTCGTCCAGGTCTTCGTGAACTTGCTCGTGAACGCAGGGCAAGCTCTGGAGACGCGCCCCAACGGGGAGAACCTCGTGGTGATCGCGACGTACACGGATGACGCGGGGCGGGCGGTCGCCGAGGTTCGCGATTCGGGGCCCGGCATCGCGGCCGACGTGCAAGGCAAGGTGTTCGACCCGTTCTTCACGACGAAGGCCGTGGGCGGAGGGAGCGGCCTGGGGCTATCGGTGGCGCACTCGATCGTCGCCTCATTGGGCGGCGACATTTCGCTGGCGAGCGAGCTAGGGCGCGGGGCGACATTTCGCGTCGTCCTCCCTGCCGCCGAGGCGACCGCACGGAAGACGGCGATGGCATCCGCCGCGCCCGCGCCGGTACGCCGTGGTCGAGTGCTGCTTATCGACGACGAGCCGGCCATCGGGAAAGCCATTACCCGCCTGCTCCAGCGCGATCACGACGTCGTCTTCCTCGCGGACGCGCGCGAGGCGCTGGCTTCGATTGCGAAGGGCGACGGCTACGACGTCGTGTTCTGTGATCTAATGATGCCCGTAATGAACGGAATGGAGTTCTTCGAGGCAGTCCGCGAACGAGCGCCGGATCTGGCGCGACGCATCGTGTTCCTCTCGGGCGGCGCGTTCACCGCGGCGACCGAGGCGTTCCTGCAGTCGACCAGCAACGTCTCGGTGTCGAAGCCAGTCGATCCTACGACGCTTCGCAAGATCGTCGTTGACTACGCGTGTGGCCCGGCCTGATCGGCGGCGACGTGGCCGCTTCGCCGACGTCGCGCTTCCTGCCGTACGGCCTCGCGATCGGTGCGGTGGCTCTCTCCGTCTGGTGCCGTCTCCTCCTCAATCCGGTCGTCGGAGAGAAATTCCCCTACGCAACCGTCTTTCTCGCGGTTCTGGTGACGGCATCCTATGGCGGCGTGCGGCCCTCGCTCCTCGCAGTCGTCCTCGGTGGGCTCGGCGCTGGCTACTTCTTGATTCCAGCGCGCGGGCTGGCTCGCGACCAGGAGGTGGGGCTCGTGCTCTACGCGTTTACCGGCCTGGGCATATCCGTGCTCGGGGGCCGAATGCACGATGCGCGCGTCCGCTCGGAGGCCTATGCGACCTCCGTCGCTCGCCAAGCAGCGCTCATCGACCAGACGCACGACGCCGTGCTCGTTTGGACCTGGAACGGGCCCATCACGTTCTGGAACAAGGGCGCCGAGCGACTCTACGGCTACCCGCCCGGGACCGCGATTGGCCGCGTGAGCCACGATCTCCTGCGAACGACGACCGCGAACGGAATGAGCGCGCTCATCGACCTACTCGAACGTAGGGGCTCCTGGGAGGGAGAACTGACGCACATTTGCTGCGACGGAGGGACCACTGTCGTCGAGTCGCGCATGGTGCTGGTCCAGGATCCGGCTGGGGCATACGTGCTCGAGGCCAACCGCGACATCACCGCGCGAAAGAAGACCGACGCCGCGCTACGCAAGGCTTACGAGAAGCTCGAGGCGCGCGTCGCCGAGCGCACCGCGGAGCTCGCAGCAAGCGAGGAGCGTCTTCGAGGCGTGCTCGAGGGGATGCCGGCAGGCCTTATCGCGGTGGGTGGCCAGGGGGAGATCGTCCTCGTCAATGCCGTCATCGAAGCCCTGTTCGGCTACGCGCGTTCGGAGCTCCTGGGCAAGCCGATCGAGACCCTGCTCCCGTTGCCGCTTCGAGGGCAGCATGCCGAGCATCGCACGAGCTTTCTCGCGGCTCCTGCCGCCCGCGCGATGGGCCGTGGAAGGGACCTCTACGGGCGCCGCAAAGACGGCTCCGAGATCCCGCTCGAAATCGGCCTGAAGCCGCTGGAGCTGCAGGGCCGTCGTCTCGTTCTCGGCTCGGTGGTCGACGTCTCCGAACGCAAGCACGCCGAAGCTGCGCGGAGCGAGGCAGCCTCCGTGCTCACTGTGTTCGGGCTGATGATCGAAAGCATCAACGACTATGCGATCATTCGACTCGACCCACAAGGGCGCGTCGTAACGTGGAACAGCGGCGCGCGAGCGATCAAAGGATATGAAGCCGCGGAGATCGTTGGGCAACCCACGGCGACGTTCTACCTACCCGACGAGGCGGCGAACGCGGCGCGCCTGCTGCAGAGCGCGGGGTCGAGCGGGCGTGCCGAGGACGAAGGCTGGCGCGTCCGCAAGGACGGCTCCCGCTTCTGGGCGAGCGTAGTGATCACCGCCTTTCGCGAGCCGCGCACCGGAGCCCTCCTTGGTTTCGTCAAGGTCACGCGCGATCTCACGGAGCGCAAGCGTGCGGCGGACAAGACCAGCGCAGCCCTCGCGGAGAAGACAGCGCTCTTGCGCGAGATTCACCACCGCGTGAAGAACAACCTGCAGATGATCGCGAGCCTTCTAAAGCTGCAGGCGCGGAGGATCGATGACGACAGAGCACGCGCGATGATCCACGAGGCGCGGGGCCGCGTGCATTCGATCGCCCTTCTGCACGAGAGCCTCTACCAGTCCGACGATCTCGGACGAATCGACATGCGGGAGTACCTTGGCCGCTTCGTCTCCTACGTTCGGCAAACGTACCGCCCTTGCCCGCGCATCGCGGTCTCGGCAGTCGACGTTTGTCTTCCTGTCGACGTGGCGGTTCCCTGCGGGCTCATCATCAACGAGCTCGTTACGAACGCGCTCAAGTATGCCTTTCGCGACTTCGCCGATTCGAGTCACGCCGAGATACGGGTGTCGTTCTCGCGCACCGACGCCACCTTCACGCTCTCGGTCGCTGACAACGGCTCGGGCTTCGGGGGCGACGTGGACCCGGACGTCGACAAAACGATGGGGTTGTCGCTCGTGCGCGATCTGAGCGTGCAGCTTGGGGGGCGCGCGGAGTTCGGGCATGCGGACGGAGGCGAGCGGGGGGTGCAGTGCACCGTCACATTCGTGAGGGGGCACGGCGGCGCGGAGTCGTAGGCGGTGCTTCGGCAGAAAGGAAAGTGGCATTGGCGAGAAGGTCGCGCAATGGGGGGCGCCCCGCCAAGCGCCCGCGTCTCAAAACCCACCGGTTTTGAGCGTACAGTCACGCTGCAAATCCGATGAAAAGCCTCCCGAAAGTTCTAAGTGGGCTGGAACGCGGTCCATTTGGTACCCTTTGACCAGGTTCGCGGGGGTCCTGATGGCCATCGGCAGACACGATCGGTAGGCGGGGCGCCTTCGAAAAGACGACGGTCCGTCCGGCCCCGCGTCCGCGTGGGGCAGCCCGACCGCCTCCCAGGAGGCCAATTCTGCACCGCCGTGTAAGTTAGTTAGTTCCCGTCCCGGAAGGCGCGAGTTGGGATTCGCGAGCCCTATCTCAGCGGCTCGCGGAGGCGTTTGGGGGGGAATGAGAGGCCGTCGAAGGCCGGTGTCATGTGCATTATACAAGTAAAGTGGCAC
>JBEKFX010000163.1:0-10368 GCA_050013115.1 Polyangiaceae bacterium
CCCGGTCTACGCTGACGTGCCCCCTGGATCACGATCGCGCCCCCCGAGCGACGACTCTACGCGGCGCGGTGGATCACGATCGCGCCGTCGGGTGGATCACGACGAGGGCGCCGCTGAAGCGCTCGAGTCACTTGGAAGGCCTCGACGGCGCGTCACAACGTCAAAAGCGTCGGCTGGTGCTCGTGTCCTGGGTGTTACCACGCCGCCGGCGGCTGGAAGGCAATCGCGGCCAAGGCACCGAAAATCGAGGCGGACTCGCCTTCGGTTTCGCCTTTGGCGTTCGATGAAGAGAGGGGCTTCGGCCGATGAAGCCCGCCTCCTTCATCGTGCTCGTGGACACGCGCGAGCAGCGCATCCCGCCGTTCCCCGCCGGCATCATCACCGAAGTCCGAACGCTCAAGGAGGCCGACTACAGCACGCCCGCGCTCCTTGGAATCGGCGCCATCGAGCGCAAGTCCGCGAGCGACTTTGCGTCGACCATCACCCAAGGGCGAGACCGGTTCGAGCGCGAGCTACACCGGCTTCGGCCCTACCGATTCAAGTGCATTCTCGTCGAGGGTGACCTCGTCGACGTGATGCGCGCCACCCGGGCGCACGAGCACTCGATACTGGGGAGCATCGCGAGCTTTCTCGCCAGGTACGACACGCCGTGCATCTTCGCCGGCAACCTCGCGGGCGACCGGAGCCACGTTGGCTACTTGATCGCCGGGCTGCTTCGTCGCTGGCAAGAGCGGCTCGAAGAGGAATCGAGAGGTGCAGCATGAATGCCTCCGTCTCGAGCTCACAGCGGTTCACGCGCCTTCACCGCTGCCCCGTCTGCGGAGGCTGCGACCAGGACCCCAGGGGGCAGGGGAAGCGCTGCGGCGGATACCTCTCTAGCGATGGCCAGTATGCGCATTGCGGCCGCGAGGAGCACGCCGGGCCCCTAGACCTGGAATCAAACGGCACAACCTACGCGCATCGCATCAGCGGTTCGTGCAACTGCGGCACGAGCCACGGCCCCGACCGATACCCGCCACGTGCCGAGGCGGAGGCGGTCTACGAATACTTCGACGAGGACGGGGCGCTCGTCTACCAAGTCGTGCGAAAGCCCGGGAAGGCATTCCGCCAACGCGTCCCGGATGGCTGCGGCGGATGGATCTGGAAGCTCAACGGCGCGCGCCGCGTGCTCTACCGGCTCCCCGAGCTCATCGCCGCGACGGCCGGCCCCGTCTACATCGTCGAGGGCGAAAAGGACGCGGACACGCTCCGGGCCCGGGGACTCGTGGCCACGACGTCAGCCCAGGGGGCGAAGTCCTGGGGTCTCACCGCTGACAACGCGCGAACGGTACTGCGCGGGCGAGACGTCGTCGTCATCCGTGACAGGGACGCCGAAGGCCTGGGCTACGCGCTGGCCATCGAATCGAGCCTCACCGGGGTCGCCCGGTCGCTCCGGTTTCTGGAATGCACTCGGGGGAAAGACATCACCGACCACCTGAGCGCGGGCGGCACGATGGAGGAGCTCGTGGAGATGGACCGCGCGACGCAACCGCAGACACCGAAGCCTCGTCCCGCACCAGCAACGAGGCCGGCGCCGAGCCACCCCGACAACGACGTCGACCGCGACGGCTTCGACGAGGACCACCCCAGCGACGGGGCTCCCGAGCAGCCGGCTCCGGAGTCGGAGCGGCCGGACGAGCAGTCAGCTCCGCGTGTTCGCGTCGATGAAGATTCCACCTACACCTGGCGTCGAGGCGACCATGTGGAGCTCGGCGAAAGACTCATCGCGGTTCTTCAGGGGTCGGGTCAAGAGCTCGTCTTTGACGACGGGGCCCTCCACAAGTACGCCGAAACTTCGGGACGGTGGGAGCCGGTCACGGATGCGCAGCAGAGCCGCGTGCTTCAGCGGTTCGCCGGAAGTCCGATCCACAACCCGGTCACCCAGCAATCGCGAGCGCTGAAGATCAAAGCCAGCGACGTCACCGGAGCGCGAAAGCTCGCAGCGGATAGGGCCAGCGATCCGGGCTTTTTCTCGACCGCCCCGTCGGGTCTCATGTTCGCGAATGGCTTCGTCGAGGTGAGGGCCGACGGAATCAGACTCCGCGATCACTCTCACGAGAACCGCGCCCGCTTTGGCTATGACTTCGACTACTCGAGCGGCTCTCGGCCGGAGAGGTTCCTCAAGTACCTCGCCGATGTCTTCCGCGACGACGAGGACCAGGCGCAAAAGCTCGACTTCGTGCAGGAATTTCTCGGCGTTTGCCTCATCGGCCAGGCAACGAAGTTCCAGCAGTCGGTGATTTGCATCGGCGATGGAAGCGACGGAAAAAGTCAGCTCTTGGACATCTTCGACGGCGTGTTTCCGCGCGATGCCGTGTGCTCCATCGCCCCTCATGACTTCGAATGCCAGTATCGCCGGGCTCTGCTCGCCGGGAAGCGCATCAACATCGTCAACGAGCTACCCGACGCGGAAATAGACGCGCTCGAGAAGTTCAAGGCGATCGTCGTCGGCAACCCATGCGACGCGCGCGTCATCAATCAAATGGCGTTCACTCTGCGGCCGGTCGCCGGGCATCTATTCGCCTGCAATGCGCTCCCGGGGACGGCCGATCAATCGCTCGGCTTTTGGCGCCGATGGGTCGTGCTCGAGTTCAACCGGAATTTCCAAGACGACCCGGAGCGAGTCTTCGACATCGGAAAGGCCATCGTGGAGAAAGAACGCGCCGCAATCGTCGCGTGGGGACTCGAGGGGGCTCGCCGGATGATGCAGCCCAAGGCGAAGTACACAGTCCCATCCAGCAACACCGGACGCCTGCTCGAGTGGCGGCGGCAAGCGAACCCGGTCGCCATGTGGCACGAGGAGCGCACATCCAAGGAGCCGGGGACGACCCGCGCGAGTGTGGCATATGAGGACTTCGCCGCGTGGTCCAGGCTCAACGGCCACAAGCAGCTCAGTAACATCAAGTTCGGAATGAGGCTGCGACAGCTCGGATTCGGCTCCCGAGAGGACAAGAACGGCAACGTCTATCCCTTCGCCATGAAGGCCGTACGGTAGAGCTGGTGGCATAGATGGCATACATTTACCAAACCTCGTCTCTATCGCGTGCGCGCGCATGCACGCGCACATGATCCGGATGGGTGCCGGAAAACAATGCCATCTATGCCACCCGAGTCTGGAATGGGGTCGTGGGAGGGCCCCGCCCGACTCACGATCTCAATCGCCCGGAACGGCGCAAGGCGGCGATTTCAGGACGTGCGGAAGCTCGGCCACGTAGACCGTCCGTCCTGCCCCGGGAATGCCACGGGGAACGCCTTTACCGCCGCGGACGACCCGTACGTAGGCCGTCCGAGCGACGAGGCGCGGGGCGAGGCGTCTACGCGACCGCTGCGCCCTCATCGTCCGTGGCAAGCTGACCGGCCGCTCTGACGTTGTCGAACACGTTTTGCTCTGCGTCATAACACGTTGACGTTCGTCTATGTGTTCGCCGCCTGGCCACGACGCACTGAACACGAAAGGCAGGCTTGACAGTAAACACGTTGAAACACATAATTAGCACATGGCCAAAGCAGTTCGGAACGGCGCGGCTCCCCTGAAGGCGATCCTTTACACCCGCGTGTCCACGGGGAAGCAGGCAGCGTCCGGGCTCGGACTCGAGGCCCAGCTAGCGGCGTGCCGAGAACACGCGGCGCGAAAGGGCTACGAGGTTGTGGGGACCTACACGGACGCAGCGGTCAGCGGGCGCGACACCATTGAGAAACGCCCGGGGTTGCAGGCTGTCATCAGAGACGCGGCGAAGCGTCCCGACGTGGCCGTCATCGTCTACAGCCTTTCGCGGCTCTCTCGCCGGCAGTCGATTACGTGGAAGCTTCTGGACGACCGCGGGGAGTACCGGCTGCAAGTCGAGAGCGCATCCGAGCCCTTCGACACGACAACGCCGATGGGCAAGGCGATGCTCGGCATGCTTGGCGTGTGGTCTCAGCTCGAAGCCGACATGTGCAGCGAGCGGACATCAGCGGCCCTCGAGGCTCGGCGCGCTCGTGGCCATCGGCTCGGGGCGAAGCCACTTTCCGAGGAGCGCCCCGACATTGTCGCTGAAGTTCAGCGGCTCTACGCGGCGGGCGGATACACCTACGCCACGCTCGCCGCGGAGCTCAATGCGCGCGGAGTGCCGACGAAACGCGGAAGGAGTTGGCACGCTACGCAGGTGGCACGGACGCTTCGGCAGGACGTCACGTCCACTGTCGGCGCTGAAGGCTAGGGCGCCGAGGCACTGAGACCAGGGAGGGGAACTCATGGCCGACGAGGACGATAAACCCACAACGCTCGCCGATCGGATTCGCGCCGCTCACGCGGTACGGCAAGCACGGGCCAACGAGGAATACAGCGCCGATCTCGCCGTAGCCGCTCCTTTGGATAACGAAGGGATCCGCGCGCATACCGTCAGGCGCTCCACCTTTGGCGTCGAACCGCAATGGCTGATTCGCGCGAAGCAACTGCACCACGAGCTCGGGTCGTACATCTACGCCCTTACCCAGGGCGATCGAATGCACCTACCGGCCGAAGTGATGAATCGCGCACGCGCTGAGGTGCGCGCATTCGTGGAGGCACAACCGGGGCAACTACAGCACGACCGGCTGGACATCACCGCATTCCTCGCGGTCGTGCATATGGTCGCAACACGCGATCCGTCGGTCGCCCCACCGATAGAGGCCGGGCAACCGCCCGCGGAGGCAGTGTGTTTCGCCTACTCAGTGCTCTACGACGTGGACCTTGCGGTGCGCCTCGCTGACCACGTCGAAGACGTTGACCTCTTGTTGCAGCGTTGGCTGGACAATACCCCGCGAAAGCCGACCAAGTGGTCAATCGCTTCGGAGCTTTGGCTCAAAGCAACGTGCAAGGAGTACAGCGCCGACACATTCCGACGTTGGGACCCCCGAAAGAAGCAGACGCTTCCCGGCCAACCGCGAAAGAAGGCGCCAACCAGCAGCAACAGAGTTCACGACAGAAAATAAACCAAGGGATGCGGGATCCGTTGCATCACATGTCGCGCTCAGCCTGAGCGATGCCATCTTGATCGGCATGCCGGATGTCCGAATGAGAATCCGAAGCGCCGTCGAGAAGCACGGCGCTCAGCGGATAGCGAAGGCGCTCGGCATGTCGCGAGACAGCGTTCTAGCGCTGGCGGCTGGGGCTCACGTGCGTGACGGAACTCTCGCTCTTGCTGAGCAGCGCATCGAGCGCCTCACCGAAACAGGGAATGAGAATGGCAAATGACCGACCAAAAGATGCGGCCGCCGCCGGGCGATCTCCGCTACGCGTGCGAGAAGTTCAGCTCTGCCGCGTATGACATCGAGAATGCGCGTCAGCGCGGGCAACGGGCAGATCCGCAGGCGCGCGAGCGCTACACGGACGAGCTCCTACGCGAAGCGCTGGGGCGCGCTCGGGGAGAAATCTCCCCGGTCTCTGGGAATGACGTGCCGCACGCGCTGTGGCCGAGAATCGACGCACTCAAAGCGAGGCTCACCCCGGGCATCGGACCGAAAGGTCAGACCCACTACGCCAAACTACCGGCGCAAGAGGTGATCGCCCTGGCCGACGAGTTCATAGACGTGGCTCGCCGACTCAAAGAGTCCTTGTCGGGGGCGAACGCCAACTGATGGCCGAGGGCGACGACCTCTCCGCCATCATCGCCGAGCTCGGGCCAGACGAGGCGCGTGTGCTGACCCTGCTCGCTCGCCGGCTGCTCGAGGGGGCAGCGCGTCTACGGTGTGCTCGACATTGCGCGCGACCGCCGAGACTTCCGGCACGAGCGCGCCATGGAGATCGCTGACATGCTTGTCTATTCGGCCTTTGCCGAGCTACAGGCGACGACGAAGGGCGGTGTGTAGCCGTGTCGCTCAGGACCGGACACGGCAACGGGAAGGGCTCGCCTAGGATCGAGGTCAGCCCGCCAAACGAGCAGCCATACGCCCCAGCGGGCGCAGCGGTGCCGATCGCGGCCGGTCGCGATGCCGCCGGGCGGGTGAGATCGTCCGCTGCAGCCCGCGCGCTGGCAAAGCTCCCGCGTCGCGGGACCGTGCTCCCGCGCAAGCTGGCGTGCGATCCGCGCTTCGAGCCGCACAATCACCGCCGTCTCGATTGGCTCCGCGCCCGACGTGCGGAGATATTCGCATCGACCGGGGCGTGTCCCACGGGGTCGGAGCGATGCTCGCGTCCGCGGCATGGCTTTACGCGGGGGCGGAGTTTGCCGCCGAGCTCGGGGCCGAGGGCGGAGACGTCGAGATGCTGAAGGTATCGGCGACGCTCAGCGCGACCGCTCGGCAGCACGACCTTGCGGGGTGGGAGCTGGCGACGCGCGAAGCCAAGGCACGCGCCGAGACCGCAGACGACAAGACGGCGCCGTGGATGCCTGCGGCCTCCGAAGGAAACACCCCCCCATGAAGTTCGTCCCCTTCGTCGAAATAGTCCTTATGGTTCGGCTCACCCCGGCCCAGCGCGTCTTCTGCCTCGTCGCATACGACGGGGTCCAGCCCGCCGAGCTCTCCGGCGAGGAACGTGGGCTCTCCCGTCGTCTGTTCGGCGATGTGGACCACGTCCCAGCAGAAGCCCGGCATGTGGCCGTTGCCGTGTGCGGCGCTCGGGGTGGCAAGAGCTACATCCTTTGCGCCCTTCGGCTGCTTCACCTGGCGTTGACGGTCTCCCTCGACACGATGGCCCCCGGCGAGGTTGCCGCGGCCCTCGTCGTCGCGCCCGACATGCGCCTGGCGCGTCAGACGATCCGGTACGTGCTGGGCGCCGCGAAGGGGACGAAGGCCATCGCCTCGCGCATCATCTCGGACTCGGCAGACGGATGCGTGCTCAAGCGCGCGGGCGGGCGGTCCGTATCGATTGAGTGCCTGCCGGCGACCCGTGGAGGCTCCGCCGTCCGCGGCCGGTCCCTCGTCGGAGCCGTGCTCGACGAGTGCGCGTTCTTCCGTGACGAGAGCTACGCCGTCAACGATGCCGAGGTGTTCAAGGCCGTCGCCCCGCGCGTTATGGCCGGGGGTCAACTCGTAGTCTCGTCGACGCCCTGGGCGGAGAGCGGATTGCTCTACGAGCTTTGGCGGGCGAATCACGGAGAGCCGACGACGTGCCTCGTAGCGCACGCGCCGACAACGCTGCTACGTCCGGACGCTCGAACCCTGGCGATGGTCGAGCGCGAGCGAGAGCGCGACCCGGATAATGCGGCCCGCGAGTTTGACGCAACGTTCATGACGGCCGGTTCGGGCCTCTTCTTCGACGGGGTGGCCATCGACCGCGCCGTTGACCCGTCGCTCGTGCTGCCCCTCACCCCGGCGACTGGCACCCTCGTCGCGTGCGGCGCTGACTTCGGTTTCCGATCGGACTCTAGTGCCCTCGTGATCGTTCACAAGACGACTGGCGGTGCCCTCGTCGTGGCCGACATCATGGAGAAGCGACCCGAGCGCGGCGCGCCGCTGCAGCCCGGCGAGGTCGTGCGGAGCTTTGCCGAGGTCGTGAAGCGCCACAAGTCCAACTATGTGCGCTCGGACGGGCATTACCGGGAAGCCATCGCGGAGAATCTCGAAAAGCACGGCCTGTACTTCGAGCCCGCGCCCGAGGGGGCGACCGGCAAAGTGGAGACGTACACCACGGCGCGCACGCTGCTCCACGACGGAAGGGTCAAGCTCCCCAATCACCCCAGGCTCCTCAAGCAATTGCGCGAGGTCGTCTCGCGCCCGACGCCGGGCGGTGGCCTTAGCATCTCTTCGCCCCGCTGGCGCAATGGCGGTGGCCACGGCGATCTCGTGAGCGCGCTGGTGATTGCGCTCCACGAGCGCGGCGGGCTCGAGGTGTCCGCGACGACCGCGCCACCTGTCTACATGTCCCAAGAATGGGAAGATTTGCAGCATCAAAAGCGCATGGCGCGCGTCGACCTCATGAAGGCCGAGGGGCCCGTCATCGTGGACGATTCGAGCGTGTTTGGCAGTGACGAGTACTTCTGACGTTCGGCGCGGCCGCCGAGCAGTCGCCCGCACCGCCCTCCGCTCGAAACGCTCCCCGAGCTCCTCATCCCGGGCATGACGCACCGAGGCACGACGTAAACCGGCAGAGGCAGCGTCCCAGCTCAGCCGAATTGCGCCCGGGACCGGCCATGGCTACTCTGAGCGGATGCCTCCGGCACAACCCACCATCGTGAAGCATGCGGTACGAGAATCGGGGGTCACGGTTATCGACGTTACCGGTTCAGACGGTGCTCAGTACGAGATGAGGATCGCACTGATCGTGCCGGTCGTGTTTGACACTGGCATGAGAAACCCGCTGGACGACACGCCGATATTCAATATCCAGGCGAACACTGCTGTACAGATTGTTCGAAAGCCGGTCGCCTAACATGTCTATGCAAGTACAAGTCAGCGTTCCTACTGGAATCTCGTTTCTCGCAGAGAACGGACCGCCAGAGGCGGACGCAGCTTTCGCCATCGTCGACGTTCGACGCGTCGTGGACATTGTCGGATCGATTCAGCCTGCAATTGTAAATATGTACTTCGTCGAGCCGACGAAGCTCGCAAAGTTATCGCTCCTAGAAGATGGCTGGGACGACGAAGGAGCACCAAGGCCGTCGCTCGATGCAATCCGGCGAGCCGATCGAGCTCTTGACTGGGCTAGCCAAAGCGGCCTTATGGTGAGCGATGTTGGCCCAGACGTACTCGGCGGCGTTGGGATTTGGCTTCGCTCATTTTCCAACTACAACGCTCGAGCCGCATGGATCGCATGCATGAACAACGGTCACGATACCATCGTGCTTTCGGAGAATGGGGCCGTTGTTGGTCATGCCCCGTGGGATGCGGGTGACGACCGCCCAAAGGCGACCGTAAAGGCATTTCTTGCGGGAAATCAGCGTGCCGCGGCCGCCTGATCTGTCGTTCGACGCTGATGAAAGACTGTGGCGGCGAGTGAATAAAGGGGACCTGAGGCCCCCTAACATGCGTGGCAATGCTGTGAAATTGCCGTTGTCGGTAGTTCGAGAACGACACGGAAAACGTGAGAGTGTTCCGAACCAGGCGAAGAGGGGGATCGCAGAAGCGACCGCGTCCTCGGTCGTGGCGTTAGTGCATGATGCGATCGGCGTCGTCTGCGTTGACGATCCTGATGACGAAGAGCCTGGCCATGCACTCGTCGCAATGGTCGTAACGCCGGGTGATGCTGCATCGCAGGAAATGATCAACGTAGCACGAGAGATGCTCGCCTTGAAGTTTCGAGTCGTTCTCGATCCGTGAGGACTATAGTGTTCCGCTAAAGAGGTTAGGGTTCGCAGACAATGAGCCGCCCTTCGACCGGCACCGTCCGCATCCTCCTGAACGACGACGGACAGCGGCAATGGCATGCGCGGTGGACGCTGTCCGATGGGTCGCGCGGCCCATATACGCCGCTGCCCGCCTCGATTCGCCTGGACGACGAAGCCGCCGCGAAGGCGTACGCGGCGAAGCTCGCCCCGCGGATTCGCAAGGCGAGCGCCAAGGGCGGCGGAACGGGCGTCGAGACCGTGGCCGACTACGCCGAAAGGTGGTGCGCCGCGCGAAAGGCGAAGGGGCTCGGCTGCGCCAGCGGCGACGCGGTGATGCTCGAACGCCATGTCTTGCCCGTGATCGGGGCACTCGCGATGACCCAGGTGGGCAAGGCGGACCTCAAGCGGCTGGTCGCTTCGCTCGACGAAAAGGTCGGACGCGGCAAGTCTGGCGACGGAAAGCCATTCGGTTGGAAGACGGCGGTCAACACGTGGGGCACGGTGCGCGCCATGTTTCGCGATGCCGTCACGTCCAAGGACGTCGCCCTTTGCGTGCGCGACGACAACCCCGCTCGAGACGTCGTCGGCCCTGACGTGGGATCGAAGAAGTCCAAGGTGTATCTGTGGCCGAGCGACTTCGCTGCACTCGTCTCGGCATCGAGCACGCCGCTTCGCTGGAAGCGCCTCTTTTCCCTCGCCGTGTACACGTACATGCGGGCGGGGGAGCTCGCTGCGCTTCGATGGGAAGACGTCGACCTTGAGCACCTGACGATCCATGTGCATCGCTCCGCGGACCGCGTTCGAAAGCGTGGGGTCAAAGCGACGAAGAGTGACACGGCGCGAACGATTCCCATCGAGCCGGCGCTTTTGCCGTTGCTTGAAACGATGCGCGACGAGGTCGACGGACGAGGCCTCGTATTCAAGATGCCGAGCGTTGCGGCCCTCGCTCGGAAGCTCAAGTTCTACTTGAGGCGGGCAGGGGTCACGCGTGCGAACCTCTTCGCCTCCGACGCGACGCGGAAGGCCGTTACCTTCCATGACTTGCGCGCCACTGGCATCACATGGGCCGCGGTGCGCGGCGATGAACCGCTTCGCATTATGC
>JBEKFX010000164.1:0-14765 GCA_050013115.1 Polyangiaceae bacterium
GGCGCCGTACCGCATCAATCGCTCGCGGCCGAGGTCGTCGTCGGCGGCGATTCGGACGCTTGCGTGGAGGTTGAACCCGTCGCGCTCGACGGCGCCCGCCTCAACGCGGGGCGGCTCCGGGGCGGTGACCGTCTCCTCGCCGTCGCCTGGGGCATCGGGGAGGGCGCGCATCGATCCACGCTGCATGGCGATGGCCGCACAAGCCTCGAGCGCACGTCTCACGTGCGTGTGCGAGGAACGTCTCGAGGTGCTCTCGGACCACCTCGTAGAGGACGGTCTCGGTCGGGCGGCGGGGACGATACGCGGGGGCGAGGACGGACACGGGGCGCCTCGATCGGGAGCGGGGGCCATGCCAGGCGTTGAGCGCGTGATTTCATGAACATGCGGAGGCATCGAACCGACCCGGACAGCCTGGAGAGTGGCCGGGACGCGGGCGGTCTTGGTTACGGCCCCGTGGCCCGGGCGGCGAGCGCACGGGCCACCGTCGAGCGAGACAGGGTCATCGCGTTCGCGATCTCCAAGACCGATCGCCCGCTCGACCGCAATGTCAGAACGCGGCGCATCTCTTGGCACCCAAGTAGGCGAGGCCTGCCGATCGGCTTTCCACTCTTCGTTCCCTTCACGCGAGCGCGTTCGAGGCCCGCCCGCGTGCGCTCGACCAGTCGACGGACCTCCTGCTCAGCGACCCAGGAGAACACGGCGAGCAGGAGGTCGCGCACGGGCCCGCCCGTGTCTAGCCACGGCTCACGCACGCTCAGAAGCTTCACCCCAGCGCGGTCCAGTGACAGTGCGTCATTGACGTTGCCCGCCATCGACCACCCGAACCGATCCAAGGACCACACGAGGAGAACGTCGAACTCACCACGCCGAGCGCCGGTCATCATGCGCTCGAAGACGGGACGGCGCTTCGTCGCGCCCGCGCTTTCCTCGTACGTCGCCACGACCGTGAGGCCCCGCAGTGCTCACGCGAAGATAGAGGGCGGCATGTTGGCGCATGCGCCGGATCGATCCGACGGGGTTGACGATGCGCCCACAAGTCGGAGGCGACGCTGCTCCCTTCGTTACATCTCGACGATCCAGAGTCTCATCGCTTTGTCGTCCTCGCGATCGGCCCTTGCGGTCGTCGATTGCACTCCTCAGGCTCGCGATAGACGCCGCGCTGTCGGAGCCAGTCGCGCACGGTCTTCCGATCGAAGCCGACGAGCCGAGCCGTCTGGGAGAGGTTCCCGCGGGTATCTTGGTACGCGCACACGACGCGGTCTTTGATGAGCCGGTCGCGCTGCTCCTTGGGCGAGTCGTCGGCACCATCAGCACTCAGCTCATCGCCCACAAGAAGTCGGAAACGGGTCCGACCCACGGTAACAATCGCGGTCGTCGTGACACGCATCTCGGCCTCCATGCGATGGCCGTCGACGAGTATGCCGTTGGTGGACCCGAGGTCGGTCACAAGCACGCCTGTCTCGGTGAATTGGAAGAGCGCGTGACGCGCGCTCACCCGGGGGTCCTCGAGCCGGACCGTGCAGGAGCTCGAGCGGCCGACGGTCACCGGTTCGACGTCAAGGCGGATTCGGGCGCCACGAGAGTAGAGCGGCTCTAAGTAGGCGACATGGAAGGTTCGCGCGTGCCGATCGGTGGGCAGGGTCCGGAAGGTGAAGTCCTCGAGCCCTGCGCCGGTCCCCAAGTGGAGATGGTCTTCCCCTGCCATTCGTCGCCTCCCGCCGATCATAGCGTGCCGCCCCCGCGCCCAGGAGGGCGTCCGTCCCGCGGGGGAGGGGCTCGCACGGAATCGGCTTTCGGGTCGGCTGGCACGAAGCGGTGGCCGCGTTGGAAGTGGTCGATGACCGACCGCGCGAAGGCGTCGAAAAAAAGTTCGGTGTCCCTGATCAAAGCGGCGCGTGCGGCTGGATCCTTCGGCGGCTCGGGGCGCGACGCGAACCAGTAGCCGACGAACCTCCCGAAGGCCTCGGACAAGAGCTCAACGGCTCCAAAGACGTTGTGGAGCTCGCGCCGGATGGTGCGTATCTCGGACGCGCGCGCGGCCCGGTCGTCGTCGATGGCAGCGACCAGGCGATCCACTGGAGACACGGGCGCGGATTCGGCATGTCGGGCGCCGCCCGTGTCGAGGTGACCGACGACGAGGTCTTCGATGATCGCACTCTCGTTTCGGCCCTTGGCCGCTGCGTACTCTCGTAGGCGGCGAAAGACAGGCTGCGAGAGACGGATGCCGAGGCGCTGTCGCCGCACTTTCGGCAAGGGCCGGAGCGCGGGCTGCGGCGGGGAGAGAGTCATGGGTCGAAGGATCTCCTCAGGTTGGGCGTTTGGCCGTCAACGTTCGAGGCCACGATCGCGCTTGCGGTCCGGTCCCAGGGCAACACCGAGTCCGCGGGTCACATCGACCCTTTGACCGATCATCGCGCGCGCCTCGGGAGTGTCGGGCACGAGTCCGAAGCGCACCCCGTCCTCGACGACAAGAAAGCCCGTACGGCCGCCCCGGAGCTCACCACGGAAGCCCTCGGCGAGCTCGGACACAAACACGGCTCCGGTGTCGCGAGCGATCTTTTTTCCGAGCTCGAGGCGAGCTCCTTCGTCGACCAGGACCAAGCGCCCGCCGGGCGATCGATGCAGCGCAACCTCGTGTCCCGGCAGAGCACGCGCCTCGGCGGTGGCCTCGACAACGACAAACCGCCGCCGCTCGTCGCGGATGGCGAGGTGCGCGTCGCTCACCCGGGTGGCGAGCCCCTGGAAGCGGTCGGGGGTCTCTGCAAGGAACGCCTCTCCAGTCCGGCGCGCGATCTCCCTTCCTACCGTCCGCCGTTCGATCTCCCGTAGCTTGGCTCCGAGCTCGGGATCGCCCGGCGAGACACCAAGTGCACCAAGCACCTGGCGCCGTTGCTCGATGGCCTTGCGGACTTCGGCGCCAAGCCCATGGGTCGATAGGGTCTTGGGGTCCACCTGGTCGAGCCAGACGGGCCGGCGACAAGCCACCTGGTCTGCGAGTGAGAGTTCCATCGGCTCCACCAAAAGTCGGTGGCGAGATGGTTTCGGTGCGCCACTCGCGGCCTCGCCGGCGAGGTTCCGATCGACGGGGCGCGCTTCTGGTTTGCCTCGGATGGCAGAGAACGTGACGAGCGCTCCCGGCTCGAGCCCATCGACCGCGCGCGCCGGGAGCGGAACATGGTAGACGGCCCCGGCGGGAGTCTCGAGCACGCCGTAGTAGGTTCCCTTGCTCTCGTCGGCGAGCCCCTTGCGCACCACGCGTGCGACCAAGGGACCCTCCACGGTGCGGCCGCCGCCGTCGGGGATCCCCTGGCCGGGCGTGATGACGTGGAAATGCGCCGGAGGGGCGCCCGTCATAGCGCGGTGGATCTGTTTGAGCCGATCGCCGCGCAGCCCGAGCTCGCGAAGCTCGTCTTGCCAGCCGTCGGAAAGCACCCATCGTGAGCCCGCGCTGCGCTCGGCCAGGCCGAGCTGCTCGAGTTGCTTGAGACGCCTCACGAGCGTCTCCGGCAGCGGGTATCCCCGGCGGACCTCGAAGGCCTCCGCGTCGACCTCGAGCCCCTGGGCGCGACTGGCGATTTCGCGATCGAGCGAAGTCAGTCGCTCTTTGGCTACTTCGCTCTCGTAAGTCTTTTGGATCTCCGACTCGAGCCGAGGCCCGAGCCAATCGGTCGCGAGCTCCTGGGCAGTCCAGCGCATGCCGCGCGCGATGTAGGCGGGCTTCATGAAGACCCGCCCGCCGTCGCGGTCGACGCCGCGGACGACCACGTGCGCATGGGGGTGGTCGCTGTCGTGGTGGTTCACCGCTGCCCACTCGAGGCGCTGGCCGAGATCGCGCTCGACGCGGTTCATGAGGCTACGGGTGAACGCCGTGAGATCGAGGTCTTTGCCGTCCTCGGGCGAGACGATGAGCCGGAACTGGTGACGCTCGCGCAGGCGCGGCTCCTCGAAGGTCTGCCGGTCGACGAGCCCGTCGGGCCCGTAGAGCACGCCCGGCGAGCCGTCCCGCTCGACGCCGTCTCGTTCGATGTACCGCAGGTGCCGCGCTGCGGCCTGAGCGCCGTGGCGCGAGAGGTATTGGACGTGCGCCTTGATGACCACGCGCCGCGCGTTGCGCCTGGGGGCGAAGCCCGGCGCCGCGGCCGGAACTTGAGCGGTCCTCGCACGCCCTGGACCTCGGCGCCCATGGCCGTGGCGTACGAGGCGCGCGACGGCGAGCGACCCCGAAGCCATCCGGTCTCGCGCGCTCGGTCGCTTGCCCATCCGCGGCCGCAGCCGCTCATCGTCGTCGAGCGCTCGCGAAGGACTCATCGGGGCACCGCCCTTCTCCCAACCGGCCGCATCCGGCGCCGGCCACGAACGCGCTCAAAACGGGCGAACTTTGGTCTCTCGGGGCGACGTCGAAAACCGGCAGCCATATCCGGGCGTAAGCCCGTTTTGGCGTCAGCCTTTATCTTGCCCGCCGCTTCGCTCCGGGTTTCCGCGCTCGCTGCCGTCTTCGTCCTCCGCACGTCCAAGGGCCTCAACGCGCGCGACACGGGTGCGACGGCAACGTCGCGCATGGGGCAGTGGCAGGGAGCTCGGCGCGTGCAACCCGTCATGTCTCTGGGGTAACCATTCACGGCGCCCTCTTTCCAGTGGGGATTTTCCCCAGTGGACGACTGGCAACGAGCGTGGCGTTCTCGCCATGCGTTCGGCGGTGGCGTGCGATGTGCCCACCTTGCCGATCGCAAGGAGCGTTTGGACCATGCCTTCCCCCCGCCGTGCGACCTTCGGTCAAGACGTGTTCGACAACTTGAAAGCGATGTTCGAGCAGGCGCCTGCGGCGCCTCCGGAAGAAGAGCCCAGCGAGTACTCCAAGCTCGAGCTCGTGCGAAGGCTCGCTCCGTCGATCGGCGCCCTCGCCAAGCGTGGATGGTCCTGGAAGTCCCTGGCCGCGATGATGACCCAGCGAGGAGTCACCATCAGTGCCGACCTGCTTGCTCGAGGACGCTTCCTCCTGGGAGGAAACGGCGCCAAGCCCCAAGGGCGCCGCCCCGCCGCCAGTTCGCACGACGCCGCCGGCGCCTCCGCGCGCGGTCCAGTCCCGCAACACGTAAACTACCGGGATAAAGCGCGAGCCGCCTCGCCCCTCACCATCCGATAGTCCCACCTGACACCTTCGTCATCCGACCCGACCCCGATCTGTGAGCGGCGGCGCGCGGCCGCGCGATGAGGTAGAACATGGCTCGTCGTGACATCCACGTTCACGGGCATTGAGAGGGTAGGCTCGGGCGAAGAGTTCGACGTCGCTCGTCGGGAGCTCGTGCCCCCCTGCGATCCGTACGGCGAAGGGACGTTCGTCGGGCACTGGCGCGTGCACCGCACGCTCGGCCGCGGCGGCGGCGGGATCGTGCTCGAGGTCTCTCATCGCTCCTCGCCCACGACGAGGCGCGCGCTGAAGATCTTTCGCCTTCCCTTCCCTGGCGACCGCATTCGCTGGTCGCCGAAGCAGGTTCAGCGATTCGAGCAACAGTTCGAGCGCGAAGCCGAGCTTCAGATGAACGTCTTCAAGCACCCGAACATCTTGCGCGTCTTGGATGTCGGCGTGACCGACGATGGATCCCCGTACCTCGTCTCGGACTTGCTCGAGGGGCCGACCCTCGACCAGGTGCTGCGTGCAGGCCGGTTCGGGAGCCATGCGGACCCTTGGGCCCGTCCCCCGCTTTGCCAGCCCGCGTGCGTCTGGCGGATCGGCAGGGATATCTCCCTGGCCTTGGAGGCTGTGCACCGTCGAGGGTTCGTCCACCGCGACATCAAGCCGGCAAACCTGATGTTGAGCCGTCCTACGGGGGACTGGGTGGCGGTGCTCACCGACTTCGGCGTCGCCGTGCGGACGGGGGTCTGCGATCCGTCGGACTGGGGCATCGGAACCCCGCGCTATATGGCCCCTGAGCTCGTGAGTTCGGGCATCCCAGGAGCCGCCTCCAGGCTCGTGACGACCGCTTCCGACGTCTACTCGTTCGCAATCGTTCTCTACGAGCTGTTGACGCTCACTCACCCGTATGCAGCGCGCGTGAAAGAGCTACTCAACGCGCGGGATCATTCCGTTGCCGGCGCCGCAGAACGTCGCCGCGTCGTCGTGGAGGCGTATCGGCTCGCTCAGCGGTCCTCGAACCCCACCCCGGCGCGCACCTACGCGCCATGGCTACCCCAGAGCGTGGCGCAGGCATTGCTCCGCGCGCTGTCCAGGGACCCCGCTGCGCGTCCTCCGAGCATTCGGGACTTCTTTGCCGACCTCGCCGAGCTTCGCGACCTCGGTGGCGGCTACGACACGGTGCCGCTCGATCGGTCGTCGTCTCTCGAGGATGTCGAGGACGACATTTCGACGAATGCCTCCCGCACAATCCAGTTCGGCAACTGGATCGACGGAGAGCGCGCCGCTTCTCGGGCCGGCTCGCTCGCGGACGCCAATGTCGCTGCCGTGCAGAGGGTCGATCGAGATCGAACGCCGCTGCCAAAGGTTTCCCGAGTGCGGCGGGACGGGACGTGCGCACCGACGATTGATGAAAAGCTCGAGCGCGGCGCTTGGAACCGACGTGCGGCGTCCCTCGCTGCGGCGTGCGTTGCTGCGGTGGTGGTCGCCGTCGGCGGGCTGCGGAGCCATCTGCCGGCGCCAACCTTGCGACCGGCATCGGACAACGAGCCGTCAGCTCCCGTGGTCGAAGCGGTTTCGCCGCCGCAGTGGTTGATGAACGCGGTCACGGACCGCCACTCCGCTGCAGCCACGGCGCCTGCGCCGTCCGTTGGCGTCGGCGCAGACCCGCATCGAAGCCGTGCTTCACCCGCGCATCCCGCCGCGTCCGAACGTGTGAAGAGAGCGGGTGATGCTCGGAGCTTGGCCCCCACGACGCAAGCGGATGGTATTCTCACGAGGGTGGAGGGTGCTCGGAGCTCGGCCCCCGCGACACAGGCGGATGGTATTCTCACGAGGGTGGAGGGTTTCGAGAGCATGGTCGATTCGCCACTTCCGTCGGGCGCGAGCGACACATCGAACGACGGGCGCTGGGTGCGTGCGCGCCTGATCGCCGAACCGGACGGCACGCTCGGCACCGAGGCCACGAGTTCGGCGATGCCCCCGGCAGCCATGTGGAGCGCTGCGAAGAGGACTCGATGAGGGTGAGGCTCAGTGGTCGGGGCTTTTTGACGGCTGGTGGTCGTGCGCGTGCGCGAGCATGACATCCACCGGGCACGGAGTGAGCCGCCGAAGGCGACGGACACATCACGGCGCCCGCGACTCGGTCGGCGACTTCCCCCTCGTTCTACCGAGCCGCGCTCCGATCCGGGTTCGGCCACCAGAATGGCCGGACGTTATTGGCCTCCGCACCCTCGCCGCAGTCTGTACAGGCACCGGGGCGCCCTTCGCGTTTCCGTTTCACAGGTCAGTTCCGACGCGAGCCGGGTGGGCGCCTCGTCGGCGCCGCCGGTCTGCGTGTCGATACGGCTGGGCCTCGGTCCGAGCACCCTGTTTGCACGGCGGCGGGGAGAGCCGTATTTTATCAGTGATGGCCAAGGAGCCCGAGCGTTTCGACCCGAAGGAGCGTGCCCGCGAGAAGCAGCGTTCTCGGGAGGAGGACGCCCGTGCGCTCGCGTCCGGCGAGAAGAGCCCGGAGGAGCTCCAGCGCGAGAACGGCCACTTTTCGTTCCCGAACGCGCGCATCAGCCTGCGCGACTCCAAGCCGCTCGAGTGACGGATCTCTCGTACGTTGACGTCCGGCCGATCCTCGCGAAGATCTCGGACCTCGGGCGCGAGTTCGTGCTCGTCGGCGGCCAGGCCGTGAACTTCTGGGCGTCGTTCTACCAAGGCCGCGTGCCGGCGCTCGCGCGTGAGGCGCCGTTCACGAGCAAGGACATCGACTTCTGCGGCGACCAGCGATCCGTGCGCGTTTGCGCCGAGCGCCTCGGCGGGACACCACGGGTTGCCACGTTCGACGACGCGACCCCGAACAGCGGGACCGTGGTCTTCGTCGATGCGGCGGGGGTCACGCGCACGCTGGATGTCGTGTCCGCGCCCTTCGGGCTCGACTCCGCCGAGGTCCACGGCACCGCCGTGCCCGTCGAGCTCCCCGACGAGGCGGGGGCCTCGACGGGCGTCCGCTTCTACGTGATGCACCCCGTCCTCTGCGTGGAGGGCCGCGTGCACAACGTCGCGGGGCTCCCAGGAGCCTACGACACAGAACAGGGGCGGAAGCAGCTCCGTGCGTCCATCCTCTTCGCACGCGAGTTCCTGCTCGACATCCTCGACGGCCGGATTGATGCCGAGGATCCGGCGCGCACCGTTCTCAAGCTGAACGAGCGCGTCTTCCGGTTCTGCATGCGCGATCACCACGCGAAGGAGCTCTATCGAGCGAAGGGTGTCGATCCGGCCGATGCAATCATCGACGACGCTCGCCTTCCCACAGCATTCCGCGACAAGCGTCTGCCCCAGATCAAGGAACAGCTCTCAGCCCGCCTGCGTGCGGGAGGAGCCACGTAAGTGTGGTACGCAAGTCCCAGCGTACCCGTCAACAAGTTCACGGCGCTGGCGCGTAGGTCCTCGCCTCCATCGACGATAGTGCGGACGCGCTGATCCGCGAGCTGGAGGACCGGGAGCGGCGATCGATCCCCATGGACATGATGCACGGCGATCACATCGAGCCGTTGATCAACGGCGGTCTGACGGCGCTATTGAATTTGCAAGCGCTGTGCGGCTCGCGCAACCTCCGGAAGCGGTCGCAGCCGCAGGCGGTGATCCAGCGGTTCTTTGATGTGGCGAAGTGCGCCGCGGCGACGGTTCCCCTGCGCCGATGGCAGCTGGACGTGAAGGTGGAACGCAAGCAGATGGACCAGTTCGCTGGCGTGTACTCGTTTGGTGGGGCGTGGCAAGCTCGGCGCCGACTGCGCCTACGAGTTCCTCACGCGGCTTCGGGAAGGCGATTTCACGTACCCGAAGCTTATGGCCTGGGAGGGGCCCTCGGCGTGGTTCCGCCGGAATGCGACGGTTGCGTCGTTTCCCCAGAATTTCCGGTCTTCGAGGTAAACCGGGACCTGATCGTCCCGGAGGTTCTCGACGTGTACTTTCGGTCGCCATCGGTTTGGCCTCGGCTCGCAGAGGCTATCAGTGGAACAAATGCACAGCGAAGGTGGCTTTGCATACCGAAGCGTTCCTCGACCTCGAGATGCCTGTCCCCGCAGGCCAACCCAGGACTCGTGCGCGACGCGCGGCGGGCGCTGGTTGATGCTGGACGCACACAGGCGGCGATCGCGCAGCATCTCTAGCGAGCAGCCAACGCTCGGGATCGGTGAACCGAAGACACTTGGGACCGAGGCGCGCGCGAAGGGCACGGTTTTCAGCTTGAAGGTACTCGAGCGCCTCGGTCTGATGGCGACGCAGCCAGCTGGCGACGAGCAGGATGAGAAAGTGAAGCGGCGTGGACTCCATCGCGTCGCCGACCATACTCGGCCGCGTTCGCGTGAAAACAGGCTAAAACTGGCGGCGTTAGATTTCTGGAACACTACGGGATCAAGGCGTCGCCGCGCATGTCGCGTACGGAAGCCTTCTTGAAAACGCCGAGGAGCACCCCGACGAGGTCCTCGTCGCGATCGACGACAAGACGGACGCGCTGATCCCCGAGCTGCGCGCCGCGACCTGCGCCGCGGGCCGCTGCGCGCGAGGTATGCGCCGGAGCAGCTTGCCGAGGTGCCGTTCTAACGAAAGCGCGGACGACCGACGTACCCGCGTACACGGGTACTGGCGAACCAACGCTCCCACGTCGCTAGCTGCTAGCGGCGCTTCGGTTTGACGTCGATCTCGTAGTCCACGGCGAGTGCCACGGCGCTGAGCGTCGCGAACGTAGGGTTCGCAAGGCCACGCTCGATCTTCGAGAGGTCGCCCTGATCGACCTTCGCCTGCGAAGCCACCTGCTTTTGACTCAGCTTCTTCGCAAGGCGAGCCTGAGCGAGCTTCCGGCCCACGCGAAAATGATCCCGGAACGTCTCGAGCTGGGCGACCGCCTCAGGGCCCTCGGCCTTTGCCTCGGCCTCGATCTCACGGACGAAGTCCGCAAACTTGGTCGCCATGATCGCCTCCACACCAACTATATGGTCTATATCCCATACGTCAAGGAGCACCAGAACTTGAGGTCCAGCCCTACCGTCGCGCCTTTTGCTTCTGCTTCCAATGGCTTAGCAGCTTCCGTGCGGCCTCGATCTGCTGGTTTTGGTAGGTCTTGCTGCTGTGCTCAGCCTTATCGTACCCGGACAGAAGAAGGATGAGCTTCCTCCCGTGCGGATGGAAGAAGATGCGTATGAGGATCTTCGCCTCTTCCGGCTCCGGACGAGGGTCCTTGCCCGCCTTGCGAAGGATCTCCTCGGCATCCTGGTCGACGCGAAACTCGTAGAGGCCCTGGCCCAGGTTCTTCCCGTAGTCCGTGTTGCAGACGTCCGGGCCGAGGTGCTCGAGCACCTCGGTAAGCGCAACGCCGATCGCGCGACGCTTCACCCCCGAGAGGGATCGCATGAAGGCGAGGGCGGGCTCGTTGCCCTGGTCATCCTCGTAGAACTCGATCTCGTACGTCGTCGGTTCGGGCTCCCTGGGCGGTGCGTCCTGCTTCACGGCACTCATGGTCGTCGTTCCCTTGTGCGGGCCCGGTAGGCCGTAGCAGAGCGACGCGCTCACGAGCGCACTTGCGTCCGTGCTCGTCGTGCCGCGGAGCCCGAGGTGAAACCGTGTCGTCCACGATCACGCCACGATTAATCCGTCGATCCCTGACTGGCCTCTTCCGCAACAGAGGATTCGCCGACCACGAGCCGCAACGGCCCATCGAATTCGGGCTGCTTCCGGAAACGGCCATAGCGGATCGGGTCGGCGGTAGGCGGCGTAGCCGGCGCCGTTCTTGCCGTAATCGGCGTAGCCGGCGCTGCCGTCGGCGGAGCGGGTGGTCACGCGGGGTTAATAGTACATCGCGAAGTCGCGGCTGCCATCGTTGTCGAGAATGCGCAAGGCCTGTGCCAGTGGCCTTTTGTCACTTCTGTCACGTCTTCTGCGTGTGCAAGGATCGTCGTCTGCAAAGAAATAGAGAGGTCTCTCTTTTCTCTCTCTCTCCTTACGCACCCCGCGACAGCGTGACAGAAGTGACAAAAGCCCCCCCTCGGCTCGCTCGCGCAACCGCAAACGACGTGACAGAAGTGACAGAAGTGACAGAAGCCTCCCCTTGGGGCTCGCCACGGCGAGCGCGTGACAGAAGTGACAGAAGTGACAAAAGGCCCGTCGCTCACGGACGAACGTCGTACCTTGGGCTGGCTGGGCGCCCGCCGGTTGCTTGGGCGTCCCGGTGCTCGCGAATGAGTCCACGTTCGCAGAGCTTGATGAGGGCCGGCTTGATGCTCGCGGCGTCGGCATGAACGGCGCGGAGTGCGTCGCGTTCGCTGAACTCGCGGATGCTTCGGCGTCGGGCCCAGGCCCAAACCCGTTTCGCAAGCTCGCTGCTCTCGTCGGCTCCCATCGCACGGAAGGCCGCGCGAGCGTGGGGAAGGAAGTAGTCGCCGCCCAAGACGGCCGCTCGGTCGAATGTCGCACCGGAAATCTCGGGGGGCATGGCTGCAAAGTCGTGGGCGTGATCACCGACGTGCAGAATGGCGGCGAGGCGGCAAACGGTGCCTGTTAGCTTTCCGGCCCAATCGCGTATGGGCATCAGGTCTCCGTCTTCGGCGAGCCGGGGCTCGATCTGGCCCTGAAAGTCACACCGCGCGCGATGCGCATCGGCGCTCAGGGTCAAGATTCGATCCCCGCACGCTAGGCGCAAAGCGGTCGTCACTGCATCGTGATAGGCGCGCTCTACGTGCGCCGGCACTTCGGGGGCCTCGACGGCGCGGCGACCAAGGAGCGAGGGCGGCAACGAATAGAGAAAGCGCGCGAGCAATCCGAGACCGCGAAACCCTTCCTTGGCGGCCAGCCCTTGAATCACCGTGGGCTGAACCGTGAGGGCGATGGTCACGAGGGGGTGGTCCAGCGTCAGCGGTTCGCGGCGAATGCGATTGACGGCGTGCGGATCGCCAGGATGTGCCTTTAGAAATAATTCGATATTATTGCCCTTTTCCGAATACCGGCCGCTCATGATCTCGAAGGGGCCGCCTTCGGCGGAAAAGATGCCGATCCGCTCGTGGCTACGACCCAGCAGTACGGCAAGGGCTTCGGGCGTGCAGTCGTCGGCCAGCAATCCGGGCACGTGCATTTCGGGCAGGTCGGCCAAGCTCGTCGCGAGCTCCATGGCTTCGTTTCTCGCGTCGCCGGCTCCGTACGAGCGTCCCTTGACCGCGGCGGCCGTGGCCGCGTCGATCTGGCCCTGCAAAATTTTTCGCTCGGTCTCTCGTCGCGCGATGGCTGGCGCGAGCTCTTTGGTCAGGTCTCTCTGGTACGCATGCAGCGGCGCCGTGGCCTTGGCAAAGACGGGGCTCTTGCGCTCCGCGGGGGGAAGGGCGGTGACGGTGTAGAGGTTCGTCGGCTCGTCCCAACCTGGAACGACGCGCACGTGAAAGCGGCGGCAGACGGCGAGGCTGAGGGTGGCAAGCCCGACGACGGACGGGAGATCGATCGGGACCTGACAGAAGTCGGCGAGGGCAAGCGTCCAGTCGCGAAGCCACGGCGGGAGCGCGGCGGTCGGAAAGGAGGGGACGTCGAGGTCGTCGAACGGCTCGATGGCACCCCAGCCGTCAGCGGAGTCGTTGGCCGCTTGGAGCTTCGGCTTCGTAAAGTCGATGGTCGTGAGGGCGGTCATGCGGCACCCCTTCGCCGCGCACGCACGGCATCGCAGATGGCGCGCTCCCCTTCGCGGCGCCTGGGCTCGCCGGCAACCGCTACAAAGGCATCGAGGAGCGCATCGGCGATTTGCGACTCGGTGAGCTCGAGCCGCGCGAGCGAGAACGCCTGTCTGAGCAGGGCGTCGTGTCGTCCGCCGTCGGGCGCGGCGAGCACGGCACCGCGCGCTTTCTCGAAGGCGGCGGCCACGTATCGATCGCGACGCTGCGGACCGATCGCATCTGGACCGGGGCCGTTTCGGTGCGCGGCCCGCTCCCGGCGGACGTCACAGCGCGCAGCCTCGAGCATCGCGTCGACAGGCAGCGGTTCGCCCGGCAGGATGTGCGCACCTATCCACGCGCCCGCCCGCGGAGTCACGCACGCGAAGTACAAGCGGTTGATGTTCTTGCAGCCGCGGTCGACCCGTACGCCCGCGTCTTCGAGCGACGAAGCCATTTTCGCCCAGGCGAGCGGAAACTCTTCGGGAGTGAGCGCCCGGTCCGGCAGCAAAATGATCCGATGCTTCGGTTTCTCGGCCTTTGCGTTGAACGTTGGAATCACGGCACCCGCGTAAGTGGCCAAGACGCGGGCGGAGTGGTCGATTCCGGCCGGGCCGCAATCGTCGACGTCTGCGACCAGCAAGGAGACCGCGCCGCGGCCGCCCTTCACGGCGCCGCCCTCGAGAGCGGTGGGGCACCACGCACCATGAGCCTGTTTCTTGTCGGCTATCGATGGCGTGGTCAGCCAGCAAAGAAGCCCGTGCCACTCCTGGACGATCGGAAGCCCGACTTGCGGCTTGGCCGCGAAGCGCGTCGGAGTCAGGTACGTCACCGCGATGAGCCGCTCGCCGTGGGGGAGCGGCGAGGGCCAACTTGGCCTTGAAACTGAAAGCTGCTTTGGCCGAGAAAAGACGTCTGTTTCTGGTTGGTCCGAACTCGGTGGTCGAACCGTTGCTGCCATCCACATCGTGGTCATCGCTTCCTGCGCCCGGAGGGCGCGGACGAGGGCCCGGGCGGGGACGCCCGTCGTTCGCGGCGGGCGCGAATCGACGTTCCCCGACTCGGGGCGTTCGTGTGGGGGACGCGAAGCGCGTCCGCCGCTCGTGCGCGCATGAAAAGGCGACGCGAGCCTCGGGAGTGCGCGCCGAGACCCGCGAGGGTCTCTTGCGCGAAGACAAACGAACCCCTACGATGGACTCAGTCGGTTTGCTGTTTCGACTGAGACCAAGGCAAGCGGCCTTGCTGATTCGGGTGGTGCCGGTCAGCGAGGCCGTTTCGTTTTGTGGGCTTTTGGCGCTAGGTCATGATGACCTCCGCGAGAATGACGGGCCGTCCGCTGAACCGCCGCCCACGTTGAATGCAGAGGGCATGGCCCCTTCGAGAGCCAGGTCCCCTTCGGGAAGCTCGGGGGGATCGGCGGCTATGTCGCTGCCGCCCGTCCGCGCCCGCGGGCGGCGCGCGAACCACACCCAGGCGAGCGCACGGACCGCCCGGCACTCCGGTTGGACGCCGCCGCTGACCGGAGTGACGTCCGAGGACGCGCACTCGCCGGGCAAGCGAGACGAAGCTAAGTGCGGGGGGCTTTGCCCAGGATTTTGGAGCGGGAGAAGGGATTTGAACCCTAGCAAGTGGCATTTGGCAAGTTGGCGATGTCGCTCGTCTTTCGTCTCTAGGGTTCGAACATTCCTCGGCATTTCGGTGAATGGGGAGTCCTCGCGAGTCCCCTCCGGTTCTCGCGAGGCGACCCAATTCTTGGAGAGATTTTGGAGACGGCGTGACGACGAACATCGACGCGACCGGATCGACGTCGAACTCTTCGAGGAGCCGAGAGGCCCAATCGCTTTCGATGGCCCTGTGCCAAGCGCTCATGTTCGCTAGCTTGGCGTCATGCCGTCGATTCTCCACGAAGGGATCATCGCCCTCGTTCGCGAGAAGCCGGAGCTCGCCGCAGATCT
>JBEKFX010000165.1:0-9876 GCA_050013115.1 Polyangiaceae bacterium
GTACATCGGCGGGCGCCGCGGGTACATCGGCGGGCGCCGCGGGTACATCGGCGGGCGCCGCGGGTACATCGGCGGGCGCCGCGGGTACATCGGCGGGCGCCGCGGGTACATCGGCGGGCGCCACACCGGGTTCGTCGAGCGGTTCCGCCGCGTCGCCCGCGTCGCCGACGGTTGCGTTTCCCGTTGCGTCTCCGCCCTCATTTGCGAGCGACCCCATCGGCGCCGTCGTCAGTGCGAGCGACCTCACGCTGAAGATGTACGGCGACACGGGATTTGCGATCCGCGATCATGCAAACCAGCCTTGGCCGACCGCGACCTCGAACCCCAACGTGTATGCCCCGGGGGTCTGGAACTCGTTCTTTGCGCCGCGTCTCGATATTTTCGGTTCGGCCGACGTCGGCAATCTGACGTTTCTCACGGAGGTCATGTTCGAGGCCAACGCGAATAACTTCACGACGGATATCGAACGGATGCAGCTAAGTTATATATTCACGAACTGGCTGCGTCTCACGGCCGGGCGACAGCACATGGCCTGGGGATATTACAACGACACCTACCATCATGGGAATCTCTTCGAGCTCACGACGAGCCGGCCTTACGGCGTCAACTTCGAAGACTCGTTCGGTATCATTCTCTCTCACAACGTCGGTCTCGCGGTCGACGGCACCATCGAACTCGGGAGTGCGGGCTCGTTTCGCTACGACGCCGAGGTGGGCAACGGGCGGCCCGCCGACGTCACGGCCGTTGCGATGCAATACGCCGAGGCCACCCCGAGGAATTTCAACGTTCGCCTGAGGTGGATGCCGATCGACGGGCTCATCGTCGGTGTCAACGGCATGCGGGGCGTGGTGCCGTCGCTGGCCGGTCCCGCGGGGGGCGGTGTGGCGCTCCGGCCTCAGACCGAGGAGCTCGTGGCCGGGGCGCACGTCGTCTACACCGAAAACCACCTGATCGTCGACATCGAGGCGTTTTCGATGAGACACAACCCGGATGGCCTGGCGTCGACGAGCATCTCCGGTGGGTTCGCCGAGCTCGGATACGCGATCGGTGCCTTTACCCCGTACGTCCGACCAGAGTACATACTATTTCCATCGCAAGGTGATATCATCTACCAATATTCGGCTGCGGATGCGCAAGGGCTTCTCGTCGGCTTCCCGTCCATTTACTATGGCGTTCGCGATTTTTCTGATTGGCGCATCGGCGTGAAATGGGTGCCTATTCCCCAGCTGGCTCTCAAATTGGAGGGGGAACGGCTCGCCCGGGATTCTCAAGACCAGGAGATCGCGACCATCAAGGCCGCGTTTGGATTCTGATGGGAACGCGTAGCCGTGTCATCTTTGTCACGCTGTTCGGCGCCGCGCTGGCGTTCGCGCCGGGCGCCGGAGCAGGTGGGTACGTTGTCTTGGTCAATGCGAGCAATCAGGTGACCTCGCTGTCGCACTCCGAGCTGAAACATGTTGTCTTGGGCGCCACCAAGCAATGGAGCAATGGAGCCGTCGTCCAGGTCGGGATCATCCCGGGCGACGCCCCGGAGACGCAGTACTTCGGGTCCCTCTTGGACCTCACGCCGCGCGAGCTGCTGGCGCGAATCCAGGAAGCCGTATTCAAAGGCGAGCTCCGGCGACCGGCGGTCTTGCGGTCGTCGGCGGACTGCGTCGCGATGGCCCGTGCCGGCGCTGGCGCCATTTGCGTTGCGTCGGACGGCGAGGCGCTGCCCCCCGAGGTCCACGTCGTCACGGTCCACTGAGCCGACATTGCCGGCGTCGGCTGGGGCGCACGCTTGCGCGCGTTTCTGGCCGCCGCGTTCGGCTTCTTCGATTGTCGGCGCGAGCATGGCATTGGGCGCCCTGATTGCGCGAGTTTGGGGCACCTTTGATGGCGTGCCTTCAGCGGTCTTGCGCAGGCGCCGGGCGCTTCGGCGCGAGGGAGCTAAATCGCTGGCGGCTGCGTCCCGTAAGGGGGTGAGATGGGCAGGCGACGCGTCTTGCTGGTTGATGATGACGAGGCGGTCGCCAAAGGTTTCGCGCGGGTGCTCGAGACCGCCGGCTACGAGACCCAGTATGCGGGCGACGGTCTCGTGGCGGAGAAGGTGCTCCTGAAAGCGACCTTCGACGTGGCGGTCATCGACCTTTTCATGCCGGAGCGAGAGGGCCTCGAGACCATTCGGGAGGTCCACCGGCTTTACCCGGACATGGGCATTGTCGTCGCATCGGGCGGGTTTGGCACAGTCGATGTTGCGCTCTGGCTCAAAGTGGCGCGGGCCCTGGGCGCCAGCGCCGCGTTGAAGAAGCCCGTCTCGAGCGGTGAGCTCTTGGGGGCGGTACTGGCCGCGCTCTCGGGTCCGGTCGGGGGGGGCGGCTTCGGCGGCCGCTCGTGAGGCGGCATCCGAAGAACTCGGCATCTGGTTAGGCGCATGAACGACGAAGACCGACTCGTTGCGTTGTGTCCTGAGACCGACGCGCTGCGGCTCGTCATCGAACACGCGCCCGCTGGCATCGCCATGCTCGACCGCGACATGCGATACGTCGCGGTGAGCCGCCGGTACGCCAGCGACATGGGGCTCGATGCGCCAAATGTCGTCGGGCGAATTCACTACGACGTCTTTCCCAACAGTTCGCCGCAACGAAAGGACGTCCACCGACGATGTCTGGCCGGCGCCGTCGAGCACTGCCGGGAGGACCCGATTGCACGCGTCAACGGCGCCGTCGAGCTCGTGACGTGGGAGATCCGCCCTTGGCACGACGCGTCGGGGCAGATAGCCGGCATCCTCTTTCTTACCGAAGTCGTCACGTCTCAGGTGCTGACGCTGAGATCGCTCCGCGAGAGCGAGGAGCTGCTGCGCAATTTTTTCGAACAATCCGCCGTGGGCTTCGCGCAAATCGACCCCCTGTCCGGTCGGTTGGTGCGCGTCAACGAAAAGCTTTGCGAGATCGCCCGCCGCACACGGAGTGATCTGCTCGGGCGCACATGGCAAGAGTTCTCTCACCCCGAAGACACCTCGACGTCGCTCGAAGCCATCGCGCGGGTGATGCGGGGCGAAGACAAGAGCGCTTCCGTAGAAAGCCGCTTTGTCCGGGCCGACGGCAACATCTGTTGGATCCGCGCGACGATCACGTGCATGAGCCTTCCGAGCGGGGGGGTCGCGCTCATCGCGGCAGCCGAGGACATCACGGAAGGGAAGGCAACGAATGAAGCCCTGCGGCGCCGGGAGGCCGAGCTCAGCGCCACCTTCGATCTGGCTCCGATCGGCATCGCGCAGAGCGATCCGCGGTCGAGGCGTTTGGTCCGGGTCAACCGACGCATGTGCGAGATCACCGGGTATGCGGCCGATGAGCTGGTGGCCGTCGCCGCTCCGGCGCTGACCCACCCAGACGATCGCCCGAACAGCGACAAGCTCTTCGGCGAACTCATTCGGGGCGAGCGGGCCGGCTACCAACTCGAGAAGCGCTACGTTCGAAAGGACGGACAGCTCGCCTGGGTGAACGTGCACGTGACCGTGCTCCGGGACGCGTGCGGTGAGCCGGAGCGACTCGTGGCGACCATCGAAGACATCACCGAGCGCAAGGTCGCCCAGCGCGAGCTCGAAATCTACCTCAGCGCGTTCCAGGCCGCCGACAACGGCATCGTCATCACGGATGCCGAGGGCGTTGCCCAGTGCGCCAACGTCGCCGCATCGAGGCTCACGGGGTACGAAGCGTCTGAGATCGTCGGGAACAAGCTGCGGCTCCTTCGCTCAGGATGGCAATCGCAAGAGTTCTATCGAACGCTCTGGGAGACGATCGGGTCCGGCCGCGTCTGGCGAGGTGAGCTCGTGAACCGTCGCAAGGACGGATCGACCTATCACGAGGAGCAGACGATCACCCCCGTTCGCGACAGCGCGGGGGTCATCACCCACTACATCGCGATCAAACAAGACATCACCGATCGCAAGCGCGCCGAAGTCGCGCTCGAGGAAGCCGAGGAGCAGCAGCGCTTCGCCCTCGCCGCGGCCGAGCTCGGAATCTGGCGTCACGACATCGGGCGCCAACGCATGCACTTGGACGACCGGGCGATGGCCCACTGGGGCTTCGACCGCCCGGACATCGCAAGCGAGGATCTCGTCGCACGAATTCACCCCGACGAGCGAGCGGCCATGCGAATGTCGATGAGCGCGGCGCGCGATCCGGCAGGTCAGGGTCGCCATTTCTCCGAACGCCGATTGCTCCTCCCTTCAGGCGACGAGCGCTGGCTGTCGGTGGCCGTAAAGGTGCAATTCGAGGGCGAAGGATCCGCGCGCCGGCCCATTTCGACTGTGGCGACGAGTCGCGACATCACCGAGACGAAGCGCGCCGAGCGCCGCCAGCGGGACATCGAACAGCAGCTGCGGGCCGTCCAGAAGCTCGAGGCCGTCGGCCGTCTGGCTGGCGGCATCGCCCACGACTTCAACAATCTTCTGAGCGTCATCCTTTCGTACGCCGAAGTCGCCGTCGCGTCATTGCCGATCGAGAACCCCATCCGGGCCGACCTGACGGAGATCGTCCGCGCCGCCCAGCGAGCCGAGGCGCTGACAGAACAGCTTCTCGCCTTCAGCCGACGCCAGGTATGGCGCCCAGGGTCGGTCGACCTGAACGCCCTCGTGCAGGGCATCGGCAAGATGCTTCGCCGGCTCATCGGCGAGGACATCGAGCTCGATGTCGTCACCGGGCGAGACCTCTTTCGCACGCGCGTCGACCCGGGACAGATCGAGCAGGTCTTGATGAATCTTGCGGTGAACGCGCGCGACGCCATGCCCGATGGAGGTTGTCTCCGCATCGCGATGGCCAATACGGAAGTCGACCCGGCGCGGGCCGCCGGGCTACAGGTCGAGCCCGGGCTGTATGTCGAGTTGACCGTGTCGGACACCGGCTGCGGTATGGATGCCGCAACGCTCTCCCACCTCTTCGAGCCATTCTTCACGACCAAGGGCGTCGGCAGGGGCACGGGCCTGGGCCTGTCGACCGTCTATGGCATCGTTCGTCAGAGCGGTGGAGGCATCGTGGCGGAGAGTGCGCTCGGGTCTGGCGCCATCTTTCGGATCTTTCTGAAGCGCGAGGAGACGCCATCGGTGGTCGAGTCTCCCAGCGTTTCCCCGTGCCTGCGGTCGAACGGTCGCGAAACCGTTCTGGTCATCGAGGACGAGCCGGCCTTGCGCGCGGTCGTCCATCGCGTTCTGACGAATGCGGGCTACACGGTCCTCGTCGCAGCCAACGCCGGAGACGCGCTGGTCCTCTGCGAGCAGCGTGGATCCGAAGTGAGCATCGTGCTGACCGACGTCATCATGCCGGGTATGAACGGGCCGACGCTCGCGCGGAGACTCCGGCCCATGTGTCCGTCTGCGAGGGTTATCTTCATGTCGGGGTACACCGACGACACGATGGATCGCCTCGAAGTGCTCGGTCACGACTTTCTGAGAAAGCCGTTCAATCGCGAGACACTCATGCAGAAGGTTCGCGGCGTGCTCGACGGCGCCGTCACGCTATGAGCGAGGCGCGCCACTCGCCGTAAGCGAGGCGCATCGCCCCGTCCCGCGCGGCGTCTTTGAGACCTACCGCCCGGAGTGAAGGTCCGGAACGGTCGCACCCACCTCGGTCACGCGAAGCGCTCGCCAGCGCTCGATGGCGCGCTCGAGGTCGCTGCGCCGCACCGGTTTGGCGATGTAGTCGTCCATTCCGGCGTCGAGGCAGGCGTCGCGGTCGGCCGGGATGGCGCTCGCCGTCAGCGCCACGACATAGGTCCGTGCAGCGCCGTGCTCGCGGCTCCGCAGCGCGCGCGTTGCCGCAAAACCATCCATCCGAGGCATCTGGCAGTCCATCCAGACCATATCGAACTTGGCGTTCCCAAGGACTTCGAGCGCATGGACCCCGTCGGCGGCGCACTCGACCGACCACCCCAATCTCTGGAGCATCGCGCTCGCGATGCGCGCATTGACCTCGTTGTCTTCCACGACGAGCGCGCGGCTCGGTCGCTCTTGCGACGAACGGCTGAGAGGTGCAGGTGGGCGTTCGAGCGCGGCGCGACGGCTCGGCGAACTGTCCCTTAGACAGGCCGATAGGACATCGACCACTTGCCGACGGCGCAGCGGCTTCATGACTCGGCCAGCGATCCGCGGAGCGGCCGTCGGCCTCGTACTTGCGCTTGCCACGACGACGACCTTTGGTCTGTCGAAAAGAAAGCGGTCGAGATGCGTCATGAACTCATCCTCGTCGCCGAGGAGCGATTGGGCGACGATGCACAGATCGAACGGGTTCGACCTGGTCGCCGAGAGCAGGTCGAGCGCCTGTGCCGCCGTAGAGGCCTCTTGGACGCCGACGCCGAGGTCGGTCAGCTCCGCGCAAAGGGCCCGTCGTTCTTCGTCGTTTGCCTCGACGCACAGCGCCCGATGGCCTTCGAATCGGCCCCGATCCGGTCGGCCCTCGTCGGTCCCGGCGAGATCGATCGATACGCGGAAACAGCTCCCGACGCCCACCTCGCTTTCCACGTCGATGGTCCCGCCCATCAGCGAAAGGAGATTTTTGCAAATCGCCAGCCCGAGACCCGTACCGCCGAATTTTCGGGTCGTCGAGTGGTCAGCCTGAGAGAAGGCGTCGAAGATTTGGGGAATCACGGTTCGAGGGATACCGACCCCGGTGTCGCGGACCGAAAACCGAAGGCGGACTCCACCGGTTGCGCTCCGATCGGTACTGGCGTCGATGACCACTTCGCCGCGGTCGGTGAACTTCACGGCGTTGCCGATGAGGTTCACCATGACTTGTCGGAGGCGAGTCGGATCACCTTTTGGACGGTGGCGTACGCCCACCAGATTGGTGACGAGCCGCACGCCCTTCGACTGCGCGGCAGGGACGAGGATGCCCGCGGCGTCCTCGATGAGGGCGCGCGGATCGAAGGCGGACTCCTCGAGCAGGAGTTTGCCAGCCTCGATCTTCGAGAAATCGAGAATGTCGTTGATGAGCAAGAGAAGCGCGTCACCGCAGCGCAGAACCGTTTCGACGTATTCGCGCTGTTCGGATGTCAACGGCGTATCGAGAAGAAGCGCCGTCATTCCAATCACGCCGTTCATCGGCGTTCGAATTTCGTGGCTCATCGTCGCCAGGAACCGCGCCTTCGCCCGAGTCGCTTCCTCGGCCAGGTTACGCGCGACCAGAAGGTCGTCGTGGGTTTTCTTGAGCGAGGTGATGTCCGTCAGGAGGCTCACGAGAGCTCCCTCTTGCGTGCGGCGGCTCGACACCCGCACCCACCGGTCGCCCAAGCGATGCTCCCCCGGCGCGAAGGCCGTGCTGCCTTCGCCCCCCCCATCTTTCGCGACGACTTCAGACGTGCAAAGCATCTCGACCCGCGAGGCCAGCGCCTCGTATGTTCGGTTCGACAAAATCAATTTCCCCGTGGCGTCGTGCATCGCAACTCCAGCATCGACGCTCTCGATGGCGTCGTAGAGTTGCCCTCTTGCCCGTTCGAGACTTCCTTGGGTCGTCCGGAGCTGCCCATGGGTTTGACCGAGATCGGCGACATGGTCTCTGCCCGCGATCCGCCGCTCGACCAGGCGGGCGAGGGCACTCAGGGCCTGGAGCTCCGACGGATGCAGTTTGCGGGGAATCGTATCGACGACGCTGAGCGTTCCGATGGCGGAGAGCCGGTCCGCTCCGAGCAGGGGAATGCCGACGTAAAAGCGGCCGTGCGGCCTGTCTATGACGAACGGATCGTCGGCGAAGCGCGGATCGAGCATCGCGTCTTCGACGACCAAGGCGCGCCCGGGGTCACGGATCGCGTGATTACAGAGCGAGGTCGCTCGACCGACTTCGGTCCCATCGAGCCCGAGATGGGCCTCGCACGATTGCCTTTCTTTGTCGACGAGCGTGATGAACGCAATGGGGGCCCGGGCCACGACAGCGGCGATACCGGCAGCGTCGTCGAGTGCCTCGTCGTTCGCAGCGTCAGACAGTCCGAGACCTTTAAGGCGGGCAGCCTCTCGCTCCGGTACCGGCGCGCACAGCATGTCGACCCAAACGGCCCCATCCTACAGTCGATTTAGCGAAATCGGGTTGCCGGTCTCAACCTTTTCCGGGTTTGGTCGTTCATCGACAGCAGATGAGTGCGAAGGTGGACATGGCACTCGTGCTCGAGCTCGGCGAACCGGATTTCGTCATTGAAATGGTCGAGCTTTTCGTACAGTCGAGCGCTCACGAGATCTGCGAAATCCGAGGCGCGCTCGGTCGCGCGGACGGCGCCACCCTGGTCGGGGCCGCGCACAAGCTGAAAGGTGCGTGCCTCGGGATGTTTGCGACGACGATGGCCGAGCTGGCCGGCCTCATCGAAAGGGAAGGAAGAGCGGGTCGTCTGGAAGCGGCTGGTCAGCACGTCGTTCGGCTCGAGCTCGCCTTCGACGAGACCGCTCCGCAAATGCTGGCCGCCGCCCGTGGGCTCGACGGAGCCCAGGCGCCGGTGGTGTTCAACTCAGCATGAACGACAGCCGGCCACCGGAGTAGCCGGCCACGGCCAGATCGAGGTCGAGCCGGGCGCCGGGCCGGGCCATGAGCGTCGCGACCGGCGTCGGCACGGCGGCAGACGGCGGCATCACCTCGCGCAGACGAACGTGGGTGCCCACGAACAGGCTGGCGATGACGTTGAGTACCTCGCGCAGGTTGTCGAACATCTCCGCCGGCAGTTGGCCCGCTCGCGTCGCTTCCGCGGCGGCCCCCGCAGGGATGAGAGCAAGAGCTGCTCCGGCGCACGCGGCGAGAGGCACGTCGCAAATGGCTAACCCCACGAGCTTGCCCGTGTCGTCGACGTAGGTGGCGGTGTAGGTCTTTGCCGTGGTGGGGACGCCCGTGCTCTTTTTCTGCGTCACCGCCTTACCGAGCAAGTCCCGCAAAAGACGGGCGACCGCGTCGGGTGCGGGCAGGTTGGGCGATGCGGCCATCTCACGGCTCAGTGCTTGAGAAGCGGACCCAGGACCTCTCGAAACTTGTCCGAATCGAATGGTTTGGCGATGAGCGACAGAGCGCCAGCGCCTTTCGCGCGCTCGCGCATCTCCGGCGTGCCCTCGGACGTCACGAAGACGAAGGGGACGCTCGTGCCTTCCTTTTTCAACGTCGAGAGGAGATCGATGCCCGTCATTTCCGGCATGTTCCAGTCCGACAGAACAAGGTCGGGCTTCTTCGCGCGGATCGATTTCAGCGCGTCGGCGCCGTTGACCGCTTCGTCGATCTCCTCGTCGCCGAAGCCCGCCTGGCGAAGGGTTCGGCGGATGATCATCCGCATGGCCTTGGAGTCGTCTACGACGAGAATTTTCATGTCTAAACCTTCGGTTCGTCGTGGCGGATCGATCGATTGGTTTACCGGTCCATGCCCATGGCGCGCGAGAGCAAGGTGACGACGAACGCTTCCCCGAACGATGCGAACCCAACTGTCTGTACGGCCACGGCATGGCAGATGCTAAGCGATTGCTTGTCCCCTTCGACGACGACCGGCAGCGAGAGGTGCGTCGGGCCGGGAAGGAGAGCCTTGATGTTGCCGCCGACCATGTTCGCGAGCTCACCGAGCGCGTCGCGGATGTCTGCGTCCGAGACGGTGACGGGATCCGCATCGAACATGACGGAGGCTGCAGTGCGGGCCAGACCGATCGGGCACTGGATCGTGACGGCGCCCTCCCAGCGGCCGGTTATCTGCACGCAGCTCGTGAGAATCGTGCCCGACATCTCGGGCGTCGCGCATTCCGGCCCGCTCGCTGCGTTCGTCTGAAGGATGTTCGTCCAAACCGAGTCCGTGATGTCGCGAATGTCTTGCTCTTGCACGTTCATTTGACTGCTCCCAGACCACCCGGTCGGTAGTAGACGGCCTTGTCGAGCTGAACCCGCCCAAATG
>JBEKFX010000166.1:0-9705 GCA_050013115.1 Polyangiaceae bacterium
CTGAGGCCGTCATAGTTTGCAACGAGACTCGGGTCATCAAGTTTGAGCGTGTGGCATTTGTCCCATCCGGGTTCTCCCGCGTAGGTACCCGTGCCCGCGAATGCTTGCCAGCGAATCCTAAGTGACTCAAAGTCGATACCGCTGAGTTCTTTGGGAAAGCCACGCACGACAAGCTTGTAGCCGTCTGGAAGCACCTTCATCGCGGCGATGCCCATCGCATCGAGATCAAGGACTGGCGAGAGTGGGTCGTCGGCGTCCGGGCTCGGCCAATCCGCCCCGATTACGGCCCAATCGTATTTCTCGGGGTCTTCGTGCGCCAGAAGCTCTGATGGGGCCCGCCAAATGTGCCGCAGAACGAGAAACGTCCTCGAGCTCGGCCGTCTTGGAATCCGAAGTGCATCCGCCGATTTGTCTTTTAGAACATGGCACGCCGTAACGATGAATAGGCTCTCCTTGTAACGAACCAGAAAGCAGGTACCGCCGAAGAAATAAGGGTATGCGTCGCTGTCGTATTCCGACATCACGGGAAGCGCGCAGCTTACGAGTTCGCCAAGTTTCATCGTCAGTCTCACGCCACCAACTGGGTCCACGGTTCCATCCCCAGCGGAACGCGAATCCGCTAAAACGCGTTACGACGGCTCGGACGGCGCCCGGTACCCGCCGACCGGGTTTGATTGACCTACACGCCGACGAGCAGATCGCCGCGATGGACGAAGAGCTCGCGCGTAAGCGGCGAGGCGCGTTCATCCCGGGCGATCCGCTCGAAGAGACGAAGAAGCCGCGGAAGCTATGCCGGCACGTCGAAGTCGTGCCGTACGGCCAGCCCGCACGCCGCGTACTCGTTCACGAGCGGCGGGTGCTGGATCGCGAGATCCCCATCGAGCTCGCAGAATAGCTCGCGCTCGCCGGCGGCGTATAGCTCGGTCGCCTTCGTGAGGACGGCACCGAGAACCATCTCGTCGAAGGGCTTCAGCGCCTTGACGGCGAACACCTGGAGCGTGCGCGTTACGACGTCCGCCGACGGGTCGATGCGCGTCATGCTCGCCACGGTGTCCGTGATCCGCTGGTCGATGGTCCTGACAGCGACCCGCCGGTCCTCTTCGGCAAGGGCCTTCGCCTTGTCGATCTCGCGCTTGTCGAAGAGCGTGCGATCCGCGAGCCAGCGGCGGCGCACGAAGTCCATCATGCGTCGGTGAAGCCGAGGTCCGCCTTGATGATCTCCGTCAGCGTGCGGCGCGCCTCCGCCTGCGAGCACCACGGGATATACAGGCGCAGGTCGTTGCGCGCAAAGAGGTCGAGGGCGTCCTGCGCCGGGAACGGGCGCAGAAGGCTGACGAGGAAGTTCGTCTCGACGAAGACGTGCTTCATTCCGCGTCAGGCGACTTGGCGGATCGAAGACCCCGACACCGCGGGGACGATGTCCATGATGAAGGGCGCGGCGACGTCTTGCTCCTTGGGAAGGGCATCGTTCCAGCTCGCCGCCATCGAGCGCAACCAATCTGAGACGCGCTGCTCGAGCGTGCGACCGTTCGCCACCCGCGCAAGGACGCGGTCGGTCGCGATGCGGTTGTCCTCCACGAGAGAGCTCGCCTCCATCGAGGCGTATGTATCGCGTAGGATGACGCAGATGTTCTCGTCGAAGACGAGGCCGTTCGGGCAGCCCAGCCGGTGCAGCGCTTCCTTGAGGTCCGCGATCGCCCTCTCGTCAACGCGCGCAACCGTTTCGGCGACGAGCGCCGGCCGCGGGTCGGGGGGGTGCGTGACCAGGAAGCGCATGGGCACAAGCTAACGCAGCGCCTGTGCCGCCGCACGCGTTCCCTCTCCCCGTTTCTGGCTTTCGGTCGCCCTGGGCCGCGAAGATCTGGCTTGCCGCTCGCTACTGCGGGTTCCACAGCACGCAAGGGCTGCACGCCGCCTTCCACCGGGGCAGAATCCTCCCTTGGGGCCGCCGCGGCGGCTCGGGTGCACACATCCGGAAGCGGCCCTCGGTGGTCGTCATGAACTTGCCGAGCCTGCGCGGCCCGCGGCGGACGCGGAGGACGGGAAGGCGGGCAACGGCCTCGCTCGATCGCAGTCTCACGCCTTCACCGACGCGAGCCGGCTCACTGCACGGTCGACACGCCGCCGCAGCACTTCTTCCACTTCTTGCCGCTGCCGCAAGGGCACGCCGCGTTTCGCCCGACCTTGATCGGGCGCGCGATACGAGCGCCGTCATCGGTCGTCTGACCTGCGTTCGCCGTGAAGGTGTCGATCGCCTCCCGGCGGACCGCGTCGCTCACCGTCATCAGGTCGGCGATGACGCGCTCGAGGGTCGCGACGAGCTTGAGGAGCATGTCTCGCGTCTTCTGGAGCTCCTTCGCGTCGGCAGCCTTCTCGCGCCCCAGGAGCTCGACGTACACATTCAGAAAGCCGCTGCCCTCCGCGATCCCTTCGAGGAGCTTCTTGCCTTGGGGGCCGAACTCGATGGGATCGTCGCCGCCGGCGTCGATGCCGCGGATGAACCACTGGATCTCGTCGTGGCAGCTCTTCGCGAACGCGCGCAGGTCGTCTCTCGTGGGCTCCTCGGGAAGCGCGCGGGGGGCGAGCCGCACGACGCCACGATCGCGCTCGGCGACGAGCGTGTTCCAGTAGCCGAAGACGATCTGGAGCGCCGCGTTCGCGTCCTCGATGGAGTCGCCGAGCATGGGCTCGTCGCCGAAGATTCGGTCGAGGAGCCGCTGCGGCCCGAGGCGGACGTTCGTCGACGTGAGCGCGCCGAGGTAGAGGGCGTGGACCTTTCGCGCATCGAGCTTCGCGTGCAGCCTCGTCAGCACGGCCTCCAATTCAACGAACGACGTCGTTCCGATCATGGCGAGGGCATCGCCGATCGGGTGCAGCTTGTCCAGCGGCGGGTTCCGTCCCGCCGCGCCCCGAGGCGAGCGGGTCCCGGGCCTCATGGTCGCGAGTTCGGTCGTTTCCGGGTTCCGTCCTGAACAAACTGGTGGGGTAAAGGGTGGCTGCTCCGTCCACGGGTTCAAAACCGGAACGCGTGCCTGTTCGAAGTCGTCGCGGTCACGCGTCACGACCGTCAACCCGTGCTCAAGCGCCGTCGCTGCGATGACGAGATCTGGCTCACGAAAACGTGTGCCCCCGCGTTCGTCCCTCGTCTACCAGTACCCGCCAGCGGAACATCACGTCCTCGCTGACGGGCAGGACGCGCTGCGCGAACATCGGCCTGACCTTATGGGTGAGCCATTCGTGGAGCTTGAGGCGCTTGCCAGGGTCGTCGACCCGCTCGATGCCGAAGCGGATCTCCGCCAGGGTAACAGCGCTGACATGGAGGCGATCGACCGGCTGGCCCGCCACGAACATGACCACCCTTCGGCCCGGGCTTCGGGCGGCGGAGTTCGGAGAGAACGTTCGTGTCGAGCAGCCAGTCGGTCACGGAAACGGCACGTCGCGCACCGGCATCGCGGTCCGTTCCGTCGTCAGGTCGATCTCGCGGTAGGGGGACGCCAGCATCGCGGCGATCAGCTGCGCTCCCTTCTGGTCGACCTTGAGACGGCGGAATTCCTCCGCCGAGATGACCACGACCTCGTCCTTGCCGTGCACGGTCACATGCTGCGGCCCTTCGCTGCGGACGCGTCGAACGAGCTCGCTAAAGTGCGACTTGGCCTCGGCCAGCAGCCAGCGCCTGGAGCGTGCCGTCCGGGCTGTCCGTCCCGAGTTGCCGCGCGCCCGCCTGGGTTTGCCGGAGGACCTGACGGTTTCTACAGTAGTCGGGAACGACGCCGCTCGTCGCCGCGAACATTCTGCCCCAGGCGATGCGCGAGTATCGCCGGCTCCGTCCCGAGCTGCGGGTGCGCCTCTTCGACGCCGACCAGCACGCGGTCCTGCGCGAGCTACAGGCCGGCAAGCTCGACATCGGCGTTGGCCTCTTCAAGAACGTCTCGGGCATGCGGCGCGTGCCGCTCTTTCGCTTCTCGCTTGCGCTGATCCGCGCGCGTCGCCGCGGTGGGACCGGCGGGACCGACGTGCCCTGGTCGGCGCTCGAGGGCGAGACCGTCATAGCGCTTGACCCGTCTAGCCCGCACCAGCAGGTCATCGATCGACAGCTCGCGGGGTCGCGCGTCCACGTCGAGATCGGATGCGTCGCGAACCTCCTGGAGACGCAGGTCGCGCTCGTCGAAGTGGACGAGGGCGTCGCGGTGATCCCCTCCTTCGGGCTCGCGCTCTGCAAGCATCGCGAGATCGTGATGAGCCGCCTCGTCGACCCGGTGGTCAGCATGGAGTTCCACCAGATCACGCAGCGCGGCCGCTCGCTGCCCGCGGGGGCCGACGAGTTTATGGGGTTCTTGAAGACCTATATCGCCGGCTGGGCGACTCGGCTCGGGATCGCTTGAAGCTCACCAGCTAGCCACCCGAAACCCGGAAGGGCCCCTTTCCTCGCCCCCACGAGCGTCACCCTCCTCATGGAAGGCGCGCGAGGCCTGGCGGCTCGGCCAGGGCGACCCCTGCGTGAGCTGGCTTAGCGGGAACGACAAGGCGAGCGCGATGCCCCACCGAAGCCCCACAGCGCAGGGCCGAGCGTGATGCGCTCCAACGCGCCGCCCGTACCCAGCACTGTCGCGATTGGCTGGTTATCGAACGTCCCTGGCGTGGACATCGGTTCCTCTTGTGGCTCCTCTTCGGGTGTCACACACCCGAGCTCTTGCCGAGCCGTTCAACCGCTGCATCCCTGCCCCGCCACTCTTGCCGTCTCGGCGAGGATTCGCTCCACTTTCTCGTCCAGCCCACGCGCGACGTCGTTCGCGTCCGTCGATCCGAACGGTGCCATCAGGGACGACGGCAAGTCGTAGGTGACGTGCACGCGGTCGCTGGCGACTGCCTCGACGAAGAGCCGCAGCGGAACGTAGAGACCCGCACGAGCCACGTGCTTCGTCATCTCGACCGCGATGAGCGCGTTACCGAAGACGTACGTGGTCGCCTCGCAATGGCGGCCCGCGAGGACCGTCACAAATGGCGCCATGGTCGATCTTTTGCAAGAGCGTGAAGTCGAACGGCCCCACGAACGAGGCGAGCCTCTCGCGCGCCGCTTGGGGTGAAAGCGAGGGAGGTCGCCAAGCGACTCCACCGGCATTCGCCCGAGTACAGACTCGAACGCGCGGGTGAAGTTCGCGTACGAGGTCTCCCGTTTCATCTCGATCTGAGTGACCTCAAGCTTGCGCTCCGTGTGTGTAGACATTCCCAGCTGTCGCTCAATGAGGCATTTTGAAACTGCAGTTACTGATCCCCCTCGGATCACCATCAGGATCCGGGGACGGCGCGGACGAGCGGAATCTGCAGATTGGTCGGCCGATTCGCTTCGGTATCGAAGCCCCGTCCGTCTATGTTGCGGGCGCCCCAAAAGAGCATGCCGTGGGCTACGTACACGAGGTCGTACTCCTTGAAGTTCTCCCCCTGCACCAGCCCGAATGGCCGGAACGATTTGCCGAAGATGGACTGCTGCCGACCTACCTCCCACGGCTCGTAACCATCGGCCGCAACCTTCTTGAGAAGGTCGGCAAATCCTGAGTGCAACGGTGTCACCGCGTAGGCTGCATCGGCGATGAAGTCGACCTTGTGTGCCCCTGACGCGATGGGGTGGTCACCCTGCCAGATCATGTGGCCACCGATGGAGATCTTCGCGAGGGCTGCCTTTCCGAGCGGGTCGGCGTAGTTCGTCACGGTCAGCTCGAATCGGTCTTCCGCGAGGTAGACGAAGCTACGCGTGAGGTAGAAGGGCTTCAACGTGCCATCCGGGTTCTTGCTCGGCCGGACCTCGGGCGCGACGCTCACCCAGGCACCCAGCATCTTCTCTTTGACCTCTTCGAGTTTCATGCCTGCGAGACGATAGGAAAGCCGACCCGCAGTCTTGACGATCCTTGCGGCGTTTTGTCGATCCTTGAGGTGCCCCGTCTGCCGAGCTCGGGCGCGGTTCCTCAGTAATTTGCACCGGATGCGGTGCGCCAGAGCGTAGCGCCGGCGTGGTAACCTCACGGCAATGATAGGGAACGCGGTTCTCGAGCCGTGGACGAGCGCGATGCGTCTCGACGAGTCGTCGACGTTGCGTACGCACCGCTACGCCGACCGGTTCTCGGCGGTCCGCGTGGAGACGACCGGACCACTGTCCGATGCAGTTCGAAAGTCGTCGTCGGTCCCCGCCCTGCTCGTTTCGATCTTCACCAGACCGATCGCCGTGTCGGATTACCGCCTTTGGGTGGATGGCAAGATCGTTCCGACGGGACGGATCGCTGCCTTTCGTTCGAATGTGATCGATCTTGCGGCGGAGCCTGCGTCGTGGGCCGATCAGGGGTTCGAGAACATCCACTTCCATGTCCGGCGTGGCGCGATTGACGATGCAGCCAGCGAGCTGGGCTACGAGCGCATCGGCGCCATCCGGCTATCGGTCGCCGAGGACGACATCGTTCTCGCGCAGATCGCGAAGAGCGTCGTGGCTTCTCTCGGTCGGCCATCACACGCTGCCCCCCTCGCTCTCGACCATCTCGAGCTGATCATTGGCGCTCACATCGTCCAGCGCTACGGCGCCACGAGGTCACGGCGTAACATCGTCGGAAAGGGGCTCGCCAGCTGGCAACGAGCGAGAGCGACGGAGTTCTTGCAGGAAAATCTCGACGGGACCGTGCGGCTGGCGGACCTCGCGCACGAGTGCCAGCTTTCGGTTGGCCACTTTGCGCGCTCCTTCAAGGCAAGCTTCGGCATCCCATGTCATGAGTGGCTGACGGAGCGACGAATCGAGCGCGCCAAGCAGCTGCTGGCTCTCACGAACAGCTCGCTCGCAGACGTTGCAAGTCATTCGGGTTTCAGCGACCAAGCAGCCTTCACGCGGACCTTCCACCGCCGAGTTGGCGTGACGCCAGGCCAATGGCGTCGCGAGCACGGCACGCACCTTTGCGGGTGAACAGCCCCCGCGACGGCAACGCGACAGCCAGCGTTCGAGCTGTTTTTCCTTCCGCTTTCATCTTTACCGTCTATCGGGCATCAGCCAGCCCACCTGCATCGCGCTAATCCTCGTGACCCATGCCCATCCCCATTCAAGGTCCGCTTTCCTCGGATGTGCCCGTGCGAACGATCGAGCGCGACGAGATCCGGCGGAAAGTCGAGGCGAAGGATCAGCGGTTCAAGCTCGTCATGGCGCTCGCCGACTGGGAGTTTCGGACGAAGCACATCCCGGGTTCCCTTCATTTCAGGGACGCGTCCGAAATGCTGTCCGCGCTGCGGAGAGACGACGAGATCGTCGTATATTGCGCCAACCCGCCTTGCCTCGCGAGCGTGGCCGCGTACCACCGATTCGATGTGGCGTGGAGAACCGTCGACGGTCTCAAGATCCGCTACGCGACGAGCGGCACGGGCGGCGAGAAGGTCGTACTCTTCAGTCCATGGCCGGGAAAGCATCTTCGCCTTTGCCCCCGTGTGGGGCGGGCTGACGAAGCAGTTCCAGGTGCTGGCGATCGATCTTCCGGGCTTCGGGGGTCGGCCAGCGTGAACCTCGAGAAGGCCGGCGAGGGCTTCGCGATCACGTCGATCGCCCTCGGAGTCGAAGCGCGGGTCGCGGGATCGACCCTGTTAGATTCCAAACAATCGCCGAGACGTTCTCGTAGGAGCGCTCGCTCGCGTGCGAAGCGGGAGTGCCCGCTTTCGAAGGCGCTCGCGGCTACACCGATCACGCTGTCGGGCCTCGACGCAGCTCGGTGCTCAAACCGATCACGCCCCGAACGAAAGTAATCTTTCGCCTTGAAGGGAGCGGCAGTCCTCGGCGCTTGCGCGCGGACGGGATGCGATCCGCGGTCTCGATGGCCAATGCTCTCTTGCCTTTCCTCCGCTCGACGGAGAGACTCCCCCGGGTGAGGCAAGGCGGTGCGATGGGGCGTGCGATTTCGTTCGATACCGCAGTCGCTCGGATCGTGCTCGCGGTCGTGTTCCTGCACACCACGGCCTGCGCGTCGCTCGCCACGAAGGCCGAGGCCCGCGGTGCCGACGCGGTGACTGAGTGGACGCTGATCGCCGACTGTTACGCCAACGGCGCCGCCAACTGGCGAACCCTGGCCATCATGCACAGGGCCATGCATGACGCGCTCAACGCGGTGCAGTCCGTCTACGCGCGCTGGAGCCCGCCGTCGCCTGGTGAGCCGCCACCCGGCGGGGCCAACACGGAGGTGGCCATGGCGTCGGCGGCCGACGAGGTGCTCACGCTCCTGCACCCAGACCGTGCGAGCGAGACGGCCAAGGCCTTCGCGACCGTGCTCTCTCGGTACCCGGACGACGCGAGCAAGGCCGCGGGGCGCGCTCTGGGTGCGGCGATCGGCCGGGCAGCCGTGGAGCGGCGCGCCGGGGACGGCTTCGATCAGGTGCGTTACTTCAAGGGCGACGAGGCGCCCGCCCGCTGGCGACCGACCCCGAACCTTTTCCAGACGAGCCGGACGAACGAAAGCCGCCCGTTTCTCTTCGACACCGTGGCCGACGTCCCGACGCTGCCGCCACCCGCGCGCGGGACGCCTCTCTATCTCGACCAGCTCGCCGAGACGCGGCGCCTCGGGGGCCTGCGCGCCTCCGAGCGAACTCCGCAGCAGACGAACGATGCGTACTTCTGGGCGTATCAGAGCTCGCAGCGCGGGTTCGTGGAGCTGGCGGTGCGCCTGCTCGCCGCGCGTCGACCGAAGGCGGGGGTCTACGCCGAGGCGCGCCTCCTGGCTCAATTGACGGCGGCGCTGGCGGACTCGGCGATCCTCACGTGGCACGAGAAAGCGCAGTACGCCGCCTGGCGGCCGGTCACCGCCATCCGCGCCGACGGCGGCGACCCCGCCTGGGAGGCGCTCATCGAGACCCCGCCGTTCCCCGAGTACCCGTCGGGTCACGCGACGGACTGCTACACGGGCGCGGGCGTGCTGGAGGCCGCGTTTTCCAACCTCCAGGGGCCCATCGTGTACGAATCGTCGGCGCACATGCAGCCGCTCACGGCGGCGACGGCGGCACCGGTCGACCTGGGCATGGGCCAGCATGCCCAGTGGGCCGGCGAGGAAGCCCCGGGCGGAAACGAGCGCCGCTTTGCGAGCCTCGCGGCCGCCGCGGAGAATTGCGCACGATCACGAATCTGGGCAGGGGCCCATTTCGCCGCCGCGGAGACCGAGTCGGAGCGGCTGGCCGGCATCATCGTCCGCAAGGCGCTCGCTGCGACGCCCTCGCTCCTCGACTCACGAGACGGTCTATGATCAGGCCTTTCCAAGGGGTCCGGCGTGAGCGCAGTCGACGATTTTTCGTAGCGGATTGGGAATCCATCTCGACCCTGAAATCTGCTCCGCAGGGCCGGGCAGCGCGATGGATGAGAGAGGCTTCGAAGGGCACCAAAGTCATCATGTACGCGCAGGAGGCGCCGACCGCGACACGGACTCCTTCATCGTGCGCAAGCGAAAGACCGCTGGCTCCACTCGCAGGTCCTGGACGTAGGACAGCGGGTCTTCCCCAGCACGGCGCGGATGCGACGCTCGAGCGTACGCTCGCTCGTGCCGACGTTCTTCGCGGCTTCCGCTCAATGAGGTCCACAGCTTGTCACGCGGGTCGAGCGCCGGCGCGGTGCCGTAGGTTCGGGGAGTAGCGGGTGCCGACCTCTTTCGAGACTGCGTCGGTGCCTCATTCCGAGCCATGGTCCGTTTCCGGCACCCGCCCAAC
>JBEKFX010000167.1:0-9676 GCA_050013115.1 Polyangiaceae bacterium
TCTACGAAGATCTCGGCCCCGGTCACTTCGACGCCATCAATAGGGACCGGGCCGCCAAATCGTTGGTCCGCCGCCTGAACGCCCTGGGCTTCGACGTCGAGGTCCGGCCCGCCGCCGCCTGAACGCCCGGGTTTCTTGTTAGAGCGAACCCACCACTACGCCGCTTCGGCCACCAGCGACGATGCCCCCAGCGATAGCCGGTCGGGCCGCGCGCACGCGGCCTCGGGGCGGAGGCCGCCCGAACCACCCCTTCCCCGCGGATTCACGGAACGGAGGCGAGCGCCTCCGCAAGCCGTTCGGCTGACACGAATTCGGTAAAGCGCAGCGCTTCCTTGCCATCGCTCCGAAGGAGGACAAGTACGGGCAGCCCCTCGGTCGCCTCGTACTTCTGACGGACACGCATGACCTCGGGATCCTCTTCATCGGTCGCATCGACGTGGAGCGCAACGAAGCGTGCCCCTTCCTCCTGCACTCTCGGATCGGGGAAGGTCTCCCGCTCGAGCTCTTTGCAGGCCGCGCACCAGTTCGCCCCGAAGTCAATGAGGAGTGGGCGATGCTCGGACGCCGAGCGAATGATCGCGCTTGGCTCGCTCGACTCCCATTCGAGCATCGGCGCCCGAACCTGCCACCAGGTGGTGACAAGAAGGAGACCGACAACCGCTGGCAAAATGGATGCGAGCTTGAATGGCCTGGAAAGATGCGCGATGGGTGATCGGCGTCGCTCGGCCGCGACGTGGACGACGCCCAGCGCCAGACCGATAAAGAAGAGCCCGCAGCCTGCGACTCCATAAGCCAGCCCACTTCCGACCGCTTTGCGGATGGTCTCTTCTCGAAAGGCATCGCGCAAATACGCGAGCGCCAGGAAGGCCAGAACGACCCCACCCGCCCACTTGATACCCATCATCCACGCGCCCGCTTTGGGTAAGTGCAGGGCGAACGCACCGACCAGGAAGAAAAGCGTCCCCAGCCCGAGCCCGTAGACCGCCATCGCGGCCGACCCGAGGGTTATGTTGCGCGTTGTGGCGATCCATCCGAGCAGGCCAAAAAGGAATGGGCCCACGCACGGCGCCGCGACAACACCGCAAATGAGGCCGAGGAAAAATGCGCCGCCGAAGCCGGCGCCGCCGAAGCCCGACAGCCGGTTGTTGATGCTCGAAGGAAGCGTCAGCTCGAAGGCCCCGAAGAGTGATGCCGCAAGCGAGAGGAATACGACCGCGATGATGGCGACGACGCGGGGATCGCCCAAGGCGCTGCCGAAGCCACGACCGAGGAAAGCCGACGCGACGCCGAGGGGCGTAAAGAGACAAACGATACCGAGCACGAACGTGAGCGACAGCAGCGTCCCGTGGAGACGGCTGCTGGTTTGCCTGGCGCCGAAAACCGAGACCGTTACGGCGATCATCGGGTAGACGCAGGGGGTCAGACTCGTGGCCAGCCCGAAGAGGTAGCTTGCGCCCAACGCAGCGAGCGCCCCGCGCGCGAGGGCGTGCTGAAAGAGGCTCGTGTCGGAACCAACTGGAGGCGAGCTCGCCGCGACCGCGACCAGCGGCTTGAGCACGAGCAGAAAAGTGGCGGCCCCTAGCATCCACGCCAGAAGACCTGGGCTGGCTCTCAAAGAGGTGCGACGACTTAGTCTCACGGTCCCTCGACTTTGCGAGCCGGCGCTACAGGGCGGGCCCTTCCTGTGATCCCGATGACCGACAAGATAGCGGAGCGCCACGGCCGCGTCAGTCGGCGGCATGGCGCCTCCCGGACCGCTCGAGCGGGGACCGTTCGAGGTCGAGTCGGCGGCAAATCGTCACGTGGTCCGCCGAACACAATCGGCGGATTTTTTAAGAGTGAACGAAGCTTGCGATGAGCTTGAACCTGTCGCTGCCGGTGGCGCGTTCAAGTCAATTGCAAGACATCTTGATGAGCTTGAACCTGTCGTTGCCGGTGGTGCGTTCAAGTCAGTTGCGAGACATCTTGATGAGCTTGAGCCTGTCGTTGCCGGTGGTGCGTTCAAGTCGTCAGTTGCGAGACATCTTGGAAAGCGTGGCGAGAGCCATTCGGAGCTCGCCGTCAAGGGCCAACGTCCGTGCGACGCCGCCCCGCCGCGTCCTCTCGATGAAAGCCTGGAGCTGGTGCTCCGCCACGTCCCACCTCTGGGCAGCGTATGCCAGATGACCGAGCACAAAGCGACCGTAGCCCTGTCCGCAAGGGGCGGCCGCGAGGTCGTCGATTGATGCCTGAACGTCGTCGCTGTGGATGCCAGCCGCGATGCGGACGAGGGCGAGGTGCGCTCGAAAAAGAGGGTTATCTCCCGTTCCGCAGCGGACTGCCAGTTCCAGCGCCGTGATGGCTTCCGCATACCGGTGCTCGAGGAAAAGCAGGCTGCCGAGGGTCCAGAGATGGAAGGGACGCCTCGATGCCGGACCACGGCGGGCCGCGCAGCGCAGGTGACTGACTGCGCCGTTCACGTCTCCTTCGCCCATTGCCGCTCGTGCCGCATCTTCGTGAAAGACGTCCACGAGCACCTCGAGCTCGAGCGCTTGGGTCGCAACCACCCGCGCCTTGGCAAACCGACCCTGTTCGTAGTGCGAAAGGTAAAGCTGTCGCAAGAGGAGCGCGTGCGTCGTGCGGTCGAGGGGCATTGGGGACGCAAGACCACGCCGCGCCCAGCGAGCCCGCGTTTCGGGCGTACGCGCGGCCATCGCCTTCTCCAAGAGGCCTTCGGGTGTGGCCGAACCCGAGGGTGCACGACTCAAAGGCGGCACGTTGCCGAGCGTACCATTCACCTGCGCGTCATCCAAAACGTGCTACCCGTGCGCGGGTGGGAGTCCGAATCACCCCTCGATGGTTCACCCTGGCGGGCTGTCTCGCCTGCGCGATTTGCGCATGCGGCCGCCGGGCCAGCGAAGCGGACTGCCGACTCATCGTCGACAAAAGCGTCGAACTCCAAATGAAGGAACTCCGCCTGACGAGTGAGGATGACATTCGGCGCCGGGAAGAAGAGGTGCGTGCCCAATTGCAGAGCGATATCGAATCTTGCGAAGGTCGGCGCGTGACCGACCGCACCATTTCTTGCGTGCGCACTGCGACAAGCCCAAGGGAACTCGATCAGTGCCTCCGTTGACGAGCGTTGCCGTTGGCCTGGGACTCGCCGGAGCGTTGGCGAGTCTTTGGATGGGATGTAGACCCAAAGCCACTGTGTCGGACTGCGAGCACCTACTCGACCGCTACGCTCGGCTCGTCGTCATCGAGAGGTTCCCCGACGGTTCCGCCGACGAGGTCGATCGCGAGTTGCGACGGGAGCGCGCGGAAGCGCGCGGAGACGATGCCTTCAAGAACTGCAGCTCCGAGGTGAGCCGCGCAGAGCTCGAATGTGCAATGACAGCCGCGACCGCCGACGCCCTCGAGAAGTGTCTCGAGTAAACCTTCTCGAACCCGCGGGACGCATCGCTCGCCTTCTCGAACCCGCGGGACGCATCGCTCGCCTTCTCGAACCCGCGGGACGCATCGCTCGCCTTCTCGAACCCGCGGGACGCATCGCTCGCCTTCTCGAGCCCGCGGGACGCATCGCTCGCCTTCTCGAACCCGCGGGACGCATCGCTCGCCTTCTCGAACCCGCGGGCGGCCCATCGGCATCGGCGCCGCCCGTGCTTCAATTTATTGACCCCCTTTGGGATGCGCTGGGCTGGGTCCACGGGGTCCCGACGCAGCGGGTGCCGGAGCTTTGGTGACTGGAGATGCCTGTCTCAAAACGAAATTCGACGCGGCCAGATCGCCGTCCGCCATCGACCGAACTGCGGGCCAGCTTGCAATGGTCGAGTCGTCGATCTTGCTCAGGTCGTCCTTGAGTCGATCCCGTGTCTCGGAAAGTCGCTTTTGCAACTCGTCGTCGCGCTGCTTGTTTGGGTCGTTGGCGCTAGCCATTCTTCTCAATGCGTCCGTTTGCGCATCGGTGGAGCCCAGCGCGGCCTGCACTCGATCGCGCAGCGTGATCTTGTCTCGGTCGAACTGTTCTTGCCGTGCCTCCTTGTTGGCCTGGTCCTGCACGGACCCGCCATTGGGCGGCTGTGCCGGCTGAGCGGACACGCCTCCGGAAAAGGCCAGAGCAAGACACACGGAAACCATGCTGGGCACGGATTTGGCGAGAGAATTCATCGATTGAACTCCTGCGGATGTGAACGACGGGGTGCGGACTTCTGTACGCCCCCAATGCACCGGGCTAGCAGCAAGCGCGGTGCCGGGCGGAGCGCCTCGAGCCTCCCGTCCTGGCGGCCCGGCAAGTAGGTCAGCGGCTGCGCTCCCCCCCCGACGTCGACTCAAGGCAAGTCAGCGCGAGTGGGCGGCGCGACCGCGCATGCGCAGTCGACCGTCGTGCACGACCGGGCCTTCGACTTGCCAGAGGGCATCTCCGCCCAAGCGACAAACCTGATCCTGCAGCTCGCGGAGACAGGCATCCTTCGAATCGTCGACGGCACAATAGGCCACGACGGGGCCGATGTTCTCCGTCGGCATCGAAGGCGCCGTATCGACGAATGTCGCCACCGCGCAGCCACGCCCCCTCGGCCCCTCCAGTGTGCGCTTCGAATGTGCTGCGTGTGCCAAGAGGTGCGTCGCAGTTAGCGGATTGTCGCCAAGACCCCAGGCCACGTCCCCCCCTCGCGCGCAAACCGCGTCGAACAACTGGCGCTCACAAGTTGTATCGGCCGCCACGCAGTCGACAGACACAACCCCGAGGTCATCGACACCGACTCCCGGGGCGCCGGCAAAGCGTTTCACGGCGCAGCCTATTGATCTCGTTGGGTAACGCGGGTCCGGTGAAGCCGGAGCGCACGCGGCGACGGCGTCGAGCACGGAGCACAACGCGAGCGCACCGGCGACTGGGGCGAGATGGCGCGCCAGCTGAAGAAGATCGGAGCCCACCGTTCACTGCGCCGCCGCACGCGTCTTGTCGAGTGGAAACCCCAAGGCTTCGCGCTGCGCGAGCCACGCCTCAGCGACGCTCCTGGCCATCGTGCGGACACGACCGATGAACCGCTGACGCTCCGTCACGCCAATCGCACCCCGCGCGTCGAGAACGTTGAAAGCGTGTGCGCCTTTGATAACGAAGTCGTACGCCGGCAAGACGAGCCTTTTGAGAGGATCGGAGCTCAGAGAGAGGAGGCGTTTGCACTCCTGCTCGCACTGGTCGAACTGCGCGAAATGAGCCGCCACATCCGCCTGCTCGAAATTGTACGTCGACCACTCCCACTCCGACCGCTTGCAAATCTCGCCATAGCTCACCCCCGGCGCCCACGAGAGATCGTAAACGCTCGCAACGTCTTGCAAGTACATGCAGATTCGTTCGAGTCCGTACGTGAGCTCGCCGCTCACCGGGCGGCAATCGATCCCGCCAATCTGCTGGAAGTAGGTAAACTGCGAAATTTCCTGTCCGTCGAGCCACACCTGCCATCCAAGACCCCACGCACCGAGGGTGGGTGATTCCCAATCGTCTTCGACGAATCGAACGTCGTGCTCCTCGGGACGAGTGCCGAGTGCGAGGAGGGACTCCAGGTACTGGTCCTGAATGTCGATTGGAGAAGGCTTGAGGATGACTTGAAACTGATGAAATTGCTGCAAACGATTCGGGTTGTCTCCGTAACGCCCGTCCGTCGGCCGCCGAGAAGGTTCGACATAGGCCACCTTCCAGGGCTCTGGCCCGAGCGCGCGCAGAAATGTTGCCGGGTTGTAAGTGCCAGCGCCGACTTCGCTGTTGTAGGGCTGAACGATGAGACAGCCCCGTCGAGCCCAAAAATCTTGCAGCGCCAGAATCGCTTGCTGAAAGTACATGTCGACGCGCACTCGTAGCACGTCACCGGGGTGGGCGACGTCGGTCGTGAAACCATTCCCGGTACTCCTGCATTTTGGCCACCTGCTCGGCCGGCGCGTGCGCACCGCACGTCGATGCCTCGTCGCTGCCTGAGGGCGCTCCCCAGCGCGCTTCGACGCAGTCGTTCGGATCGTAAGCGACTTCAAGCGAAAGCTCGCGTTCTACGACATCTTCAAGCGAGAGACGCCACGGTAACCCGTTGCTGCGGGTATAGGTGAACGTGCGAGACCGTAGCTCGCTCTCCAGCCGCCCTTCGAGCGCCCTTTGAACGCGGTCGAGGTCCTGGCCGCCGAGGGCATAGCGATTCGGCTGGCGCGCAATCCGTGACGGCAGCGACCGCGCGACGTCGATAGCGATGAGCAGTCTCAAATCGCGCGAAGGTGTCGAAAAATCTTCCCAGTCACCGAGCGCTTCGAAAATCTTCTCGCCATCCGGCATATCCGCAGGCGGTCTTCCGGTCGTCAGAAACCTCCGCCCGTTGTCGACCGACACGACGCGGGTCTCGACCTGCTCCTCGAGCGCCGTAATGCTTTCGAGCAACGCCTGCATCGGGTCAAGCCGTTCGGGTGACAGAATCGCGTCCATCTTGTCGTAGAACCCTTCGACTCCGTCGGCATATTGGTCTGTGGACGAGTAGTCGGAGAGGTCCGCGTTTTTTGGCCGCACCAAGCGACCGGACCTTCTATCCCGAACGACGGACCGGAATCTCTTGAATCCGGCGCTGCCGAGCGACGGGTCGATCGCAAAAAGGAAGTTGCCACGCCAAAACCGCTTGCGGGCAACGGTCCCATCGGGCTGACCGTCGACGGCGAGAAGAACACCAGCTCTCTTGTCCGTCTGAGGAATGCGTGAAACGACGACCAAAACATGACCGTAAGGGTCGCCGAAAATGGTACCCGGGCGCAGCGTGTCCGTCGACAGCGCGATGGGATAAAAGTCGCTGTCGTCCTCATCGGCGGGCGTGCGTCCGGCGCCCGACTGCGCGGCGTCTGCCAGCGTCGTCCGGAAGAACTCACCGACGCGTTTGACGTTGTTCTCCCACGCACCGGACTGTTCGCGGTTTGGGTCGGCCCAGACAGGGGTTGCGGGGAGCTTGTCGTTAATGGTCGGAAACGGAATTTCATTCGTTGCAAAGTCGCCGCAATGCGGCGGTAACCCGTTGCCACCCCGCGAGCAATGGGACCATCCGAATGGAAGCCCCAGTTTGAACGAAAAGTAAGCGCGCAGAAAATACGGCAGGTCGGCGCAGTCGGGTTTGATGACGATGCCCTGCTCGTCTTCCTCAGCACCCAGGTGACCGAACAGAAAATTACGGCTGCGGTCGCGCAGCACCTCGTGGAGGGCGCTGAAGCTGGGCTGCGCATCGAGTGGGGCGTCGAAGAGATTTGCAATCCATGCTGAAAATAGATTCTCAATCGACGGCGACCATGCGCGACGTGTCGTCCAGATCGCCGAGCGCGGCGCGGGCGGCTTCGCCAAGGGGGCGTTGGCGATCCGGCCGGCCTGTGATGCCAAAACGCTCACCCCGCACGCCGGGTCGCGCGCCATCGTCGCGCTCCACCGACCTGGCTCGGGCGCGTCGATCTCGACCAACCAGTAGTACGGCGGACCACCATGGCGCTCACTTGTCTCGGCCGAGGCACCACCAGCAAGGACAGTCACGGCCGCCCCGATCGGTCTGTCCGCCACCGCCACGATCCGAAGCGGACGACCGCGAACAGGATGCTCCGGCGATGAAAAAAGGATGACCTCCCCGGAATCGCCGCAAGACGGAGGCGCCGGAGGGGCAAGGCCGGGCGGTGCCGAAGCAGGCTCAAACGGCAGGGAAACCGCGGGGACCGTCGCAGCGGCATCGGCGAAGGTCGTGCCCGCAGTCGTGGCGGTGACGAACCCGCCCCCGCGCCGCGAACAGCCGCCCAAAAGTAAAACGATAGCAAACAGCCCGAGTGAAACGGCGTTGCTCACGCACAGGAAATTCCCGGCGGAACGCCAACGCTGGAGAGGCGACAAAGCCCTTCGCGGGCGAACCGCGAAGCAGCAGCACCTCACGGCACGAGGGCCGAGCGTCAGCGCGAAAAGGCCGTGATTGCGGGCGACGCCGCGGAGGCCATCAATCCACAGGACGCGACGATGGCCATGATCGCAACTGGCAAGACGGACGAGCGGGCCGGGACGTATGGAGACCAACCTGGAGAAGGATACCCCTGGGTCAGAATTCTCCGAACGGCACCACATCAGCGCACGTTGGCGCGAGCGCCCCGGCTCGCCTCATCTCTCTCCTTGAGCGACTCGAGAACGATAACGGCAATCTCTTCGATGGCACTCACCGTCACGTCGATGACTGGCCAGTACGGATGATCGCGAAACACCTGCAGCGCGTAATCGAGCTCCAGTTTAACCTGTTCCCGCAGCCCATAGCTTGCGTCCATGGGCATCCCGAGTTGCCTTAGGCGCGCCCTGCGAATTTCGACCAGATGATCGAGTTCAATCGTAAGCCCGACGACGCGATCGTGTTGAACTTGTTCGAGTTCCGGTGGTAGCGGAACGCCAAGGACGATCGGCTGATTGGCGACTTTGAGACCGCGCTGCGCCAGGAGCGTCGAGAGAGGTGTTTTGCTCGTGCGACTGACCCCGCAGAGAACCAGATCCGCCTTGCGAAAATTGCGAGGCTCTTTCCCGTCGTCATTCTTGACGGCGAACTCGACGGCTTCAATTCGGCGAAAATATTCTTCGGTGAGCGGCAATGCCCCGCTCGGCGTGTTGATCGGCTGGCGATCGAGAAAAGCACCGAGTTTGCCGATGAGCGATCCGATGAGATCGAGCGCTTCCACCTTGAGCTCATGGGATGTGGCGTGGATAAATTCTCTTAAATCGGGACTGACGACCGTGAAGACGACGAGCGCCCCGTCCGTCGCGGCATTCTCAAGGATCTGCCGCACCGCTTCTTTCGTCCGGACGCGCGCGTGGTGACGAAGATGCGCCCCAGAATGGGGGAACTGCAGCATCGCCGCACGGACTACCTTTTCAGCCGTGCCTCCCGTCGAGTCGCTCAAGATGTCGATGCGTCGGTTTTCCAAGCGATGACTCCGATCGCAGGGGATGATAGCGCTGCGGGCGACCGGGGTGCACGCTGGCACCCGAGAGCCCCGGCGCCGAACGGTTGACGGCTCCGGGCGACGGCCGTGACGTGCTCGGTCCGACGGACGACGCGTTCGGCGCGCTAGCACGCGCTCAAGCATCCCCAGGCCGGATGAAGTCTTCACGGGTGAAGAGCGCGATGAGCTTCAGCCCTTCGCCTTCGACAGCGGCTCGACCGCCCTCGAGCCGATCGACGAGGGCGATGACGCCAGCGATGTGGTAGCCTGCGTCCCTCAATTTTCTGACGGCTTTGACGGTGGAGCCGCCGGTGGTGACCACGTCCTCGAGGAGGGCGAGCGACGCTCCCTTTGCGAGCCGTCCGTTACCCTCGAGCAAGCGACGAGAGCCGTGATCCTTTTCGTCTTTTCGAACGTAAACCGCATCGAGCGGCGTTCCGCGCAAAAAACTCGTCAGCGCGACCGCGCTGGCGAGCGGGCACCCGCCAAGCTCGACCCCGGCGACGGCGACGCAGCCGGGCAGGCTAAGCACCACGTCCAGCATGAGCTCACCGACGAGGGCATGCCCTTCGGCCGCAAGAACGGCCTGCTTGCAGTCGATGAAGAAATCGCTCTCCCGACCGGACGCCAAGATGACCCTTCGCCGTTCAAACGCCAAGGTTCGAAGCAGCTCGAGGAGTCGCTCTCGCGAATCGGTCGCCACCTCAGCGCTCCTTCTTCTTGA
>JBEKFX010000168.1:0-9635 GCA_050013115.1 Polyangiaceae bacterium
GCGGTGAGCGCGGCGAGCGCGGGGGCGCGAGCAGACGCTCCGCCGGCCCAGCCGACGGACGGCGGGATCGACGCGGCGGCCGTCGACGGAGGGGCTCAGGGCACCCCGAGCGCGTCGGGCCAAGAGACTCCCGCGACCTCGCCTTCCGTGCCGGCGGCGATCCCGGCTGGCCAAGCGGGAGTCGAGGGGGTCGACGATGCGGTGCCGATCTATCGTCCGCACGCCCCTCCTTTGCCCCCACCGACGCCGGCTCAACTGTCGGCCTACGCCGCGATGCGAGAGGAATCCGAGGCGTACCAGCGCGGCGCACGCGATTACAAGGATACGATCACCACCATCGTGACCCTTCATTACGAGGAAAAGAAGAAGTCCATCCTCGGTAGTTTGGATCGCGAGGTGGGTATTGAAAAAGACGAGCTCAAGAAGGCGCGGGACGTCGCCATCGGTCGACTCCAGGACTTCGTTGCAAAGTACAGCGGGTCCAATGCGCAACCCGAGGCGACGCCCGACGCCATGTACCGCCTGGCGGCGCTCTACGAAGAGCGGGCGCGCGCTGACGACGACCCCACGTCGGATTTGGCCATCACGCTGAAGCCGGCCATTGCACTCTATAAACGAGTCATCCACGACTTTCCAAAATATAACCAGATCGCCGGGATCTATTATTTCCTCGGGCACGCGCTCAACGACTCGCGCCGCACGAGCGAAGCGCAGCAAGTGTGGCGGTCGCTCGTCTGCCGAAACCATTACGCATACCCCGTCGCCGTCGATCCGAAAAATCAGGACGTCGACGAAGTGGCGCCACTTCCGCAGGACCACGACGAGGCGTTTTGGAAGGCCTGGCGGGCAAAGTACCCGACCCCCGATTCGTTGCGGAAGGGGCCCAAGGCCGAAACGGTGTTCGAGGACACGTACCCTCAAGACTGCGAAGTCATGGCTCAGCCCGACCTCTTGCCCGGCCAGGAGCCCAAGTACGTGGCCGAAATTTGGTGGCGCATCGGCGACTGGGAATTCGAGCAGGACGACGTCGGTGGGGGTGTCGTCGACACGGAGCCGTCCGCCGTCTGGGACTACAATCGGGCAGCGAGCGCCTATACGCGTGCAATGCAGTATAAGAAACCGCCGCTCTACGGAGTTGCGCTTTACAAGTACGCGTGGACGCTGTTCAAGCAGCAGCGCTACGAGGCTGCTGTGCGCGAGTTCGTCCACCTTTTGACGTATACCGACGAACAGCAGAAGCTGACGGGCGATCCGGGCGCTGACTTCCGGCAAGAAGCGTACACGTACATCGCGGGCTCGCTCGACAACTTCGACTTCACCGGGCCGGGCCCCGAAGAGCCGTACGTCACGCGGCCCGACATCTTGGACACGGCGCGCAGCCCGGCCGATGCCGAAAGCAAGTTGCACATCGCCCTCGATCGCGTGCAGGACGCACGCCTGATCCCACAAGACAAGCCCTGGACCATCGAGATCTACAAGGCGCTCGCGCTCGAGTACCGCGCCATCAATCAATACAAGAACGCGCTCGCGACTTATCAGATGATGCTGGACAAGTGGCCGATGGACCCGGGCGCTCCCGACGCCCAGAACGCCATGGCCGAAGTCTACGATCTCCTCGTGCGCGAGACCAGGATGGGCGACGAACGCCGAGACTACGAGCGCAAGGTGCTCGAGGCACGGACGGCGCTCTCGAAGTACACCGGGGATACGCCATGGGTCGACGCAAACAAGGACAACCCCGACGCCTTGCAGCGTGCCGAGGAGCTCGTCCGCACCGGTTTGAAAGGGGCAGCAGCCACCCATACGCGAAACGGTCAGGCAGCGATCGAGCAAGCGGACCAGGCTGCCGATCCGAGGGAGAAACTTCGCCTCACGAACTACGCGCTGCAAGAGTATCGCCTCGCAGCGCTCGGTTGGCTCGGGTACTTGAAGCAGGACGAAAATGCGCCGGATGCGTATAAGAGCCGGTACTTTTACGCGGATGCCCTGCACCAGCAGGTGCGCCTCGAAGTGGCCCTGCACGTGTTCGACCCGAAAGAATATGCCGAACCGACCTCGCCCGAGATCGCGACCGCCGAGCATGCGGCCATCGACGTGCGCGATTCGGACGAAGACGATCAGTTCATCGACAATGCCGGGCTTTTCGTCGTGGACTTGGCCGACGTCGACCGCGATTTGGCGTTCCAGCGTTGGCAAGACTCCGGGGGCACGCAAGGCATCGAACCTCGCAAGGACGTCAAGCTCGACGGTCCCGACGCCGACAAGAAGGTGGTCGTCGACGAGATTCCGCCCGTCATCCAACAGTCGATGAGGGCGCGTGACGAATATGTGCAGCGGGTTCCGCCCGAAACCGACAAGCAGAACCGGTCCGCTGAATACGCTTTCTACTCGGCCGATCAATTTTACCTCTATGGCCATTTCAAGGAGGCCGAGGGTCGGCTCGAAGTCATTTACAAGGAGCACTGCGGCAAGGATCCGCTCGGCTACGAGGCGTGGAAGCGCCTCATCGTGATGAGCAACATCCAGAGAAACGCCGAGCGCTCTCGGCAATTGGCGGAGGCCGAGCAGAAAAATTCGTGCGCGAGAACCGACCGCCAGATCTCCGAGGAAAAAGGAGGCGACCTGACGGTCCTCGTTCTGCAGAACGCAGCATACGAAGACGCGAACCGGATATTCGAACAAGCCAAGTCAGCGCCGCCGGGCCCCGCGCGCGACGCCCTATGGCGCAAAGCGGCGGAAATGTACGCGAGCGCGCTCAAGAGTGCAGCTTCGCACAAGGACGCACCCGCGGCGGCCATTAACTCGGCGTTTTGCTACAAGCAAATTGGCGAGTTCGACAAGGCGATCGAACAATACGAGCTCTTCATCAGCCAGTATGGAAGCGAGGAGATCCTCGACCGGCTCCAGCGGGGAGGAACGGACCCCGAGAAAAACGCAAAGGTCGGCCCAAACCCGAACGAGTACAAAGAGCGAATCAAGTACCTCGGGATGGCTTATGACGCGCTTTCGACGACCTATTACGGGTTCTTCGCGTATCAGCGCGCCGCAGGGTCGTTCAGCAAGATTGCGAACAATGCGCGGTTCGATGATGAACGGCGGTCGAACGCGGCTCGCATCGCGATGGTCCTCTACTCGAACCTCGGTGATCGCGAGAACATGAACCGGATGTACGCAGTCCTGGTCGATCCGAAGATGCGTCTGCCGGCTGAAAGGCGCGCCGAGGCGGACTATCTGAGGGCCAGTTACGACTATGGACAATGGAACCCGACCGGGGGTGACGCTGGCGGCAACGCGGCGTCCCGAAATGCGGCCATTGCGGCATTGACGCAGTTCCATGCCGCCAATAAGGATCGTCCGGAGTCGGCTCGTTATTCTCTCGAGGCCGCCTACCGGGTCGCGAAGATGATGCAGTCGGTCGGAGACGGCGGATACCGGGCGTGGTTCAAGACCACCGTCGCCGACTGGGAGCATTTCAGGGCTCATCCGGCCGCTCTGCCGGCGGCCGACGGCAAGCGCACCGAGATCGTCGCCACCGAGGCGCCCTATGCGGATTACGGTGCCGAGGCCGATTACACGCTCGTCGACGAGGAGGTCCGCGCGGGCTTCGATTTTGCGTCGGGCCACCACCACTACACCGGGAACGTCGTCGAAGTGACGAAACAGCTCGATGCCGACCTCGGAGACGCCGAGAAGAAGTGGCGGCCGCCTCTCGAGCACGTCGCGACCGAATATGGATCGTTCGAGTGGGCGGCAGCGGCGACGGCCCGCATCGGGTCGCTTTACGACTCGATTCGTACCGGGCTCGATCTCGCGGTCCCCAAGTACTTCACGCCTCAACAAGACGCGCTCCTGAAAAAACTGGGCGACGTCGTCAATCGGTTGAACGCCGCGGGCCAGAGCGACAAGGCCGACCAGATCCAGCAGCAAATCGACGATACGAGGGATCAGGTTCGGGGAAAGTGGCGCTCCACCAAGGACCAGTACATGGACGTGTGCAATCAAAAAATGGTCGGCAAATACGTAACGGCCGCCCTCATCGCCCGAAAATACAACGTCAAGAACTCGGCCGTTCAAGGGGCCGTCGCCCGTCTCGCATACCTGACCGACTACATCGGCGACGACAAGATGAAGGGGTACGTCGAAAACACGCCGGACCCGATCGATCCGTCGACGAAGCTCGTGTACCTGAACGGGGAATTTCTGCAGTGGAGGTCCGGCGTCGTCGCCGCACCAACCGCCAACGGAGAGCCCGCCCCGCTGCCGGCGGCGCCGTAAACGAGCGCACGGGAGGGATTACGATGGGCCGAAGCCATGTTCGCTACGATCGCCTTCAGTCGACTGCAAAGATGGCCCTTTTGGCCATTGCACTGGGGGTGGGAGGATGCGCGGGGAACGCCGCTCCCCCGCAAGCTCCTCCCGGGGCCCCGGTGGATCAGCACCAGGCCGCGCGGCGCATGCCAACGCCGGTCGAACAGCAAGCGAGCGTCTCGGCTGCTGGACCCTCCGGAGAGAGCGGCTTGTCGGGCGCAGCCAAGGAGGCGTACGACCTCGGTTTTCGAGCGTGGTCCCGGGGGGATCTCAACGGAGCGAAGGCGGCGTTCGTCGAGGCCGCTTCGAGAGCGTCCGAGGCCGCCGGGCCGAAGTATTCGCTCGGCTGCGTGCTCGAACGGCTGGGCGACACGCAGGGCGCGCTCGACGCGTATCGCGCGGCATCCGCCGCGAACGACAAGTACGATCCCGCGGCCGGCGCCTACGCGCTCCTTCTGGCGCGGACGGGGCGCGGTGCGGACGCCGAGCAGTTTCTGACGCAAAGGAGCCGAACCGAACCCGACTCCGCCCGGCTCATGACCTATTGGGCCGAGGTCAAGTCGATCGAGGGCGATAGCCCAGGGTGTCAACAGATGGCGCAAGCGGCCCTGGCGAAGCAGCCCGGTTTGACCGAAGCGATGATCGTCATCGCCCGCGACTACTACCGAAGCCACCGCTGGGACTTGGCCCGCTACGCCTTGCAGGCCATTTTGGACGGCGCAGACGACGGTTCCATCCCTCCTCGGGACAAGGGCAATCCACAGGCGCTTCTCTTGCGCGGACTGATCGAGCGCGAAGTGGGCCAACGCAAGCAGGCCATCTCCGCTTTCGAACAGGCCGTCGCCAAGAGGCCCGATCTCTTCGAAGCCAACGTGAATCTCGGAGAGATGAAGCTCGAGGCCGGGAACGCGACCGAGGCGGAGGGGCCTCTCGAAAAGGCCGCAGCGTATGGCCCGAATGTCGGGGTGGTGCATCTCGATCTCGGCGACTGCTATCGCCTGCTCGGTCGCCCGACCGACGCCAAGAAGGAGCTCGACGCGGCGCTGAACGCCGACTCGACGCTCGCCGGCGCACACTACGATCTCGGCTTGCTCTACCTTTTTTCTCCGACGATGCCTGGCGTATCGAGCGAAGACGACCAATTGACGATGGCGGTTCGCGAGTTCGAGAACTACAAATCGATGCGCGGAGCCAAGGCGCCGAAGGGCCAAGGTGACGACGTCGAAGAGCTCCTCAGCACCGCCAAGCGAAAGCAGACCGAGCTCCAGGTGAAGAAACAAGCCGCCGCATCCGCCGGGTCCTCGGGCGGAGGGGCCCCGGCCAGCGCAGCCGACGGCGGCGCCCCATGACGTGCGAGAATCAGCCCCCCCGTGGGCCACGCCACGCGGCAACCCACCCGTGGCCCACGCCACGCGGCAACCCAAAAGAGACCCGCCCAACAACCCAAAAGAGACCCGCCCAAGAGGAGCAGCGATGAAACGCACAGCGACAAAGTGGATGGTCCTGGTCCTCGGGATGATGGCAGCGAGGGTGTCCTTGGCCGACGACGCGGCCTCGGGGTCTCCGCAGCGACAGACAAAGCAGCAGCAAGGCGTGCTGCAAGTCGGTGAGATCACGATCGTCGGTCGGATTCAAAAGCCGATCGCGGCGGTCGACGTAGCGAAGATCGAGCCGAAGTTGACGCTGGCGGAGTTACGCCAGCCGTTTTTGGACCGGATCGAACAAGCCGTCCATCAAGACCCCTTTTGACCGTGCTGCTTTCGGGGTCATCGGCCATCGTCGTCGCCGTCTGCATCGCCGCGAGCGCATGGCGACTCAGTCTGGCGGTCGCTCCGACGCCTCTCGACCCTTCGGCCCTCTGTGGTCTTTTGCGCGGCGATATCGACCGGCCCGCGCTTGCGAGGCTCGTCGAGACCCTCGCGCATCATCCGGATTTTGCCTGGGAGCATGGGGTCATCGCCGCGCTCATGGATCCCCCGTCGGCGGCGCGCGACGCGTTCGTTGGAGAGCAGTTGACGGAGCTCGACGCCAAGGCCGCGCGATGGGCGAGAGTTCCGCGGGTTTGCGCGAGTGTCGCCATGAATGCGGGGTTTCTCTTCGGAACGGTCGCCATTCTGCAATCCCTTTCTGGCTCGGCGCCGGCGGACGCGGCCGGCGCCTCCGGTCAGGCATTGTTCGGTGCGCTCGATGCCCTGGCGATTGGCCTGGCGGGCGCGACATTTTGCGCTTCGATCCATGCGCTCGCGCGCCGATCAGCGCGCGAGCGTCAAATGTGGACCGACCGCTTGGTCGATCGCCTGCGGGCTCTCTCGCCAACCGATGGCGACGAGCCGTCGTAAAGGTCGGAGCGTTTTGGACGCGAACGGACGAGGAAGGCCTACGGTCCCGTCTCGCCGAGATGCGGCCTCCGGTTCGTGTCGGCGCCCGTCCTTCCGGACGCGCCCGCGCTCGCCCGAAACAGGCAAAAGTTCAGCGCTGACGCGCCCTGAAAGAAGGGAAAGGATCCGACGCTTTCCCGAGATCGCGGCGTCGTGTACCCTTTGGCTCGATGGCCGGGTGCGATCTTCGTCGCGTGTCGCCCCTTTGGAGGGCGCGGGCGCTTTTCCCGGTCGTCGCTCGTAGAAAGGCCTCTTCAGCATGTCGCAGATGAGTCAGGGACCGGGCCCGGGATTCGGACCTCAGACGCACTCGGGGCGACCGGGGCAAATGACCGCGGTCATGCGGGCCATGCAGCAGGCGACCGGGCCCAAGGTGCTCCGCATTGGGCTCGTCGCATCGGGCCGCATTCTCGAGGAACGCATCGTCAAGCAGCGGACGAGCGTGACCGTGGGGCCGAGCGAGCGCTCGACCTTCGTGATTCAGGCGAATCTGCCTCCGCAGTTCAAGCTTTTTGAGCTGATTGCCGGCGATTACTACCTCAACTTTCTCGATGGCATGGCCGGACGTGTCGCTCTGGCGACCGGCATCTCGGACCTCGCTGCGCTAAAGGGGCAGGCCAAGCGCGTCGGCACCTCCTACCAAGTCCGCCTGACGGAGGAGGCTCGTGGAAAGATCGTGATCGGGGAGACGACGTTTCTCTTTCAATTCGTAGCGCCCCCTCCGGTCCAGCCGCGGCCCCAACTGCCTCTTTCGGTGAAAGGGGGCGTGGCAAGTCAGATCGACTGGAGTCTGACGATCATTGCGGCGTTCAGTTTCCTGCTTCACTTCGGTCTCATTGGGGCGATGTACAGCGACTGGATGGATCCCGTCATCAACGACGACATCACCGCAAGCTTGATCGACATGGTGCAGAAGACCGTGCCGCCGCCCGTAGAAACGAGCGACAGTCCGACTTCGAGTGCGACCGATACCGCTCCGGCCCCGACGCAGGCTCCGAAGGCCCCATCCGAGGGCAAGAGCGGAAAGTCGGGTGCATCGGCTCCGGACGCAAAGGTCGTCGCCGGACTTTTGAACGAGGCCGATCAAGCGCGGATTGCCATTCTCGCCGCTCTGAATGGGGGTCCGAACATCAACGGCGCAATGAAGGACGACAACGGAGCGCCCGTCGATCTCAATCAGCTCGCCAAGAGCCAAGGCGGCATCAGCAATCAGGGCGCCAATGGGCTCAACTTGCCGGGCGGAGGCGGTCCGATCCAACCAGGTCGCGGCAACGCCGGCCTCCAAGGGCTGGGTCACGGCGGCGACACCGGAGGGGCATCGACCGTGGCGGGAACGGCAACCAGGGTGATCCCGGTCGGCGATGTCCAGACCGGCGGCTCTTCGATGAGTGTGCCGATCAACAATGCCGAAGCCGTCATCCGAACGCAGATTCAGCCGGGCGCCAAACGCTGCTACCAGAAAGGCCTCGAAACCGATCCGAGTCAGGCCGGGCGTCTCGTCATCTTGATCAAGGTGGCGCCGAGCGGAGAAGTCGACTCGGCCAACGTCGCCAGCAATAACGGGCTGTCGGCACAGGTCGCGAGTTGCATTACGGCGGTGACGAGGCGCGCGAAATTCGACCCGCCGGGGGCCAATGGGTCCACCATCAGTGTGCCGTTCAGCTTCCTTAAGCAGGGCGGCGGTGGATAAACGAGCCGACGGTTGAATGGGGCCACGCGTCCCGGCACCCCATGATTCACCGGTTGTGTGGGACATGGGAACCATCGTTCTTGGGAGCGGTTCGAAAGGTGAACACAAGGCGCCCGAAGTCCTTCGTACGTCTTCGGTGCAGGAATGCCACGTTGACACCCGAGACCTCGACCATTAGACTTGGGCGTGTAAGGTAAGTGGGAGGCGGTTTGTTCATGCGTTTTGGCGCAAGCGCTCGATGGGTTGGGGTAGGCGTGTGCGTTCTGGCTGTGGCCGGGACTGCGGTTGCACAGCCGGCCTCGAGCCAGGGCTCCGGTCAGGTGGGCTTCGAAAGGCGCGTCCAGCTCTCTCCGCAAGAGGAGCTCGCTGGTGCGGGTGCGATCCTGACGCGCATGGACCAAGCGGCCGCGACGGTCCGAAGGCAGCTCGATTCAGCACGGCAAGGGCGAGACGTCGTCAAATCCCTCTGCTTGAGTGACAAGCTCTCGCAAGTCGATGTCGCCATTCGGTCGGCAAAGGATCGTCAGTCGGCGCTGCAGGCTGCCGTCGACCGTGGGGACACGGAGCTCGCCAACCATGAGTTCACGATCATTTCCGTTGTGAAGCAGCGGGTTGACCAGTTGAGCAGCGAGGCCAACCAATGCATCGGGGAGGAAGTTGCCTTCGTTGGTCAAACTCAAATTATTACTGAGATTGACCCGAATTTGCCCGGTTCAGAGGAAGGCGACACCGAGCTCCCCGCGCTCCCGCCCCCCAGCATCCTCGGTCCCCCGCAGACTGCATCGCCGTATTCGCCCTGATCGGGCGCCGTGGTCGTGAGCGGTCCATAGAGCCCCTACCGGGTGGCCGATTGTTCGGTCCGCCTTCTCATCGTTCGCCGGGGCGCGCTACCAAGGAGACCGCTACTCTACATTTTGCAGTAGCTCTGCCATAGACTGGTGTACCTTTCGTCCGAAACGATGACCAAGACACGCCTTGCTTCGTCCGCCGCTGTCGTGGCTTTGCTCGTCGCGCGAGGAGCGAGCGCCCAATCCGAGTACACGGCGCAGTCGGACAGTCCACAGTGGCTGAAGGATCGTCGATACACGGAAGGCGTCGGCATTCGAACCGGCGATCTCGAGCTTCACCCGGGGGTCGCGGGCGAGTTTGGCTACGACTCGAACTGGCTCCTCCGAAGCACGCAATCCGGCGTCGACAACAGCAGCAGCGGGAATGCCCCCGTCATTCCCGCGCTGGAGTTTCGCGTGACCCCGTCGCTC
>JBEKFX010000169.1:0-9180 GCA_050013115.1 Polyangiaceae bacterium
CTCCCGAATGAACGCCAGCGCCCGAGCCTTGTCGTCGGCGCGATTGCCCTCTGCGTCCAACCCTCCGTCGACCTGCTCGTTGACGACTTCGAGGTAGGCGTCGCCTTCAGGTGGTAGTCGAAAGAAGAGGGGCTCAGGTGACCGGCTGCTTCGATGCTCGACATTTGCTCGAATGACGCCACCGCGTCGCCGACCCAACGTGATCGATGTGTCAGCCCAGGCATGAAAGTCTCCGCTTCCCCGAATGCTTGCGGCGCTGGCCTCGACAGCGTCGCGCTTTCGCACGTGGTGGACGACTAACATCGCAACGGCACACTCTCGCTGGAGCGCTCGTAGGCGGCCCAGAACGCTGGAGACCGCGCCGGCGTCGTTCTCCGAGCCGCGGAAGAGCCGGACGAACGGATCTAGAATGACGAGCGCAGGACGGACCTTTCGGACGGTCGCCCTGAGACGGGCAAACTCCGTCGGGTGATCGATCGACAGGCTCGCGACCTCAATGAGATCGAAGGCGAGCGCATCGAGATCCTGATTCCGCGCTTTGCAGATGCCGCTGGCGCGGGCCTTGAGGTCGGCAGCGCGGTCCTCCGCCCCGAACATCAGGACGGAACCGGCCTTGCGTACGCCGAACTGCCCGAGAAATGGTCGGCCGCTTGCGACCGCAATCCCGAGTTCGACGGCCAGCCATGTCTTGCCCGTCTTGGGCGACCCGGCGAGCACGCCCACGCCCTCCGTCGGCCAGATGCCGTCGACCAGCCATCGGGCCGTCTCGTCCAGGTCTTTGATGTCCCGAATGCGGGTGACGGGGAACGGCACCGCATCCTCTGCCTGCGCTGGAAGGCGCCTTGGCCGTAAACTCTGGATATCGTCCATCGTCACGGCTGAAGTGGTTCGGCTCATTCTAGAATCTCCGTGTGTGAGGGCGCGACCGCCGCGCGCACCCTTTCTCTACACCGCCCGGCTGACCTGCGGCCTCAGGACAGCCCCTTCCTTTCTAATCAGCGCCTCGCAGACGCATCGTCACTTCCGAACAATTGTTCGGAAGTCACCCCGCTATTTCTCGGCGGATTCGGTGTTGAGCCGGTGTAATGATGAATATGCCCCGGTATTCCCTGCAGCCCATCCGTATCGCCCTCGCGGTCGTGGACCGGCATCCAGACAACCCCCGACTGGGAACCCATGACGACACCGTGCTGAGCTTCCGTGCTCGCCTCCATGGGAGCCCCGACGGTTACCCGGCCGAGAGCGCGATCAAGCTCCGCCAGCTCGAGAACGGCCGGTACCAGGTGATCGACGGCCACCATCGCCTCGACGCTGCGCTCGCCGAACAGCTCGACCACGTCATGGCTTTCGTCGCCACCATGAGCGACCAGGAAGCCTTGGAAAGCCTGCTTCTTTCGAACGTGCAGCAGGGCTTTACGCCGCTCGAAATCGGGCTGCACCTATTAAAGGTGGTTCGGCCGGGCCAGGGCAAGGCGGGCGGGGGTCTTGACGGCTTCGCGAAGGCGAACAATCTCCCCGCCCCAACGTTGCGACGTTACCGGCACGCTGCGAACGCGTTCCTGGCGGCGCGCCCTATGCTCTCGCCCGCCGAGGTCAAGGCAGCCCAGAAGCGCGCCGAGGGACTTGCGAAGGTCGCGATCGGAGCGCCGCGTGAACTCTGGCCGGAACTTGCGTGTCGCTGCATCCGCGAGAAGTGGACTGCAGCCGATGCGAAGCGCATCGTCGCCCAGGTTGTCGAGACGCAGGCGCGGGGGGCCGATGGCCAAGCGGCTGCTTCCGCTAACGCGCCTGCCAAGTGGCCGGCGAGATCGCACAGAAGGCCGCAGACCCGGCGTTCGAACGTTCGAAATACCAAAACACAACTCGTCAACTCACGAATGCCCATCGCACTGGTCGAGAGCCTGAAGAAGCACGCCCTAGCTCATGGGGTGTCGTTCTCGAAGCTTCTGAATTGGGCCGTGGAAGCTGGTCTGCCGCTCGTCCTGGAGCAACGCAGCGTGGGCGAGAGCATTCTCTAGGCTGGCTTTGAGGACGGCTGGTCGCTCGATCCGAGCGTGCTGTTGGGGCGTACGGAGCCATTGGCGAGCCACGTCGTTCGTTACTCGCAACTTCTCGGCTCTCGCGGAGGTCGTCACGCGAGTTGCTTACGCACGTGCACCGATCTCGCCGAATAATATAAAATTTGAGGGTCAGTACACACGATAAGCGATGTTGTTAAGTGGGATGATTAGATCATCCTCATACCCAAACAAAAACTCATCCACATCAACGTCAATCGAGCCCTCACCGGACAACCTCATCGAGCCGGCAACTCCCGACTCGGATCTGGCTGCGTCACTCGGCATTTTACCCGTGCCGGTGCCGTCCCGGGGGGCGAGCAACTTTCGAAATACGGTGATTTACGGCGACTGCCTAAAAAGGCTGCGCGAGATGCCGTCGTGTTTTGTTCAAACAGTCGTAACTTCGCCTCCCTATTTTCGGCTGAGGGACTATGGAGCCACCGGTCAGATCGGCCTCGAAAGCAATCCCGAGGATTACGTCGAGTCGGTCGTCGACGTCTTCCGGGAGCTTGACCGAGTCCTGCGCTCGGACGGCACGGTTTGGCTCAACATTGGTGATTCGTACGCTGGTGGCCACGGAGGAGCGGTATCCGGCAAAACGGGGAAAGTGCGGTCACCCCATCTTCGGAGCGCCGGCGATGTTGTCGGACTGAAGTCGAAAAATCTGATTGGCATCCCTTGGCGTGTCGCGGCGGCACTTCAAGCGGCCGGGTGGTCGGTACGAGCGCAAATTGTCTGGCACAAGCCAAATGGAAAGCCTGAGAGCGTCACCGATCGGCCCACGCGCTCATACGAGTTCATCTTCCTGCTCTCTAAGAGTCGACGGTACCATTACGATGCCGAGGCCATATACGAGCCTGGTCGTGACCACGGGAAGAACAGTCGCGACGTCTGGACGATTGAGACGCGGCGGTCGAAAACTGGTCATCCCGCCGCTTTTCCCCCGGAGCTGCCGAGGCGCTGTATCCTGGCGGGTTCGCGTCCTGGTGATCTCGTGCTCGATCCCTTCGCCGGCAGCGGCACGACTCTGGCCGTTGCCAAGGAGCTCGGCCGCGACTACCTCGGCATCGAGCTGAACGAAGCGTATCGACCGCTCATCGAGGCGCAGTTGCGCACCGGTTCGGCGCGCGACAGCACGCGTCGGGGGCAATCGGCGCGAACTTCGGCTCGCCCGCGCTTTACTTCGTCATGGGATTGATGACGAGAACTGCCCTTTTCAGTAGCAATCCGACCGAGGAGCCCCGGGACGCCCTCGCCGTCGTTACCCACCCCACCCTACCCCTCGGCCGTCACCCGGTCGCCGTGTACCTGGCCGGTCTCGCCGCTGGCTCGAGGCGGACGCAGCGGGCGGCCTTGAGGATCGCGGCCAAACTCGTCTCCTCCGACGCGAACGAGATGACCTTCCCGTGGTGGGCGCTCGACTACGCTAACACAAGCGCGATCCGCTCGAAGCTGGCTGGGACCTTCGCCCCCGCGACGGCCAATCGAATGTTGGCCGCGCTCCGCGGAGTGCTTCGTGCGGCGTTCAAGCTCGGTTTGATGTCGGCCGAGCAAATGACTCGCGCCTCTTCGGTCGAACCGGTCCGGGGCACGCGGGTCCCGAAGGGGAGAGCCCTCTCGAAGGGGGAGCTCGGCGCCCTCTTCGAGGCGTGCGACCTCTGGTGTCCCGGTGGTGCCCGGAACGCCGCCCTGCTCGGTCTGGCCTATGGCGCCGGGCTGCGTCGTGCGGAGATGGTCGCCCTCGACTTGGCCGACTTCGATTCCGCGACCGGCGCGATCATCATCAAGGGGAAGGGCAACAAGCAGAGGAAGGGCTTCGTCACGAACGGCTCACGCGACGCCCTCGACCTCTGGCTAAATGTCCGCGGCGACGAGGCCGGCCCGCTCTTTTACCCAGTGACCAAGGGCGGCGAAATTCTTCGTCGTAGGATGACCGACGGCGCCGTTGCCCAATTGGTCAAACGGCTCGCCAAGAAATCGCAGGTCCCCGCATTCAGCCCGCACGACATGAGACGGACGTTCATCGGCGACCTTCTCGATGGGGGTGCCGACATCGCGACCGTTCAGTCCCTCGCGGGCCACGCAAGTCCGACCACGACCAGTCGGTACGACCGCAGGGGGGACGAGACCAAGAAAAGGGCCGCCGAGCTTCTCCATGTGCCGTTTGTTCGGCGGTGAACGTCATGAGACATCGAGGACGCCGTCCACCTGAACAGCATGGCGAACGCGTTGAGGGGCTTGACAACGAAAGGCTCGCTGAAGCCGACGTCCCACGGCTCAATCACGTTTGCGCGCCCGAGGACGACGGCTCGCCGGATCACCGATTCCAGCTCGGTGAGGTTGCCCGGCCACTGGTAGGAGGCTAGCCATGGTTTTCCGCCCGGTACCTACCTCGCCGGTGATGAACAAGGGGAGTTCCGATGCGCCAAGGCGGTCTGCAGCGTTCGCAGCGTGACGACGTTTGCGGCTTCTTGAAAAGGCGGCGCACCGACAGCCATGGCTTTTCGAACGTACCGCGCAGCAAACCTTCAACCGAGACCGCGCCCGCGTATTGCCGAGACGACGGCACGAGCCCGATCGTGGCAAGGCGTCGTACCTCTTGCAGCAGCGCCGCGGGAGAGTGAATCTTCTCTGCCGTGCGCCTCTCCACGAACCGGATCCACGAGCAAGTCGTCTCTCTTGGTAGCCACCTTGGTTTTGAGCCTACGCGAGAAGTCGGCGGGTCCGTGCTGAGCCTTCGCCTTGAGGACGCGTACCTTCCGCGAGCCGACGTCCTTTGGTCGCTCCGCCTGAGCGGGAGGCAGGCGGAGGCGCTCGCAACAGTCACCGGCGCGACCGTGTCTCTGCTGCGCGATCTCCCGGTCGTGGGAATTGAGATTCAGGGCACGACCCCGAGCACGAAGACGATGGTCGCGGACGTCGCCAACATCGCTGCCCTCGGCACCAGAGTCGGGCTGCTCGTCGTATCGGAGGCCGGCGAGCGCGGAATCTACCGGCGGGCAGCGCGAACCATTCGGACGCTGCGTCGCTCGTTCGGCGATCTGACGGTACTGCCAGTGGAGGCGGGCTGGCTCGACGAACTCGCACGTCGGACCTGGCCGACTCAGTTCGCGCCCATCCCGCCCCGGGCGATCCGAACCCCGGCCGGAGGGGAGACGTTGGAATGGTCGTTATCTACTCGGGCTTACTTACGCGAACTCGGCCAGCGTGCCGGGTTCATCGTCGCCGAACCTTACGTGCCGGACCTCCTCGCCGTCGCCTTCCAGCACGAACAGGGGAGGGCGTCGCCGCTCGCCCATCTGCACGATCCAGTTGCGAGGAAGTCAGCCCGGATGACCAAGACGGGTGACTACCTGACGGCCTGTCAGGTTGACCTTGCTTGGCTTCTTCAACTCCCCTCGGGGCTCCATGATTTCCTTGCAGAGCTGGGAACGCTTGACCCACATCTTAGAGAGCACGGCATGCTCTACCCAGAGCTGTACCGTCAGGTTGCAGTCGTCGGTTTCGAGCTGGAGTCGAGTGGTGGAAAACATGCAGCAGGTGGTCTTCTGACCCTGTCCGCCTACTGCGTGATGGGTATTGGCGTAAGCCCCACGGCCGCCGGGGCCGCCCAACTCGAAGCGATACTTGCGCGTTACAGGCCGACGCTCGGTCTCCGCAACGTGAGGGTCCTCGCTCATGCGTAAGACCAAGCGTCAATCACGATGTCGCTAACCTCACGACCTGCAATCTTGGTCTGTTCGAGAACTCGGCTCAGCTCCGCGCGCGGCGGGCCATTCCAATTGAAGTAGGCGACCCCCGATGCCCAGACACGGGCGCTGGGCACCTCGCGAGCGAGCCTCAACCAAGGCAAACGCCAGATGTTCGGCGTGTCCGTACTGTGCGGATGCTGGAGCACAACAGTGGGCTTGAAGAGGGTAATGCGGGCCTTCATCTCGTCGCATTTGGCACGGCGCAAACCGTCGGGTGACTGGTTTGCGTGGCCACGCGGGCTGTACATGTTGAGGTCATGACATCCGAGCACGAGCGCTCGCTCTCGGGCGATCTCAAGGAAATGGCTGTCAAGGTCGACGACCTGCACCAGCGTTCTCTCTTGATTGGGGGTGGGGTATGACTTGCCGGTCCACCGAACAATCGTCCTCTTGGCGATGTCGAACACGGCTACAAGCTCCGCGTGCGCCCCTGCCTGGCCACCAAATAGGTCGATGCCAACGGTGAGGACCTCGGCCTTGCCCGCGGCCGCTCGGCAAACCCTCTCGGTTACGACCGACGCCAGTTGGCGCTCGGCGTTCGCGAAGAGCGGATAGGCATCCTCCTTCCGCGAATCCCAACCGACCCGACCGTTCCAGACCTGTGGCCACTCGCCACGAACGAAGCCACCGGGGGTCTGCACGAACTTTGCTCGGATCCCGGTAGGCCAATGGGCGCCGAAAACGTCCAGCAGAATTCGCTCCTCCGCACTCGGCCTATCGGGAGTGCGCCCGTTGGTGACGACGCGAACGATTGTGGTTTCGGCTTCGGTCGCCGCCCGAGGTGTCGCCGGCTTTGGAGGCGCCTTGGCACGATCCGGAGTCGGTCGCTTCCTGCGATCGTGCCGCGAGCCCCGGCAAGAACAACGAGCGACTTCGAATCCGATCGCCCTAAAGAGCCCGTTGGTCTGTTCGCCGCCCGAGAACTCATCGGGCAGAAGGTCTCGTCCTACAGCGTTGCGCGCAGCAAGCGCCAACACGTATTTTGGGGGATAGTGGCACCCCTCGAACACCAGGCAGAACTTCGTTGACCCTCGGCCCGGCGGAACGCCGTCTTTATCGATGCGTCGAACGGCGGAACGCACGTCGCTGTCGGATATCGCCGGGAGCACGCCCATGGGGTCAAGCGTCGCATAAAGACGGCGCAGGCAACAGCCGAGTCGAAACTGTTGTGGCGTCGTCGTCGACGTCCGGAGACGGGGCGTTGCCGTGTGCGCTCACCCCACCCGGTCGAACTTCGTCCTCTCGAATCGTTCCCCCAGGTGGTCCAGCCCACCCGGCTCCCCAGGCGAACATATCGACCTCGCGACTGGGGCCGAGACCCTCGACGAGGCGTAGAACTCGTCGGGTTTGCGACCCGCTAGACGCGCCCGCCGATTGTTGGGCTCTGAAACCTGAGCACGAGGGGAAGTCTGCCTCGGGCGGCGAGGATGCAACGCTCCGTCTGGTTGCGCAGCCACCATCTCTTGCCGGGCTTGTTCTTCACCCACCGCACAATCGACGCAAAACGCGTCACACGCGAAGGACGTCGTCTTACGGTTCCTCAGCGTAAGGAAGACACGAAAACCCGTATGGCGCTCTCCGCCGGAGCAAGGTGGGCCGACCGGGACAAAAGGGGCAAAAATGCTAACTAACTAAGAAGCCCAAGGCGCTCCAGAGACCACGGTCAAGCGTTCCGCCAACGGCAAGGCTCAATGGCCAGATCCCGAAGTGCGGGCAAAGAACCAAGCGGCTCTAAAAGGAGCCCACACTCCGGAAGGTATAGCGCGTTCCCCAAGCTTCTCGACGCATACCCGAAGTACGTGAAAAGAAATCCTCTTTTTGTGAGGAGCCCTCGGTGTAGATGGTCCTCATGACAGAATATAAGGTCACCGTGGCTCGAAATGGGCACACTATTACGTTCGAACACGATGCAACGGCAAACCCCAGTCCCCTCAATTTGCCGTGTGGCGAAAGACCTAAAGAATGGGTGATGTTCGCGCCTGACCGCGACGTTCTCACTGTGCGACGAATGGACATCGTCGCGATTCAAGAGACCCGAGGAATCACAACATGGTTAAAGCCGAAGATCAAAAAGTAGGGGACACGACGTATCGCATTAAGCGCCTCCTCGCTTCCAAAGCCACGGAAGTGTTTGCCAATTTGATGCGGATTGTGATTCCGCTCCTTAGCGCCGAGAGCTCGACCGCGACGCCGAGTCGTCCCTGAAGTCAAAGGGATCGCACAGAATCCACGAAGCCTTCCGGACCTCTCCGAGCCAGCCGCCCTGGCCCTTCTGGCGTCCGTCATGAGCAAACGGTCGACAATCACCCCATAGCCATGAATCTGGGCAACGGTAGGAGGCGATGGTCACCCTTCGCCGTCGCGCGGCGCCTCTGCGATCTCGACGATTCGCGCAACGGCGGCGATGGTCTCGGTAATCGAGAACGTGGGATGTTCGCGTATCGTTCGGATGAGCTCGCGTCCCAGTATCGCCACCTCGTCGAGGATCCTCTTTGGCCTCATGCTCCCAGTAGCAGTCCGGCACTGAGACTTCTCGCGGATTACCTTCGCCCGCGACTCGACCTTCCCGCGGGCCATGTCTCTCTCCGTTGCGCTGCGGAGCCCAAGCTCACGCAGCGAGAGCTCAGCCCACGATACGACGTGATGGCTCGCGACTCCAGCGTGCAGGACGAGACGCCCGGTGATGCGTTTGCCGCTTTCGGTCGTTGCGTCCCACCAAATGGTGTTTCCGTCGGCCGCCTCGTCCGCCCGGAACACGAGGCTGACGATCCGAATCCCATAGTGGTCACGGATCAGCCTTTTTGCGTCGTCTACCGTGATCACTCCGCCGTCCGAATAAACGACCGTGGGACCCTGGTCGGGAGGCAGTTCGGCGTGGCGTTGGGCGACGCGGAGAGCGATGGGGCGGACGCGGCACATGGGTTCGGCTGATCCCGAGTTATCAATAGAACACCGTGCTCTGCGTGCGAGAGGTGACTCTCAAGACCCACGCGCAAACATGGAATGGTACCATCACGGAACCGCACCATTAAGATGCTCGATGCCTGCAGCTCGGCTCTTTCGGCCGAACCGGATGCGCATAGTCCAATCGCATGGAACGCCGTATTTCGATGTAATACCCCGCCGCCTGGTTCCAATCGCTGCGTCCTGTCCTAGTCTCAACCAAAATGACCCCTGGAAATCTCTTTGGATGAAAAGGGAATGGGGGAAATGGCACCTCCACCCCATGAAAAGGGCACCGGGTGTGGGCGCATCGGACCAAATTTGGCTTGGTAATCATTTTGACGGGGGCGCACACCAGCCGAGACGAGTTAGAACGTCCAGCCCAATTGCCAGAAAAGTTCACGGAACGTGATGCACGGAACATT
>JBEKFX010000170.1:0-9172 GCA_050013115.1 Polyangiaceae bacterium
CGATGGTCATGGCAACGTGGCGTCAACGGACGCCGGCAAGCACTTGGGGGGATCTACGTAAGTGCTTGATTTTATTAGTTGCGCGGGCAGGATTTGAACCTGCGACCTTCGGGTTATGAGCCCGACGAGCTACCAGGCTGCTCCACCGCGCGTCACGCTTCGCTCCGCAAGTCACGGGGGCGAGGGACGCACAACCTACTTGTCTGGGACGACCTGTCAAGCGGTTGAGGCATTGCTTGGTTCGCTTTTCCTTCGAACACCGGGCGATTGGGGCCCTGTGCAGCGGTCTTACTGCGTCGCTGCATGGCGCTAGGGTCTCCGCGCTGCTCGGTCCTGCCGGCGCAGGTCGGGCTCGCCGGCAACGCCACTTCGGGGATCCCATAACGCTCCGGCGGCGGCGTCGGACGGCGAGGCGCGCTGACGTCGGGGCTGCTCGTGAGCTTCGCGGCGCTCTAGCGAGCGCGGCGAAGTCTGACAGGTGGCGCCCTGCGCGCCGGGTCTCGATTTTCAGGCCCGCCCATAGTCGGCTGGCGGTCCATTCGATGCCCGGGAATTGAGCGGTTCGTATGAGCACGTACGCAGGCCGGGCATCGGCTTCAACCAGCCTTGATCAACCACGGGTCGGGTTTCAGCCTTGATTGGGCCATGGTTCGATCGCACGGGTCCCTTGAGCGCGGTCGTGTATCGCGTCGACGGCGAACATAGCCGAATCGCGAAGCTCTTCGTCGATCAGGGACTGCGGCGCAGGCAGGCCGGGCTTGAGCAAAATATCGAACTTGAGCACGGTCCATTGGTCGTCGAGTGCTCGCAGGGTCCAAACGACGTCCATGTCATCGACGTTGCCGCGGCCAGGGATCATCCTTCCCTCAACGACTTCAATGCCGGGCGCGGTTTCTTGAGGGGGGGCGAAGCGCGCGACGTCCCATAGTGCCAACGCACCGTGCAAGACGGAAATCTGGATGTAGACGTCCGTCGATTGGTCGGGCTCGTGGCCCACGACGCGCGAAACCTTGAAGCGCGCCGGCAGGATGTCCTTGTATCGACTGAAGTCGAGCACATGGCGGCGCACGACGTCGAGCGGCGCGTGGATCAACGTTTCCGCGTGCCCATAGCGCTCGGAGCGACCCGGAGGCGTCCAGTTCCACTTCAGCGAATGACGGGCCGCGACGATACGGGAGGCATCGACGTCGATCGCGTCGGCATGCGCTCCGTGCGTGCGGACCGACAGCAACATCGCCAACACCGTTCCGACAACGAACCCACGAATGCGAGGAAACAACTTCATGCTGAGCTCCCGACCCGCCTCGACCCCGCCCGGCTCACCCACGCTGGCATAGCGAGCACGCCACATAACCAAAGCTGATGCTTTGAATCGTACGACCATCTCTCCCAGCTCTCGCAAGCAGCATTGTCTCAGGAATTCGCGAGGTCCAGACGGACGGTCGTCTTGCGCAACCGGCTCGTCACTATGGTCGGGGCCGGTGCCGACGGGTGACCATCCGTGGCGCGCAGCCCGACCCCGAGTCGCCGTTCAAGCGCACGCCGCCTGCCCAAGTGGCCGTCGACGTGAGCAGACCGATCGCCATTGACGTGCAGATCGCCACCCGAGTCGCCGTCGACGTGCAAAGACCGCCACCTGAATCGCCGTTGGACGTGCAGATCGCCACGCGAGCGGCCGTCAACGGCAAGGACGGCCCCCGGAAGTCGACGTCAACGCGCAAAGACCGCTCCCCGAGTCGATGTCAACGTGCGACCGCCCCGGAAGTCGACGTCAACGTGCAAAGACCGTCCCCCCGAGTCGACGTCAACGTGCGACCGCCCCGGAAGCCGCCGTCAACGGCAAGGACGGCCCCCGGAAGTCGACGTCAACGCGCAAAAGACCGCTCCCCGAGTCGATGTCAACGTGCGACCGATCCGGGAGTCGACGTCAACGTGCAAAGACCGTCCCCCCGGATCGATGTCAACGTGCGACCGCCCCGGAAGCCGCCGTCCACTGCAAGGACGGCCCCCCGGAACTCGCCGTCAACGCGCAAAAGACCGCTCCCCGAGTCGATGTCAACGTGCGACCGCCCCGGAAGTCAACGTGCAAGGACCGCGCCCGGGGTCGCCGTCGACGCGCAAGGCATTGTCTCGATTCGGGAGGTCCAATAGGAAACGCAGACGCTCAGGCCGTGGCAAACCGGACGGCGACTTCGAAGCCGAGGACGTTCAGGCGACGAACCAGCGACTTGGCGGCGCGGTCCCTATTGATGGCATCCTGAAGGTGGTCGTGCATCGTGACCAGACCGCCGGCCGTGGCGAACGTCTTGACTTCCCGCTTGGCCGAGGCCCCCCCGTCTCGATCCGTACGCAGCCGCTCAGGCGTCGTCCGTCAATAAGGACGGTTTACACTGGCCAGTACGCCCGGCAAGCTCTCGTTTTCAAGCCCAGGCACCAGGCGAGTGGGGCCTTTTCAACATCCGCGGCGCCCATGATTTCCGTAAATTGCGGACGCAGCCTTAGACCGAGGGTCGTTTTATGTGACCGTTTGCTTAGGATCGTCGGTGCCGCGAGCGCCCCTCTGTGATCCACCAGTCACGGTATCTTTGCTGCGCCCGCTCACGGTCACGTCGTGGTATCTCGCTCGAGAATCCGAAGTACTGGCGACTCAGATTCCGCAGTTCCTCCGCCGCCACGCGTCGTATCTCTGACACCTCGTGGGTGAGCGAGTCGATCAGCCACTCCATGCGATGCCGCGTTGAATTGGCCTCCCACCAGCGCATCCATGGCCGAGCGTCGGTCCCGAAATCTTGGCGGGTCACCTGAACGAGCGCGGCGTGGGCCGCCGCAACGACAGACTCCGACCCATCGCCCAACCCGTGTACGAGCACAGGCACGAGGGACGCCAGCCGGACGTGGCCGATGGCTTTCATCGCGGCTCCCCGCGCGCGGGTGTCGCTCTCCTCTGCCAGCTCCAAGAGGGATTGGGCCACGCGCCCGGGGTAACTGCGCGACAATGCGACCAGGGCCTGACCGGCGGATGCACGGATGGCGGCATCTTCATCGCGTATGCGTTCGAGCAGACGAGGAAGCGCCTCAACGTACGCGAGTTCGCAGAGGAGATGTGTCGCCCATCCACGCTTCTCTGGATCGGGATCGGATAAGTGGTCGAGGACGTGGGGCAGCGCAACCTTGCGCTCGCGCGCCACGAGGCGGAGGAGCACCCCGCATTCGCTCGCGCTCGGGGGATTTGCCTGGGTTGCGAGGAGGGAGCGGTCGAAGGTCACAGGCCCGGGGAAACGCTCCATCAAGACGGGCATGGCCCTTTCTCCTTGACGCAGCAGCTCGATCTCGGCGGCCTCGTCGTGATCACCCGCGAGCAATCGATCGACCATCGAACGAAGCTCGGCATCGAAGTCGACAATCACGAGCGGAAGACCATCCTCGGAATCGGACTGGGGCACCGGCGGACGATGCGCGGACACGGCAATGGCCGAAGCCGAGTCCGCGGATGGCGGCGGGGATTGCGCCGTGTCCACGGCTCGCAGGCTTGGTCGCGCAACAGGTCCCAGGAAGGTGGTCGGGGGAGGCTCGAACGAGCGAACGATCTCGACGGCGGGTGCCGGACTTTCGGGGGGAAAGACAGGAAGAGCCGGAGCGGCCAGACGCTCCTGGGACATCAACGCCGGGGGCTCGTCGGGCGGATCCTCGCGTGGGATAGGCGGCCCGCCAATCGGTCGAATCGTGGTGATGTTGACTGGGGGGGGAGGCGGCACGGAGGAGTTCAGGGCGCCAGCGAGAGGGGACTCCGAAGGCGCCCGCGACGGCGGCGATGACGAGGCTGGACGCCAACTCAAGCGCTCGTCGGGCGGGAGCACCTGCTGATTCTCGCGTTCGTCACGGACCGTGCTGGGATCGATCCGGCCGGGCATACCAGCCCGGCTGCCCGCAATAAAGCCCTCAAGCTTTCTGCGAACGATGATCCGTTCGAACGCTTTGCCGATCACCGCGCAGAACGCGGCGACTTCGTTGACCCCTTGGCGATCGACCCCGGCCTCACCGCAATCGCCGACAAGGAGCGCGACCGCCCGCGTGCGTACGACCAGCGGGACGACGGCCACCTCGGAGTTGGGCGGTCGCTCCAAATCAGCGAGGAGGACAGCGTCGAGTCCCTCGGCAGGTGCGGTGGTCACGATCGGCGCGCGTCTCTCACGCGCGTTGGCGAGCAGGCTCGGCAGGTCGAGCGGAACGCCGATCCCGAGGACGCGCTCGCGACAAGCCCCGCTACCGAATGCGTCCCGACCCTCGGCGATGTCGGCCTGCACGAGAAAGAACGCTGTATAGTCGAAGAACTGACGCGAGAAGGCGAAACACAAGTCGAGAAGGGCGTCGCGATCGAGCGCCTCCTCGGCTTCGCTACGCGCGACCTCGAAAGTAAGGGGACCTCGGCGACGGCGGCTCGGGCGAGAACTCGGCGAAGCCACTTCGCGGTGCACGAGTGCTCGCTGCTCGGCCCCTGCGGAAACCCCTCGCTCGACAGACTCGCCCGTTTCCCGATTCTTGGCCTTCGCTTCAGAAGGGCCTCTGCGCGTCGCGGGGAAGCTCGTAAGGGTTGAGGTGCGAACGGCTGCGGGGCGCACCGAAGCGCCAACCGCCCGCGATGCGCCGACCAAGCCGGTCGGGAGTGTCGTCGACGGCTGACCCACCAGCGGCGCCGTGGTGAAGGGGGCAGCGGTGCCCCGGGTTCTCGTCGGGGCGCCGAGCCCCGAGGTGCGGTTCGATGGCGACCGAACAGCCGGCGCCTGCGAGTCGCGCGGCGGCGGGGGATTGGATGTTGTCACAATCGATTCGCCCGAGAGACGACCGAGTAGGCGCTGCATGCGACGCTCGAGCTGGACGCCATACAAGCGAGAGATACCTTGCCAGACACGAACCGATGGAGCCGCGAGTTGCTCAATCCTCATGCCGAGCGAAGAGGCCAAGTGATCGCTCACGGCTTGCGAAAGAGGCTCGACGACGGCGACGACGAGTTTTTCTTCCGTGATCTCGACCGGCACGACCGACTGCTGAACCGCCATCTCCGCCGGAATCAGGGCTCGAGCCGCCTCGGAAAGGGGCAGCTCTCCAATGGGCGCGGGCGGCAGTCGCATGGACTCGGCAAGAAGCAAAGTGAGCACCCGCTCGTCAATGCGTGCCACCTCGAGCAGGTTGGTCACGAGGTCGCCTCCGTAAATGACTTGGCGAGCCAGCGCCTCTTCGACTTGGCGCATGGTCGCGACATCACGTTGGACGATCAGGGAGCTCAGAGGCATGACTCGCGAAGCAGCTCCAGAGGCTACAGGCTAGTTCGCGCACGCTCCAGCGAACCAGTATTCGTCGGGCCGAACGGGAATTCGTGCTTTCTTGCGGACTAGGGGACCCCTCGAACAAAGCTCTCTGCGAGGGACTGGATCAGCCCTGGGACCGTGTAAACGCTGGCCGTGACGTCAACCCGTAACCCACGCGCCAAGGCCGTTGAGGTGGTGACCGGACCGATGCTGGCCACACGGGTTCTCGACAAGAGCGCGGCTGCGCGCCCGCCCAATCGATCGCATAGGTTCTCGACAGTGCTGCTCGATGTGAGCGTCACCGCGTCGATCCGCCCCTCTTCGAGCTCGTTTCGTAGTCGCTCGACGGCTTCGGGGGCTGGGGGCCGCGTCTCATAGGCCGCGACGACGTCCACTTTGCAGCCGGCGGCGGCGAGCGATTCGGGGACGACGTCGCGCGCGCGAGCCGCCCGTGCCAAGAGAACGCGGGGAGCCGGTGGCCCAAGGCGGATCGCCGCTCGGAGCTCCTCGGCCAGGCTCTCGCCCTGAAATTCCTTTGCCATAACGTCGGCGCGCAACCCGCGCGCCTCGAGCGCGCCCGCCGTCGCAGGACCGATGACAGCAAGTCGCGCCGCGCCGAATGCTCGCGCGTCGCCACCGGATGCCACAAGCGCGGCCCATGTGCGCTCGACGCCGTTTACGCTCGTGAACACGACCCATCCGTACTGGCCCGCACGAAGCTCGCCGAGCGCGGCCGTGAAGCGCGCCAAGTCGGCGGGCGGCCCGATTTCGATCGTGGGCACGAGGACAGCCTCGGCACCCTGCTCGCGCAGCAATGCAGCAGTTCCTGAGGCCTGTTGGCGAGCGCGTGTGACGAGCACGCGCTTGCCGAAGAGAGGCCGCCGCTCGAACCAGCGAAGGGACCCTTCAGGCGCCCCGAACGCGAGGAGCAGGCGCGCGTCACCGACGGCTGCCGCCGCCTCTGCGGCATGACGAGCGGTGGTGACGAGCACTCGCTGGGTGGGCAAAGTGGGGGCAACGATCAGCGTGATCGGTGCGTCGGGCGGTTCCGCGTACACCACATCGGCCACCGTCGCAGCGTGGACGTACATGGCCCGGCCGACCACGCCACCGAAGGCCAATGCAGCCGACGCGACACCGACTCCAGGAACGACTTCGATCGATACACCCGCCTGCACGAGCGCAAGCGATTCAGCGACCTGCGTCGAGGACCCCGCCGCGTCGCCCGACACCACCCGGACGACGCGTTTGCCCTGGGTCGCCAAGTCGAGCAGCGTCTCGACGCGAACGCCGTCCTCGTCGACGATCACATCGGCAGCGGCGACTCGCTCGTACGCGCGGCGAGTTTGAAGGGCTGGATCGCCGGGCCCGAGATTGACGAAGGACACGATGCCCGAGGACATGGTCTCACCCTACCGGCGAACAGCAACGCCGAGAATCTGCGGCGCCGAGCTGATTCTCGCGATGTGCACGAGCGGCAATGATCCCGCTCGAATCGGGTGGCGCGCCCAAAGGGCGAGCACGAAAGCGCATTGGCCTCACGATGGCCCGAGCCGCTACGCGCCACAAGGTTTCGTGTGCTAATATCTACGTCCAGAGGAATCGCTTTGAACGAGGTCCGATTCGTACCGAAGCGCGGAGGAAACGAAGGAGCTCACGGACGAAACAGCAGGATGCGATCCCATCGATCGGTCGAATCCGCCCCGGCGAGCAACGACTAAGGACCGTGCCGTCGATGGCCTTTCCCGTGATTCGTCCCCGGCGGCTTCGTATGACTCCGGCTCTGCGCGCGCTCGTGCGAGAAACGGAGGTCGCTCCACGAGATCTTTTGTGGCCGGTTTTCTTTAATGCGGCGATCGACGATCCTCGACCCATACGAACGATGCCAGGCGTCTGGCAGCTCCCACCTTCAGCTGCGGCGGCGACGGCTAGAGAGGCGGCGCGGCACGGCCTCGGCGGTGTTCTCCTCTTCGGCCTCCCAAAGACAAAGGACGCGCGTGGGTCGAGCGCGCTTGACCCGCATGGCCCCGTACCGCAGGCCGTCGCGGAAATGAAAGGCGCAGTCCCCGAACTTGTCGTCATCACAGACGTCTGCGTTGATGAGTATACCGATCATGGCCACTGCGGGTTGCTCCGCCGCAGACGCGACGGTGAGATCGAGGTCGACAACGACGCAACAATCGAGGTCCTCGCTGCGATGGCCGTCGTGCACGCCACGGCCGGAGCTGACATCGTCGCGCCGAGCGACATGATGGATGGGCGGGTCGCGCGGATTCGCCGCGCGCTCGACGAAAGCGGGCTCGAAGGCGTCAGCTTGCTCAGTTACGCGGTAAAGTACGCGAGCAGCTTCTACGGGCCGTTTCGAGAAGCCGCGGATTGCGCACCCCAGTTCGGAGACCGGGCTGGTTACCAAATGGACCCTGCCAATTCGCGCGAAGCGCTACGCGAAGCGCGACTCGACGAGGACGAAGGCGCCGATATTTTGATGGTGAAGCCGGCGCTCGCCTATCTCGATGTCATTCGCGCCGTGCGAAACAATACGGCTCTCCCCCTCTTTGCCTACAACGTCTCAGGCGAGTACGCGATGCTCAAAGCCGCGGGCGCCGCCGGGATGATCGACTATCCGCGAGCGATGATGGAGATCTTGACATCGATTCGGCGAGCAGGTGCCGACGCGATCTTGACGTACCATGCCATCGAGGCGGCCGACGTACTCGCGAACGCGTAGGCCGGCCCCCCCCGTACGGGAACCATATCGTTCGGGGCGCCAGCCGGGCACTGACGAAGGGCGTGGCCACCGGGCGTTCGACTTGATGGGCGCGGACGCGCGGACGCCAGGCGCTCGCGTGGAAGGCGTGGCTGCCAGGCGCTCGCTTGATGGGCGCGGACGCCAGGCGCTCGCGTCGAGGCGTGGCTGCCAGGCGCTCGCTTGATGGGCGCGGACGCCAGGCGCTCGCGTGGAAGGCGTGGCCACCGGACGCTCGCTCGATGGCTCGCGGACGCCAGGCGTTCCCGAACCGAGGACCGAACGCGCCCGAGTTGATCAACTATCTCAGACTTTGGGAAGGATGATGCCCGGCCGCTTCATCCCGAAAGCAAATCGGTACGCAGAGGCGATACGCGTGATCGCACCGGGCGCAGAGACTGTCGCGACAGTCATCGTGACAAGTTTGCCAACGATGCTGACACCCAGCCGTGCACTCGGCTGCGGGGGCCTCGGCACGAAGCACGGGGGCGGAGCTGGCGGCCGAACCCGGCCCTTCCGCGGATGCGACCTGCGGTGGCGGCGAGAACGCGCTCGTTGGCGTTGGGGCGGCCGCTTTCTGGCTCATTGTGACGGGCTGCGCGACGGGCGGGTCCGTAACGGACGAGCTCGGAGACGACGACAACGAGCCATAACGCCCACTCGCGTACTGGACGCGGTCGCGCGACTGCCCGTACGTGTAGCCGGCCAGCCACTGATGCCAGCACTCTTTTTTTGCGTCCGACGAAGCCGACGTTTCGTCGAGCGCATAGCAGTGCTCAAAGTGGGAATCGCACTCGTACACGGCCTGAAAGCTGGGGCCGCAGCCGCCGAGGGGCAGCGCGAGCATGAGTAAGATGCGGCAACGACCCACTCACAGAGTGTCGAACGGGGGGCATCGGTCCGCAACCCGTGCGATGACGTTCGATTGGACGGGCATGCAGCAACTCCGGCCTCCCCGCCACGGTCCATCTCGACTGCATGGCCCTATGTGGCAAGCCCCGACCAGCGCCCGCCTCCCCCGCCAAGGTCCATCTCGACTGCATGGCCTTATGCGGCAAGCCCCGACCAGCGCCCGCCTCCCCCGCCAAGGTCCATCTCGACTGCATGGCCCTATGCGGCA
>JBEKFX010000171.1:0-14684 GCA_050013115.1 Polyangiaceae bacterium
TTGGGCTTGGGCTTGGGCTTGGGCTTGGGCTTGGGCTTGGGCTTGGGCTTGGGCTTGGGCTTGGGCTTGGGCTTGGGCTTGGGCTTGGGCTTGGGCTTGGGCTTGGGCTTGGGCTTGGGCTTCGAGCAACCCTGTGGAGTTCTACTGAACAACGCGCGGACGACTTGTGGAGCGCCTGGGGTTCGGCCGTTCACACTCAACCTTTAGTTCAGTGCTGTCGAGGGGTTGGCGAAAGGGCGCGTGAAGGATTCAAAAACGCTCGTGCGAAGGCCTGCCGCTGAAGCACAAGGGGTGGTGGGTTTTTGCTGGACAGCCCCAAGATATAGGGGATAAGAACGGAGACTCGGGCGCGCGTTCGCTGGACGCCGAGCAGGAGAAGAACGCAACGCGGGTAGCAGGACGGTTGAAGGCAACGAGAGATTACGAACTCGAGGGCGGAACGCCCGTGCAGTACTTTTTCCGAGAGACTCATACTGAACGGGATCCCCGTGGGAGTTGGCGATCGGCTTGGTGAGCCCGAGAGCCGTCCTCCTTGGGAAGGTGCCCCCATCCTGGGAGGCCGAGCCCTGCAATGGATTGCCAGGGCGTCCCCTGCGGCGCTTTTGAAGCTTCAAGTCTAGGTACACAACGTCTTACGGACCGGATCCGCTGCCCCCGCTGGGCGCGCGGCGCCGATCATGACAACGGCTCGCCCAGTCACACCCCTCGGACTGGATGGGCTTTCCTTTGGTCAACCGCGCGAGCGGGTGCGGATGGGGTTCGTTGGGCAGGGCAGCACGGGTTTCACGGTGTTCATGGGATCGAGCGTTTGGAGGCCAACGATGGCAAACTCGGACTTTGGAAGTAACGGGTTGGGGATGCGAAACGGACATGCGACGAAAGCTTCGCCTGCGCGCGCTGCCGGCGAAGACGGCTTGAGTCGAAAACGACGAACGCAGTCGGCGGCCGAACCCAGGAAACCCCAGGCGCAGTCAAGGTCGTCACGCAAGTTACGAGGAACTCGCATCGAGCGACGGTTCACGACCCCGGGGGTCAATCCTTTGGACGAGATCGTCTACGAGCGCCGCTCGAGCGCGATCACGAACCCCGACGGGAGCGTCGTCTTCAAGATGGACGGGGCGGAGGTCCCGACAAGCTGGAGCCAACTCGCGACCGACATCGTCATCTCGAAGTACTTTCGCAAGGCCGGTCTGCACGGCGACAAGGACGAGGGCGAGACCAGCGTCCGCCAAGTCGTTCATCGCCTTGCCCACACCGTTCGTGTCGCCGGAGAGGGCTCGACGAAACGCGAGCGCTCCGCGAAGGCGGACCTCAGCACGTCGTATTTCGCCAGCCGGTCGGACGCCGACGCCTTCGAGGCTGAACTCGCTCATCTCCTGGTTCACCAGTACGGAGCATTCAACTCCCCAGTGTGGTTCAATCTGGGTTTGTGGCACGAATACGGAATCAAGGGTTCCGGGGGCAATTGGGCGTGGGACCCCGAGAAGGAGAATGTCGCGGAGACGACTTCGGCATACGAGCGACCGCAGTGCTCCGCCTGCTTCATCCAGGCCGTCAAAGACGACTTGATGTCCATTTACGACCTCGTCAAATCCGAAGCTCGCCTCTTCAAGTATGGGTCGGGGACAGGGTCGAACTTCAGCTCGATTCGCGGGCGACAAGAAAAGCTTTCGGGCGGCGGAACCTCGTCCGGCCTCATGTCGTTTCTCGAAGTGTTCGACCGGGCAGCGGGTGCCACGAAGAGCGGAGGGACAACACGACGGGCCGCCAAGATGGTTTGCCTCGACATGGACCATCCGGAGATCGTCGACTTCATCGGCTGGAAGATGAGGGAGGAAAAGAAGGCCCACGCGCTCATCGCAGCTGGGTTCAGCGCCGACTTCAACGGCGATGCGTACCACACGATCAGCGGTCAGAACTCCAACAACAGCGTTCGTGTAACGGACGAATTCATGCGGGCCTCCCTCGCAGGAGCAAAATGGCCAACGCGCTATCGCACCACGGGCGAGGTCTGTCAGACGCTCGAGGCGAAAGAATTGTGGCGTCAGGTTGCGGAAGCCGCCTGGGCATGCGCCGACCCCGGAGTTCAGTACGATTCGACGATCAATCGCTGGCACACATGCCCGAACTCGGGACGGATCAACGCGTCGAATCCGTGTTCGGAGTACATGTTTTTAGACGACACGGCATGCAATCTGGCCAGCGTCAATTTGACGAAATTTCTTCGAGCCGATGGCGCCTTCGACGTCGAGGGCTATCGCCACGCATGCCGCATTTTCTTCATCGCCCAAGAAATCCTCGTCGATCTATCGAGCTATCCCACGGCGAGCATCGCAAAAAACAGTCATGATTACCGTCCACTCGGACTCGGCTACGCCAATCTCGGTAGTCTGCTCATGATGCTCGGCATCCCTTACGATAGCCAGCAAGGTCGCGCGATAGCTGCGGCGCTCACGGCTATCATGTGCGGCTGCGCCTATCGCACAAGCGCAGAGGTGGCGGGGGTCAAGGGACCCTTCCCGGGCTTTCCGAAGAACCGGGAACCGATGCTTCATGTCATGCGCATGCACCGCGACGCGGCATATGGAATCGACCGCGAGGCTTGCCGGCTCCCCGGAGAGTCCGCGGCCGTTCCAGGAGACCTCTACCGAGCAGCCTGCGACGATTGGGACGAAGCGGTCCGGCTCGGCGAGACGAACGGGTTTCGCAATGCACAAGCCACGGTCCTTGCGCCGACAGGAACGATTGGCTTGCTGATGGACTGCGACACGACCGGAGTCGAGCCTGACTTCGCACTCGTCAAGTTCAAGAAGCTTGCAGGTGGAGGGTACTTCAAGATCGTGAATCAGACGGTCCCGCACGCATTGCGGCGCCTCGGTTACTCGGAGCGTGAGACTCAAGAAATCGTCGCCTACGTGTCGGGGACGAACACGCTCTTGCAGGCGCCACACGTGAATCGACGTTCTCTCAAGGAGCGCGGGCTCACGGACGCCGACCTCTCGAAAGTGGAAGCCGCCATTCCCGGCGTCTTCGACCTCGACAGCGCCTTCGCGACCTGGGTCCTCGGAGAAGAAACCCACGAGCGTCTCGGCGTCAAACCCGCATCGCGATCCAACCGAAGTGCGCTCCTCGAGCACATCGGCTTCTCCCGTGCGCAGATCGAGGAGGCGCAAGACGTCATCATCGGACGGATGACGATCGAAGGCGCACCTCACCTCAAAGCGCACCACTACGCCGTGTTCGATTGTGCCAACCGATGCGGCAAGCACGGTGAGCGCTATCTCGCGCCGATGTCGCACGTGCGAATGATGGCGGCCGTCCAACCATTCCTGAGCGGCGCCATTTCAAAAACCGTGAACCTTCCGACTGACGCAACGGTGGAGGACGTCCAGGGCATCTACGAAGAGGGCTGGCGCTTAGGGCTCAAGGCCGTCGCTCTGTATCGAGACGGCTGCAAGGCAAGCCAGCCGCTCTCGACGAGCGGCGAAAAACGCGAGGACCCGAAAGCCACGACGAGCTCGCTGCCCGATCCGCTGCTCGCACCGGTCCCTCAGGGCGGTTCGCTGGAACAAGGACAGCTCACGCTTCCGATGGCGCCCAAGAATACACGCATCTACGGTCAGCGCGTGCGCCTACCCAAGAAGCGGCGGGGGTTCACCCAAGAGGCACGCGTCGGTGGTCACAAGATATTCTTGCGGACGGGCGAATACGAAGACGAGACGTTGGGCGAGATATTCATCGACATGCACAAGGAAGGCGCCGCCTTCCGCAGCTTGATGAATTGCTTCGCGATGAGTGTGAGCATAGGTCTCCAATACGGCGTTCCCCTCCAAACGTACGTCGAGCAATTCACGTTCACACGGTTCGAGCCACAGGGCGCCGTCGAGGGACATCCCTACGTGAAGTTCGCGACATCGATTGTCGACTTCATTTTTCGCGCTCTCGGGGTCGAGTACCTGCGTCGCTACGACCTCGCGCACATCAAGCCCGACCTCGACAGCTCGCCGATCGACGGACCACGCAGCTTGGGGACCCCTCCCGAGCCATCAAGACTCCCGCAAGTTTCCTCCGCTGCGGCCGGAGGCGCCCGAGAGGGTCGTGTGACGACACCCGCACCGCCAGAGGCCGCCCCGACATGGTCGCTTAGCGAAACGCTCGGAGACGGAACGGGGTCGCCTCTCGATGCACAGCTCGATACAATGATGGGCGATGCGCCCGTATGCGACGTATGCGGACACATGACCGTGCGAAACGGCGCCTGCTACAAATGCCTCAATTGCGGTAACTCCATGGGATGCAGCTGAGAAATCGTTTTTGATTCCATCGTTTTAGTGGCTTCCGTCGTTTCGCCAACCGCAGGCCAGGACGATTCGCAGGACGATTCAGGCGCGCACGACGGAAGCCCAGGGCGAGCCGGTAACGCGAGCGTGATGGTCGCGACGGCTCGCGCCATCGTCTCCAAGCTCCGGCCCATGTAGTGGCGCTCGGTCACGCTCTTGGTGGCGTGGCCGTCGAGCATGCCGACGACTTCGGCTGACACGCCGTTGTCGCCGAGCAGGCGCGAAAACGTGCGGCGCGTCGCATGGAACGTGTACGGGACACGTGACCCATCGGGCGCGGCAAAATCTTCGGGCAGGCGAGCGGACCTTAGGTCCCGGCGCAAGATGTTCGAGTCACGCGGGCGCCCGGGTTCGCCGTCCACCGCGGGAAAGACCGGCTCCTCGTCGGTTCGCTCGCGGCCGTACTTGGCCGACCATCCTGCGTCTCGCCACCACGTCAGCCACGAAGCGGCCGCAGGGTGTAGCGGGACGTCACGCTTGCTGCTTCGGGTCTTCGGCGTTCCGGTCGTCGTGCTCTCGCCTGCTTCGCGCATCAGGGCGAGCTGCTGGCGAACGCGCAGCAGCGGGACCGCTGCATCCGTCGACACATGGGCGAACGTCAGCCCGCGAAGCTCCCCAGCGCGCAGGCCGGTCAGTAGCGCGACGAGATAGAGCCCGAACCGCTCGTCAGGGAGCGGAGCCGCAAGAAGCGCTTCGCACTGGGCTCGCGTCCAGCAGACGATCGCGTCCGGATCCGGCGCCTCCACGGTCGGCAAGAGCGCCCGGACGTCCTCGTGCTTCATGGGGTTGGCGTCGAGGGCAACCCACCCTTCCGCGCGCGCATCGCCCAAAAAACGCGTGAGGGCGATCGCGTTGCTGCGGACGCTCGACGGCGAAAGCTCGCCTGTCAGCTCGCGGACCCATGCGCGAAGCACGGGCACCGTCAGCGCGGTGACCTCGTGCTTGCCGAGGCGCGGCTTGACGTTCGCTTGCCAGCACGACTTGTAGGCGGTGCGTGTCCCCGGCTTCAGATGGCCGTCTTCGTCGAGCAAGTCGAGCCATCGGCTTTCGAGTTGCTCGACCGTAACCTTCGGCGCGGTCGCACGCTGAACGCCGACGAACTTCTTCCCGCTCGACAGCTTCGCACGCTTCGCCGCGATCCGCTTCGCCGCTCGCTTGTCCTCTGGCGTGTTCGCGAGGTCCGGGCGTTCGAGGTGAGCCAAACGCGCCGCGTGCCCCCGTCCTCCGTGCGGACGGTAATCCTGGCCCACCACCGCGCGGGGGTGCCGCGAAACTCGACCGTGCCGGTAGCCGCTCGTCCCATGTCTCTTTCTTGCCCTGGACCGGCATATCGTACCCGTCCGCTGGCCATACAAGGGTAGAGGTCAACCTCTAAGTGATCAAATTGCCGCCGCGCCAACTGCTTTTTTCCTGAACCGCAACGGGGTCACGACCGCTCAAGGTCGCGATGAGCCGGTCTTCGCAACTGCCGGCGTTGCCGAGATGGCGAAGGACCCAAGAAATGAGGCCGCTTCCTTGGCGTCATCGGCGCTAGGGGGGTCGTTTATTGTGACGGTCGCCTCGTAGGCGTGCGCACCGCTCACGCAGAAGAGGCCTCGGATGGTGACCACACCGCTTCCGCGGAACGCTGAGAATGAACGACCGTTGCAATTGCCGATCATCGCACGCTCATGCACTTCGGCGCCTATGGGCATTAGCTCCTCAGCGATGAAGTTTTGCTCGTCCAGAACCGACCCGTTCGGATAGTCTCGCTCCCTAACCCAATAAATGATACCACGACGATCCAGCGTCATGGTCGTCACCGTTGCCGGGCCTAGCCGCGTCGTCTCCGTGTGCCGTTCGACGGGTCGAGGGTTGTCTGGAAAGGCGATACGATAGCCCGGCTCCGTTATCCAGACCGACTGCGCCCCGGGTGTAGCGGATGGGACGGTGCTGGATTCGTCGGTTCGCGGGATAAATTCGTTTGGCTCGTAAAATGTAGCGTCCTTCTTCTCCGCGCGGATGAAGACGGGCGTATCGCGAATCAGCGTAGGAAAGGTCCGGCATCGCGTTGCTGTTTCGCCAGGCCGCACAATGGCATTCGACGTGAGAGAATCGGAGTCTCGCGCAAGATTGTCAGAGCGGCCGTTTTCGAATGCTTGAAGGGCAAACGAAACGCTCTTCAGCGTACTCTTGGCGCCGTTCGTGATTGCGATCCGGATCGGCCTTTCTTGAGTACAAGCAGCAGGGTTGTAACTGGCCTCAATCGTAACCGCCGCCTGCTCGGCGGCGTACTCGTCCGATTGGACTTTTTCGTACCACGCCACGCCTCCAATCACGACCAGGAGGGCTAGAAAGAGATAGCCGGCGAGCTTCAAAAGATTGGCAAAGGCGCCAGCACCGCGTGCCTTAGCGGTGGCAACACGGGGTGGGTCCGGGTCGGGCTGCTTGGCCTCAGGTGGACTTCGTGGTGCAGACCAAGACTCGTAATTTGCGCCACACTCGTCGCAGCAAAGAGCTGCACGCTTTCTCTCAGCGCCGCAATTCCGGCACGTCCGGAACAGGGGCGGCGAATCGTTGGGGGTCGTTTCTGCGCTCGCTCGCTCCGAGTGGTCCTCTGGACCGCGCGTAAGTTCGTCGTACTGCTTGCGGGAGGCAGCATCCCCTAGAACGCGAAAGGCCGCGTTCAGCTTCTTCAGCTTGAGCTCCGCGTCACGGTCGTCGGGGTTACGATCGGGATGATACTTGGCTGCAAGCGCCCGATACGCGGCGCGTATCACCTCGTCCGTCGCATCGTGGCGCACCCCCAGCACCTCGTAGTGGTCCTGCCGTCCCCCGTCAGTAGCCATGCGCGCGCGTCCGCTCCTTCTTTCGTCGTAGCCTCGACACGAGACATAGAAGAGTAGCCGGAAACGTTCGGCGTTCGCGAGAAGTAAGGCAAGGGGGGAAGTGCGCGCTACCGCTTCGCGCCCGCCTTGATCCCGTACTCCGGTTCCAAGGCGTCGAGCCCGCGCGCCAGCACGGCTTCGAGCACGGTCGTACGTGGGACCGCGGCGCCCAGCTTGGCGCACATGGCCTGTTCCAAACGCGCGAGGCGTAGCCGCTGCTCCTCGTTCGACAGTCTCACAACGTAGGGCCACTCCGCGGTCTTGGTCGCCATGGTGCTCAAGCGTACAGATGTACTGCGCTGGCGGCAAGTGCGCGTGCCATCGTTTTCGACGATTGCGACCGACCCACTTGTCACGCATCGAACGAAGTGTTACAGATAGGGCATGAGCAAGCGCGTCAAACTCGGTTCGTCGTCGGTGGCCGTTGCTTACATTCGCGTGTCCAAAGAAGAGCAGAAGCTTGGACCCGAGGCGCAGCGTGCGAGCATTGAGGCATGGGCGCGCTCCGAAGGCATCCACGTGGCCGCGTGGCACGTCGACCAAGGCGTTTGCAGTGTCACCCCGATTGACGAGCGCCCGGCCCTCGTGGCCGCACTGGCGAGCTTGCGCGAGCACGCCGCGGGCGTCCTCGTCGTCGCCAAGCGCGATCGGATCGCTCGTGACGTCGTCCTCGCCGCGATGGTCGAGCGCGCGACAACGAGCGCCGGGGCGACGATTGTATCCGCTGCAGGCGAGGGTAACGGCGATGCGCCCGCAGACGCTTTCATGCGAACGGTCATCGACGGCGCGGCGCAATATGAGCGCGCTCTCATCCGAGCCCGCACCAAGGCGGCGCTCGGGGCCAAGCGAGCCAAGGGCGAGAAGACGGGCGGCGATGCGCCCTACGGCTTCACGGTCGACGGCGGGCGGCTCGTGGCGGTCGAGAATGAGCAGGCGGCAATCGCGCGGGCTCGTGAGCTCTCGGCCGAAGGGCGCAGCCTTCGTGCCGTGGCAGCCGCTCTCGCCGGCGAGGGCCATGTCAGCCGGACGGGGCGGCCGTTCGCAGCGATGCAGATCGCGCGGATGGTTGTCAGCGTCGAGGCGAAGCGGACCGCAGCGTAGGCTTCGTCGCCGCGTCTACAGTGCGCCTTCTCGAGGTGCCAGGATGACGCCGGCCAACGACGGCCGAGGCCGACTCCGGTACCCCACCCCACCGGGGCGAGAGACGTACATTATCCTACTCGAGCCCTTGACGAGGGTAGCTATACGTTTCAATTTGGGTCCGTAAATGATACGGTTCATGTTGTGGCATGCGCCGCTTACCGGCTATCAGATTTGATCGAAGCGTGCCGAGCTGGGCAAGCGGGCACGTCCACAGGCGCTCAGCAAACGGCCAGGGAGGAGTTCAACCTGGCCACGAAAGCAGAGGTTTTGGCGTTTATTGCAAACGGCGGTTTGGAAAGTCCCGTTTACGAGAACACCGCCAAATGGGAGCACAACCCGGACCCTTTGGTACCGATTTATGTTGATTCTTATGAGTTTACGAGCGGCAAAAAGAAGGGGTACATCGCGTTCCTGCTCCCGGTGACCAAAATCTGGATGATTAAGTCCTTCAAGCTCAACAGTTCCAGCCCCCTCACGTTCTCCCCCTTTTCGAAGATCCATGACGCCATCACGAAAGGAAGCAAATAGGACGATGCCTCAGCTCTGCCCCTGGTGCGGCTCCAGTGATTTCTCAACCGAGAAGCAACGCGATTACCTCGGCGTTCCCTACGGTCCGACTGTCACGTTCATGACCGTGACAAACACGTGCGCCCGTTGCCACGAGGCGGGCGACTTTGCGAACGTAAACGATGCCGCTCTATCCGAAGCGAGAGAGCAAGCGGTTAAGGCTTCAGTGCCGCTCATGCTTGAGCAGCTGGGCAACAACGGCAGCTCAATGGCGTACATTGAGCGGTCGCTTGGCCTTCCGGCGCGAACGCTCGCGAGGTGGAAGGCCGATGGGACATCCGCGGGCCCCGTCGCGCTTCTCCGAATGGTGACCACTTTCCCATGGCTCTTGGAGGTCGCCGACAACGGATACGATCCTGATCTCGCAGCTACGATCCTTGTTCGAGAAGCTAGCGACGCGCTGGCCTATCAGCTGAAAAGGCAGCGGATCAACTGTGCAGTCACCACGTCGACTGGCAGGAACTCGGCGACTGTGAAATTCCAGTTCTCGAAGGAGCATGAGTTAGCCGCGCCGTCAGCATCAGCAGTAGAGGTTCGCCAGCTGCCAACTGGTCCGTTCGATGCGCGTTCTTGACATTATCCTTTGCGACGATGTGCGGCGTGAGCTGGGGAACAGGGTTTCGCTCATGGGAGTTTACGCCGATGACATCCAGCTCGAAAATAGTCCGGTAGGGCCCTTTGCACTACGGCTCGTCATGTACTCGCGGGTCTCGCTCGATCCTGGTGAGCAAGTACCGGATCGTGTCGATTTTTCGGTGAGCCTGGGTGAACAAGAGATTGCCCGCGGCAGCGGACCGGTCTCCGTTCCGGAGCCGGGCCGCCCGATCACGCTCGTTGTCGCTCTAAACCCGGTAATCCTTCCGTCTCTCGGAAGAGCGACTCTTGAACTAAGGCTGACCAGCGCAGGCGAACAGGTCGGCAAACTCATAGTCCATCGCACAGAGGTGGTCGGGCCACAAACGACTGGCGCCCCTGCAGTCCCCTGAACCGGTCCTCTTGCTTTCTTAGTTTCTACGATTTGCCGCGGTCACGAAGCTCCGAAGGAGACTCGCGGGCAGCTCGCAGCGAGTTCTTCCGCTCCGCGGCCGGTTCAAGAGCGCCAACCCTAATCACCCGTCGGAACCTCTCGGGACTTGGAGGGTGGCTACGCCTCCGCCTTTTTCGCTGCATCGATCGCGTCGGCGCACGCGATGAGCGCGGCCGAGACCGCGCGGAGCTCGTCCTCGTGGATCGAGACCCCAATCGTCCGACGCAGGTAGCCGGCAGCGTCGCGGAAGATGACGAACAGTGTCGCGCTGTGGCGGGGCTCCCCACCGTTCGGACCGGAGCCATCGTAATACCGAGCGGCGAGCACGAGGCGCGAGCCGGGCGAACCTCGGCCGGACGACCGCGGAAGGTCGAGCACGATCCCAGTCGGTTCCGCGCATCGTTCCGGGACTTTCCAGGCGACCGGCGGATCGGCCTCGATCTCGCACGCGGGGTCGATGCGTCGAAGGGTCTCGATCCCTTCGGCGCGGCGCCGTGCGCGGTCAGCGCGAACGCGTGCGGCCTCGGCTTGTTGGGGCGTGGGCGGTTTTCGGGCGCGGCCAAAGCGTGGGCTGGCGGGCGTTACCTCGCCCGTAGCGGAGTCGATTGATTCTTTCGGCTTCATGGGTTCCTCAGACGTCGTCGTTTGGGTTGAGGGGCAGGCGCGACGCGCAACGCGTCCTCGCCGTCGGACGGTTGCCATGGGCGGATCACGATCGTGAGCGTCGACGCGGGCTCGCGTACATTGCGCCACCTCCCACGAGTGACGAGCCGCACGTCTCGGGTGATGCCTTGCGACAGGCGCAAATGGATCCGCCGATCGCGGTCGTCGACGCCGAGCACTCGGGCGATCGCGTCGACGGGACACTTCAGGGCGCCGACCAGTCCGTCAGGGTCGAGCGGATTCCAATCGACGCGATGAAGCTCGACGGTCACGGGCAATGGGGGCGGCGAGTGCCCGGCGAGCGCTGCGATCACCGCACCGAGCTCTTGCTGGACGCGCCGCACGCGTGCCATGGGGTGCTCTCGCCGGTTGCCGATTGCCGCGAAGTGGCGCGCGACTACCACGCGGACGGTCATGCGCGGCCGTCCCCCGCCTCGTGATACGCTTTGGCGTATCCCAAGGCGATGGCCTGGCCGACGCTGCCGGGCGGCTCGCGCGGGTCGGCGGGTTCAGGGCCAGCGTCCTCACATGGCAGGCGCGCTTCGGGCGGTGGTGGAACGCGCGTGCAGCGGCGGTCGAGGAAGGCTTGTGCCGAGCGCTGCTTGGGTGCCTCGGTGCCTTGGCCTCGGTGCCTTGGCCTCCGAAGTGCCAAAGCCGGTGCCTCGGCCTCTCCGAGGCACGGCAGGGGGGTATGGGGGGAATCGATCACACACCCCCCCGAGGCACCGAAGGCTCGGCATTCGCCCTTTGCCTACATCGGGCGATGGCGGCATCAGCCTTATCCTTGCCGACGGTCGCACGCGCGATGACCTCGTCGCGAAGCCGGCCCGAGTAGCCCTCGGCCAGAATCTGCCGGACGACGTTGTCGACGCGATCGCGCTCTGCTTGCGCTGCTGTCTCGCGTTGGGCGGCTTTGGCCCTCTGTTCCGCTTCGCGCTTGAGCCTTCGTTGCTCGCGAAGCACCTCTGACTCCTCCTCGCGCTTAGCCCGGCGGCTTGGCTGCTCGGCTGCCGGGGCCGGCGCCTCGGTCAAGGTGAGCTCTTGCCGCTCGCGATCGAGTCGAAGGTAAAGAGCCGGCTCGCGCGGGTACGACGGGCCGTGCTTGTTTTTGGTGATGCGGAGCTCAATCAGATCTTTCTCATCTTTGACCAAGCGAACGGCGAGCATCACCCGCGCGCTGTATTCGATCTTTCCGCTCTCCTTGGCCGCGGCCATGTCGTTATAGGAATCGGCCGACTCCACGGTCCGGTACGCGTTGCGGTTCATCTCGCACGTGGCCACCGCAAGCATGTGGTATCGACTCGCCGCTCCGCGGAGCGCGTTGGCGTTCGCGGTGATCGCGGCGTGGAGATTCAGCTCTCGCCCCGCCGCTCGACATGCGTCGCACTCGACCGCTTGGATCGAGTCGACGAAAAGGGCTGCTCTCCCACGGATCGACTTCGCGAACGCGTCAAGGTCGGCCGCTGCGGCTTCGATCGTCCACTCGGACCCATAAAAGCGAATGGGTAGCCTTCCGAGCGCGAGTTGCATCCTGGCCACGAGGTCTTCACTTCGATCCTCGCAGTGCCAGCGAAGGAAGTGGCCAAGCGTGCCCGGCATGGGCGTTCGCTGCACGAGCCGTGTCGCAACGTCTTCATCCTCTTCATCGACCGCCAGGATTCCAACGGCCACGCCGCGTAGCGCGAGGACATGGGCAATCTGAACGATGAGGGCCGTCTTGCCAGCGTCCGGCGCTCCCATGATGTACCACCTAGACCCGTACACCGGCCCTCCGCCGGTCAGGTCGTCGAGAGCCTTGATTCCTGTCGCCTCGTGAATGAGCGGCCCGTCGTTTGTCCAGCGCTCGAAGACGTCCGACAGCGTCGCGTGCTTGAGCGGTGGACCGAACCCGCCCGGCGACCCCCGCTCGGCACGCGCCCGCGCCCTCTGCTCGGCGCCGGGTGGGTAGTGTTCGGTCGGCTCCGGTTCGGTGAACGGATCGCCTTTCACGCTGCCCCCCTTGCCTGGACGGCATCACGGATCGCGCGCTCGCCTTCGCGCCGTCGAGGCTCCCCCGCTCGGAAGACGAACGCCTCAAGGAGCGAGTCCTTGATGGCCGCCTCGCTGAGGTTCAGCCGAGCAAGTGAATACGCCTCGCGTAGCAGCGCGTCATGCCGTCCGCCTTCGCTGGCGTTGTCGACGGCTTCCCGCGCTCGCTGGAGCGCTCTGCGGATGTACCGGTCGGGGTGGTCGACGGCCACTCGGGGCACGCGCTTCGGCTCGGACCTCCGATCCGCCGCCGCCGCGATGAGCATCGCGTCAACGTCGACGGGCCAGCCCGTGAGCTCGTGCGCCCCCATCCACCTTCCGGGCGACCGCGAGACGCACGCGAAGTAAAGGCGATTGATGTTTTTGCAGCCGAGGTCTAGTCCGACGATGCCTAGGCGACCGAGCACCTTGGCGAACTTGCCCCAGGCGAGGGCCCACTCCTCAGGCATGATCGGACGGGTCACTCGAAGCACAATCCGGTGCTTGGGTTTCTCGGGCGTCGCGTTGAACGTGGGAACGACGACGCCGGCGTAGGCCGAGAGCGCGCCGACGGTCCGCTCGATGGCGCCCGCGGTGCATTCGTCGACATCCGCCACGAGCAGGGACACCGGACCGCGTCCGCCCTTGACGGCACCGTCAGGGAGCGTGCACGGGCACCACGCGCCGTGCGCCGTCTTGTCGGCTGCGAAGCTCGGCGTCGAAAGCCATCGAGCGACCCCGGGCCAGTCTTGGACGATGGCGAGGCCGAGTTGCCGAAAGGCGGCGAACCTCGCTGGGCTAAGGTAGGTAATGGCCACATCCTCCACGGATCTCATGTTCCCGTGTCCTCGGTGGTAAGAGCTGCCTCGCGAGCCGCGAGAACTCGTTCGAGCATCTCGAGCTCCTTGCGCGCGGCCATCAGCGACACACGAGCTCGTGCGAGACATCGACGGGCCCAAACCTCCGGCGCGCCCTCGGCGGCATGAACCCAAATGCCGCCATCTCGCAAATGGTCCGGGCTCACGCTCCACCTTGCGGTGCGGGAGGCTCGGCGGCGCCGATCACATCGTGCTCATCCATAACCGAAGTTGAGAGCGAATAGAGCGGACACACTGGACCGACGCGGCGATCGAGATCAGCTTGCGCGTCACAGTGTCGCGACCTACTTTTTTTGCGCATTGGTGACTCCACGAAGCGCGCGCGTTTCCCTGGCCGGGTGCGCGCGTTTCGCTTGTTTTTTGGAATCAAACGATGCCGGCCTCACGAAGCTGGCGCTCGGCGCGTGCGGTTTCGGATTCGCGAACGGATCGCGACTGCGGCGCCCGGAGCGTTGGGGCAAAGAGGCGAGCTACGTCGTCGGGATTGACCAGCCACTCGCGACCGGGCTTGCTCGCAGGGAGCTCGCCTTGCTTTATTTTGCGCCGTCCGGTCCTAAGTGGAACGGAGTACGGCTTTAGGGCCGCTTGAAGCGGGATGAGAACTGCATCGCTCATAAGCGACACTTTGCGCGACCACCCGCTCTCTGGGCGCTACTCCGGAAACTTGGTCACGGTTTCCGGATTCGAAACTCACTTCACCTTTTGATCCCGCTTCCGGATGCCTTCCGCAAATGCATCCACGTCCGTGATGCCCACGGCGCGGAGAGCCGCGCGCCAGATCTTGTCGAGTTCCGCAGGGTCGCTGTCCGGCGCAGCAAACGCGGCGTAGGCATCGCACGCGAAGAGCGCCCTTTTCACTGCTTCGCGCACCAATCCGCGACGATCTGGATCGCGTGACGCGTCGAGCATTGCCTTCGATTCGCCCCGTATCTTGGCGCTCGCGTAACCCGTCATCAAGGCATCAGAAATCTTGTCGGCGAGCTCAAATGCTTCGCGCGCGAGGTTGAAGTCCGAGGGTCTCAGGAGCTCGCCGCGCGGGAAGAACAGCCAGCGTGCATGGTCGTGCGTCACCGCGCGCAGCCAAGAAAGCAGGTCGGTGCGCTTTTGGTAGACGACGTCCTCGTTGATCAAGCGGAGGTAGCGACCGGCAATAGCTTCGAGCTTGTCGATGCATTTGCTCGCGGCCTGATCG
>JBEKFX010000172.1:0-8864 GCA_050013115.1 Polyangiaceae bacterium
ACCGCTTCGAGGGCATCCTGTGGCGCTCCCGCAGAATATGGACCATCATGGTCCATATGCGGCGCACTTCGCTCGTCCGCGCCAAGGCCCACCTCTCCGAGCTCGTCGACGAGGCCGAGCACCAGAAGAGGCCGGTCATCATCCTGCGCCACGGCAAACCGGCCGCCGCGCTCGTTCCGATCGATGCGATACCCGGACTCAGGCCCGCCGAGCCTCGACCGATGAGCACCGAGGAGGCGAAGGCGTTTATGGACGCGCTCGTCGCCAGCGTGCCGCCGAGTCACATGACGACCGAAGAGGCCCTCGGCCGGAGTCGCCTCGAACGATTCTGAGCGCGCGCGCATGAAACTGGTCCTGGACGCTTCCGTCGCCCTGGCCTCCATGCGCGCCTCCGAGCCGGCGCATGCCGCGGCTCGCGCCCGCATTGAACGCGCGATCCAAAACCTCGACGAGCTCTTGCTTCCTCCGATCTTCCCCGTCGAGGTCGGGGGCGCCCTCGCGCGCCTCGGCGTTCCGGAAGCGGAGATCCGCCGGCTGGTCGATGCGCTCGTCAGGCCGCCGCACGAGGTCGTCACAATGGGCGCGAAGCGCGCCGCCGCCGCCCAAGCCCTCGCGATGAAGGCGCGCCTTCGCGGCGCCGATGCGCTTTACGTGTGGCTCGCGGCGGCGCGTGCGGTGACACTCTGCACGCTCGACCACGAGATGACCCAGCGCGCCGCTGCGTTCTGCAAGGTTGTTTCGCCCTGAATCGACGGGATCACTTGGTATGTGGGGCGCTTTGTTCCTTGTCGCCCTCTTTCGTAGGAATGCATTCCGGCCGACTCCGATCCCCGAGATGTTGTAGCTCTGGCCACGTCGCGCGAGCACGCGCCGGCGGAGGTCGTCGTGGCGTCGCTCCTCGAGGAGATGCGGCGCGAGACCGAGGCCGACGGATTCGAATCGGCGAAGCGGTCGCTCGCTGTGGGCAAACCGGCGTCGTCCTCCTTGCCGCTCACCCCGCGGTGAGCCCGTCCGTCGGTTAAGCTCCAGACAGCGGCCCAGGCCGACGTCCCAGGGGTCCCTCTTCAGCGGCGACACCGCCTCAACGTCGCGACGTCGTGGGTGCGATGCTCGCGGCCTCCTCGGCCCCCCCACCTGTTCGAGCCCGAGTGGCGGGGCGCCCGAGCCGATACGGATGGCGAACACGTTCCGCGCGTTCTTGGAAATGGCCAGAACTGTCCCGTTGGCGGTCCGAGTCAAGAAAAGCGAACCCCGTCAACGAGCTGCGCGAGCTGGTGTTCGATCGCGGTCTTCGCGATCCTTCCGGCCGCCCCGACGAGAGTCACCTCCAGCGCGTCACATCGACCTCCGCGTTCGAAGCGACCCTCGATGCGTCTCGGATCACCGCCGCTGGCAGGGTAAAGGAGCAGCGTGCATTCGCACCGAAGGAGCTCCCCGTAGACGAACATCTGCCTCAAGTCTGACTCGTTCGGACCGCCTGCCTCGAGCCGCTTCCACTTGGTGTCGAGAATCAGATCAATTTCGCCCGGTCGAGTCTTGTTCCGAAGAATCACGTCGGGACGTGCCAGTTTGCAGGCCCATGGGGCCACCCTCTTGCAGGGGGATGGGGCCAGGGAAACGGATTGAACAACCGAGGGAGAGGTTGCCTCGAAACGGCCGGCCCGTAGGGAGACGTGGTTGGCGTACCTCTTCCCGGAGCCAAGCACGGCGCCGAGCGTGACGACACACCGACCTCCGTCCCACTTGCACAGGAACTCAGCGGCGCTCGGCCGGGGACCATCGGTGGTCGCGTCGAGATCGGCCAACTCCTCTGGCCACTCCACCTTGACTCGCCGCTGAAGCGAGCATTCAACGTCCCGAGCTTGGATCTTCAGCGTGACGGACGTGACGCCGTCGAGGATGATGCGGATAGCGCGCAGGCGATTCGATTGGCGTCGGCTCTCATGGGTGGTCTGTCGTCGAACCTCGGTGGCCTTCTCGCCGCCACGACGGGGACGAGCGAATGTAACATCCGACGCTCGATCCCCGTGTTTCGATGGGCGCCCCGCAACTTGGTGCGCCCGTCGCGTCGCCCTCTCGCGATGGTGCCTACGAGCCGCCGGTTCCTTGTCGTGCTCGGCACGAACGACTTCGGTCCGTTACGCGCCGCGGTGCACGGTCAGTGGTCAGCGTCCGCGGCTACAGCGCGTCGCGCCCGGCGTCGGAGGTGGATCTGAGAGCGTCCCGCGCGCCGGGCAGACGAGCGCGCCTCGTTGACGTGTCAGCCCCCCTCGAATCGTCCCGGCATATCGTCCCGGACGGAAGGACGTTGTCCAAGTGTTCGAAATGATAACTGGAGCTGACGGGAATCGAACCATCGGAATCCCTTCGGATCGACCCGATTCGCAGGGGATCGACACAGTCGACGCTTCGGCGAATGAGAGTCACCCCCTCCGTAACCCTCCGAATCCCCGTTTCTCAGACAACGTGGACGATTACCGAGACGATTCGATCGACGTCGATCGGTTGCGTGAGCTCGTAACCGCGGCGGCCGCCCTGGCGCCGGCGGGTGGCCCGTGTGCGGTGTTGCTCGCAGAGGTGACGAGGGCGCTCGACCCCGTACTCGGAGCAACGTGGTCCCGAACGACCGCGCTGAAGCCGTAGTTTGGACTCACTGCGGCCCATGCGTGTCAACCCGTGCCCGCCGAATCGATCTGCGGTAGCGGGAATCCTCGTGAATGCTACCGCCGCCGGCGGCTATCGCAGAAGTGGCCGCTCCTCCTTCGGGGCGGTTACGAAGCGGTAGCCGATCCGAGGGATCAAGCGGCTGCCGATGCTCCAATGTTGTCACAAGCCGTTCGGCGGTTTCGGTTCGTGACAACGTTCGACCAGATTGGCGACGGGTAGCGTCGTCGCTGCGGCCGTGAGCTCGACGTCGCTCATGAAGTGCGCACCTTCGCGAGCAACTCCATGAGATCGCTCACCTGGATGCTCTCGAGTGAGCGCACGGCGGACTTGATGTCTCGCCGCAGACCCCCATCGGCGCGAGGGCCCACCAGATTGTCGAACTTCGCCCCGACTTCGTCCCACGTGAACGCCTGGCTGGAGAACCCGGGGTAGCTCGACACTTCGTGGATGTAGGACTTACCGCCCTCGACGTATACCGTAACACGGCTCGGAGCTTCGCGCGGGTAGCGTGCAGTGAAGCCGGCGTCCGGCTTCACCTGTACCTTGCGGAGCAGCGTCTGGACGTCCGGCTTGGCGATACGCGCGGCCTCGAGCTGCGTCGGTTGCACGTCGCCGTCGGTGAGCGCGACGGCCAAGAGATACGGCAGGCTGTGATCGGCGTCCTCCTTCGTATGGACGTTCGTCTTCGGCCCGAAGCTCCCACCGCCCATGAAGTCGTATGCGTCCTGGAACGTGTCGTTCTCGATTCGCTCGACCTTAGCTGGGTCGATCGCGCTCGCCTTGCGCAGCTCGAGCATGCACTGAATCGACGCCTGGCCGGGAACCGCGGTGTTATAGCTCTTCAGGACGAGGTCGTCGAAAACATCCAGGCCCTCTCGATCCCAGTCGATTCGAATCGGTTGCCCGAGAGCCTGGGCGAGGCCATGCGGTCCTTCGATCACGTACCGCGGGCCGGTCACGCCGCGGGATGCGAGGAAGACGCCGTGGACGCACGCGTATGCGAGCTGCGCCGACGAGAGCCCTTTCCACTGCGATATCGGCGTCGTTCGGACGCACAGCAGCGGGATCACGTCCCCGCAGATGCCGACCGCCGACGTCGCCTTCGCCTCGTCTAGGCCGAGCGCATTTGACAGCCCTGCTGCCAGCGAAAACGAGAGCTGGGTCGTCAGGTCGAACCCGTGCGCCATGAACGGCACCGACGCAGTGAGTCGTGATTCCACCTGATAGGCGACCGCGAGGGCGGTCAGGAAGTCCTTCCCCGAGAGGTTCGCGTATTCGCTGGCGGCGAGGATCGCCGCCAGGTTGTCCGACGGGTGACATAGACCGCCTCCGGCGAGGTAGCTGTCCATGAAGTCGACATAGCGAACGAGCGCGGTGTTGTAGAACGCTGCATCGATGGGGTTCGACCGTCCGCCGCCGATCAACGTGCACCGCCCGCCTGGACCGCTGAACTCGTCGACCTGCGCGCGGCACGCCTCAAGCGGAGGGGCACTGAGGGCGTTGATTGCGCACGCGAGCGAGTCGAGCACGCTGACCTTCAGCCGCTCGCGCCGATCCGACGTCAGGTCCTCGTACCGCGCGCGCGAGACGAATCTCGCGATGCCCTCTGCCTGACTGGGGCCCGACATGACCGCACCAGGCCCCTTCGCGTCCGTTGGGTAGTCGGGCTTCGCGGTCGAGCGGCAGGCGAGGGGCGCTGTTGCCGCGATGGCCGACACGACGAGGGCGCCGCTCCCTTTCAGAAAGATCCGCCGATCCGTGTGATTCATCGGTTTCTCCTCTCGTCGACCGATCCCCGGATGGGGTTCTCTTCGAACAATCGAGCGACGAGGGCCGAGTCGAGGTACGCGCGAACGCGAACGATCACGGCATCCCGGAAACTGACCACCCAGCAGTAGCGGTTGTCGAAACGCATGCCGTTCTTCGCCGTCGCAAGCGAGCGGAGCTCTACGACTGCCTCGTCGTCCTTGACGATCAAGTGCTCCACGACGAGCTGCGCGCCGTCCGTAAGAACCTGCCCCAACTTGGCGAACGTTCCGTCGATGAACGCTTGCTTGCTGCGGTAGTGACCGGCTAGCGGGTGCGTGCCCATGACCGTCCAGTCGACGTCGTCGGCCACCTGCTGGAAGAATGCGGCGCCATCGCCCTTCTCGAGACCCCTGAAAATTTCGTGCACGCGATCGGATGTGATCCTCATGATCTCTTCTCCTCTCTCGTTGATTGGCCCCGAGCGTCTCAACGTTCGAGGTTCGTTGCTGGAGTGCTGTCCTCTTGCTCCTCGCAAAATGAGGTCCCGGCGCCATGCAGTCCAATATATGGTAGAGGCGTTCTTGATACGTTTTGGAGATACCTAAGATGGAGCTGCGCCACGTCCGCTACTTCCTGGCCGTCGCCGAGGAGAAGAACTTCACCCGCGCCGCGGCACGCGTCGGCATCGGGCAGCCGCCCCTCAGCCAGCAGGTCAAGGACCTGGAGGCCGAGGTGGGGGCCCCGCTCTTCCGCCGCGTACCTCAGGGAGCCGAGCTGACCGCGGCCGGTGAGGCATTCCTCCAGGTGGTCCAGGGATTCCCCGCGCAGGCCGAGCGCGCGCTGCACGCGGCGCAGCGGGCGGCGCGCGGCGAGTCCGGCTCGCTGCGGATGGGGTTCACGGGTTCCGCCGTGTTCAACCCGGTCGTTTCGGTCGCCGTTCGATCGTTCCGTCGCGCCTACCCCGACGTCGAGCTCTTGCTCGAGGAGCTGAACACGACGGCCCTGGTGTCGGGCGTCACGGAGGGCAGGCTCGATGCAGTCTTCCTGCGCCCCGGCTCGGCGGGCAGCGAGGACCTTCATGTCCGGGTCCTGTCCGAGGAGCCGCTGGTTGCCGTTCTGCCGGCAGGTCACGCGGCGGCAAAGACCGCCGAAGTCGACCTCGTGGGACTGAGGAGCGACCCCTTCGTCCTCACGCCGCGGTCCGCGGGCCCGACCGTATTCGACACCATCGTGACGGCGTGCCGCAAGGCCGGCTTCGAGCCGGTCCTCGGCCAGTCGGCGCCCCAGATGGCGTCCCTCATCCACTTCGTTGCCGCGGAGCTCGGCGTTTCCCTCGTGCCGGCGTCGATGCGGTCGCTGAAGGTGCCGGGCGTTGTCTATCGCGACCTCTCGGGTCGCCCGGCCCTGCTGCGCCTGGCCCTCGCGTCGCGACGCGGAGACACCTCGCCCGTCCTGCGCAACTTCATCGCACGTGCCACCGCGTGAGGGCGTTCGCTGCAAACACCTCCAGAAGCCAAGCGAAGACGTCGCGGTCAGGTTCTGGATTGCGCGGCGGTCACCCGCGGCCACGCACAAACGGCACGTGCAACAACTCCGCCGCCTTCTTGCGAGGCCGACTTGAACGGGCGGCTCGTCTCGAACCCGCAGACCAGCGGGCGGCTCCACTCGAACTGGCTGAGCTTCATGTACGTGCGCTCTGCCAATCTCGCCGATTCGGGCGGTGGGGCAGACCGCGAATGAAGCGGGGTGCGGAACGTATTAACCACGGCGATTCACGGCACGCACCCCCCACGGGGTCGTATAAAGCAATGAGGCTCCGGCCTCTGACATGCGACTACGGGGGCAGCTGCACTTGCTGCGCGGCTTGCTCGATCACGGCGGCAACTTCCCGCGGGTGCGACTCGTAGGCGGAATGACTCGCCCCTTCGAGGACGGTCGTACGGCTGTGAGCCCGCGCGTAATACCACCGTTCGAGATCAGGATTGATGATCTTATCGGCCCCGCTGACGATCGCCCAGCTCGGCTTCGTTTTCCACGCGGCCGCGTTGACGGGGGTGGTGAAGACCTTGGCTGCGGTCAGGATCTGCGACCGCGACTCGAAGTTTGCTTGATCGCGTGGCAGGTCGGCGGCGAAATCATCATGAAAGGCGGCGGGGTCCAAGAACGTGAAGCCGTTGGCGGCCTCTTGAATGAATCCCTTTTGCTTTTGCGAGACACTGGGCACGCGCTTTCCCAATGTACTCTCGTCTTCTCCGACGTCGGGAGCATGTGCAGAAATGTACACGAGACCGGCTACATCCGGATGGATCCCCGCCTCTGTGATGATGGATCCGCCGTAGCTGTGGGCCGCGAGAATGCAAGGGCCTTTCTGAAGGTCGATGACGCGCTTCGTCGCCGCAACGTCTTCCTCAAGAGACGTGAGCGGTTCCTGCACCATCGTCACGTTGTAGCCGTCCTTCGTGAGAATTTCGTAAACCGGCTTCCAGCCTGAGGCATCGACCCAGGCCCCGTGGACCAGGATGATGTTCTTGACGGGTGCCCCCGCCGCGGGAGTGCCGCCAGCTCCCCGCACGCCGGCTCCGCGCAAGTCGCCGGCCAGAGTCACAGCCATCGCCACGGCCATCATTTGGATCCACATCATGAGGTTCCCCTTCTTCCTTGTTGTCGGTCCGTCATCCGTTGGCGGCGCCGCCACCCAGGACCGCCCGTGCTCATTACGCCGCAAGCACGTCGCGCCGCGGCGCGCGGTTCGTCGCGCGTGCCCCGCTCAGAGCCCGAAACAGCGCGACCCGCAGCGACTCGGCGTTCAACGCACGCCAGTCGCGGTCGAACTCGGCACGAAGCCGGTCCCGCGAGCGAACGCGTTGGGCCAAGGTAGGTCTCGACCGCTCGGTTTCGCGGCACGCGTCGCGTCTTCACTGAACGTTTAAGGGTCGCGCTGCCCATGATGTCGTCGTGCAAGCGCCCCAAATGCCTCTGGAGCTGTCGCGTCGGCTCGATGATTTGGTGCGTGCCCGAGAGCGCCCTTCCCAGTAACTCGAGCGTAAAGCGCAAGCGCCGGCACGCGCCACGCACCTTGTGCAGGACGTCGAAATCGGCCGGCTGACGTACTTCGAACGCAAGAATTTCTTCGGACGATCGCCACACATCATCGTGGACGAAATGCCGCACCAGCCAACGCGGCGCCTTGGCCTGATCCTTGGGTCGCCCGACCACGCCTTCGCCGCGGTGAGCGCCTTCGAGCCGGCGGCGCAGGCGCTTCAAACCGCGCCGCGGCTTCGGTCGCACGAGCCGGCGGACGACCTCGCGCGCGTGCGCGTTGCGCCGCTCGATCAATCTCCTTCGAAGCGGAGCCGCCGCGTTGGCCTTGCCGATCCCCTCGTTCTCGAGCCAGCGATCGAGGTCTTCGATGAGCACCTCGTCGTCGCGGACGGGGCCCAGCGCTCGCTCGATCCGCTGAAGCTCGCCAGCGAACTTGCTCGTGGTCAAGGGATCGAACGCCGTCCTCCCCATCAGCTCCAATCCGACCCTCAAGCGGCGGAGCGCCGAGCGCGCATCGTGCACTCCGGCGGAGTCGCCTCGCCGAGCGCTACGAATGCGCTTGGCCGCCTTCTTCGCAAGCGGCTCGAGGGCGTGACGAAGGGACTCCGCGATCGGTTGCTCCGGTGACATCGGCCTAAATTCCCCTGGGACCCGGGGGGGCGGAGCGCAAGCCCCCCTACCGATCGCCGGAACTCGCGCTGGCCGCAGGCTCACGCCAGCGCTTCGATCAACACATCACATCCGCCGTAGTGGTCGTGGTGACCGTCGCGCGAACACTTTGTCCGGCCATGGAGCTCGGAATCGTTCCGGCCTACGATGGCGCCCATGGTCCTCTTCATGTCGCCGACGAGCCGTACGCACGCAAGGTTCGCATCGTCCTCGCCGAGAAGAACACCGCCGTCGACGAGATCGACCACGGCGTGATCTCGCGCAAGCCACGGCGAGCACAACCCACTCGGCAAAGTGTCAACGTCGATTCTCGACGACGGCACGGCGCTTTTCGATTCGAACGTCATCACGGGCGCTCGACGCGCTTTACCCCGCGCCGACCTCCTGCGGATCGAATCGCGGGACTTGCGCTACGGCAGCTTCGAGAGCGTGACCGCGCTCGCGCATGACGTGCTCGGCTTCGTCCGGCATTGGAATTGTATCGAGGCTCGCCCCTTTCGCTGGACTTTCTCGGGGCGTTTCGTAGGCACGCCCGTGCGCCTCGCTGCGTAAACTGGCCGAAGTGTCGCGCAAACCCGCCAGAGATCCGGCCACGGCCGGGTACACGCCCCTGCAGGGCCAGTATCTCGCCTTTATCTACGCCTACACCACGCTCCACCGACGTCCCCCGGCCGAAGCGGACATGCAGGCCTTCTTCCGGGTGACCCCTCCCTCCGTTCATCAGATGGTTGTGCAGC
>JBEKFX010000173.1:0-8476 GCA_050013115.1 Polyangiaceae bacterium
GCTCCGGCGAGGGATTGGTAGAGAGCTTGGTCGCCGAATCCTCGGTCGGCCAGGATGATGGCGCGCACCTCGCGGGGGAGGATCTCGCGGAATCGCTTGAGCAACTCGTCCTCATACAGGTTGCGTCGCTTGGCGAGCGACGACTTCGGATGCGTCTTCCACATCAGCGGCGTGGCTCGCCCATGCGACGTGATGACGTGCAACGCAATCGTAGCGTGGTCGTCGTTGTCGAACTCGGTCCAGTCGAGCGCGCAGACGATCTCCGTGCGCTCGCCGACGACGAACCGAACCCACGGCTCGAAGACCTCCCACAGCACCAGCTTGCTGTTGCTCAGAAGCCGGTCGACCTGTTTGATCGCCGCCTTGGCCGTTACCCCTGTCGCCACGGCCAAACCCTGTCCGATGGCGTGGATCGACAGCGCTACGGCGTACACCGCTCCGATCACTCCGTTGCCCAACGACAGAACGCGAAGCGCGTGCATGTCCTGCGCAAAGAGGTCTGACACCATCTTTCGGACGTCCTCGGGCGCAATGATCCGCGCCGACTCGGATTGCTGCTTGGGAGCGCGCTTGTTCATGCGCACTCCGCTTAACCGAGGCGTTTCGCCATTAAAAGATTAACTTGTATTATGCAATAAACAAACCAGGGGATCCCTCAGCCCCCATGTACGTGGGCTTGCCCCGTACGAGGAACTGCTCCGGTGACCGGCGTCAGCGCGTAGGCCGCCGCGCTCTTCTGGAGGAGCCCGAGCGCGACGAGGATCCGTGTGCCACGCTCCGGGCAATCGATGGCGCGCGCAATCGCCGGAACCGTGGCGTCGCCTTCGAAGATCTTGGTGAAAACGCCGAGCTGAATGCCCACCTTCAAGATTCCGCTCGCTTGAACGCCCTGCATCAACTGCATCAACGCCTCGAGGCCTCTCCTCGCGCAAAAGACCGCGCAGGCGCCGACCGTATGCCGAGCTTCCGTAATGGACAACACTCGACGCGGCCCAGCCCTCGGTTTTCGAACCGCGCCGCGCCGCCGACCTCCTAGCGCACCGCGTGCGCGAGTAGTCATGGCTGCGGCGCTGTCTGACCCGGGGGGATGAAAACGGTCTGCTCGCGGGCGTCGTGGCAGGGCGATGCTACGTGAAGGGCCGGTCAAGACACCGAGATTTCCAATGACGTTTGAAAGACCGTCGACGCGGTCGTTCGCAACCTCGAGGTTCTTGGGCTCGTCGCAGGGTAGACCCTATCTTCCCGCCGAGTTTCGCACTTATGGGCGTCCCGGGCGTTCGAAGCTGTACGCAGGCAAGGTCGTGAGTCGAGTGTCATCGACAGGTCCGCCCACCGTGAAGTGATACAAGGCCTGCCAGTCGCGTGACATGATGCCGAACACGTCGTGAACCGGGTCATCGAAGTAACAACCGATGCCTGTGGCGCGAATGCTGGCCTCTTCGGCCTCCAAGTAGAGGACTTGTCCGACGAGGCCGGCCTCCCAGAACAGATTTCGGTAGAAGGCTGCGCCGCGCGACGCCAAGCTGTTCATATAGTCGGCGATCATCCCCAGGCTGAAGGCGCCGTCTCCCGCGATGTCCTGCCCGCAAGAGACCTGCGCCGCTAGCGCGCGAAAGTCGCCCTCCTCGAGCAGGTAGAGCGGAAGGCCACGGGGACATGCGAGCGGTCTCTGCCAAAGAAAATCGGGTCGCATGGCCCGTCGAAGCGCGTCGACTTTTGCCGGATCGCGAGCAAGGGCGTAGAGGCCCGAGGGCAAGCCGTCCACGCGATGTACGAAGAGGCCCAGATGAATCCTCGGACGCCAACTCACGGCGTCCCACGGGACCGATCGCCCGTCCGCTGTTGGCACGAGTCGACCCATCATCCGAAAGAAGGCCGCGGAAGAGATAGCGGTGGATGCGTCCATGCTCACCGCGCTCCTTCGCCCCAAGATTGCTCTCTCGGCGGATAGCGAGCCTGAGCGGACGGGCGACTCGAAGAGCTCTCCTTCGGATGGATATCCGGAGAGGTCTTCGTTCATCGCAAGCCTCGAATTGGAGGTGGCACGAGCGACTTCATCGATCACCGGCCATTGGACGCCAGGTTCGGGGCTCAGGACGTTCGCCTTCCCGTACCAGCGAGTGGCAATGGCTTGGCGGATGCTCTCGTCCGGTCGACGCGTATCCCGAGTGGGCGCCGGACCCACGAGCGCCAGGAGCTCAGGCTGCTCGCGCTCGGCGCCCTCGAAGTCTCGATCTCGATCCAGACCGAGCAGTCGTGCCACGGCGGAGTCGTCGATGCCGTCGAGAAGCCTGAGACCCCACCCAAGGGCGGCTGCCGCGAAACGCAGGGTTGCGATCGCATGTCCGACATCGTGCTGGCAATATCGAAACCCCCGCTCGCCGTACTTCCACGACTCGCGCCCGTGAATGGAAGAGAGCCCCACGAGAAACGAGCCAGCCGGAGACGGGGCCATGCACGTCACCCAGGCCTCGGCATCGATGTCGGCGCGCCGTTCGAGACCGTGGGCCTTCGGAGCGTAGTGATATACACCTGGCACGTCGTTGAGGTCGCCCACCGCCGGCAAGAGCGCGTATGCTTCGGTCGGGTGCAAATTGCCGCTCGAGGGATTCGCGCGAAGTGCCCAGGTACTTTCGCCCGCGCGCTTCCACGCGGTCAGGGAAAGCGAGTAGCGAAAGAAGACAGAGATAGAGTCGACAGTCAGCGGAGCTGGCCTCACGCCCGGTGTGACGTAAAGCTGCCAGTAGGGAAGGTCGCGACCCTCTTTGGGCAGCGGGAGATCCATCAGCGGCGCGCCATCGTAGCGCCGGAACGAATCGAGTTGGGTGGCCCAATCCAAGTAGCCCAAGGACGCAGCGAAGCGGCGGTAGTGGTGCTTGGTCCGCTCGTGATAGCCGACTACGGTCTCTTCCGCGGATGCCTCGGCCTCGGGAGGCTCGTCTGCCCCTATCGGCGCAGGGACGACGTCAGTGACGAGTGCAAGACGGGTGCGCGCGGTCACCGGACGATCGTAGCCCCTTATGCCCGCGGATGCCGGCATAGTGTCTGCTATCGCTCAGCACGCCGCTCCGATGCCTGGTTCTCGCTGGGTCGACTGCAGGACTTGGCGTGGCGCCGCCTCAACGCGTATCCGCGGGAGCGGACTGCTTCTCCACGGCATCGTTTGCGACCACGTGCTGTCATCTTGAAGGAGACGTCGCATGAGCACCTTGCGCGTGGGGCACGGCTCTTCGATAGGGGGCGCCCTACTTCGATGCACACGAGGCGTGGGAGGAGTGCTGGCGCCAAGAGACCGACGAGACGTGCCGCGGATTGTTTCTAGGGCTCATTCAAGTCGCTACACTCCAAAGCGCCGTTCTGGAGAATCGCGTCGTCCGTATAGCCGGACATGAAGAGCACTTTCATCTCTGGCTGCAGGCTCGCGGGCTCGCGAGGCGCTCGGCGAGCTGTCGGCCGCTCATGCGGGGCAACACCACGTCGGTCAGCAAGAGATGGATCTTGGCTTCGCGCTGCTCGCAAATGAGAAGAGCCTCGCCGCCGGTTCGGGGCCTCCAAAACAACGTAGCCACTTCGACGAAGGATGCTTCGGGCGAGGACACGCATCCGGTCGTCGTCCTCGACGAGCAGGATCGTCTCGCTGCCGCCAAAGGATTGGGGGGCGGCGGTTGCGAAGGGTGCGCCCCGGCAGCCGCGCCACTCATTCTGGACGGGAATCGCCACCCGTGGTGAATGCCCATCTCGCCCGAGCGATGGGTCGCGCGCTCCCGCCCCGAGATGACGCCCCGACGACCGCAGCTTCTGACACCTGCCGTGCAAGGCACAACGAAGGTGCGAGGGCGCCGGCTGGCGGGCATGCGTTAGAGGTGCGTCCCAACGTGGAGGAATTTGGAACCGCCGCTATCGACCTGGCTGCAGGATCGTCCTGAGGCACGCAGAATGAACACGAAGCGGATCATCCTCGCGGGGTTGGTGGCAGGGCTGGTGATGAACGTGCTCGACTTTATCACCAATGTACCGCTCTTCGGGGCGGGCTGCGCTCGCGCTTACCAGGCGATTGGGCTCAGGCCGAGCGACGGGGCCATCGCAGCTTTTTGGACTTCGTTCGACCTCGTCGCCGGAGTCCTCATCGCCTTTCTCTATGCCGCTATGCGGCCCCGATTCGGGGCGGGACCGAGGACTGCGCTCGTGGCCGCGTTCATCGAGTGGCTGCTCGTTCACATGACGTTGGCCAGTCACATGGTGGATGGCGTCTTTCCAATCGGACAGCTCATCGGCACCGCCGCTTGCGAGCTGGTGTCCGCCTGCATCGGCGGGCTTATCGCTTGCGCCCTTTATGTTGAGCCAGCCAAGACCGCAGCGGGCGCCGCATCAGCGTGAACGGTGACGGATTAGGGACGCGCTTTGATGTTCGGACAGGAACGACCCACTTCGGGTCACCCGGTGCGGCGGTATCGCCGTAGTGGCGTCGCGTGCGGAGGAGCTTACCAACGAGTCTTTCCTGAAATGCTCCGCCATCATTCCATGCTCGAGCTGCGAACTCGGCGGCTGCCTCATGATGTTGAAGGCCCATGGGTGGCCCTCCAAATGAGGGACCGATGTGGGCTGCGCGCCGCTTCTCTTCGCCCGTTCGTGGCATTCTCTTCACGTGCCGAGGACTCTGGCTGCACACACCAGTCGCGACTTCGAGACCGAGCTTCGCGAGCTCCGGGCCCACCTGCTGGCGATGGGCGCCCGGTGTGAACGAATCGTCGGACTGGCGTTCGAGGCGTTCCGCCGAGGAGACCCAGAGCTCCGGGGAATTGTAGAATCTGTCGACGCGCAGATCGACAGCGATGAAGTTGAGATTCATGCGCTCATTTTGCGCATCCTCGCGCTGCGCCAACCTGTCGCCGACGATCTGCGCTTTCTAGCGACCGCGCTGCGGCTCATTACGGATCTCGAACGGATCGGCGACCAGGCGGTCAACATCGGCGAGCGTGCCATCGAGCAGGACGGCGTCGCGAAGCAGCTCGTCGACGCGGAACTCAGTTCCATGGCCAACAACGCTCGCGACATGTTGCACGGGGCGCTCGAGGCGTTCGTGCGGTGGGACGACTACGCCGCCGAGCGTGTTCTCGGCTGCGACGAAGCCGTCGACCGGCTTTGTGCGGCCATCATTTCACGAATGACCGCGCATATGACAAAGCACTCGGGCGAAGTGGCGGCGGGGCTGCGCGTCATCCGGGTGGCCAAGCACATCGAGCGCATCGCCGACCATGCGACCAACGTGTCTGAGGAAGTGATCTTCATGGTCCGAGCGGACGACGTCCGCCATGGACACTGGCGAGCTTTGGCGCGAACGAGGACTCGATGATCGGAAATATCGAGCTCATCGCGCGTATCGGCGTGGGCGCCGTGCTCGGCGGGGTGATCGGCTACGAGCGGCACCGGCACCGTCGCCCGGTGGGCCTGCGCACGCACCTCATCGTCGCGATGGCCGCCGCCACGTTCACGGTGCTCTCCACACAATTCGTTTACTGGCAGCAGTACCGCGGTGGCGATCTGGTCGAAGTCGACACCTCGCGCATCGCCGCCTCCGTGGTTTCCGCCGTCGGGTTCCTCGCGGGCGCTGCCATCGTGCGTACCGGTATCACGGTGCAAGGAGTCACCACCGCCGCGGGTCTTTGGCTGGTAACTGCCATCGGAATGTGCGCGGGCGCCGGAATGTATGTCGTTAGCGTCACGGTGACCGTGATGGGCCTCGTCGCGCTCACGATCGTTCGGCGATTTGAAGACAAGGACGATCACTTGATGCGTCGGCGCGTGTCCGTGGTCCTCGGAGAGGACCAGGCCAGCATCGGCGGCGTCGTGTCCGCGCTGACGGAGCTCGGAGCGACCGTCTCTGAAATCGAATACGAGCGGCGGCTCGACGATGGGAAGAAGCGGATCGTCGCAACATTCGATGTGCAATTCGCCGATACGTTGAGCGTGGCAAGGCTCATTGAGGGGGTGGAGTCCGTGCCGGGGGTGCGGCGCGTGCGCGTCGCGCATCATCTCTGAAGGTTTGCGCGGATAGCGACGAACCAGCGACCCGCCAGCAGGACCTCGCCGCCGCCAAGCTCGCGTACGAGCGCCGCGGGATCGAAATACCTCTTGTAGACGCTCCAGCGGGAGCCATCGCTTAGCACGCGGTCCTGCCAGGCGGCGGCCTCGACACCATCGCGAAGAGCTGCATCGACGATCACGAGCTCGCGGGCGACGCGGCGAGTTTCGGTCAGAAACCGCGTGCGGTCGGCTTCTTCGAGGTGGCCGTAAAAGTGCCCTGTGACCACGCGGTCGAATGAGGCCGCCCCGACCGGAAGCTCGAACGCATCCGCCCTGGTAAACTTCGCGTGAGGTAGGCGCGCTGCCGCGACGCGAAGCATCGCTGCCGATTGGTCGATGCCGACGACCTCGCCATGCAGAAACCGAGTCAAGAACCCCGTGCCGCACGCTACGTCGAGGGTGCGCGCCGCCGGGAGCTCGGCGAGCAGGCCGGCCAGCTCGATGACCTCCTCGAACCAGCCCGGCCGGGAGAGCTCAGCGAACAGGCCTTTGCCGAGCCACCAATCGTCGTATTCGCCAGCTCTGGCGTCGTAGTATTCACGCACGGCGCCGGAGTTTATCAGCGGGCGGCGCCGGCCAGGAGGCGGATGTCTTCCCAGCTTTCACGCTCTCTACGACTTCGTCGGCCGAGAGTGGTTACTTGTTTCTGGATTATGTACAGACTTCGAATTCGGTTGCCAAAGGAGCTGCGGATGTCATGGTGAGCGGACATCCGAGCTATGACCGCGAACGCCTTACAACTGAGCGTGCTCGACAGTTTTCGCAGCGTCTGGATCTGCTGGCACCTCGATTATCTGCGGGCTGCCGAAGCACTTGAAACCGCGATGCGATCAGCCGAAGACACGCGGAGAGCCGTCAGCGCTTCGATGGACGACGAGCAAGCCCGTCGGGCTCATCAGAGTGTTGAAAGCGCGCGCCGACACCTAGCGGCGGTGGAGCAGGCCCTCGGAGCACAGTTCGATCGCTTTTGTGGGGTGACCCGATAACTCGCCGACTGCCCGATTCGGATGTCGTGCGCTGCGCGACTCACCGGCGGCCCGATGAAGACGCCTTGCGGGGGGCGCCCGAAGTCGGGGGCAAAGCTTCGCATCGCCCGTCTCCAAGGACGGACCGGCAAAGGGAAACAATGCCGACACCTTCGGCTCGATCAGATTCATGGCGGGCTGCCGCATGGTTGGCCACCGCCCTGGACGAGGCCTTGGTCACGATGGCTTCCATCGTTCGGATGATGCGGACTAGGCGCTCGGTGCTGACGTGTGCATCATCCAATGCGCTCTTGTCCTCTCCGTCGACTCGCTTCGAGACGAACTCCAAATTCAACTCGATGATCGCCGCTTGGCTCAGCAGATCGTGAAAAGCGGGCAAAAGTTCGGCAGTGAGGGCGTCTCCCGGCGACCGGACGGCCATGACGCCGCTCTCGAGATCCTCCCCCATGCGGTGGACCCTACGCCTGTTGAAGGCGAGCGCAAGATCCTGGGAGCCGCAAGCTCTGGCTTACTTGCGTCCTATGAACCTGACGCTTAGCCGACGCCTCGCCCTCGGCTCCGGGCTCATTCTCCCAGCCGTCGAAACCTGGCGGCGTTGGGGGCAGTGGAGCCAGGTGGCCCAATGGCCTTTCATCCTCGACGACTTTCTTGCGGGAGCCCTTCTCGTGCTTGGATCGCTCGCCGTCAAGCGATCGCCCACGGAAGGACGCGCGCTGCTGGCGTCGGCGTGGGGCGTCGCCTTCGGGATGATGTACGGCAGCTTCTTCAACTAGCTCGTCGCCCTCGGAGAGCCCGACCCCTCCGGTGTTTTCAGCCAGAAGCCTCACTGGGCTTTCACACGCCAGCGGAGCGACCGGCATCGTTGACCTTCCGGTGAACGAAGCGCGGCGCGAGAGTGACGGCTCGTTTGGAGTGTTCGTAGGTGCGACCTTCGATGTCGGTTGCCACTCGCCGAACTTGAAACGGCATGGCCAGAGGCCGTACAGGCTGCCGGTGCGAATCGCAGTCATCGGTGCCACGGGAGCGCTTGGGCGGCAGGTCGTCCCGAGGCTCGTCGAGCGCGGACATGAAGTTCGTCCCGTCGTGCGGAACGATGGGCAGCTCCGTCATTTCGAACGGCTGGGCTTGCGCGCCAGGCGCGGCGACATTTTGGATGTGGAATCACTGGTAGGTGCCATTCGGGGCTGCCACGTCGCGCTACATCTCGCGACAGCGGTGCCGCCACCTCAGCGGGAACCGGCGGACTTTACGCACAACGACCGAAGTCCCCGAGAAGGAACGGCCAATCTCGTTCTCGCCTGCCAGTCCGTCGGGGTTCATCGCTACGTGCAGCAAAGCGTCGCCTTCCTCGTGGCGGACGGCAGCCCATCGGTCCTCGACGAAACGGCACCGGTACGACGGACCCC
>JBEKFX010000174.1:0-8364 GCA_050013115.1 Polyangiaceae bacterium
CGACGCGGGGTGTCCCGATCTCAGTACCGACGTGAACTGCGGGGCGTGCGGATATGCGTGTGTCGATGGGCGTCATTGCGCGTCAGGCCGTTGCACTCCGGCGTGGTTGCCCATGACCAGCGTAAACGCTCCGACGGCGCGAGCCAATTTCCAGGGTGCAGCCCTCGCGGGGACCTTGATTGTCGCAGGCGGCAGCGGCCCCGTGGCCAACTGCAGCGGCTCCCTCGCCAGCGCTGCGCAGTATGATCCCAGCACAGACGTTTGGACGACCCTTCCGAGCCTGAACAGCGCGCGATCCCAGCACTCCATCGTGTCCTCGGGCACGGCCATCTACGCGTTCGACGGACTCACCGATTGCTCGAACGGATTCACGCAACTGGGCAGTCTGGAGAGCTGGGCACCGGGCGAAGCCGCCTGGACGATTGTGAACGGCAGCAATCCGCCGGCCGCGCGGTACGCGCAGGAGTCTACCTGGACGGGCTCGATGTTGTGGATTTACGGGGGTGCCTCCGGCGCACTCTCCTACGTGACCTCGGGTAGCCTTTATGATCCGGTTCAAAACGTCTGGTCGGACGCTTCATGTGTTCTGGCCAATTGCGCACGAAATGACGGAGCGACAATTCTCGACCAAGGCTATGTGCGTCTCTGGGGCGGTGGCGGCGGCACCGCGCCCGCCGGCCTCGCGTACGAAATTTCAACCGGTTTCTGGGCCGCTTGGACGATTCCCGCGAACTTTCCAGCGACGCTGACCAATCCCGCCGATGACGGTCGGCGGATTTACCTGCCTTCGGGCGGCGGTTCGAGCAACTTGAACATCGTCATCTACGATCGTCAGACGCAATCGCAGACGACGGACACGGCGACGTCCCCCATCGACATGTCGAGTTCCGGCGCCATGGTCTGGACGGGTGCGGAAGTCGTCGTGTGGTCGGGAGCGGGGGGCACCGCGCCGACGAGCGCTGGGGGCCGATACCAACCGCCCGCGCCGCAAGAGTAGGTTCTGAGCACCTGCGCTGCGTCATCAACGAGGTCGGCCCGACGTCCGGCAGCGGATGTTCACGCACAAAAGCGTCCCCGACGAATGCGGCGATATACGCGTTGGCGAGCGCGTAGCCGATCCCGAAGCGGAGCTTTCGGAGGACCAAACGGTGTTCTGACTCGGGATGTACGACGAAGCGCGCAGCGTCCGACACGCCGTTGGCGCGGCCGAGATCAGGCCGTGGGCGACGCCGGATCGGATGGGACTCGACGGCGGATGCCGAATCGAGCGATTCTCGGAATACGAAGATGGCGACACTCACGCCGCTCGCGAGTTTGCTCGTCGGGGGCGCGGCGCTCACCGAGCACGATGATCTGCCAACGGGAGTGGGACGGCTCGGTCAGCCGGTTTGGAGCCCTCGGCAATTGATCGGTGACCTGGAGCTTCGGCTCGGTCTCCCGACCCCACAGGCTAACGAAGCGGTTCGCGTGCAGCGCTGGTCGAGGCGCCTCGAAGAGGTCCAAGCCGAGCGGCCTCGCTTTTTCTCAGAGTCGTATCGCGTTGACCCCATGGGTACCGCCACCGCGCTGCTCGTTATGCGCGACGAGCTGGTTCTCGCGGGTTGGAACGGCGAGAAGATACCCGGTGGAAGCGAACGCCTCGACACGTTCGCCGAACTCGAAGTCGGCCCGGCGTTGCCGCTCGGTACCGCCGATCGCATCAGTCGGCTGGAGGACGAGCTCCGCCGCGTCCGCATTCGTCCCGTCGACGAGCTGCGGCTCGCCGAACCGGCCGCCGTCTGGCCGGCGCGCTGGCGGCGGCTATTCGCCACACTCGCGGAACTTGGTGTTCCCGTCCGCACGGTCGGCGTCACGTTTCCCGCGGACGGTGACAGCGATCTCGCCCGCGTCCAGGCCGTCCTCCGGGGCGAGACCGCGCACGGATCGCCTGCGCTCACGGGCGACGGCTCGCTCATCGTGCTTCGCGCCGAAACGCCAGCGGAGCTCGGCCCCGCACTCGCGGCGCTTCTACGCAAGTGGGACGAGCCGAGCGTCGCCATCATTCGCGGCGGCGAAGTTCGCACGCTCGACGACGCCCTCGCCGCGCAAGGCGTTGCAAGCCTGGGTGCCATCGGTACGAGCACGTGGCGTCCTGCAGCGCAGGTGCTGCCACTCGCGGTCGAGCTCGCGTTCGAGCCGCGCGATCCGTGCCGCGTGCTCGAGATGCTCACCGTTCCGATGGGTCCCTTCGCAGGGTCCGTCGGCCGCGAGCTCGCGGCCGCCCTGTCCGAGGCACCGGGCATCGGCGGTCCGCGCTGGCAAAAGGCCAAGCAGACCATCGCCGAGTTCTCGAAGGCGGACGCCGAGGCCAGGCTGGCACGCATCGCCGAATGGCTGGAGACGCCCGGCCACGTGTCGATGGCGCCCCGGGCTGCAATGCAGGCCGTGGCGGATCGCGTACGGGCCTGGTTGCAGGCGAGGCTCGCGTACGAGCGAGGCGGGGCGGCAAGCCCGTCGCGGGTCGAGGTGCTCGGTGCAGCCTTCGCCCAGGCGCAAGCGTTCGAGGAAGCATTGATCCACGACCCGCGCGAGATGTTGGATCTCGTCGCCGCGCGCCTCCTCGTCGAGCAAGTGTCGAACGGTCTTGGTCTCGAGCTCTCGGCCGAGCACGCGGGCCGGATGGATCCCGTCGACCATCCGGCAGGACTGCGCGTCGCACGCGATCTGGTCGTCTGGTGGCACTGCGTGAGCGGCACGGAGTGGCGTCCGTCCGTCGTGCCCTGGCGTCGCACTGAAATCGCTGCGCTAAACGCCGCGGGCGTTGTCCTCGCGAACCCGGCCGACCGACTTGCCGAGGAGGCGCGGACTTGGCGACAAGCCGTTCTCGCGGCCCGCAAGCGCTTGGTGATCGCGATACCGCGCTGGGCGGCGGGCAAGCCGCTCGATGCCCATCCGATCTGGGACGAGATCGTCGCGCGGCTGGGCGCCGGGGATCGGGACATCGCCCGCATCACGGTCGAGGCCCGCGCCCTGGCTCAGGGGCGCGCGGTCGACACCGTGGATCTCGGGCGCCTTCAGCTGCCCGCAGCGCGAGCCGAGTGGAGAATCGAGCGGGCGAGTTTGTCGGCCGCGAGGCGCCACAGCGCGAGTAGCCTCGATGCGCTCCTCGGCTGCCCGCTGCGCTGGGTCCTTACCTACCCTGCAGGACTGCGCGAGGGCCAGATCGCCTCGATTGGGGACGGACCGCTCCTCAGCGGCACACTCGGACACCGTCTCGTCGAGACGTTGCATCAAGCGGGCGCGCTCCGCGAACCCGCCGGCCTCGCGCCGCACCTCGATGCCCATTTCGAACGCCTGCTTCGAGAGGAGGCCTCTGTGCTGCTCCGCCCCGGGATGACCTTCGAGCTGGCGCAGCTTCGACGGCAGCTTACGGATTCGGTGACAGCCCTGGCGGAGATGATCAGCGCATCGAAGCTCACGGTGGTCGACGTCGAATCCCGCGTCGTCGTTTCGTGGCGAGACGGTGAGCTGGAGGGGCGGCTCGATCTGCTTCTTCAGGACGCCAAAGGCTCTGAGGTCGTTCTCGATCTCAAATGGGGACGAAAGCGTTATCGGGATCTCCTTCTTGCGGGACAGGCCGTTCAGCTGGCCGTGTATGCGGCCGCGAGACGAATCGCGACGAACGCCACGTCCATGCCGCCCGCGGCCTACTTCTGCCTGAGTCGGGGCGACGTCCTGGCCGTGGAGTGTGGGTCCTTCGTCGGCGCGCGCGCGATCGACGGCCCGGCACTCGAGGAGACGTGGGCCAAGCTGGAGAAGACGGTGGAGCGCGTCGAGGCAACGCTCGCCATGGGGCGCATACCCGTCACCGGCTTGCGCAACTCCCGACCGCTGCTCGAGAGTTTGCTCGTGCCGGAATCTGACCGCACGGGGTATCTCGATCCCGACCCCGGAGCGGCGTGCGAGTATTGCCCGCACGGTGCGATCTGCGGACGCAGCTGGGAGGCACTGGCGTGAGCGCCGCCGAGCAGTTGACCCTCGTCGGAGCGAGCGCGGGCAGCGGCAAGACCCACCGCCTGACCGATGTCGTCGTCCAGGCGGTCGATCCCAGCCAACCGGACTCGATCGGCCCCGAGGCCCTCGCCGCCGTGACCTACACCCGCCGCGCGGCGGCCGAGCTGACGGCGCGTATCCGCCGCACCTTGGTTAGCGCCGGTGCCCACGACCGCGCCCAGCAGCTGCCGCTCGCCTACCTCGGAACGGTCCACGCCGTCTGCTTGCGTCTTGTCCAGGAATTTGCACTCGACGCCGGCCTTTCGCCTCAGGTCGATGTACTGCCCGGCGACGAGGCGCGGTGGCTTCGTGAAGCGCTCGAAAGCGGCCTTGATCCCGATTTTCGCTCGCAGATGCAGACCCTGGCAGATTGCCTTGAACTGCGCTGGGATGCCCGAACACGTCGTACCGACTGGCTGACGCCCGTGCAGGACGTGATGACCTTGGCGCGAAGCAACCGGATCGCCGCGACAGCGTTGGCCGGCATGTCCGAGCGGTCGATCGTCCGCCTGCTCGCGCTGCTCGGACCGGCCGATCCGGACGGCGAGGCCCTCGACCGCGCGCTTCTCGCGGCCCTCGAAACGGTCGACCGGGATCTCGGTCGAATCGACGACGGCTTCGACAAGACCGGTACGGCGCGTGACACCGTCCGAGACGCTTTGCGGTCGGCACGGGCGGAGCGGCTTCTCTGGAGCGACTGGGTGCGGCTACAAAACCTCAGCCCCGCGAAGAAGGTGATCCCGACGGTCGCGCCGGTCGTCCAGGCTGCTTTGCGTGTCGACGGGCATCCGCGGCTTCATTCGGATCTCCGCCGTCTCACGCACGGCATCTATGAGGCTGCGCGGCAAGGTCTCGAGGCCTACGACGGATGGAAGAGGAGGCGCCGGGTCGTCGATTTCGTCGACATGGTCGACCGAGCGCTCACGCTCACGGAGCGACCGGAAGTGAAGGAGGAGCTCGGAAACCGGCTGCGCCTGCTCGTTGTGGACGAGTTCCAGGACACGAGCCCGGTGCAACTGGGCCTCTTCGTCCGACTTCATGAGATCGCCCGCCAATCGACCTGGGTGGGGGATCGAAAGCAGTGCATCTTCGAGTTCGCGGGCGCCGATCCGTCGCTCATGGAGGCGGTCTCCACGTGGGTGGCGGGCGCGGGGGGAGCCACGCCCCGGCTCGAGAGCAATTGGCGATCGCGACCCGAAATCGTCGACGCATGCTCCGCCCTCTTTGCCGCTGCTTTCCTCCGACACGGCTACCGACCGGAGGACGTCGTCGTGAAAGCGGTTCGCACGACTCCGGATCGCCTGGCGGACCTTCCGCCGTGGGGCCTTTGGTGGCTCGACGCCGGCAGCCAGTCGAAAGTCCCCTGCGCGATTGCGGAGGGTGTTCGGCGCTTGCTCGAGAACCCGGCGATAACCCCTGTTGTCGATCGACCGACGAACGAGGTGCGCGATCTGCGCGCAGGCGACATCGCCATTCTCGTGGCGACGAACAAAGAGGCCAGCGATGTCGCCGCCGAACTCGCGAGGCGCGGCGTTCGCGCGACCGTGGCGCGTGCCGGGCTCCTCTCGACGCCGGAGGGCACGCTCGTCCAGGCTGCGCTGTCGGCGCTCATCGACCCTCGTGCGTCTCTTCCTCGTGCGGTCATCGACGCCCTCACGGGCTTCGGGGAGCAGGGCGCCGAAGCGTGGCTCGATGCGCGCTTGACCGCCGAGGCCGCGCGCGCCGTGGCGAGAGAGAGAGGCGAGGAGTTTGCGCCAATCCCTTCGTCCGAGCCCGTGGCTCGACTCGATGCGCTACGGCCGCTGATGGACGTCCTGGCCCCGTCCGAAGCGCTCGACTCCGTGCTCGCCGCGCTGGACGCGCCGACCCTCTGTGCGCGGTGGCCCGATCCAGAGCAGCGTTTGTCCAACTTGGACGCACTGCGTGCGCTCGCAGCCGCCTACGAGGAACGGTGCGCGTACCAGCGGGAGGCGGCCACCATCGCTGGCCTCCTCCGGTTCTTCGAAGAATCGGCCAAACCGCGGCTCGTGCGCGACGAAGAGATCGCGTCGGACGACCAGCACGTCGGCTCGGGCGACCAAGCGGTGACGATCGCGACGTATCATAAGGCCAAGGGTCTCGAGTGGCCCGTCGTCATTCTCTCCAGCCTCGATCGCGGCGAGCGGCGCGATGCGTTCGAAGTCTCCCCGGAGACCGATCGCACGGCGTTTGACGCGACCGACCCGCTCGGTGACCGCTGGATCCGTTACTGGCCGTGGCCGTTCGGCCAACAGCAGAAGACCCACCTCGCGGACGCGGCGGCGAACTCACCCGAGGGGACCGAGATTGCCAAGCGCGAGGAGCGCGAGCGGGTGCGGCTGCTCTACGTGGGGTTCACGCGGGCGCGCGATCATCTCATTCTGGCTGCACGGGTCACCGCAAAGGGCCCTGCCGTCCGGTGGCTGAACGAGCTGTGCGATGGCGAGGGGCGCCCTCTCCTCGGGTTACCGGCTACCTGCGATGGCTCGGAGGAATCGCTCGTCGAGATCCGGGACCTCAATCAAAGTCTTCTGAAGGTGCGGGCGCGGCATTGGCTTCTCGGCACCGGCAGTGATTCGCCCGTGCGGCTCCCGAATGGCGACTCGCATGTCTGGTTTGCGCGAGCGGCCTCCCCTGCCGCGGTGCGCCCGCCGTATTGGATTTCTCCGTCTTTGGCCATCAGCGACTGGCCGGATCTCGTCGTCCCTCAGACCGTGGAGGTGCAGTCGATCGGCGAGCGCCTGCCCATCGGCGATTCCCCCGGCGTCGACTGGGAAGTCGTCGGTAACGCCGTGCATGCGTTCCTTGCCGCCGATGTCCCGGACCTCGAGGCGCAAGAGCGCTTCGACCGGGCCCGCAGGCTGCTCTCCGCCTCGTCCATCGAGACGGTTCTCGACCCCGCTGCGCTCGTTCGCGCTGGCGATCAGCTGCGGGCTTGGGTCGCTTCCCACTGGCCGAATGCCATCTGGCATCGGGAGTATCCGGTGACCGCGGTTGTGAGCACGCAGCAGGGGACGCGGCGCGTGCAGGGGACCATCGACCTCCTGCTCGAGACGCCCGAGGGGAACGTTATTGTCGATCACAAGAGCTTCCCGGGCGGCCCAAGCCAATGGGCGGCGAAGGCGGGGACGTATGCACCCCAGCTCGCGGCGTATGCTCACGTCCTGTCGGCGGCGGGAAGACGCGTTCTGGGGCTCTTTGTGCACTTCACGTTGGGCGGCGGCGTCGCGCGGCTGCGATAAGTCGACGCGGGATGCAGCAAGCCGTCGAGCGGCGGCGCCCGACGTCGCCCGGTCAGCTCCCCAGCCCTCGATCGGGATCCGGGTGGACGACCAGTCGACCCTTCGGATCGCGGGTCACTGTAACCGACTTGCCCTCTGGGACGCGAAGCGCGCCGGAATCGAGTACAGCGAAGCGCAGCCCATCGGAGATGATCGCGTACGACGCGCCGCCAGGCGCCTCGTGGACCTGAATGCGCCCGCGAAAGCCCACGGGCGTCCTAGAGACGAAGGTCTGTCCGGAGCGCGCGGCTATTTCCCTTCCTGCTGCCCGCCTTTCGATCTCCCGAAGGTCGGCGGCGGGCCGGTTCGCGGGCACGACGCCGAACTGCCGCAAGACCTCGCGCCGGTCCCGAAGGGGGGCCCGAAGTTCAGCCCCGAGACCGTATGGAGCCGTGGTCGCCAGGTCGACGCGGTCCAGCCACACGGGACCCTCATAACGAATCTGATCGGCGAGGGACAGTGGGTCTTTTCGAATAAACAGCCGATGTCTCGGCGGAGCGGCTCGATGTTTCACCTCGAGCTGCTCGAGCAGGTTGGGCGGCACCGACCATTGGTTCGGGCCGACGGGTGTCACGAGCCCAAGGCGCCCGAGCTCGCGGAGGCGGTAATCGGCAGACCGAACGGTCGACTCGTCGCTCTGCGGACCGCTCACGTACACGCCACCGTGCGAGCGTGCCACGTCGACAATGTGTCGATCGATCGGTCGAATCGGACTCTCCGGCCGCGTCGTCACGGAAACGATATCGCCCGGACGGATCTGGTCGGAGGAGCGCGCGTCGAGGGGGACGTGGTACGCGTGCCCCGTCGGGGTCTCGATGACGGCGTAGAGGCGTCCCTTAAGCTCGTCGGACAAGCCCTTGCTGGCCACGCGGCCCGATACGACGCGCGCTTCTCCGCCCGCCGCGTCGGGTTCGAGTGCCTCCCCTGCCCGCACGACGTGGTACCGAGCGGGGTCCCCGCGAATGGCGGCGTGGATCTGCTTCAGGATGTCGCCACGGGAACCGAGTTCGCGGAGGCGCACCTGCCACCCTTC
>JBEKFX010000175.1:0-8255 GCA_050013115.1 Polyangiaceae bacterium
CTGGGGCGAACGCGGCGACCGCGAATCGGCGCTTCGCATTGAGCGCCGCCATCCCGAGGGCAGCGGTACCCATGAACAAGATGTACGGGAAGACGACACGCGTGAGCATCACCGTACGTTCGAGCTCGCCCGCTCGGGCGCGATAGCCCTCTGCGAACAGCTCCGTCACGGGACGCGCAAAAGCCATCCCCGCCGCAGTCGCGAAAAAAAGAGCGAGCAACGAAGCCCCGCGGACGCGCGCGAAGAAGCGACGCGCCGGCCCATCCCCCCCCTGCGCGAGCTTCTGGGAAAGGAGCGGGACGACGGCGCTCGACACGGCCCCTTCGCCGAGCAACTGCCGCAGTGCGTTCGGAATGGTGAAGGCAACCCACCAGGCGTCTGTCGCATCGCGATCGAAGAGAGCCGCGAGCGCGATGTCGCGCGCGAGTCCGAGGAGCCGCGAGACAAAGGTGCCTATAGCCACTGTACCTGCTCGCGCGACCAACCGGCTTCGCTCGCGCGCGCCTTCGTCGGCCGTCGTATCGTGCGCGTCCGTCACGGTCGGGGCGCCCGTCCGCTCGAGGACCGAAGAGAAGTCAGACGGAGAATGGCGTGGCGGCGAGCTCGGGATGAAAGACAACACCCCATCGAACCTTGGAGGCTTCCCCTTGCAGGGTGCGCCGACGGCGAAAGCGGCAGGCGCGTCGAAGAACGGGCAGCGCGCGCAGAGGCGTTCGAAGACGTCATCCGGGCGAGGCAAGCACTCATGTTCGGCGCTCTAAACGCGGCGCATCGGGCTACGATCGTGCGGGCGACAGGTTGCGCACTGGCATAGCGTACGCAGGTATTCGAACGAATAGATCCCGCTCGCATGGCCGTCGAACCACGCCAGGGAGAGCGCATACCCGCCAACCATCTGGATGAGGTCGAGCTCGAGCTGATCGTCGGTGGTCTCCAGGAAGCGAATTTCGCCGGAGTGTCCCTGGCACCCCGCGCACGGGCAATAGCCGCGGAGCACAGCATGGGGATAAACGGCCTTGTGCCCGTCGGCCCAATCGATTTCGGTCACGCGCGCCCCGCGCGGCGAGCGGACGGCGAGGGGTCTGAAACGGGAGTCCCGGATCACCTGAACCTCCTGCGGACGACGTCGAGTGCGGCCAGCGGTCGAACCAGACGAACGAGCCCCGCTACGGCGCCGGGACGCGACACCGCCTTTTTGCCCATCATGTGACCGACGCGCAATGCGGAGCGCCAGAGATCCGCATCGGCCCACGCGCCCGAGCCGGGCTGCGCCCGGGCCGTCAGGAGCGTGGCGAGCGATCCTGCAATGAACGCGTCGCCCGCACCGGTGGCGTCGACGCAGCGCGCACGGAGCGCAGGCATACTCACGTCGCCATGCGGGCCGATCGCGCTCGCAGGTCCTGCACCTCGTGTGACGAGCCATGTCGCGCCGGGCGCATGCTGCCTAAGCCAGCGGATTCCACCCCGCGCGCCACCTACGGCACGCAGATCGGCGTCGCTCGCTTTGACGAGCGCGGCTCGGGCCACGAGAGCCGCGATGGCGGTCCGCATCGCGGTCCGATCGGACCACAAATGGGGGCGCACGTTGAGGTCGACAAAGATGGCTGCGCCGGCATTCTGGCCGACGTCGAGAAATCGATCGGTTGCCCGGGCCAGCTCGGGGGTCATGAGGGTGCTGGTCCCGACCAGCACCCATCGGGCGCGACCCATGGCGCCCGTGACGTGCTCGGCGCGGATTGCGAGGTCGGCGGACTCGTGCCGGTAAAAAAGAAAGTCGGGCTCGCCCTTGTCGTCGCGCATTACGAACGTCAGGCCCGTGCGGTTCGGGAGGCGCTGGACGAAGCGTACGTCTACGCCGTCGGCGCGCAATTGGAGACGCAATTCATCGCCAAACCGGTCCCGGCCCACACCTCCGACGACGGCTGCTCGCTTCCCGAGGCGTGCCAAACCGGTCGCGACGTTGGCCGGGGCCCCCCCAAGCTCCCGCTGAAAGCTGCTCCCCGCGGCCCGGTGCGGACGACGAGAACCATGGCCACGTCGCTCGAATATGTCCCAGAGGATCTCGCCGAAACAGACGACGTCGTTCATCGCTGCGCTTTCTCCTCCACCAAGGGCAAGGCAAGGCAAGGCCAGATGGTTAGCACGCTGACGACTTCGCCGACGTCGTCGGACCGGCAACCCGACGGGCGGTGGCGACGAAAGGTAGGCGTGGGGATTCCGTCCGGATCAGCGGTCAAAGCCGGCGTGAACCGCCATGGCCCGATCGACGACACCCAGGATGATCAGCGCATCCCGATCGATCACCGCTTCCATTCGTCCGGCCATGAGCGCTCGAGCCGCGGCCCGCGTGCCGGGTGCAAGAACCGTTGGGCCTCCCCCGCAGGCGCGACAGACAAGCCCTCCGCGGGCAGGGTCCACGCATGCCGAACGGCCCTCAGGACAAGGCTGCCCACAGGCCACACAAGCTTCCAAATCGAGGCCGTATCCCACGGCTGCCAGCATCGCGAGGCCCGCACGGGCGAGGTCACGGCGAGGCGAGGTGGGGTCGGAGTCGAGCCCATCGAGGAGCTGAAGCAGCACGCGCCATCCCGCCGGTTCAGGCGTTCTTACCGGGAAGAGGTGCCGCGCCCAGCGCAGGGCCACGCCCGCCGCTTCGAGCGCGTCGAGGTCGGCCACGAGCGAGGGGCGCATGCGGATGAGCCTTGCTTCTTTGAGCCGCGTCAGGTCGCGGCCTCGGTCGTCGAGCCGTACGGCCAAGGTGTGCACGGGCTCGAGGGCACCGCCCACGCGACGGGATCCCTTTCGCGCTCCCGCTACGACCGCAGCGAGCTTGCCGACCCGCTCTGTGACGAGCGTCGCGACGATGTCGCTCTCGCCCACCTCCACGATGCGGACAACGAGCGCGTCGGTGTCGAGTAAGGTCACCCGGTCGCGATGGTAAGGCCGACTCGATCGCCGCGCGACAGCTCTGTCGGCATGTCGTGACCACGCGGCTTGAGCACGATCGAGAGCGCGAGCGAGAGCAAGATGAGCAACAGGACGAATGCGATGGCGACCCCGAAGCGCCTTCCCTGCCCCTCGCGGGCCGGCTGGAGAGGCGTCTGCACGGGCAGAGGCGTCACGTAGGCCACGCGCCGGCTCGACGTGTATCGGGCCAACACTTCGGGCGCCAAGAGACCCACTGCCTGGGCGTAGGCTCTCAGAAAGCCTCGAACGAATACTTCGCCGGGTAGCTCGTCGAATCGGTCGGCCTCGATGGCTTCGAGAGACGAGCTCGGGATGCGCGTGATGCGGGCCAGCTCCGCGATGCTCATGCTGCGCCGGCCGCGATGGTCTCGCAAGTAGTGACCGAGCGTGTCGACGCCAACCGACTCGGCGGCGCTCGAAGCGTCCGCATCGCGGAGGCGTGGGACGGCGACGCCGTCCGCAGTTCGGGAGTTCGCGCTTCCGACACGGTTTTCAGTCGAATGGCTTTGGGTCATTGGATCCTCGCCAGCCCATCCACGCATTCCTTGCCGGTCCGCGTGTCGGCCGATAGGTCACGGCACTTCTCGAAGTCGGTTCGAGCATCCGCGATCTTTCCGAGCCGCACCCGCACGTGCGCCCGCTCACTCCACGCGTCCTGCAACTCCCGGCACCCAGGCGCGTCGACCGAGAGTGCATTGCTGAGACTTTGCTCTGCCGCGGCCCAATCCCCCTTCTTTTCGTAGGCCACCCCCAGCCGGTAGTGGCCGACGCAAAATCGCGGTTCCGTGGTCGAGTTCTTCAACGATTCGATTCCTTCATCAATATGGCCGGCGTTCACTTGAGCCCACCCGAGATTGCCCCACGCGAGGTAGCTCGACTCGAACGCAGGATCTTTGGTAAGCGGCGCCAGCACGGTGATCGCTTCCGGATAGCGCCCTTCAAGGATAAGAATCTGGCCGAGCGTGTTCGCGGCCTCTCGAAAAGGGTCTTGGACCTTCAAAGCGCGACGAACGTAGTTTTCCGCCTCGCTCAAGTGGCAATCGGGATCGCGGAGCTCCTTCTGTCCAGAGCAAAAGAAGAGGTGAACGGTCGAGGCGAAGTAAAGCGCTTTGGCGTTCTGATCGTCGAAGCCGATGGCCCGGCGGCAGTGATCGAGGGCTTCGCGAGGAAGACCCCGGTAGAACGCGTCGCGCGCGAGGTCATACTCGGCCTCGCTTTGACGCAAGGGATTTGCAGCGGGCGTCTCGGCACCCCGAGTCGCGCAGGATGCCGTGCCGGCGAGCCAGGCGGCGGCGAGCCAAGCAGTCCTGCCAAAGGGTTGCAAAAACGCCACATGCTTCAGGACCTGGGGACTTACCTTACAAGAGCGTGCGAAGTCAACGGCCGGATCCGAGTCGCGCCGTGGCATGCTCATCTGCTCAGGGCGGCCTCTGCGCTCCGCGTACTCCAGCGCGTCGCGGCCTCCTGGCACGGTTCTGCTTGAATCGGATTCTTCCATTCGGAAGCCAAGCGAGTTTTCCCGCCGGCCGGCGGTCAGGCCGCCGACGTGAGCAACCTGTTCGCGCCTCAGCGTCTTCTCAGCGTCTTCGACCGGCCGGCGCGTTCGACGCCTTGGCCTCGACGCGCGCCCATTGCGGCGCCGATCGACACACTGGAACGCATCGGGAATACTGCGGCCCAATGGGCCGAGTCGCCAGCGTGTCGCGCACGACGAAGGAGACGACCATCGAGGTAACGATCGACCTCGACGGCACCGGACAGTCCCATGTTGAGACGCCGCTCCCATTTCTCACGCACATGGTCGATCAACTGGCGCGCCATGGGCTCCTCGACATCACCGTGCACGCCAAAGGCGACGTCGAGATCGACGGCCACCACACGACCGAAGACGTCGGGCTCGTGATCGGTCAGTGCGTCGCGAAAGCACTCGGCGACAAGGCGGGCCTCGTTCGCTACGGCTGGGCCACATTGCCGATGGACGAAGCGCGAGCGACCTGTGCGCTCGATCTCTCGGGCCGCGCCCACTTCGTTTGGGAGGTCCCGCTGCCGCCGGGGGCGAAGATTGGGACGTGGGACGTCGAGCTCGCCCCCGTCTTTTTTGAGGCCTTGGCCCGAGGCGCTCAATGCAATTTACACGTCGTCCTTCACCGCGGCGAGATCCTGCACCACATTGTCGAAATCAGCTTCAAGGCGCTTGCGCGTGCGTTGCGAGAGGCGGTGCGCGTCGAGGCACGGTCCTCCGTGGTCCCGTCGACGAAGGGCGTGCTGAGCGACTGAGGACGAGTCGACGATGGAGGTGCTGAGCGACCTGAGGCAAGTCGACGAAGGGCGTGCTGTGCGGCTGAGGGCGAGTCGAACAATGGGGGTGCTGAGCGACCTGAGGCAAGTCGACGAAGGGCGTGCTGTGCGACTGAGGGCGAGTCGACAATGGGGGTGCTGAGCGACCTGAGGCAAGTCGACGAAGGGCGTGCTGTGCGACTGAGGGCGAGTCGACAATGGGGGTGCTGAGCGACTGAGGACGAGGAGCTTTTGCGCAGGGCCGCGAACTCGGACGCGCGCGCGCACCCGACTGACTCCCGCTGCGGCACAGCGCGCGTGGCAATGCGGCCGGCGCGCGCGTCGCACTCCAGCGGGCGCGCAACGTCAGCCTCGACGCACGCATCGGTGTCCAACCGGCCGTTTCGGTCCCTGAGCACCTGGGCCGCCTTGCCATCGACCGCCGGCGTATGACACCCCGTCCCTCGGTCGCCGGGTTCGAACGAGGAGGCTGCTTGTCGAGCCCGGTGCCGCCGCGTGACCGACCAACCGAAAACTGGGCCTTCAACATGCCGCGGCGCCAACATGTCCGCTTATGAACGATCGCCGAATCAAGCGAAGCGTGCATCGCGACGAGGCGCTGCAGCTCCTCGTCGAAAGCGTGGCCGACCGCAGCGAGGTTCGTGCCCTCGTCCTCGTCGAAGAAAACGGAAGGGTCGTCGCCGGGATCGGACGTACAAACGACCTCGACGGGCTCGCGCTCACGGCCCGCGAGGTCGCCCGGGGCAAGGCGTCAGCGGAGCGTGTGGATGCGGCGACCGGTGGCGAGGACGTAACGGCGCGGAGCGTCGCGACCCGCGACGGCATGTTCTACTTCGCCGCGATGGGAGACCGCGTGAAGGGGGTCGGTGACGCCACCCGGGCCCTGCAGCGCATCCTCTGCGAAACGACGGCATCCTGAACAGCCGCCGTCAGCCTGCTCGCGGCATCGAGCTGCGCGCCGCGATTCGCCGTGCGGTCGATAGACCTATCGCAAGCAGCCCGACAAAGGCGCCGCCCAGCGCGTAGCGCAGGCCCCTTTGCGGATCTCCATGGCCCGGAGGGCGAACCTTCGCAGCCTTTGCGCCAACGCGAAGCACCGAAGCGAGCTCATCGGCTGCACGCTCGATTCGCGCCTTCCACGCGAGGTGTGGATCGTCGCCAGTCTCGACCTTCGTGATCTCGGCTTCCGTGACCGCCGGCCGCTCCGTCTTGACGATCACGTGAACGGGCCCGGTACTGGGAAAGACGAGCAGGATGCCGTTTTCCCAATCGCGTCCGATATGCCAGCGATCATAGGCGTCCGCGCCCGCCTCATTCGCCGATTCGGGCGGCACGTCCGACAGCCATGTTGCCAGATCACACTGGGTGTCAGTCATGATCTTGCCGAGCTTGTCTTCGAGGGCCTCTTCGTCAGCCGCCTTCAGCTTGCGACTGGGATCCGTGACGTGGCCCTCGAGGGGCGGCACGGCCGCAAAGGCCGTGGCCTCGCTGTCGCCGAGGCACGTCAGGATGGCAAGCAAGAAGAGGCGGAGGGCTGGGCTGCACTTCGTGCACATCGGCATCTCAAAAATAGTGAAATGGAAAATAGACGATGAAGGAGTAGACGACTGCAGCGGCAAACCCCCATTGAAAGACGGGAGGGACCGCCGTGGCGAGGAGCGCGATCGCGCACACGATTGCCGGCATCGGGGGAACCATGTAATAAATGTAGGACATCCGCGACACGATTGCCCAAGCGAGAAAGATCGGACCAAAGTTTCCTAGGAACGAGGCGATGGCGAATGCCGCCAGGCGTGACTGGCCCGTCCACACACGGCGCGCTGCGTAGAGCAGGCCAAAAGGCGCGGCGGCGATGATGTAGTCGTTCATGGCGCCGCGGAAGAGAACGGTGGTGCGCGAGACACCGCCGGAAGATGTCGTAACTTGAAAATAATTGAACACGCCCGAGTTCACCCACCATTGCAGTGGGGTGCTCTCCGAGCCCTGCGATGGGCCGACTCGGGTCAGCGACTTGGCGAATTTGACCATCGCCATCACGTGAGACCACGGGTCGCGGTATTCGGTCCAGAAGCAGTCGAGCGCGCCGAGTGTGAGAAAGAAGAAAGCAGCGCAAAAAACGGTCGTTAGAACGAGCGGTCGAAGCGCGCTCCACGAAACCCGCCACGAACCGCGCGTGGCGAGGAGCACTTCGTAAATCGCAAGCGCAAAAATTCCGCAAATACCGTTCATCTTACAGACCATCGCGATCGCGAAGACGACGCCGGCCACCTCGTAGCAGGAGGCCAGATACAGCGATGTTCCCGCCAAGATGAAGGTCGTGACGTAGACGTCGAGCGTGCCGATTCGACCGTGCAAAAACGAGAGATTCTCGAATGCGAGGAGAAAAGCGGCGATGAGGGCCTGCCGCCGCGTGCCGCCGAGCTGGAGGACGATTGCGTAAAGCAACGCAATGGCCAACGTGCCGAGAATGACGCTCGGAATTCGCCAAGAAAAATCTCGGTCGTCAAAGACCCGGATGAACCCGGCCATGATCAGCTTGCCGAGCGGCGGATGCTCGAAATTCGGGTCGAGACCACTCAGGGCGGAGCCCGGCAAGTGGTGAAATACGACCGGAAGTCCCAGCATCACGCGAGCGTCCTGAACGTAATACACTTCGTCGCCGATGAGGGCGCCGCTCGGGTCTGCGAGTCGGAAGGAACGAAGCACCGCCGCAACGCCGAGTAAGACGAGGAGCGGCGCATGCCTCAAGACCCATGCGCGGCTTCGGGCGAGGGCCAACGTCGAGACGGCTTTGGGCGGTACGGTGGAAGAGGGAGCGGCGAGCTGCAAGAGGCGGCCAGGATAGCAGACCGGCTCGCTCGACCCTGGCCGGTTGCGTCGCGTCGACCTCCTACTGCTCGCCCGCCCGCCTTTTCGTCACGCGGTGCGGCCCCGTCACGCGGTGCGGCCCCGTCACGCGGTGCGGCCCCGTCACGCGGTGCGGCCCCGTC
>JBEKFX010000176.1:0-8200 GCA_050013115.1 Polyangiaceae bacterium
CCACGCGTCTCACGAGCCACCGCCACCTTCCAGACGCCCTTCGTGGGCGGCTTACACTGAATTTCATGGCTAAGCTCGTCGCGTGAAGACCCGAAGGCGGCTCCGATGCTTCGCGCTAACGGTCGGTTGCGAGGGCAGCGCACGCCGGTCAGAAGATGCGACACACGCACGTACGCCGTCCAGCGCAGCCTTACGCCGCCGACCGCGAACTTCCTCACGCCGCGGTGGCCTCGAGGAAGCCCCCGGACTGGCGCCGCCAGAGCGAGGCGTAGATGCCGCCACGGGAGAGCAGCTCCTGGTGCGTGCCCATCTCCGCGATCGCGCCGTCCTCGAGCACGATCAGCCGGTCCATCGCCGCGATCGTCGAAAGTCGGTGCGCGATGGCAATCACGGTCTTGCCTTCCATCAGCGTCTGGAAGTTTTCCTGGATGGCCGCCTCGACTTCGGAATCCAGCGCCGACGTTGCCTCGTCGAGCACGAGGATTGGCGCGTTCTTCAGGAGCACGCGCGCGATCGCGATGCGCTGGCGCTGCCCGCCCGACAGCTTGACGCCACGCTCGCCCACCATCGTGTCGTAGCCGGTCCGCCCGTCCCGATCGCTCAGGCTCAATGAGGTCCACAGCTTGTCACATACCGGAGGGTTTGTGACAGCCAATGGGCCTTCGACGCCGCTTGATCCCCGAAGGGCGCTACGACTCGCTACACTCCTTTCAGCCCTCATCTTGCAGGTCTTGCGTCTCGCCCGTCAGGATCCACCCTGGAGAGGCGGCCAGCTTCTCAAGCAATCTCGTTTCGCGGCGTAGCTCGGCGACGCTTCCGAGTTCCTTCTCAAAATTCCCCCATCTGCCCACCTGTGGCATCGTCGTCCACTCCCCCTTGTAGCCGTATTTCGCGACTCGCTTCTTCGCCTGCGCATACCAGCCGAGTTTCGTGATCTCTTCTTCTTCACGGTCCTTCAGCTTTGAGGGCGGCCAGATCGTTACCGTCGAGCGAAAGCGTATACCGGCCCAGTCCTCGAGCACATCGTCCAACTCGGAGACAACGTGCAGCTTGAAGCAGAAGGTCCATCGCTTCTTGCCGATCTGCACCTGCTTTCGCAGCTCGTATCCGCTCGTCGGCATCCACTCCGATGAGCGAAGGTGCATGGACTTCGCGACGAGCCAGAACTCTGACGTTCGATGCACGCCATTCGCTCGGTGCCTGCGGTTCAACACTCGTACCCGGGCCGCCGGCGTTTGGAACCGGTCCCGGCAGGGGCGGAACAGTCACGGCGCCCCCTACAACGTTGCCGATCTCGCACCCAAGCGCGCCCGCCAAGTAAACGGCCCCGGCCATCGCACCCGGTATTACGCCACCTCCGGCCGTGACGTGCCCGGCGGCGGCGCCCCCAACAAGGATGCCACCGATGGCTCCGGCCGCACAGAGGGCGAGCGACGCGTTTGGATCATCACCGCTCGGATCCACGAGGTTCAACGGATCGTTGTTCGCATAGACGTACAAATTCGTCTGCTGACCTCGATACCCCGGCGATTTAAATGTGCCGACGCTGCTCGGGGGCAGAATGGGACCCTGATTCAACCAGCGCCCCAAGCTCGGGGAGTAAGCGCGATCGCGTGCAAGGTCGAGCTGCGAGTTATTCTCGTAGAAGTAACCGGCGAAACCAAAATCGCTAACTTCAGACCCCAAACTTTGGGAGCGTGCTCCAGAATTGGGATCGTAATTGTAGACGGCTTGCACGCCCGAGTTGTGGTCGACCACTTCGCGAACGCTTCCGAGCCAATCGGTGACGCAATAGAAGGGGTTTGGCGAGGTGGACGGGGTTCGAACATAGCCCTGGGCGAAGTACCGCTGGGATAGCTGCCCGCCGTTGAGGTTATCGTGCTCTAGGCACCGAGTGTCCCCGCACCAGAAATAGGTTCGGTCCTTCGTGACCGATGCGCCGACACTGGTTGCGATGCGAACCACCCGGCCAAGCCCATCGTAGGTAAACTCTGTCGCAGTGGAACCGTTGGTCAGCGTTACGAGACGGTGGGCCGCATCCCACGTGTACACGAGAGAAGGCGGGGAGTTCGTAGGCTCATCGAACCCATCGTTTACAGGAGGTAATTTCATTGTCGCTGGCGTAAGAATAGCCGGAACCGCCCCAATTTCCGTTCAAATCATGCGGATAGGTGAACGAGGAGGACGAGCCAACGGTCTGAGTCGCGCCCGATAGCTGATTCCACGTGTCGCAGGAATATTCCCAAAACTTCGAATTCAGCGACGCGCCGGAATTTTGGTATTCCGATTCGCTGTAGAACTGAACTTGATCGTTCGGGTAATATTCGTATTGCGACAACAAGATATTGGCACCCGACGGAGTACTCGCGTTCAAATTGCTTACAAGGTGCGGACGATTCGCTTCAGAGTAAGAAACACCTATCTGCGGCCCATACGTTGACGCCAGGCTCGAGATTCTGGATGTGGGTCCAGCATACGAGTAGTTGAACGTGTCGAGCTGGTTGCCTATCGATGTCACCCGCCCAAGTACATCGTTGTAGGTGAACGACTCGGTTTGCGCATCGCTGATAGATCCAGACGCGTTGGCGACGTGAGCAACCACGCGAGTGCTCACCCGGTCGAGCATGTCATACGTGTAGGTTACCTCGTCCTGATCGGCGGTCGCATTGGCAAATGTTGTTTGAATGCTTTGCAATTTATTTGCCCCTGCGACTTTGCTACCCGCCGTGACCGGCGGTGAAGAAAGCGCACTATTGTACGTATAGATCTCCGATGACGTTGAGGATACGACCTTGTCCAGTCGACGGTACGCCGTGTCGTAATAGAAATTGACCGTGGGCGTGGGCGGGGTCGATGGCTTGTACGTGATACTGGCAATGGTATCATCGTCGTAGTACGTGTAAGCTTGCACACTCTCATCAGAGGCGACCCGGCCCCCAGTATAGTTCCAAAGGCGCACGACGTGGCCGAGAGGATCAGTGACCTGCGTCAAGCGCCCCTCGAGATCACGCGTGTACGTCGTCGTGAAGGTGTTCGGATCGGTTACGGTGTTGAGCTGGCCATTCAAGTAATAGCCAAGCACGGTCTTTCGCGTCGGCTGCGTGGACGACAGCTCGTCAATCTCATAGAGTCGACGGTCCCCGTCGTAGTCGTATTAAATGACTTTCCCCAGGCGAGCTGTAAACGACGTCATATCGAGGTCGGGCATGGACGTTGCCGGATTCGTGTAACCAAATTGTACATTCGTACCGTCGGCCAGCTCGATTTCCGTTAACCGGTCTGCGTTGTCATAGAAATAGCTGCGAGTATCGCCGGCGCCGTCCGTCGTCGTACCAATGCGGCCCACCGCGTCGGGGGTCGCGGAGAAAAGAACAACGGTGCCAACAAAAAGTGTACGCGACTCCAGGGTTTCAAAGTGGCCCGTCGAATCATAGATGAAGAGGAACGATGTGTCGTCGACGCACGTTAGGCAAGCGAGGGGAGGGGGCGGGGTGACGGAGGTAACTTGGCCCGCATCGTTGTACAGATAGCTGGTCCAACCCCCGTTGGCTCTAATGTAGGTCTTGACCGTGTGGTTCGGATTGTACGCATACGTGGCGAGCGCGTCCGTTCGACCCGCCGTGGTGTTGGTGACGCTTGTAAGGTCAATCCCATTTGTTGCGTAGCCATACGTGAATTGCCTATTAATGGGGTCGGTCACAACGGTGACCGTCCCTGCGCGTTGTACTGGTATTGCCAGAGCTTCGTCGTGCCGTCGGCAAGCACCTGGCCCACGGCGGTAGGTGGATTGGTCGACCCCGACATCAGGGCACCCCAATAGTTTGGGTTCTTCGTTTGATTGGCGTAGTTGTACCAGATGCGATTATCGAGCGGCTCTTTCTTGCTTTCGACGAAGCGGCCCATCGTATTTTGGCCAGAGCTGATGGTGCTCGACGCGTGTGCCCAATGAAGAGTGTAGCGAGTGGTAGCGCCCTTCGGGGATCAAGCGGCGTCGAAGGCCCATTGGCTGTCACATACCCTCCGGTATGTGACAAGCTGTGGACCTCATTGAGATGAACGCACCGAATGCGGTCTCGGCATCGAGCTTGGCAAAGGAGGTCGGCGTGTCGCAGTCGCCGGTCTCGCGCTGGCTTCGGGACGCTCATACTCTCTACGATGACAAAACAGCAGTCAGCGGAGGACGTTGCGCGAAGCGGGGCGGCCGAACGGCGGTGGAGAAGCTGCGCGTTGTGACGGCGGCGGCAGCCCTTCTGCCCGGTGAGCTGGGTGCCTTCCTTCGTCGCGAGGGTGTGCACGAGGCAGAGCTCGAACAACGTAAGCCGCCCACGAAGGGCGTCTGGAAGGTGGCGGTGGCTCGTGAGACGCGTGGCGTCGAGGAGCGCAGCCCCCCATGCTCACGAAGCGCCCGTCATCGCCCTTCAACCGCCCGCGCTGGTCGGAGCAGGACGCGCGCGACGCGCTTGCGGCGCTGGAGCGGTCCGGCAAGACAGTCGCCAGCTTCGCAGCCGAGCATGGGCTTGATCCGCAGCGGCTCTACCTATGGCGTCGCCGGCTCGCCGGAGGCGAGCCTACCACGTTCCGTGAGCTGATCGTTGGGCCTTCCGGGCCCATGTCGACCTTCGAAGTCGTGCTCGCCTCGGGCACCGTAGTGCGTGTGCCATCGTCGTTCGACGGCGAGGCTCTCGCACGTCTGCTCGACGTTCTGGCTCGCGCGTGCTGAGCCTTCCCGCGAGTGTGCGGCTGTTCGTGGCGACGCAGCCGGTCGACGGACGAAAGGGCCCAGACAGCCTGATGGCGCTCGTGCGCGACGTGTTTCGTCACGACCCTCTCAGCGGACACCTGTTTTATCTTCTTCTCCAAACGATGCGATCGCGTTCGTGTCGTGTATTGCGACCGCAACGGTTACGCGATGTGGACCAAACGCATGGACCGCGGAATTTTTCGACTGCCCGAATCCACGGACCCAGGCGCACGTGACGTCGAGGTTGACCGAGCCGCGCTCGAAGCGTAGCTGGACCGTCCGACCGAATCTCAACGACGCGGCGCGGGAACACCTGATCCTCAACGTCATTCCGCGCGCAGTCGTCGAAGAGCGCCTCGACGACGCGATCGCTTGCCGCACGACGACACGATTGCCCTGTGTCTGGGAACTCGGCCTCGCCGCCTCCGCAGGTCGTCGAGCGCGGCAAGCTCGGCGAAGCGCTCATCATCGAAGCTGTCTGCGACCATCAATGACGCCAGCACGGGACCCCCATCGGCGGCCCTGATGGTAATCGTGCCCGCGGACGCTTCCTCCTGCCCCGGGTCTCCGATTCCGTGGATGCAAGAGCAGCCGGTGTCGGCCGTCGTTTCAGGGTGAGAGAACTCGATGCTCCCGGCGGAAACGGAAAACCCCGCCCCGACCCTGTATCCCGGCACCGACGCGTAGATCACGCCGGTGTAGGGGCCGCCGTCGCCGGCTCCTGCCTCGCTGAACGCCCGCTCGCTGGAGCCTGCGTCGTCGTCGGCTTCATCGCTCGCGGCGGCGTCGTCGCTGGGTCCCGGCTCGCTGGTGCCCGACTCGTTGGGTAGGGCTGAGTCCATCGACCCGTCGTCCGTAGAGTCTGCCAGGGATGGCAGGGACAGCTCCTCCCTCGCCCGCCTCGGAGGCGTTGGAGAGCACTGTTCCGCGGCAACCCGAAATGAAGGCGGCGGGGACGAGCAACCTCGCGACCGCACTCCCCGCGTCGGTCATGGCCATCAAGCACCCCCTCAAGCATCCCGCATGCCGACGGATGCACTCAAATCAAAAAGGAAGTGGGCGATGCGCTCAGCCTCGGCGCGCGGGTAGTCCGCGCTAGCCGATCCCGGGATCAAGCGGATGCCGATGCTCCGAGGTTGTTCGCAAGCCGTTCGGGCCACGCCCGCAAGTCACGCTGTCAGTGCGCCACCTTGTGCCGATCCGGATCTGCAGATCGTGCAAGCGGCGTGCGTCGGGGTGCACCAGGCCCGAACTTTTCCGGTCGTCGAATGAGATGATCGACGTGGAACGCCGCTTGCTCGCTCGAAGATTTCGACAGGGGACTTCGTACGAGTCCTCCGCTTACCCAAACGACGCACGGTCGAATATTTCGGCAAATGGTTGGTCAGATGCTCTTTGCTTTCCACTTCGCCTGCGTGACTACCCAATCAGGTTAGCAATCGTTAGGCGCGTTCACGATAGTTGAGGAAATAATAGGTCATGAAGATGCGCTTCCGAAAGCACGGCCCTGTTCAAACGAGGGTGGGCACGAAGAGAATCGCATTTCTTGTCTTTCAGCTCGCAGCGTGCGGCGGCACGAACACGCGCTCCAGCGAACCATTGGACGCGAGCCCCGATGCGAACGCGCCCGATGCGAACGCGCCCGACGCGAACGCGCCTGACGCGAACGCGCCTGACGCGAACGCGCCTGACGCGAACGCGCCTGACGCGAACGCGCCTGACGCGAACGCGCCTGACGCGAACGCGCCCGACGCGCCGACGGGCTGCGTGTCACAAGGGTCGGTCACATTCCGCATGGAGGCTCCAAGTGTCGATGCTGGATATCGCTATGTCTTTTCGTTCGGCAATCCTGGTGATGGAGTCTGGTGGTATTCACTCGCGACGGCATACGGACAGCCAGTTCCGATTTTCTTTTCAGACTTGGCGATATGCAATTCGTGCGGCATGGTCGGGGTCCCGATTGGAGCTGGGTGCGCTGGCGTGCCCGAAGGCGGTGCGACGGCGACTTGGGACGGCACCGTGATCACCGGTACTTCAACGTGCGGTTGGTCACCTGGCCCAGGACAAGCCACTCAAGCGATCGCATGTCAATCTACGCAGTGCTCGTTGCCCGGTGAGTACGTGGTGACTATGTGCGCCGAGAGATCTGATGAGTGTTTTTCGAATTCCACCGATGCGGGAACTGCTTGCGTCGCGGTCCCGTTCAGTTACCCAACGACTACCGAGGTGGTGGGCGTCCTTCCGCCTTGAGGTCGGCCGCGTGCGAGTCGCCAAGAGACCGGCCTTTTGAGTTCTCCGACTTGCGCTTCGTTCTGCCATTCGGCTCACCGCTCGCTATCACCGCGGCGATAGTCGGTTGGCCCACAAATCGGACCAGGCGTCGCACGTCGGAACGACCGAGCGCCCGGGCCAGGCGATAGGCCTCTCTCACTCCGCGAGTCCTGGCGCGACAGACTCATGGGAACGCCGAGGCTCATGGCAAACGTCTATCGTTCAGGACATATGTCCACCAAGGCAAGGTGAATCCATGAGAAGGCGGTTGCGCTCTGGCGCCCGGCGAATTCCGACGGGCACCCCGCTTGCCGTCAGGGCGGGAAGTTCCCGGCGTAAGCCGCCGCATCGTTCGGCATGCACGAGATCTCCGTGACTCCGCCTGGCCATGCCGTGATGAGGCAGCATTGCCAGCCGGGCGACTCAGGAGAAGGCCCGGAGCACGTCGGGTACTCCGGCGTGCACTCTTCGACCGGCCCGACGCCGGGCGCGTCGCCCGCGTCGATGGGGCCCGAGTAGAGAGAGCAGTAGGGCGTGGGCTGCGCATCGGCTTCAGGCCGTGGGCCTCCAGCGTCTCCGCAGTCCCAGGCCGCTCCCGCCTCCATCGCAACGCAAGTACAGGTCGTGCACTCAGCCGCGGACGAGCAGCTCGTGTATTGGCAGCCGACCCAGGTCGAATCGACGTCGGGCGATCCCGGGGGGAGCTTCGGAGGAACGGGTGGAGCGACAATGGCGGGAACGGCCGGACACAATCCCGCGTTGCCTCTCGCCGGACATGATGCGCTCCCGCCCAACGTCGGGCCGATGTTGGCCTCGCCGTCATCGTCGGCAGCGTCCGTGCTTGCGCCGCCACCCGCGCTTGCGCCTGTCCCGAGTCCGTTCGCGCCCAAGGGTCCAGAGGCCGGCGCCTGGGCGCCAACGGCAACGCCCGCGGAAGGGGGATCTCCGCCCCCGTTGGAGACGGAACCACCGCAGGCGATCGATCCAGCGACCAGCGGGAAGAGGAGAGCGAATCGAATCATCGAGACCATGGTGGCACGCCAAGGGAAGCATCGCTTGCGCCATGGCGAGAGGACGCGATTGCCACATGTTTCGTCCAGGCGCGTTGTGCCGGAGCGTGCCATACCGATACCCGACCGCCCGCACCCGACGGAGCGCCGTGCGGCGGGAGCGCGGGCCTCTCGTCAG